>JBGRQE010000071.1:0-17918 GCA_041725955.1 Bacteroidales bacterium
AAATCCTTTTTTTGGAATTATTTCTATTTCATAAAATAGTGGTGGAATTTTTTCTAACAATGTTCCTATTACTTTTAGATGTATAGAAAAAATTCCACCAATATTTTATGAAATAGAAATAATTCCAAAAAAAGGATTTGGAGGATATTGGTCTGTAAAACTAATACCTATAGACGAAAATACAACCAAAATTCACTTTATAGAAACAGCAACAATAAAAAACCCTTTGCTAAAGCTTCTTTCATTTATTTTTCTAAATTTAAAAACTCTTTTACGCAATTATGCGAAAGAACTTGACAAAGGATTAAATATGACTAGGTCTAATCAAGAGGAATAAAACCCTGCTGTCTTGGGTAGATTAGATCACGCTTTGGATCAAAGGAGTAGCCATTTTCAATATCAAATTTCCTTCCTAGCTTTGTCTTAATAGACATATTCATAAAGAAATTAAATGTATACTTGGCATATGCTGTCCCCAAAGTTTTTCCAAGAAAATATACATCTTGAGGTAAGATAGTTTCCTTAGAAAGATCAAAGTGAATCTTTCCATTTACAGTCTCTTTAAATTTCCCTGAATATCCTTCTGAAATTCCATTCTCAGCAAAAACAACTTCCTCAGGAAACCCATCATACCTAAAGCTTGAGATTTCAAACCAGGAGCTCACCAATATATTTTCAACCAAAAAATCTTGAGAATAAACAAAATCCCCCATTTGACTCTCTTCTTTAGTTGGTTGGGAATATTCAGTTATTTGAACCTGTGCAACAGAGACTAAATAGTCTACCTGCTGGTCATTAACAGATTCTTTATCTGGATACACTTGAACTTTAAACCCAAAACTCTCCAGACCTTTTATATATGCAGTCATAAATGAATCAGCATATTTAGATTCATCAATACTTCTCAATAATTTTACTTTTTCTTGAAATAAGGAATCTGTTCCTCCTATTTTCTCCATTTTACTTTTAACTAGATTTTCTTTTATTATAGACTGGGGTACAATCAAAGCCATTTTACCTCCAGAATAATTCGACAGATATCTGTATGCTAAACTTCGTTCTGTTGAACAAGAAACAGTAAATAAAAAAGAAACTAATAACAAAAACAAAATGGAAATGAGTTGCTTTGTTTTCATATAATTAATTATTGATAATTCATAATCCTCAAAAATACAAAAAACATAATTAACACATTTATTTTACAAAACATATACTTCTAAAAGGTTTTATAAAAAAAATGCAAATATTCGTATTGATATACAAATATTTGCAAGTAAAATAAATTTGGGATAACCTATTTCTCTAGCAATTGCTTAGCAAATGCTTCACCATACTCAATAGCTTTATTAATATCAGAACCATCAGGACTAAACTTAACAAATACTCCTTCTTCAAAATATTTTAATTTTAGAGCACGTAAATTCGATTCTATAATCGAACTTCCTTCTCCACTCCATCCGTATGAACCAAATCCTCCTGCTAATTTCCCCCTATCACGCAATGGGCTTATAACAGCGAACATCTTATAAATTGGAAGTAGTATATTTTGATTTATAGTAGGGCAGCCGACAATAATTCCTGTAGATTGAGTAATTCGTTGATCTAATTCTCCTAAAGGCATATTTTCAATATCCTCAACATCTACATCTATATCAGGATTAATCTGTCTAATTCCTTTAGCAATACTTACAGCTAAGATACCTGTTTTTTGATAAGCAGACACATATGGGATGAACACCCTGTCTTTCTCTGGATTTCTAATATACTCTTTGGCTCTCTCCTCAGAATAATCAACCCATTTTTTCCAGTCGTGAGTTAATAATGGACCATGACCAGTGCAAATCGCATTGATTTCTAAAGGACGAATTTTTTCTATCGCTTTGATTAAAAATCTACTAAATGGTTTTAATATTACATCAAAGTAATAATCAAAAGCCTCCTTAAAATCTCCAACCTGATCATCATACATTTTTTCATTAGCATAATGACAACCAAAGGAATCACAAGTAAATAACAATTTGTCTTCCTCTAGATATGTATACATACTATCAGGCCAGTGAAGGTTAGGAGCACTAATAAATTTAAGCGTTTTGTTACCTAAATCCAAAGAATGCCCATCTTTAACAACTAAATGTTTAAAATCACATCCCATCAAATCTTTAAGATAGCGAATGGCATTGCCAGTTCCAACTACTGTAGCATTAGGAGCTATTCTTAGCAAGTTTTTTAGGTTTCCAGAGTGATCTGGTTCTGTATGATTTAGAATAATAAATTCTATTTCTTCTGGATTTACTAATTGTCGAATTTTATTTTCATAAACATCCCAAAATTTTTCTTTGGAAGTTTCAATAATAGCCTTCTTTTCAGCATTGATGAAATATGAATTATAGGTTGTTCCAAACTTTGTTTCCATCACAACATCAAAGGTTACAATATCAAAGTCTAATACCCCAATCCATTTTACATCCTTAGTAATATCCAAAATACGATTATCCTTCATAAGTTCTTCTAAATAATTTTGACTAATTTTTCTAATAGAAATTAGATTGTGCAAATTTAAGCAATAAAATACCTAAATCCATTCTAAATTAGACTCATTCTTAAAAGGGTTCTCTATATGATATCAATCATTTCGATTTCAAAGAAATGTGTGGATTTTATTAAAACAAATTCTATACAAGAATAAAAAAAGAAATAATACTACCGAACACTACGTTTAAAGACTTACTAGACACTCTAAACATTTAAGGCATAAAAACTCAAAGTTATGAAAACAAGATTTGTTATTCTGCTCCTCCTATTTTCGAGCGTAGGACTTAGTTTGTTTGCTCAAGGAACAATTACAACTAAAACACCTTTAAATTGGGAACCTTCAGGAAATATTAATTTAAAGATGGATCCAAATTACAATTATCCTTATCAATACTATAATATCAACTTTTCGGATAGAGACTACAGACTTGTTTGGGGAATCGGATATAAAAACAGTACAGAATCAACTAAAATATTTTCAGTAAATGGAATAGGTGATATCTTTCTTGGCCGGGGGTACGGATCAAGAGTATATCTAGATACAGATTTGTTTTGGGAGGCAAACCTAAAAACAAACTTATCCGATAGATTTGGCTCGAAATCAGGGTCATACCAAAACCATTTCGACACTTCAGATGGAAAATATTTCTGGTCAGTAAGCGATGAAGCTCATGGAGATATGTTAAGTGTGCGTAATAATGGACGAGTTGGTATTGGAACAAACACTCCAGCAGCTAAATTTCATGTAATTGGCGATTCAAAATTTGAAGGTCCTAGTGGTTTTTTAGGAAAAACTAACTTTCAAGATAATGTTGAATTTGTGAAAAATGTGGGTATTGGCACAAACAGCCCCGAAATGCCTTTACATGTTATAGGTAATGCTAAAATTGAAGGTGATATCTTTGCAAAAAGAATATCCCTTGATTTAGGATCTTTTCCTGATTATGTTTTTAACGACAACTATAATTTAAGGCCACTTGAACAAGTAGAAAAATTTATTGTACAGAATAAACATCTTCCTGGCGTAGCTCCAGAGAAAGAAATGGTTAAAAATGGGATGAATGTTGGTGAAATGAATAAGATTTTAATGGAGAAAATCGAAGAATTAACTTTATATACAATCCAACAGCAAAAATTAATTAACAATCTTAATGATAAAGTTGATAATCTAGAAAAGCAACTTCAATAAATTATAATTGATTTTAAACAGTCGAAACAGTGTATACACTTTTGTTTTGACTGTTTTCTTTTTTCAATCTATCATCCTAGAGTTTAGTACACGACAATTATATTTTATCAGTTCTCAAACTTAATTTTAAGCTTGTCAAATAACAATTCTATCAAGTGTATATAAACCCTAACAAAAGCTATATCGATTAAGCGTTTCGCTCTGTCTATATATGCTCTAAATAAACGCACTCCATATAGCTATCTTTAATATGTTAGCCTTACCATACTTTGCGACCAAAACATGTAATAATCGCATTACAACCCAGCGAGTTAACCACCAACACCTAGTAGGTTTTCGTCAAATATCTAGGAGGTTTTTATCAAATATCTAGGAGGTTTTTATCAAATATCTAGGAGGTTTTCGTCAAATATCTAGGAGGTTTTCGTCAAATATCTAGGAGGTTTTCGTCAAATATCTAGGAGGTTTAGAGTCAATTAAAGCTAGGTGTCGTGGAACTCAATGGTAGGAATGGTAGTTATTTAAGGTAAGAGAGATCGCAATTAGGACAAGGATTTTGATTAATATGAACATTCAAAGAGGAGGGAAAAGAATAATCAAAAAAAGCTGCCTTTAGAAGACAGCTTCTTTTTCAAGAAATATCGTATAAAGAATTAAAGAATTCCTTGATCTATCATTGCATTAGCAACTTTCATGAAACCAGCAACGTTAGCACCTTTTACATAGTTAACATAACCGTTTTCATCAGTACCATACTCAACACATGCAGTGTGAATATTTTTCATGATTTGGTGAAGTCTTGCATCAACCTCTTCAGCAGTCCAGTTGATCTTCATAGAGTTTTGAGACATCTCAAGACCAGAAGTAGCAACACCACCAGCATTTACAGCCTTACCAGGAGCGAATAGTCTTTCAGCTTTCTGGAATGCTTCAATTGCTTCAGGAGTACAAGGCATATTAGCACCTTCTGCAACACAGAAAATACCATTAGCAACCAATTTCTCAGCATCTTCGCCACGAAGTTCGTTTTGAGTAGCACAAGGAATTGCAACATCACATTTAACTTCCCATGGACGAGCACCAGCAACAAATTTTGCTTCTGGGAAACGCTCAGCATAAGGAGCAACAATATCTTGGTTAGAAGCTCTAAGCTCCAACAAGTAATCTATTTTCTCTCCAGAGATACCAGCTTCATCATAGATATAGCCATCAGGACCAGAAATAGTTACTACTTTAGCACCTAATTCAGTAGCTTTAGTAGTTGCACCCCAAGCAACATTACCGAAACCAGAAACAGCAACTGTTTTACCTTCGAAAGTTTCGCCTTTGGTAGCTAACATTTCTTGAGCAAAATAAACAGCACCGAAACCAGTTGCTTCAGGACGGATCAATGAACCACCCCAGTTCAAACCTTTTCCAGTAAGAACACCAACATGCTCACGGGTCAATTTCTTATACATACCATATAAGAAACCTATTTCACGACCACCAACACCTATGTCACCAGCAGGAACATCAGTCTCAGGACCAATAATTCTGCTTAGTTCCATCATGAAAGATTGGCAGAAACGCATAACTTCAGCATCAGATTTTCCTTTTGGATCGAAATCTGAACCACCTTTACCACCACCCATTGGAAGAGTAGTAAGAGCATTTTTGAAAATCTGCTCGAAGCCTAAGAACTTAAGGATACTTAGGTTAACGCTTGGGTGGAAACGAAGACCACCTTTGTAAGGGCCAATAGCGTTGTTGAATTGTACACGGTAACCAAGGTTAACGTTTACTTTACCATCATCACCTACCCATGGCACTTTAAATGTAAGTACACGGTCTGGCTCAACGATGCGCTCAATGATACCAGCAGCTTCAAACTGTGGATTCTCTGCAACAACATCTTCAATTGACTCTAATACTTCGCGAACGGCCTGAAGATATTCTACTTCACCTGGATGCTTTTGCTCCAAGCCAGCCATTATTTTTTCTAAGTTCATTGCTGTAGCTTTTTAAAAAAATATAATATACTGAACGCTGTTTTAAACGAACACTGTTAAATTGTTAACAGGGCAAATGTACATTTATTCAAATGAATCTACCAAATAAAATGAAAGTTTTTTTTCACCTATTTTTAAAGTAAAAAAATTCTAAATTAGAACCGTAGTTTCTATTAGAATTAGCTAATTCCAGAGAATTATTTTTCAAATAGTTACACTTACCATTTAAATTAATTTCAAGTAAAAGCTAATTATCATTAATTATTAAACTAAAATCCAAATTATAGTTTTGTTACTATTTTTCTGAGAAAAGAAGACTGAAAATCGAAGTAAAAATATTATTGGGAAAAGTAAGTATGTAAATATCTTAATTATAAAATAAGATACTTCATAAATTACTGGTAAAACCATACTCCACTCCTCCCCTTCACTCTACAAAAACAAAGGCTGTTCAAAAAAAAACATGAACAGCCCTCTATTATTAAACTATAATTATTTTATATCATTCCACTTTTTCGATCTTTGCACCATTAAAATGTAATGGAATCCAATAAGAATTCTCAAAACCACCAAATTTTGATTTTTTGAAATTCATTTTGCGTTTAAGTAAATGCGGCTGGTAAGTTTCTAAACAAGGAATAAAATTATTTCCACAAGTACCTAAAATACCCATAAAATAAAAGCCTATATCAAATCCGTCAAAAGCATATTTATTAGGCTCTGTGTCAAATCTATTTCTAAATTGATACACAAAATTCCTGACATAATCTTTTGAATAATCGACATACCCATCACTAATATAAGTTGCATTTAAATTAATCAGATAATCTAAATAATCATTTTCATAAATACCCCAGTCAAGCAACCCTAAAACAGATAAAGGATGTTTATAAGAAACTTGATTTAGTTTATCTAAAATCTCTAAAGTAACTCCCTTACTCTTAGTGCTTACAATTACCATTGTTGGTCTAATTCTACTGACTAGCTTGGCAATATCAGTTTTAAAGTTTGAACCATACTCCAGTTCCGAAACTGTATTCTCGATATTTAAAGAGGCTTTACTTTGTTTTAACTGATTAATATCTATATGATAACCTTCAGAATCCACAAAGGCATTTCGATATAAGTCATTGGCTTTAAGTGTTTGTAACACAATCGAAGCATTTACTCTAACTGTTTGTGGTACTAATGACTTAATTTCATTCTTCAAAACTTTAAATCGACTATCTTTTCCCTCTTTAGGATCATTTACAATTATAATCTTATCATAAGGTCTCAATTGAGATATCACCCTTGAAACACTTTCATTTTTATAAGCAAATCCTGGTTTAACCTTGAATACATTATTATTCACAAGAACTTCTTCTCTTGTTGTTAATGGATTTACTATTGGTATATGATTTACTTTAGCAAAATTTGCGACTTGATTAAAAGCTTTAGAATAAAATGGACCGACAATTAAATCCATTCTCTTTAACTCATTATTCTGATACAATTTTATTGCTGAGCTTGCCTTTTCAACATCATATACATATAATTCGATATTCATACCTAACTTTGACAAAGAATCTGCAGCCAATTGAAAGCCCTCTGCAAACTGAATAAATTCAAAGGCACTACTATTAAAAACTTTTTGAGGATATAAATCTTGGATTCGATATAATGAATCAGTTAACTCGTGACGCAACGGAACCATTAAAGCAATGCTAAATACTTTATCAGGATTTGAATTTGTAAATCCTCTGTACAATTCCTTCAAAGCATTTATTTTTTCTTCCTGATTCTCTTGAACCTCTTTTATTTCTTTTGAAACCTCAACTTTATTTACTAAATTTCTATTAACAGGAATTTTCACTATAGTTCCAGAGTATACTCGTTTTCCTAGATCAGGATTTACTCTTTCTATTTGATAATATGAAAGTCCATATTTCTTTGCAATTCTATTAAGCTTAGTTTTTCTTTCAACCTTATGTTCAATAAAAGGTTCAGTAATTTTTGATGCAGGTATTTTTATAATTTCACCTTCTCGAATATTCTCTGAAACACCTGGATTAAAAGTCTTTATTTCATCGATTGTTACACCATACTTTCTTGCAATTCGATAAAGAGTTTCTTTTCTTCTTACTTTATGCTCTTTTAATCCTTTTGGCTTCTCTTTATTTTGCTTTTGTATTAATGGAAGTTGTCCATTGGAATTATTAACAGAAGTAGTATTCTTAGATTTATTTTTAACAGAAGTCAATTTATTAGTCAATGAATTCTCAGGTAAATATATAACTTGTCCAATCTTTAAGTTCGGATCTAAACCTGGGTTCACATTTTCCAGCTCTGTTCTGGTAATCTGAAATTTTCTGCAAATACCAAATAAAGTCTCTTTGGGCTGTATTGTATGTATCTTTCTTCCATATTGATCTTCATCAACTCCTTTAGAGTACTTATCTTCTTTATAAGCTACAGGAATATCTTTCTCAACATTATTGTTTAATTGCTCTAGACGTTGTTTATTTACTCCTTGAACAACCCCACGATTATCATCCACAGGAGGGACAGTTTCTTCTTCAGTGATTACAGGAATCTTAATATATTCACCTTCTTTTAATGGATCTTTAATTCTTGGATTAGCTAGTTTAATATCAAAGACTTTGAGATCATATAAATCGGCTATCTTTTGAATATTATCACCTTTATTTACTATATGGTAAATAAATTCAAAATCGGAAGACTTCATTTCTCGAACAATTTGTGTTTCCCTGTTTACTGCAGGGATTTTCAATTCTTGTCCTATTTTAATTCCTGATTCAATTTCAGGATTATAAAACTTTATTTCATCGATTGGAACATTATATTTTTTTGAAATAGCATATAATGTTTGCTTTGGTTTCACGCTAAGCAAATAAAAAGCTTTTCCATTTTCAACAATAGTCTTTTCTGTATTATTTATTCGACTATTATCTTCCTGAGCTTGAGCATGAAAACAACTGAGAAAACAAATGAACACTAAAATTGCAAGACTCCTATTCACGATTGATTATTTTGATTTGATGAAATATGAAACGATTGGTTTTTGGAAAGATTGCAAAACAAAAAAGAGGTTTCCCAATAAATATAGGGAAGCCTCTAAATTATTTTTTTATTCCCACTCAATAGTAGCAGGTGGTTTAGAACTAATATCGTATACTACACGATTTACTCCTTTAACCTTATTAATAATATCATTAGATACTTTTGCAAGGAACTCATACGGCAAATGAGACCAATCAGCAGTCATTCCATCAGTAGAACCAACTGCTCTGAGTGCAACAACACTTTCATAAGTTCGCTCATCTCCCATTACACCAACAGATTGAACAGGCAAAAGAATAGCTCCTGCTTGCCATACTTGATCATAAAGACCAGATTCTCTCAAACCATTGATATAAATTGCATCTACTTCCTGTAGAATACGAACTTTCTCATAAGTAATATCTCCTAAAATTCTAATTCCAAGACCAGGTCCAGGAAAAGGATGGCGAGAAATAAGTTCTTTTCGCATACCCATTGCAAGTCCAATACGACGAACTTCATCCTTAAATAATGTATTTAGTGGTTCAACAATTTTAAGTTTCATATAATCGGGCAAACCTCCCACATTATGATGAGACTTAATAGTTGCTGAAGGACCTTTTACAGAAACAGATTCTATTACATCTGGATAAATTGTTCCCTGTCCTAACCATTTTACATTCTTAATTCTATGAGCCTCTTTATCAAAAACATCAATAAATGTTTTTCCGATAGCTTTTCTTTTTCCTTCAGGATCACTAATACCTTCCAAAGCCGACATAAAAAGCTCTGTAGCATCAACTCCAGTAACATTAAGCCCTAAACCTTTATAAGATTCAAGAACATCATGAAACTCATTCTTTCGTAATAATCCGTTATTAACAAATATACAATGCAAATTTGGACCAATGGCCTTATGCAACAACATGGCTGCTACACTTGAATCGACACCTCCAGATAGTCCTAAAACAACCTGATCTTCTCCTAATTTTTCTTTTAATGATTTTACAGTGGTTTCAATAAAAGAATCTGGAGTCCAAGATTGCTGACATTTACAAATCCCAACCACAAAATTCTTCAACAAAATACTACCTTCTGTTGAATGATATACTTCTGGATGAAATTGAATGCCATAGGTTGACTCACCTTGAATATGGTATCCTGCAACTTCAACATCACTTGTACTTGCAACTACTTCATAATTGCTTGGTACATTCTTTATTGTATCGCCATGTGACATCCAAACCTGACTCCCAATGCTCATTCCTTTTACTAGCTCTGAATCAGAACTAATATGTGTAAGATTTGCACGGCCATACTCTCTAATTTTAGATGGCATAACCTCTCCGCCTGCAAAATGAGCAAGATATTGAGCTCCATAACAAACCCCTAACAAAGGTAGTTTCCCTTTGAATTGATTTAAATCGGGTTGTGGAGCATTAGAGTCTCTTACAGAAAATGGACTTCCTGATAAGATTACCCCTTTTACATTTTCTGTGATTTTCGGGATTTTATTGAAAGGATGAATCTCACAATAAACGTTTAGCTCTCTAACTCTTCGCGCTATTAGCTGCGTATACTGAGAACCGAAATCGAGTATCAAGATGGTTTCTTCCATGGGGCAAAGATACTAATATGAAATAATTTTACTAAAGAAAAATAGTTTATTTTTGAATAGCTAATCATCTAATTCACACCCACATGTCGAACAGAAAAAAATCTCACCAAAGAAAGAACACTAAAAAGGTAAATAATAAACCAAGAACTTCTGTACGTGAATTATTTATCTGGGTAATTTTAATTGTTCTTGCCTTATATATAGGTTATATAGGATATGATAAAAACTTAAAATTTAAATCCACCTCCCAAAATGTAGAGGATACAATCAAGCATGTAAACAAAAAAAATATAGAAACAACTGGAATCCCTCAAGTCATTAAAGATTTGAATGGTGACTGGAATAATAATTCTGACGGCAGTACCATTACCTTTACAAACAACTTGTATTCAATTGATTTCCCCTCTGTAGATGGAGGTACTAAAATTAATGGGGCATTCAAAATAAATGAAGACACCTTGTTTATGACAACAAATAGTAATTCAAAAACTTGTGCATTTGAAAATGGTGTTTACCTTTTTGCTATCAAAAACAAAAAGCTAAACACCAAATTAATTAAAGATAATTGTATAAAAAGGAAAACACGAATGTTATCTGGTTGGAATCGCTAATAATTCAATTAACGAAACTCATCTCTAAAAAAAGTTTTATTCCCAACATTATCAATAACTTTAAGTTCTAAAACTTTTCTTCGCCCTTTCCATTTGCGATCAACCACATAAAATAAATTATCTTTTTTAGGTTCATATTCCAACAAAACCCATTTCCCATTTACGCTAGCTGAGTATTTATTTATTCCGGAGAGAGTATCTTTTGCTCTAAAACTAATAGTATCTCCACGATGATATTTACTTTGTTTATTAATTAGCGATAATTGCGGAGCCAAAGTGTCTATTTCAATAGTATACTTACCAAAGAATCTTGTCTTTCCTATTAAAGTATCATTAACCAAATTTGCAGATATCCAAACTTTTTTTCCTCTGGGTAAACTTCTTTGCCAACCTAATTTATCCGAGAACATTTTCAATGAATCCGAAATCACAGACATTATTTTAAATTCTTTTTTTGCTGGTTGTAAACTTTCACCAACACTGAAAACATTATCTTTCTCTATACTTAAAAGCAGTTCTTCATTTTTATAAAGGCCTCCTTTTGGAATAAATACAGAAAAATTTTTCAAAGGAATAAAAGCTGAATCAGTATAAGAAACCACTCTTCGAATTTCATTATCATTTTGAGGATATTCTGTTTTTAAACGAAGAACCAAATTGCTAGAATTACCAGAAAAATCTTCTAAGATAAATTTGACCTTATGTATTAATGTGTCTTTTAGGACAAAAATTCCATTATTAATGTTCTGGTTATAAAAATTTACGTCGCTATTGGGTTCCTTTTTAGTTTTCAGAAAATGTTTCCCAGTTTTTTCAAATTTAGAGTAATCTAAAATTGAATAATAATCACTCACTTCATTTAAAGGAACTTTATCCATTTTCAGATAAAAGTATAAATGATTGTCTAAAAAAACTTTGTAAGAATACACTCCATTATGATTCTTGTTTTCTCCAGTAAAATCATAAGCACTTATTCCAATTGAAAACATAGAAGGTACTTCCACAACAGAATCGACAGAATATTGAGTATCAGTTATCTTTTTTACATTAAAATACCTTGGTGTATTTGCTTCAAAAGGAAGAACCTCTTTAGATTCAGGATAAATGGCGATACCATCAAAAGTAGGAGGAAAAGTATCAGTAAGAGGAATGTCAAATTTTAAAGGATTAATTTGCTTAGTATTATTACTATCTCTTACTTCAAAATGCAAATGAGGTCCACCTGAATGACCTGTATTTCCAGACCAAGCAATTTGTTCTCCTACCTTAAATCTAAATCGATTTTTCTTCGGATACAGAACAACTTCATAAACACCTTCTTCTTGCTGAGCTTTCTTTACAAACCTCGCCAGTTTAGGAACAAAAGCCCTTAAATGCCCATAAATTGTAGTGTAACCATTAGGATGTGTTATAGTAATACTCTTGCCATAACCATGAATATCAACTTGAATTTTGCTGACATAGCCCTCTTTAGCTGCTTTAATTACTTTTCCCTCTTCTGCATTTGTGCGAATATCTGAGCCTCCATGTAAATGAGTGCCACGAAGTTCTGCAAAGCTACCAGAAAACTGCACTTTCTCATCGATTGGGGATTGTAGTCTATCAGAGGAAGATTTATTCTTATGTTTTTGTGCATAGGAAGTAACAACACAAAAACACATTAAAAAAACAAGAATTGTTTTTTGCATAATTTAGGTTTTTTAGGTGTTTTCCAGATATAAACGAATAAAAATTATTATTTATACAAAGTGTAACTTAACTTTTTTATATTTCCCAAATTATCTTCTACCTGCAACTCAAATTTATTGCGTCCCTTTACCAATCGATGGTCAATTTTATAAATTACCTGAGATTTTTTTGCATCATACTCCATTAATAACCATTTACCATTAAGTGTTGGTGTATATTTCTTTATACCACTTTGTCTATCATATATTTTGAACCTAATTATATTATGTTTAGAAATATTTTTCCCATCATAAACACTTATAGGTTTAATTACTGGCTGAATCGTGTCTATAGCAAAAGTATATTTACCAAATGACTTTGATTTTAGAATCAGGTTTTTCCCTTCTCTTTTCGCTGAAGCAAAACTAGTTTTATTATGTTTATTAACTCTTGCTATATAAGTCTTAGAAAACAAGGAATCGCTAATATAAGGAGCAGCTAAAGACAGTACAAACCTATGATAACAAGGAATTTCAGGACTTCCAACTTCAAATATTCGAAATGGATAAGTTTCAGTTGACTTCCCCGATAATTTAATCCATTCAGGCTTATAAAAACAATTGGCAGGCATCTTTAGTAGTGCCTCTTCATAGGTTAAAACAGAGGGTAAACCAGGATAAATCAATGTCCCTTCTTTAATTGGGTTAGTTTGATGAAAAGGTTTACTTCTCTTGCTATAAATATCAAATTCCAAATCACTTTGATTTCCATTAAAATCGGAAACAATAAACCTCATGGAATAAATGCTATCATTAACAAACGAACTTACTCCATTATTTTTATTTAAGCGATATACTCTTAATAAATTCATTGGGTCAATAATCGTTCTTTGATAACGCTTTTTCTGATTCTTATAAGCTCCAAAATCAATGTAAGAATTTAAAAAGGCATTTTCTTTAAAAGAAACTGCATCCATCTTTGTATGATAAATGGTATCATTATCTTTCAAAAGCATGACTTCATAAACTCCATTTTTGTTATGACTACCATCATGCTTATCATAAGTAAATATACCAAAATGAGTATCACCATAAATTTCAATAGGTTTATTATTTTTTAGCACATAATTTCCATTATTTTTTAAAACTTTGAAATATGATGTTTCATTTTTCCCATTTATTACTGTTGAATCATTTTCAGGATAAATTGCAATATTTTTTATAAGTGGGGCGATATTGTCTTTTATCTTAAATCCAAATCCTAATGGATTTAAAGGAACTGTTCCATTTTTTTCTCGTATTTCCAAGTGCAAGTGAGGTCCTCCAGAGCTTCCTGAATTTCCTGAATATGCTATAATCTGTCCTTTCTTTACTTTAAAAACATTCTTATCTGGGAATAAATTTACAGAGAAACTTTCTTTCAAATATTGCTGCTCCTTAACATACTTTTCAATATCCTCAGTAAAACCTCTTAAATGTCCATAAACAGACATTAGACCATTTGGATGTGTAATATATAAGGCTTTTCCATAACCCCAAGGCGAGATTTTTATTCTTGACACATAACCTTCTTTGACTGCCTTTACTATTTTACCTGTAACTCCACCAGTCTTTATATCTATACCTCCATGAAAGTGATTACTACGTAATTCACCAAATGAACCCGATAAAAACAATGGAAAATTAAAAGGTGATGAAAAATTGTTAGTTGAATCTTTTTTAGTTTGTGCGTTTAGAGTAACTTTGAACAACAAAACAAATAATAAAAAAACTATATACCGACTTTTCTGCATTATATTTAGAATAAAGGAATAATTTAATCCAAAAATCTAGGCAAATTTAACAACTAAAAGACAAAACCGTTTTAATTTCTTTCACATTAAAGTAATTATTTGTATTTTTCGTTAAATACCATACTAAAACTAATATTAGCTAAGCTATACTAAATTATACTACATATAAATGTTAAGTGGTTTTATTTCAAACTTCCAAAAAATAATTCCAAGCCTAAAAATATGCGAAACACAATACTTAAGAACACTTTTAATAAAATAGTTGCAACTATACTGGGCTCATCAAAGAATTTTTCTCTTGAACACAGATTTCTTAATTTCATATCACTAGCAATCTGTATTGGGTTGCTCATTGCACTTCCAATAAATCTATATGCAGACTTTGAAGCAAGAATCTTCTACCCCAACCTTGTATTTTTTATTATTTTCACTTTCTTATTCTATAATACCAGAATTTTAAAGAAATTCTTACCAACAGTATGGCTGAGTTATATTATATTCATAGTTCTTTCGGTTGCTTTGTGGATTGCTGAAGGCGGAACTAGTAGTCCTACACTATATACCTTTATAGCACATTTGGCTATTTTCATGTGGATATTCCCACCAAAAAGCAAATTCCCTGCATTCTTTCTTCTATTTATTATCATATCTGCAATGTTTTACATTGAAATTGCTCATCCAAATTGGATTACAATAAACCCTGATAAAAATCAAACCCCTATCGATCAGTACGCTATCTTTGCGATTGTTTTTATTATTATATTTCTTTTCAATATTTATACTCGAAAAAACTATAATATGGAAAAACAAAAAGCTCAAAGATCAGACAAACTCAAATCGGCTTTTATAGCCAATTTATCTCATGAAGTAAGAACTCCTTTAAATGCAATAATGGGCTTCACCGAATTAATTGCAGATGAAACAACTCCTCAAAAAGAAAAAGATGAATTTAAACAACTCATAAAACAAAGTTCCAAAAGTCTTTTGACTCTGCTTACAGATATGATTGAACTATCCCGAATGGAAGCTGGCGACTACCATCCTGTATTTAAGTCTTGTAACCCTAAATCAATACTAGAAAAAATAATAGAGGAGATGGAATTGTATCTAACTCAAGTAAATAGAACTAACTTAAAAATTAATACGGATATACAATTCTCTGAAGATATTATTTCCGATTCATTTGCTCTCCAGCAAATAGGAAAAAATATTATTTCAAATGCAATTAAATTCACACATGAAGGAGAGATATACATCACTCTCTTACACAAAAAAAATCATCTGCTTCTTGAAATAAAAGATACAGGAATTGGCATGACCAAAGACGCTAAAAAACTAATTTTCGATTCATTTAGACAAGTAGATGAATCCTCAACCAGATCTTATGGAGGAATAGGACTCGGCTTATCCCTTACAAAGGGTTTTGTTGATGCTTTAGGAGGAAGAATCAAAGTCAAATCAAAGTTAGACAAAGGAAGTTCCTTTATTATTTCTATACCAACATCAATTCCAAATTAATTAAAATATAAGTGTCCATTTTTTATCACAAAATGTTCATAAACGAACATAGTACTCCATAAGAAAAACAACTATTTCACTTAATCTCAACACTATAAAATCAAGCGATTATTTGGCATACAATATGCTAACACTAGCTTGAAAAAGATAAAATCAAACTAGAGATTATGTGGAAAAGTTACTTTACTTTTACTAAAAGACATATAAAAAGAAATTACACAAATTACTTAATAAATTTTTGGGGGCTGGTTGTAAGCATAGCTGCTGTAATTCTTATTTCCTTATATGTGATTCAACAATTTAAACACGACACTACCCAAAAAAAGAAAAATCGAATTTACAGAATTGAATTAGATAATTCATGGGCATTAGCATCTATAATTCATGGACCAATGCTTCATACAAACATTCCTGAAATTGAAAACTATGTACGCTTTGTAAATTATTATGACGATATTCCTTTAAAAGCAGGAGATATTATTAAAAAAACAGACAACTTACATTTTGTTGATACAAGCTTCTTTAACATTTTCACTTGCAAATTTATTCTTGGAAACGCCAAAAATGCGTTTAAGCAAAAAAATGCAATCATCTTAACAGACAATATGTCTAAAACATTATTCGGAAAAGAAAATCCGATAGGAAAGACTATTACTACAATAAATAAAGAAAAAAAAGACACTTTTATAGTTAGTGCTATTATCGAAAACCCTAAAGATTTTCACTTAAAAATTGATGCAATAACAAATATCAACAGAATAATAAAAAGAATCCCCGAATCCAGTTTTCGAACTTTTGAAGGTTGGAATTATCCTACATATTTCCTTCTTAAATCTAGTAATATTAATATAACTAAGCTAGAAAATAAAATAAAGAATTTTATAAAAGAACATCCATATAATTCAAAAAAACAAGATCGAATAGTTTCATTAAGACCTATGAACGACATCTATTTTGATTATAAAGGAGAGTATGAAACAGGGAATGTAAGGCATTCAAATTTTAATAATTTAATAACACTTATAGGCATTGCCATACTAATTCTAATAATATCATGTATCAACTTCATTAATTTAAATATTGCAAAGTCTTCACTAAGGCATAAAGAAATAGGTTTAAGAAAAGTTATTGGATCAAGTAATCTGCAGATTATAAGTATGATTGCATTTGAAATGTTTTTAACTTCTATCTTGGCAGTTATATTTGGAGTTGGCATTGCGAATCTTACCCTTTCTTTATTTAGTAAAATAATAGGAGTTGAATTACTATTTCATTTACAAAAACCTATACTTTTTATCCTAATTGGGATTATTATATTTACAACTCTATTTGCTGGATTGCCATCAGGAATTTCTCTTGCCAACAAATCAATTAATAAACTATTAAGTGGAGAAAACACAAAAGGGAATAAAGGAAATAAATTCAGAAATATATTATTGAGTTTCCAGTATTTTGCTTCAGCAATCTTAATGATTGCTTCTTTGCTTTTAGTCTTACAACTTAATCATCTAACAAATAAAAAACCAGGCTTTAAACAAGAAGAAATTATTGTTTTAAAATCGGATAAGAATATAAATGATAAATTTCATGTTTTCCAGAACGAAATATCAAAAATAAACGGAATAAAATCCTTGACAACTTGCAATGAGCTTGTTGGTGATGTTCTCTGGACAAATGCATTTGAAAAAGAAGATGGAACACAATTCTCTTATAGGGGAATGATCGTAACAGAAAATTTCCCTGAAGTATTTGGACTTAAAATTCTAGAAGGAGAAACTTTTAAAAAAGGTGATAAAAACGTATGCCTTATTTCGGAAAAAACAAAGCAAGCTCTCAATTTACAAGTTGACGAACTTAATCAAAAAAAATATCTTCATCAAAAATGCAAAGGAGTGATAAGAAACTTCTATTACAATAGTTTGCACAACAACCTTTGCATTTTTGATGAAGATATTTT
>JBGRQE010000072.1:0-16880 GCA_041725955.1 Bacteroidales bacterium
ATGAAGGGACTCGAACCCCCACGCCTCGCGGCACTAGATCCTAAGTCTAGCGCGTCTACCAATTTCGCCACATCCGCAGCTCAATGTTTGCGTGATTACGGGTGCAAATGTACGCCTTTTTCTGAATCCTCCAAATATTTTTTCGAAAAAAAACACTTTTCTTCTATTGTCTTTTCTTAAAGTGTTAATTTTTAGATGGTAATATTTGTTGTTTTTTTTAACGATTTTCTTCGTTGTAGATATTTATTATTGCATTTACTTTCTCTTCGGTATTTAGTAAACCATCAATCCAATGAATTTTAAAACCATTTTTTTCCATTCTTCTAAACCAGGTAGACTGTCTTTTTGCAAATTGGTGAATTGCTGTATTAAGTTGTCTGTATAATTCCTCTTTTGATATTTCACCGCAAATAAATTGTGTAACAAATTTATATTCTAGGCCATAGAATTTTAATTCTTCAGGCTTCACGCCGTTTTTTATTAAATCTTCTACTTCTTTGATCATGCCTTCTTCGATTCGTTGAGCAAGACGCTTGCTTATTTTTTCTCTAATTATTTTACGATCGAGTTTAACTCCGAAAATAATATGTGGAATTTTTGGGAATTCTCCTTCTTTTGGGTGTTCTTTATAATAGGTTTCGATTTCTATGGCACGAATTAATCGTTTTCTTTCTGTAACATCTGATGTGTTATGTAATCTTCTCATGGATTTTAGCAACTTTATTAATTGCTCATCATCCATTGTTTCCAAATTTTCTCTTAGTTGTATATTGTCAGGAACATTAAGAAGTTTATATCCTTTTAATACAGATTCGATATAAAGTCCAGTTCCTCCACATAATATAGCTTGCTTTTCTTTTGAGTCAATTTCGTTGAAAGCAGTTAGGAAGTCATTTTGAAATTCGAAAACATTGTATTCATATCCCGGTTTTTTTATATCAATTAAGTGATATGGGATTTTTTTTTCTGCCACCGTATATTCATTAAGATCTTTTCCTGTGCCCAGGTCCATTCCTTTATATACTTGCCTAGAATCTGCAGAAATTATTTCACCATCCATTTTATAGGCTAAAGAAGTAGCTATATTTGTTTTACCTGTTGCTGTTGGGCCAAGAATAACGATAAGTTTATGCATGAGTTTTATGATATTTTTGAAGGTATAGGTGTTCTTTAGATACAAGAAAGTCTCTAATATTACTTAATATTTCTATGTCTGAAGTGTTGAAAGAGAAATTATTTGGTAGGAGAAATTCTTCTTTATAGTTGAAGGTGAAAAAATCGATAAGATTGTTTTCATCCGAATTTAAATTATTGTTTTTATTATTTTTCAAATATTGCAGTATGCGCAAGCCATCAATCTTTTGAATGCAAGCTTTTTGAAAAGTTTCCACTGTTTTTGCATTTTCTCGAAGTTTAGCAAAAGGATCATCACAAGAAAAAATTTCTTGAAGGAATTCTTTTAATGGGTAGTTGGTTTTAGCATCTGTGTATAGCTTACTAAAAGAATCAAAAGTATCTTTAATATCACTATATAATGAGTGATGATAAATAGGGTAGCTTGTCCAGTCTCCGTTTGCTCCTTTGATTAATGCAGGTCCAGTACCAAAAAAGACTCTATCAGAATATCTTGCTGCTGGTTGAGTATGTACATTGTTCCAAACTCCTAAAATCCCTGCCTTTCTAATCTTTTGCAAGAAATAAAAGTCTTCACCGCTTTTATGAGGGGTCATACCTCCAATTTTTTCATAAGTTTTTTTTGTACAAACCATAGAAGACCCAACAGCAGTGTATGCGTAAGGATTTTTAATAGACCACATATTTAATGCATATATACGCATATATATTTCGTATCTAAGGATATGTCTATTTAAATCTTCGTCTGAAGTTAAAGGGTGGTAATAAGGTACCGCAAGACCCAGTTGTTTTTTATTTTCCTCGAAATTTAAGGCAACAGTTTCTAAGTAGTTGTTTGGATAGAATGTATCAGCATCTGCACAAACTAATAAATCACTATAATTAGCATATTTTGCAGCACTGTCCATGCATACTTTTCTTGCCCAACCTACGCCATAATTTTTTTTATTCCATCCAAGTCCTGGAGTTGATCGGTCAAGAATTTGTATTTTAAATCGCTTTTCTGCTTTAAGAAATTCAATTGATTTTTGATTGTTTTCTACAATTTCAGGATGAGAGGTATTATATGATTCGGGTTGGTTAACACATATATGTAATTCAAAGTTTTGATAACTCTGATTTGCCAACATTTCTAGAAAGGATGGAAGCTGTTCGCCCTCATTCATTGCAGGAAGACATATAAATATTTTTTGTTTTAATTCAGTCATTTATTGTATGCTCTTTTCTTGTTTTTCCTCTTTTATAAGAACTATTGTTGTCTTTTAAGGATTGCAAAAATCAGATTATTCCTTAAACTTTAAGAAAATAAAAAGCTTTTTTTCAATTCAATTGTTCTCAATAAAAAGGAAAAAGTAATTTTCTATTGTTGTCTTCTGCATAAAATTAATGGTATGGAATTGAATCCTGTTCTAGAAAAATTGCCCGCTCACTTAATGGATTTAGTTGTTGAACAGCCTTTTGATGATTATACATCCCAAGATCATGCTGTTTGGAGATATGTAATGAGACAGAATATAAATTTTCTGCCTGATGTAGCTCATCATTCCTATATGGGAGGATTGAAAAAAACAGGAATATCTGTTGATTATATTCCCAGAATGTATGGAATGAATCGGATTTTGGAAAAAATAGGTTGGGCTGCAGTAGCAGTAGACGGATTTATTCCACCTTCTGCTTTTATGGAATTTCAGGCATATAATGTATTGGTGATTGCTGCAGATATACGTCCATTGTCACATATTGATTATACGCCTGCCCCTGATATTATTCATGAAGCAGCTGGTCATGCCCCTATAATTGCAGATGAAGAATATGCAGAATATTTAAGGATGTTTGGAGAAATTGGAAGTAAAGCTTTTCTCTCATCTCATGATTATGATATGTATGAAGCTATTCGATTTTTGTCTATTTTGAAAACAGACCCCAATGTGGAGCCTAAAATTGTTGCAGAAGCAGAGGACCATTTAAATACACTTAGTAAGCATCCATATACGAATTCTGAATTAAATTTGATTAGAAATTTGCATTGGTGGACTGTTGAATATGGATTGATAGGAAGCCTTGATCATCCAAGAATTTATGGTGCAGGATTATTATCTTCAATAGGAGAAAGTTATTCTGCTTTGAGAGATTCTGTAAAAAAGATTCCATATTCCAAGTATGCATCTGAAGTGTCTTTTGATATTACAAGGCCTCAACCTCAATTGTTTGTTACTCCATCATTTTCTTATTTAATAGAGGTGTTGGAGGAGTTTAAGAAAGACATGGCTATGAATATTGGAGGGCGTTTAGGGGTTGTAAGAGCTATTTCAAGTTCAAATTATGCTACTTTTGAGTTGGATTCTGGTTTGGAAATAAGTTCTGTATTCGAGCATTTTGAGGAAGTGAATGGTCTCCCTGTGTTTATTTATTCAACAGGAGAAACTGCTATATCTTACAAGGGGAAAGAGTTGCTGGGATTTGGAAAAAAGAGGTTTTATGGTGGTTTTGCATTACCACTGGGAAGACCAATGAATTCAGCTAAGCCTTTATGTTTGTTTAATGACGACGATCTTATAAAGTATGGTTTGTTTGAGGGAAATCGCTTTTCTCTTCATTATACTGATGAACTTCATATTGAAGGAGTTTTTAATTATGCATACAGAAAAGATGATAAAATACTTTTTATTGCAGTAAATTCTTGTAAGATTCTTTATCAGAATAGATTAATAATGGATGGGGTGATTGATAATTTTATTTTACCTATTGGTGAAACTATAGTTAGTGCTTATAGTGGAGTTGCAGACCCCGATACCTTTGAATTTAAAAGTGTTATTCCATCATCAAAGACAAAAAAAATAATGTATACAAAGCACGACCATAAAAGGCATGAGTTGTATGCTAATGTTCGTGGAATACGTGAAGGTAATATTGACAAAGATGAGTTAAAGAAATTAGTGAAAGATATAAATTTGACTGATAACCAAAATTGGCTATTAGCACTAGAGATTTATGAGTTGATTAAAAATAAAAATCCTTTCTTTATAGAAGCCAACTTTATACAAAAGATATTGAAAAGTTATAAAGAGAAGGATTCTAAGTTAGCTAAGTTAATAGATGACGGAATGGCTTTAATTCCAAATTAGGTTTCGTTTGTATAAATAGTTAGTAGAGCAAAACCTTCTCTAATCTTATGGTTTAATAAAAGTTCAGAAGCTTTTTTACATATAAACTGTTCTCTATTTGCTGAAGATAGACTTTCAATATAAAAGGGATGCGTTTTTATGTCTTTAAGCTCTTTTTTATTTGGGAAATTAATTTCATTTCCTAGTATACCCAGGTCAAAGCCTTTTAGATAATTACTGTTTTTTATTTTTTCGGGAAGATTGTCGATTCCTATTCCTGCTTCCATTCCTGGTTTTGGAACATCGAAAATAGCACTGCCAAATGCCTTACAATAGTGGTCTGCGCCCATTCTTCCAACAAGTTTTAGTTTGTTTGGATCTATTAGTTCATCTTTTGTAAGTATTTCAGTATTTAGATGGATGCATATTATCTCAGATACTATTAGATTTCCTGCTCCTCCAGAATTTCCTGTTTCAATGATTTGACGCACCTTACATTCGAACTGAACAGGTGATTCTTTTACCCTGTATGGTTTTATATGATGAGAATCTATAGGGGTTAGCCCAGATTTAATAAACTCATTAGTGTCTGCAGGAAAGTTATTGCTACTTACATTTACTTGTTGAACTAAATCATATGTTACAACATTAATTACAACCTCAGGAATATCTTTTAGATTATGATAGGTGTCTTTTGTTGTATTGTCTGTTCCTCTTCTTGCAGGAGAGAATATAAGCGTTGTTGGATTAATGCCAAATGCATTAAAAAAACTAAACGGAGCTAAATTAGGGATGTTGTTTTTATCTATAGTACTTGCAAATGCTATGGGACGCGGAGAGATGCATCCCAAAATTATTTCATGAAGCTTTGCCGGTTTTAACTCTTCAGGATTGTATTTTTTCATTTTTAAGATTCTTTTGCAGCTAAGATTTTTACTCTTGATTCACCAAATCCGATTCTAACATTTGAGTTTTTTGCATAAGCACGAAGAATTATTTCGTCATTGTCTTTGATGAATGTACGAGTTTCTCCATTTCCAATAT
Source organism: Bacteroidales bacterium (assembly GCA_041725955.1). Taxonomy (GTDB): domain Bacteria; phylum Bacteroidota; class Bacteroidia; order Bacteroidales; family JBGRPZ01; genus JBGRPZ01. The sequence continues at coordinate 5,283 of JBGRQE010000072.1, forward strand.
TTATCTTTTTTGTTCCCATCCATGAGAGCTCAAGCATAGATCCATAAGAATTAGGTGTTGGCCCAGAGATGGTTCCCGAGGCATATATGTCGCCTACAGAAATGTTACAACCATTAATTGTTTGGTGGGCTAATTGTTGATGGATTGACCAATATAGATATTTAGAGTTGGAAGTACTTATCTTGGTCTTTTTTTTCCCCTTAGCCTTAAGATAAACTTCTAAAGTAATGTCATAATTGTTTTTTTCCTTAAATTTTAAATAAGGGAGAAGCTTCTTTTCAGGTTTAGGTTGTGAAATTCTAAAATTTTCTAAGGCATCGAGTGTAACAATCCAGGGAGAAATAACCGAACCAAAGCTTTTTGAAAGAAAAGGACCTAAAGGTTGATATTCCCATTTTTGGATATCTCTGGCAGATAAATCATTAAATAGTACTAGTCCAAAAATTTTATTATGTGTCTTTTCCAATGGAATAGGCTCTCCAAGTTTTGTGTTTGAGGAAGTGATAAAAGCCATTTCCAGTTCAAAGTCAAGAAGCTTACAAGGGGCAAGGATTGGTGTTGATTTGTTTTTTTCTAGAATCTGTCCCTTAGGCCTGTGAATTTGAGCACCTGAAACAACTATTGAGGAGCTTCTTCCATGATATCCGACAGGAATATGTAACCAGTTTGGTAGTAAAGCATTTTCTGGATCTCTAAACATTTTTCCAACATTTGTAGCATGTTCTCTGCTGGAATAGAAGTCTGTATAATTAGGAATAAATACAGGCAGATGAGTTTTACATTCTTGTATAGGAATTATAATAAGTTTCTTTTGATCTTCATTATCTCGAATATCAGGACAATCATGATTAAATAAATCGGATATTTTGTCTCGAATAGTCCTTCTTAATTTTAAAGGCATTTCTATAAAATCATTTAAAATTGGTTGGTAGAATGGCGAAAAATCTTCTATAGGCAGATCATCGAAATATCCATAATCAGATAGAGCACTTAAGTCTATAGCGTAATCCCCAATTCTAGTGGCAGGTCGAGGTTCTGCATTTTTAAATGAAACAATACCAAATGGGATGTTTTGAATTGGAAAATCAGAGTTTTCTGGGATTTCAATCCATGATTTCAGTTTTGTATTATTAGCTTTAATCATAATGAGATAATGAATTTGTAGAGTTATTATAGAGTGCCACGTAAAGCTTGTTCTCTTTCAATGGCTTCGAATAAAGCTTTAAAGTTTCCTTTACCGAATGATTTTGCTCCTTTGCGTTGAATAATTTCAAAGAAAAGAGTAGGTCGGTCTTCTAAAGGTTTCGTGAAGATCTGCAATAAATAACCTTCTTCATCTCTGTCAACAAGAATCCCTAATGATCTTAGAATTTCAATATCTTCGTCTATAGAACCAATTCTTTCTTGTAATTCATCGTAGTATTTTGATGGGATCTTTAGAAATTCAACCCCGTTTTTTTTGATTTGGCTTACTGTAGAGATAATATCTTCTGTAGACATTGCGATATGTTGTACGCCTGGTGATTGGTAAAAATCGAGATATTCTTCTATTTGAGACTTCTTTTTGCCCTTTGCCGGTTCATTAATTGGGATTTTAATTTTTTCATTACCATTACTCATTACCTTGCTCATCAAAGCGGTATATTCTGTGCTGATATCTTTATCATCAAAAGATACAATTTGATGAAAACCCATAACTTCATGATAAAAATCAGTCCAGTGGTTCATTTGATTCCAACCGACATTCCCAACGATATGGTCAATGTATTTTAAACCTATTGACTGTGGATGATATTCAGGTTCCCATTCTTTGTATCCGGGAAGAAAAATACCAGAGAAATTCTTTCTTTCTACAAATAAATGAACAGTTTCGCCAAATGTATATATGCCAGAAATAATTACTTCACCATTTTCATCTGATAATGTTTCTGGATCCATATAAGGTATTGCACCTCTTTTTATGGTTTCATTAAAGCTTTTTTTTGCATCATCTACGGTTAGCGCAATAAATTTCACTCCGTCTCCATGTGTATTTAAATGCTTATTTATCCATGAAGTTTCACTCATTGCGCTGGTAATAACTAGATTTATTTTCCCTTGTTGTAATACATATGAAGTGTGTTTTTTTTCACCTGTTTCTAATCCACAATAGGCTAAAGGCTGAAATCCAAATGCAGATTGGTAGAAATAGGCAGCTTGTTTTGCATTTCCAACAAAAATCTCAACAAAATCGGTTCCTTGAATAGGTAGAAAATCGGTATCAGTGTTGTCTAATTTCATAGCTATTGAATTCTCTTATCGCCAGCTTAAGTAATAGTCGTTGATTTCTATTTCTTTGGCGTGTTCGGTTAATAATAGTGGATTAAATGTATCAAGCATAAAAGCTAATTCTTCGGTTTTTTCAGCTCCGATACTTTTTTCGATAGTGCCTGGATGTGGGCCGTGAGGAATTCCAATTGGATGAAGTGTAATTTGTCCTTTTGCCACATTTTTTCTGCTCATAAAGTTTCCGTCTATATAATATAGAACTTCGTCTGAGTCTACATTACTATGATAATACGGAGCAGGGATTGATTGAGGGTGATAATCATATAGGCGAGGGACAAATGCACAGGTAACAAAATTTTTCCCTTCAAAAGTTTGATGAACAGGTGGTGGCTGATGGATCCTTCCTGTTATGGGTTCAAAATCAAAAATAGAGAATTTAAAAGGATAATTACATCCATCCCATCCAATAGCATCAAAAGGGTGGCTCTCGTATATATATGGGTAGATTAAGTTATCTTTTTTTACAAGTATCTTAAATTCACCTTTTTCTTTATGTGTGATTAATTTGTCTGGACCTTTTATATCTCTTTCACAATAAGGAGAATGTTCTAGAAACTGGCCATATTGGTTCAGATATTTCTTAGGAAATTTTATAGGTGAAAATGACTCTAAGATAAGAAGGCGATTATCCTTTTTATCAAATTCTATTTGATAAATAGTGCCTCTTGGTATAATTAGATGATCCCCATAACCGAATGGAATTTCGCCATAAATTGTATGTAAAATTCCTGATCCTTTATGTATAAAAATGAGTTCATCTGCAGTAGCATTTTTATAGAAATAATCTTTTACAGATAATCGAGGTGCTGCTAATGAAAGATAAATATCGTCATTGGCCAAAATAGTTTTTCTTGAATTTAGATAATCATCTTCTGCTGAAACTTGAAAACCAAGAAAACTTCTATGTTGCATATTTGAATTGCCAAGAAATTTTGGTGCCACATCAATAGGATGTCCTATGCTTTTAATGCGTGTTGGAGGTTCGCAATGATAAATCAACGATGATATACTTGAAAATCCTTCTGTCGAAACCAATTGTTCAGCATATAGACTACCATCTGGTTTTTTAAAAGTAGTATGTCTTTTATGAGGAATATTTCCAAGTTGACGATAGTAGGGCATAATTTAATAATTTGAGGAGTGTGATTTCTATAAGCATAAAATAAACAATGATGCTTGTTAAAAGGTTTAAAGATTGTTTGTGTACTAAGTGTTTAATTTTAAACTTATTCTGATGGTTGATGTTTCGGATGATATCTTATTCAAAGGATTGCTTTTACAAGATTTACAATTGTCTAATCGTATGGTTATGGCACCTTTAACACGGTGTAGATCATCTGAAGATGGTATTCCAAATAAATTAGCAAGAACTTATTACAGTCAAAGAGCTTCGATTGGTTTGATAATTACCGAAGCAACTCAGATTTCTGCTCAAGGACAAGGATATGTGCGTACCCCTGGAATTTATACAGACAAACAGGTTGAAGAATGGAAGCAAATAGTGAAGCATGTTCACGATAATAATGGAAAGATATTTATCCAATTATGGCATGTAGGCAGACATTCACATTCAGATTTTAGATCTGATGGTGAGCTACCTGTTGCTCCTTCTTCAATTGCAGAGGAAGGATTAATTTTAACTCCAAAAGGCAGAAAAAAATGCCAAGTTCCTCATGCTTTGTCTTTGGAAGAAATTGATTCGGTTATAAATGATTATAAGATTGCTTCAGCAAATGCATTAGAAGCTGGTTTTGATGGAATAGAAATTCATGCTGCAAATGGGTATTTGATTGATCAGTTTCTTCAAGATGGAACAAATAAGCGAGGGGATATTTTTGGTGGAAGTTTAGAAAACAGATTCCGATTTCTGAAAAATATATTGGAGGAGGTCTTGAAAGTTTGGGATAATAAACGAGTTGGTGTGCGTATGTCTCCTTTTTCAAGGCGTTTGGGTATTTTTGATTCAGATCCATACAAGCATTTTTCTTATTTTGTCAAAATGTTAAATAGATTTCCTCTGGCTTATCTGCATTTAATTGAACCTACTATTCAAGAGGCTGAATATTATAAAGTGGAAAACAGAACTATTATCCCTTTTTTTAGAAAACAATATAATGGTGTATTGATTGCGTGTTCTGAATTCAATTGTAAGATGGCGAAGGATTGGTTAAATAATAATTATGCGGATTTAATTGCTTTTGGAAGACCTGTTATAGCAAATCCAGATTTATTAGAACGCTATAAAAATAATTGGCCTCTAAATGAGGTTCATGAAGAAACCTTTTATAAAGGAGAAGAATTGGGTTATATAGACTATCCTTTTTATTATCAATAAATCGTTCTTTTCTTTTACTTTTGTTTTCTAAAATTTTATAATATGTTGTTGTTTTATACTCCTGATATTACAGGAGATTTTTATACATTGAATGAGGAAGAATCAAAACATTGTTTTCGAGTTTTAAGGCTTCGAGAAGGTGATGATATTTGTTTGACAGACGGACGAGGAACCTTATTCTATGCTAGAATTACAGAAGCTCATCCCAAACACTGCAGTGTTGAGGTTGTGGATAGGAAGACTGATTATGAAAAAAGAAACTATTTAATATCTATAGCCGTAGCACCAACAAAGAGTAATGATAGAATGGAATGGTTTCTTGAAAAGGCTACTGAAATTGGTGTTGATAATATATATCCTGTGTTATGTAAGCATTCAGAACGTAAGCAGATTAAGTTAGAGCGATTTAATAAAGTGGTTACTTCTGCTGTAAAACAATCCTTAAAGGCATATCATCCTAATATATCTGAATTGGAGAGATTTGAAGATTTCGTTTCCCGAGATTTTTCGGGAGATAAATTCATTGCTTATTGTGACGATTGGGTGGAACGTAAAAGTTTAAAATCTGTTTATAAACCAGGAAATGATGCTGTGATCTTAATAGGTCCAGAAGGTGATTTCAGACGCGAAGAGGTTGAAATTGCTATGGAAAAAGGTTTTATTCCTGTAACTTTGGGAAATAGTAGATTAAGAACAGAAACAGCAGCTGTTGTTGCATGCCATAGCATTAATTTTATAAATGAATTATGAGAATTTTAAAGCGATTTTGTTTTTTGTCTTTAGTGCTTTGTGTTGTTGGTGTTTTATTTGGGGCTGATAAATATTCATATCAAATAGCATTAATGAAATATCGTGGAGGAGGAGACTGGTATGCGAACCCAACATCTCTACCGAATTTAGTTCGTTTTTGTAATTCAAATTTAAGAACAAAGATTTCTGAGGATATTGCCACTGTTGAGGTTGGTAGTTCTGATCTGTTTCAGTATCCTTTTGTTCATATGACAGGTCATGGGAATGTGGTTTTTTCTCAATCGGAAGCTGAAAACTTAAGAGATTATCTTGTTGCCGGAGGCTTTTTACATATTGACGATAACTATGGAATGGATTCATATATCCGTCCTCAAATGAAAAAAGTTTTTCCTGACTTAGACTTTATAGAGCTACCCATTGATTTTCCTCTTATTAACAAAGTCTATTCTTTTCCTGATGGAATGCCAAAGATACATGAACATGATCAGAAAGCTCCAAAAGCTTATGGTTTGTTTTACGATAACCGATTAGTCTGTTTGTATACTTGGGAGACCGATCTGGGTGATGGATGGGAGGATCAAGAAGTGCATAAAGATTCAGAAGATATAAGACTTAAGGCTTTGAAAATGGGAGCTAATATAATATCTTATGCATTAGAAGAATAGAGATGTTCAAAAATTGATTCTTTAATTTTTGAACATCTGTATTATTATTCTTTTTTTTGCTTAGCTTCTATAAAATCTTTGAACTTTGTTGTTTTAAAAGAATCAGTTCCAATATATTCAAGGATATTTATGAAATGATCTTTTTGGATGTATCCTTTTACAACATCTATCTTGTTAAAATCCTTATTGCTAAGGAATACAAAGCTAGGGAACGATAATCTTTCTCCTACCAAAGCATATGCAAGAGTGTTTGTCGTTCTGCCATTTCCTTGTTTTAAACCAACAAACTGATAATCTTTGAAATTTATAGTGTCTTTTGTTTCAGCATTAAATTTTATTGCAATGAAATGTTTGTTCATTTCTTTAGCTACTTCAGAATTACTAAAGGTAGTCTTATCCATTTTTACACAATATCCACACCAATCTGTATAGACATCAATAAATACCTTTTTGTCTTCTTTTTTTGCTTTTTCTATTCCTTCAGTGAAAGAGTACCATTTTATTTTCTGGGCAGTACTTGATCCTATGAATCCAAGGAATGCAATGCATATAAGGATTTGTTTCATGTTTGATTTTTTTGGGTTAAAATTTCTTCATTCTGTCCATTTCCCGACGAGCATCTTTTTCTTTTAAAGTATTTCTTTTATCGTAGTGTTGTTTACCCTTTGCTAAGGCTATTTCAATTTTAGCCCAACCTCTATCATTGATAAACATTATTGTTGGGATGATGGTGAATCCTTTTTCTTTGACTTTTGTATCCCATTTCTTTAACTCTCGTGCTGTTAGTAATAATTTTCTTTCTCTTTTTGGGAGATGATTATTATAAGTTCCATAAGAGTATTCTGAAATGTGAAGATTACGTATATATAATTCTCCCTCTTCAAAGACACAATATGCGTCGGTGATATTGGCTTTTCCTAAACGAATACTTTTGATTTCAGTTCCAGTTAAGCGTATTCCAGCTACTATTCTTTCAACTAAGAAGTATTCGAATGAGGCTTTTTTATTCTTTATTTTTATTTTACTAAGAGACATAGGAAATTCAATTTAGACTGCAAAAATAGAAAAAGAATGGATTTTATTATATAGATAGTTATAGCTTTAGTTTTGTGAACAACAGATATAAAGAAAACGACCAAGAAAAAACTCCTGATCGTTTTGAATGCTCTTTGCTTTTTTGATTTTAAAATCACTTACATTACTTGATGGATATTACGAAATATATCGAAAGTTAAAAAAGCTGCTTTATTGAAGTTCTCTTTATTTATTTTGTTTTCTATCTTGTTTTTAGCAATGTATTCTAATAATAAACTTGTATTTAAATTTCCTGTCATTTTGCTTGCTGCTAATGGACATCCTCCCATTCCATTAATTACAACATCAAAATGTCTACATCCGCTTTTGTATGCAGCATCCACTTTTTCGTGCCAATTGATTGGGGTTGTGTGTAGATGTAGGTTGAAGTTTATTTTAGGGAAGTTTTTGAAAAGAGAAGTCATTACACTTGAAATAACTTCCTTAGTACCCACGCCACTTGTGTCCGACATTGCTATATTTGAGATTCCTATTTCTTTTAAGCGCGATACTTCTTCCAGAATTGTTTCTTCATACCATGTTTCACCGTAGATGTTGCCAAAGCACATACCTATATAAACAAGAACTTCTTTATTGTTTTTTTTTGCTATGTTTTGAATCTTTTCAAGTTCTAACCTTGATGATTTTATATTTGAATTAATATTTCTCTTTAGAAATGTTTCACTCGTTGAATGAGGATAGCCAAGAAAACTAATTTGTTCAAAACGACATGCTTCTTGAGCTCCTCTGTGATTGGCAGTAATTGCTAATAATTTTGTATCTGTAGAATCGAGATCAAGTTTTTCGACTATTAGTGAAGTGTCTTTTAATTGGGGTATTACTCTTGATGAGACAAAACTTCCAAAATCAAGAACATCATATCCGACTTTCAGTAATGCATTGAGCCAGTTGATTTTTCTGTCGGTAGGAATGAAAGATTTTAGTCCTTGCATTGCGTCTCTGGGGCACTCAGTAATTTTTATCATAAGGATGGATTTTTTGAAATATAGATAAGCGCAAATAAAAACACCTATCTATATTTAAATGAGAGGACTATAAATTGTTAAGTGTAAATATAACGTACAAAATAAAGTAATTATTTACGTACGACATCTATGATTTTATCTATAATCCCAGAGTTGGTTAGTGTACTTATGTCTCCAAAGTTGCTGTACTCTCCTTTTGCAATTTGTCGTAAAATTCTTCGCATTATCTTACCTGATCTGGTTTTTGGTAATTCTGGAATAATAAATATTTTATCAGGTTTTGCTATGGCGCCAATTATGTTGTTTACCCCCATAATTATAGATTTAGAAATGGTTTCTTTGTTTGTAATTAAATCTCCAGGACAAACAACAAAAGCACAGATTCCTTCTCCTTTAATTTTATGAGGATATCCAACTACAGCAGATTCACTAATCATTGGATTTTCGTTAATTGCATTTTCTATTTCTGCAGTACCCAAGCGATGACCACTTACATTAATTACATCATCAACTCTACCCATTATTCTGAAATAACCTTCTTCATCTTTTTTAACTCCATCTCCTGTGAAATATAACTCAGGAAAACGTTTGAAATATGTGGTGTAGAAACGTTCTTGATCTCCCCATATTCCACGAGACATTCCAGGCCATGGGAATTTAATACAAAGAAAACCCTGTACATTTTTTTCTTTGAGTTCTTTCCCATTATTATCAACAACTATGGGTTGTATTCCTGGTAGAGGAAGGGTTGCATAGGAGGGCTTTGTAGGAGTTATTCCTGCAATAGGACTAATTGCAATGCCCCCTGTTTCTGTTTGCCACCAAGTGTCGACAACTGGGCATCTTCCTTGTCCGATATGATTATGGTACCAATGCCATGCAGCTTCATTGATAGGTTCTCCAACAGTTCCCAAAACTTTTAGAGTTTTGAGCTTTTCTTTCTGTATATAATCGTTTCCATATCCCATTAGTGCTCTAATTGCTGTTGGAGCGGTATAGAAATGAGTAACCTTATGTTTTTCAATAATATTCCAAAATCTGCTGGGATCAGGATAATTAGGAACTCCTTCATACATCATTGTAGTTGCTCCAGAAAGCAGAGGTCCATAAATTATATAACTATGGCCTGTAATCCAACCAATGTCGGCAGTACAAAAGTAAACATCATCTGAATTGTATTGAAATACATTTTGGAATGTATAAGCAGTATATACCATATAGCCACCAGTTGAATGAATAATTCCTTTTGGTTTTCCTGTAGAGCCTGAGGTGTATAATATAAATAGAGGATCTTCAGAATCCATTTCTTCAGGATAATTTTCTTCGAAGACATTCCTTGTTAAGTCGCTATAAGAGAAATCTCTGTGTTTTTGGATATGAATTTTTTCTTTTGTTCTCTCAACGTAAATTACTTTCTTTATAGAGGGGCAATTTAATAATGCTTCATCTGCAATTTCTTTTAAAGGAATTATTTTATTTCCACGATAACCTCCATCAGCAGTAATAAGCAATGAGGCATTTGCATCATTAATTCTGTCTTGTAGTGATCGGGAAGAAAATCCAGCAAAAACAATGGAATGAATGGCTCCAATACGAGCACAAGCAAGCATAGTAATCGCTAACTCAGGAATCATAGGAAGGTAAACAGCAACTACATCTCCTTTACCTATACCATTTTGCCGTAAAACATTTGCAAATTGACAAACTTTTTTAAATAGCTGTTTGTAAGTGAGTTTTTTTGCTTTCTCTTCTGGATTATTTGGCTCCCATATCAAAGCTAATTTATCACCATGTGTATAAAGTTGTTTTTCGAATATGTTTTCGGTGATGTTTAATCTGCCGCCTTCAAACCAATTAATAGTTGGTTTTTCAAAATTCCAATTAAGAGTATTCTTCCATCTTTTTCTCCAGTAGAATTGATCGGCTATATCACTCCAAAATTGTTCTGGATTAGAAATACTTTTTTCGTATTCCTGAAAGTAATTGCTGAGCGTTGAAATTTTATTTGACATGATTAATTCACTATTAAGAGTTTAAATTAGTGCTTGGAATAGTAAAAAAAGCTTTGTAATGAAATGATTTAGCTTATTTTGTTTTTGATATTCTTTGCTCTTCCATTGTCGACCAGGAAACAATAATTTGTCTTTGTTCTTCTGTTAATCTGGCAGCAGGGTGCATCCATGTGTATGATTTTAAAGGCATCTCTTTTGCAAGAACCTCCTCAATAATTTCACCAATTATGGTGATTTTTTTTGTTTTGTCGTAAGTAGTCCATTCAGAAAAATTTACATTTGATCTGCCATCTTTGATATGCATTTTCAAAAACCAGCTAACAGGAGCTACACTTGCATACCAAGGGAATTTAGTTTCAAAAGAATGACAATCATAACATGCGTTTTTAAATAGAGTACTCACTGAATCTGGAATATTTTCGGTTTTGATAAAGTCTTGGTTTGTATTGAAGCTAGGAGGATTAAAGTGAGTGGGTATAAATTGTATTACTATAAAAATTACAACGATTACGATAATGACCTTTATTATTCTTTTTTTCATTGTTTTTTACTTTAAGAGGGTGGGCGAACTAGTTTTTGTATGTTTAAGTGGTTGATTAAAAGTTCTCTAATAGAATAAAAATACAAAAAAGATTGCATTCCTTTTTTATTATGCACTAATGTTTTTTCTTTAGGTAATATTAGAGATTGTTTTTGTGCTAGAAAGGATATGTTTTTTTAGGAAAACTTAGAAAAAAAATGAACAATCTATTTTAGTGTTGGTTAAGATAGGTAGCCTTATATTGTTGTTGGGCGGCTACTTTTATTATGAATTCTATACTCTTATATTAATGGTCAATCTTAAAAATCAAATTTGGGAAGATTTTGTAGCAATACGAGAGCAAAATCCGTTGGTTTTAAATGTTTCCAACTATGTGGTAATGAATACAATTGCAAATTGTATGTTGGCTATTGGTGCAAGCCCAATTTTTCTTGTAGCTCCTGATGAAGCTAGCGAATTGGTTGAAAAGTGTGATTCTGTAGTTATAAACTCTGGTACTCCCGATAGTTTTTGGTTAGATATCGCAAAAAAAACCATTCGTTCTAATGTTAAAAATAAAAAACCTCTTGTTTTAGATCCTGTAGGTGTAGGATTTTCAAAATATAAAACTAAAGTTGTAAAAGATATAATTGATCAAATACAACCCACTGTAATTAGAGGAAATGCAGGCGAAGTTTTAGAATTATCGGGCTGTAAAGGCGATTTGGTTAGAGGTGTGTCTAGTTTGGTAGATGCTGAAAAAGCCATTGATGCTTTGAGTGAATTCTCTCATAAGAGCGATTGTACTTTGAGTGCTAGTGGTTCTATAGATGTAATAATTTGTGGTGATCGGATGGTGCAAATTGGAAATGGTTCAAAGTTGGCTTCAAAGGTTTCTGGAATGGGATGCGTTGCCTCAGCTTTAACA
>JBGRQE010000073.1:0-16872 GCA_041725955.1 Bacteroidales bacterium
TACCCTTATAGGGTATGCATCCAAACCCTATAAGGGTATGCATCCAAACCCTATAAGGGTATGTACCCAAACCCTATAAGGGTATGTACCCAAACCCTATAAGGGTATAAACCAAAAATCCTATAAGCAAATGAGTTGTTTTGTTTATAGGATTTTGTTTTTGAATTTATTGAAGAAGGGCTTTTAGGGTTATTTGTTCACCTCCTATGCGTGCGTAATCATTATTGTATTTTATTTTCGGACTCAGCGGAGGGCGGTATTTAGGCGAGTAGCCTATTTTTCTTATTCTTACTTTGTAATTAAAAATAATTGTTGAGCCTGATCCTCCGAAATACCAAATAAATGGGCAAGGCTATTGGGTACTGCTTTACAAATCTTATTGGTGCGATTATAAATTTGTTCAGGGTTTAATGTAATTCGATATTTGCTATTCTTTAAATAAATATATTCACCATCAATTCTTCAAATACCGCATTGATATAAATTTAAACAACTTCAAGAGTAATGTTTTACATCAATATGCATATAATATAAAAAGTCTTACTATTTTTAAGTCTATATTCTAAAAACCCAAATACCTACCAAAATTTATGTATAGGAAAAAACACTACGATGCCACCTATCTGGAAGTATTATCTGAAATTTATAAAGACGTAAAAGACTACACCACCGAGTGGATTATGAATGAAGGCCCCGAAAGTCTTCTCGATCTAGGCTGTGGTAAGGGAATAGATACATTTCGTTTGGCAAACTTTGTGTCTGAGGTAGTTGGAATAGACCACGACCCCCGAATGCTTGAAGTTGCCAAAGAACATTTGTTTTTATACGACAATGTAAACCTGCACAGACGCGAAGCCGAAGATACTGGCTATGAAGATGAATATTTTGACTGCATACTTGCCGACAGAATTATATTGCACTTATTCAATCCCGAAAAGGTGCTTCGCGAAATGATGCGTGTACTCAAAAAAGATGGGAGCTGCATAATTGTAGAAACCGACTGGTGTAGTATGAATTTCTTTTCACCATACATAATGCAAGAGTTCGAAATTATTCAAACCAAAGTAAATGAAGTTCTGCATAATGGATTGTCGTGTCGAATTGTGTCGCATCAGTTTCAAGAAATGGGTATGGAGCTCGAAGACTTTAAAATATTCCCATTGATTACAAATAGGTATGAAATAGCCGATTATATTCTGCGCCTCGAGGTTGTATATAAAACATTACAAGAAAAAGGAGTGAATATCGATAAACTACGAAAGTATATGGCCGAGAAAGAAGAAAAGGGTCAGTTTATGGCTTCGTGGGATGTATTTGTATACCACTTCAGGAAATAAGGTTTATACCATTATATATATAGAAAGGTTGTCCGCTTTGGGACAACCTTTTTTGTGCCTAAGCATATGAAAAAGTTGATATAGCCTTTAAATCAAAATAAGTGATTCTTTTAACTTATTACAATGTGGGAAGAGATATAGGTTAAAAAAGGCCCTAGGTTTTGTTTAGACACACTAAAGTAAAAGTTTTTTTCGACATGGCAAGAATGGAAATATGTTTTTTCTATAGCCTATATACATTTGCACACATCAAACAACTCCTGAAACGCGCGTTATTACAGGCTTTAATGCAATTGAATTATGTTATTACAAGAAACACCAGAAATTAAAGTTATTGGAAATCCTCGAATGGCAAGCATTCAGGTAAAAGGTTTGTTCAATCCACAAGAAATGGATAAGGCGTGGTATATCTTGCGCACTTTTTTGAGCGAAAATAATATTCCTTGCGAAGAAACGCTTTATGTTGGGAAGTGTTATAAAAAACCAAGCGACACCAAAGAAGGGGAACTATATTATATGGCCAATGTTTCGCTTCCTGAAGATAAAGAAGACTTAAAGCTATTTCCCGAAATTGAATTGAGCAAGCTTGAAGAAATGGAGTATGCATGCTTTACTCATAAAGGTTCGTTTGATAACTTAGCAGAATCATACGGATATATATTCCAAGAGTGGGCTCCAAAAAATGAAGGGGTTAGGTATGATGCGCCAAGTCTTGAGATTTACCTAAACTCTCCGGATGCTGTATCAGAAGAAGAGTTGTTGACATTGATTTGTATACCATTTAATTCAAAGTAAGGAGAGTAATAGCGTGGAGGTACGAGCAGATATTCATGATAAAATACAAAAGGTATTATTGCATTTGCATGGCAATTTGGGGGAAAAGCATTCATTGGAAAGCTTGTCGAAGATAGGGAATATATCACCGTATTATTTTCATCGATTAATTCGCATGTATCTCCAAGAACCTATATGGGCCTATGTAAAAAGAATACGACTAGAGGCCGGATTACGATTCTTACAATATACCGATGAAGGGATTTTGGATATAGCCATAAAACTTGGATACGAAACCCAAAGTGCATTTACCAAGGCCTTTAGCCTGCACTTTGGAATGAGTCCGACGAAGGCAAGGGCAAAGTCAAATCGAATTATGGCTGAGGTGCGTAAAGAGAATGACGGAAGTTCATTGCTGTCGTGCAAACCCGAGTTCAGATATATTCCAGATATGTTCTTTGCCTATGCCTATGTAAAGGGCTTTTATGGAAATCCGGATACTCCTCTTGCATGGGAGCGCTTGCGCGAATACTTTTGTAAGAACAATTACTTTACATCTTCTTCCTCATTCTTCGGATTGTGTTATGACGACCCTAAGATTACGCCATGCGATTCGCATAGATATCAGGCATGCATTTCACTCGAAGAGCGGAGTCCTGTGAAGGGCGAAGGAATATACTTCAGCAAATTCAATGGTGGAAAGTTTATGACCTTTATCCATAAAGGCCCCTATAAAGATTTGAACGACTCAATGAGTTATATTGCTGCGTTTTATCTTACAGATCCTAAGATTCAACTGCGTGATTATCATGCAACACTTCATTTCTACTTGAATAATCCCAATAATACTCCCCCCGAGGAATTACTTACAGAGGTGCTTTTCCCTATAGAGTAGATTTGTAATAGGTTAAACAATACAATTAAATGGATTCTTTTTGAACAAAGGATCCATTTTTTGCATTTCGATACTTGAAAGGAATTTAGAAGTATTAAATAATTCTAGACATGAACAAAATCGGAATCTTTTACGGCAGTACAAATGGATCAACAGAAGAAGTAGCCAAACAGTTGCAAAGACTTTTTGGTAAAACCAAAGCCGATTTAATAGACATAAAGGATGCCTCGAAGGTGGATGTCGAAAAGTATCAAAACCTAATCTTTGGTACTTCTGCCTGGGGAATTGGTGATATGCAAGACGATTGGGAACGATTTATATACCACTTTGTAGATATTGATTTCGGTGGTAAGAAGATAGCTCTGTTTGGTCTTGGCGATCAGGAGGTGTTTCCCGAGAGTTTTGTAGATGGCTTGGGAACCCTTTATTGTAGAATTCCAGTTAAAGAATCGGTAGTTGGATTTACTTCTATTGAAGGATATAACTTTTGTTTCTCTATTGCCGAGCGCGATGGAAAGTTTGTTGGTCTGGTTTTGGATCAACATAATCAAAAAAGTAAGAGCAGACAACGAATAGCCAACTGGGTAGACCAACTTAAGTTAGACTTTAATATTTAGGTTATTACTTTATATTGGGTGTTGAATCATATATTTCCTTCCTTTATTTTTGCAATATTTGCTGATACGATGCGGCATTTACTTGCGTTAGCTCATCAGAAATCACTAACTAAACACAAATAAAATTACCAGTAATGAAAAGGATCTTTAACTTAGTTTTAGTAAGTATTCTTACACTATCGATCTCGTCAATTTATGCGCAGTCTTTAGAGCTCGATGCTTTAAATATGGGTAAGAATTATAAGAATGATATTTACTACTCCCTCGAAAAGGGGTTTGTAAAAGAAATCCCAAGAGATAACTGGGATATTGCATTTAAAACATCCCGTATGGATGCTACTATTATTACCAATGGCGGATCTGGTGTAAAATTGTACGCTTATCCTAAAGGTGATATTACAAGTTGGCCAACCGTTGATACAAATGGCTTGTACAAATGGAAAGTATTGCAAAACTCTACAGAGTTCTGGGAAACTGGTGGTGCCTTTAATCAGAATGCAACCGGAGCTACTTTCGATTACGGATGGGGAGTATATCAACAAAACAATAACCATAAGGTTGTTGGCGACTCCTTATTTATTATCCAGTTAGCTGATGGCAAATGGAAAAAGATTCGTATTGATGAAAAAGATAGTATGCCTAATATCTATCGTTTCACCTTTGCCAACCTTGATGGAACAGACGAAGAAAGTGTAGATATTTCCTTAAACGAGTTTAAAGACAGGCAGTTTATCTATTATAGTGTTTCTGATAAAGAAATTAAAGATCGTGAGCCTAAGCAAGATTGGGATTTATGGTTTACCAAGTTTATTGTAAATATAACCACCGAATCAGGCGAAACTCAACAATATCCTGTTGTTGGTGTACTTCAAAAGATGGGTGTTGAAGCCAACCGCTTTAATGATGTAGACCAGGAAACTTATGTTGAATGGGCAAAGAAACCTTTCGAAAAGAATATATCTACAATTGGTTATGATTGGAAGAAATTCGATATGAAAGAGATGAAGTATACTATTGATGATAAGCGCGTATACTTTGCCAAATCTATGGCAGGCGATGTTTATAAGCTATTCTTTGTGTCTTTTGAAGGTGGCGAAACTGGAATCATCAGATTGAAGAGGGGTAAAGTAAGTGCTGCATCTGTTACAAGTATTGATAAAACCGACTTTATCCAACTTTCTCCAAATCCGGTAAAGGATATTATGAATCTTAGAATAGATGGTAATCAAGATGCTGAAACCAGTTTGAAGGTAGTTTCTGTTTCAGGAAAAGTGATTATGAAGCGTACCATTGCAGCAGGAAATGTAAACGAATCTATTTCTATAAAACATCTTCCAAAAGGCCTGTATATGGTGATTCTGGAAAATGGTAAAGATGTGTTTTCTGCTAAGCTTATAAAAGAATAGGTAAGAGAAAAAATAATATATTTATAAATCAGTTTGAAAGGTTTGAGGGTTTGTTTTGAAGTGTATCAATTCAAGCTCTCAACTTTTTATGTGTTTGATTGTTTGGGCTTTTGTGTTTTAAATACCCATCTAATATTTCCAATATGATTACTAAGTTTATTTCTTATTTGGGGCTTATCTTTCTTCTTCTTTGTCAGGGTTTGGCTTATGGGCAAGAAAGCTTCGTTCGTATTCTGGATTCAAAAACCAAGAAACCTATAAGTTATGCTCATGTCGAATTGGTTGACATGATAAATAATCAGAAATCTTATCAAGTTACCGACGACTATGGTAAGATTTTAAATACAGCTGAACATAAATCTATATTACGCGCCAGTTTTGTGGGCTACGATCATTTGGTCGATACCATTCTTCCCAATCAAAACTATTCTTTGCATATGAAAGCAGGAATGCATGTTTTGGAAGAAGTTGTTGTTACTGGTCAGTATGCTCCTGAACGTACAGATAAGTCAGTATATCAGATTCAGGTGATCGACAATAAGCAAATTCAGGCAAAGGCAAGTCAGAACCTACAAGATGCTTTATCTTCAAGTCTAAACTTTAGATTTAGTAATGGTGGTGCTTTAGGAACCCGAGCATTGCTGCAGGGTATTGGAGGCGAGAACATAAAGATTCTTGTTGATGGTGTTCCTCAGATTGGTCGACTTAATGGCGACTTAGACTTGGGGCAAATTGACATAAATAACGTGCAGCGAATTGAAATCGTCGAAGGTCCAATGTCTGTACAGTATGGTACAAATGCCTTGGCAGGAGTAATCAATATTATAACCAAAGACTTTATAAGCAATCGCTTTGCCGGAAAACTCAACACCTATTACGAAAGTGTAGGTCAGTATAATGTTGATGGAAGTCTGGGATACTACAAGAATAAAAAGACTTATCTCTTCAACTTTAGTCGCAAGTACTTCAATGGATTTTCGACAAAAGACACTGCCCGTGTCGACCAATGGAAACCCAAAAGAAGCTATGACCTCGACTTTAAATATAAAAGACGCATAGGCACAGCCAACCTCAGGTTTCAGGCTGCTTATTATAACGAAAAGCTGCTCGACAAGGGAACGCCGCAATATATTGCATTCCCTCAGCAAAAGGCTTACTTCCCAATTGCCCGCGATGGCTATTTCCTTACACAAAGATTCAAATCAAACTTGTCGTTTGATGGAGTTGTAGGAAAGAATAATTATCTGAATCTTTTGGCTTCCTACACCCATTACAACCGTCAGAAGGAATATTATATAAAGAACCTTACCACCGAAAACAAGGAGTTGTCGTCTGAGCCTGCCGACTTAGATACCACAAAGATTAACTCATGGGTGTTTCGTGGAACATGGAGTAAGTTTGATGATAAGGATCGTAAATTCAACTTCCAACTGGGCTATGATGTAAACCTTGAATCGATGTTGGGCAATAAGATTGAGGCAAAGAAGCAAGCCATAAACGATTATGCACTATTTGCATCCGTAAAATATCATCCTGCAAAATGGTTCGAAGTTCAACCTGGCCTAAGGGCTGCATACAATTCAGAGTATAAGGCTCCGGTAACGCCAAGCGTAAACTTCTTGTTCAACCCGCTTAATAATGGCAGTTTGATTTTCCGAGCATCTTATGCCAATGGCTTTAGGGCTCCTTCAATCAAAGAGTTGTATTTAGAGTTTGTAGATGTAAACCATAACATTTATGGCAATCCGAATCTAACTGCCGAAACTTCTCATAGCATTCGTATGAATATGATTTACTCCTATAAGTCGAGTAATAAAGTGGTGTTCAAAACCGAGAACTACTTCTTCTATAATGATATTCGGAATAAGATAAGTTTGTTGAGCTATTTGAATAAGGAGAATCCCAACGACACAAAGTATATGTACAACAATATAGATCAGTTTAAATCTGTTGGCGGAGGAATAACTTTGACCTACCGTTTGCATGAAAACTTTGATTTAAAAGTGGGTGCTTCGGTTACAGGTCTTAATCAAACCTTGTCTGATGGAGTAAAATCTAACGCCTACTATTTCTATCCTGAATCTACTTTCAACCTAATTTATTCACTGATTCCAATTCGAACCGAGTTTAATGTAAACTATAAGTATACCGGGCAAATACAGAATATTGCTGTAGATGTTAACGGAGAATTGAGTAAGTATAAACAACAAGACTATCATACTTTGGATGTTTCGGCAAAGAGGAGTTTCTTTAACGATCATTTAAGTTTAACCATAGGAGGCAAAAACCTGTTTAATGTAACCACCATAAATGGTGCAAACCAAGTTGGAGGTGTACACATGGGTGGGTCTGCACAGGTTCCTATCATGTGGGGCAGAAGCTTTTTTGCAGCGCTTTCATATCGTTTCAATCGTTAAAACAGAATATGGTAATGAAAATATATAGAGGATTAATTGTCGTATTTATTTGCACTGTACTCTTTAATATGGGAGTAGTTTCGTGTTTAAAGCAGGCCGAAAAAGATGGATATTATCCATGCAAACCTATTGCCGAAGGAGTTAGAGTAGGCGAGGTGGCCTATAAAACCGACTATAGTCAGCAATCATTTTATAGTTTGAAGGACAATAAGATTGTATCTACAAATAGTTTTGCCGACTGGGATTTGGCATTCGATTCGTCAGATAAAGGCATGAATATCTACCTTAATTCTGCAAAATTTATGCATGCTGCCAACACACAAAAGACCAAACTCGACGAAGTTTGCAGCCCTAAAGGTTGGAAGTTTGCTTTTGATGCAAGTTCTGGCAACCTTGATTCGCTTGCAATGGCAAAATGGGGTGTAAACAATAATGGCACTTATGTTTCGAAGAAAGAAGTTTATGTTCTCGATTTGGGAGCTGATGCAAGCGGAAAGGCTTTAGGATATAAGAAGCTAATTGTTGAAGATTTGCAAAATGGAGCTTTCCATCTACGTTATGCCGATATGGATGGAAGCAACGAAACTTCTTTTCGTGTGCAAAAGCAAGACAATAAGCGCAGAGTGTATTTTAGCTTCGATGAAGGAGGAAAGCAGGTAGATGTTGAGCCAGATAAAAATCAGTGGGACTTGTTGTTTACTCAATACACCACTTATCTTTATGATGGCAAGCAGTATATAGAATATTTGGTTCGAGGAGTGTTGTCGAACAAAGGTGTTGAAGTTGGAAGAATAAGCACCATTCCATTTGCCAATCTTTGCTCTAAAGATATTTCGGGAGTGGAGTTTAGCAAGAATGCCGACGGCATTGGCCATACATGGAAAAAGTTTGATATGACTTCGTTTACCTATGTAGTTCTGGATAAAAGAATATATATAGTAAGAACTAATGATCAGCAACAGTATAAATTGCACTTTACTTCATACTTCAATGATCAGGGGCAAAAAGGGTATCCTGAATTTGCATATGAAGTATTATATTGATCGTTTGTTCTTATAGCCGATGAATAATTCATACATTTGTGCACTAACCTAATTTTTGTTTTATGATTCTGGATTTTGTTACATGGAATGTAAATCCCGATATTTTTACTATTCCAAATGTGCCTTGGATACACCAAATAGTAATACGCTGGTATAGCTTATTGTTTGGTGCCGGGTTTGTTATTGGTTACTTTATAATTCTAAAGATATTTAAAAAGGAAGGCATAAAAGTTAATGTTTTAGACAAATTAACTACCTATATGTTTCTGTCGACAATTGTTGGCGCAAGATTGGGGCATGTTTTCTTTTATCAGCCAGAATATTACTTTCATCATCCATGGGAAATATTAAAGACTTGGGAAGGTGGTTTGGCCAGTCATGGTGCTGCATTCGGAATTCTATTCGGACTATATCTGTTTTCTCGTAGCGAGAAAAGGAACTATATGTGGATTTTAGATCGAATAGTTATTGTTATTGCATTGGCAGGTATGTTTATACGCCTTGGCAATTTGATGAATTCTGAAATCTATGGCGACGTAACCAACTTACCATGGGGTTTTATATTTGTTCGTGATGTTGGAGTTAACGGACCCGCTCATCATCCTACACAACTCTATGAAGCAATTTGTTATTTAATATCATTTGTTGTTTTGTACCAGTATTACTGGCAAAAGAAAGGCAACTTGGTTAAAGGCAACTTGTTTGCAATGTTCCTTATATTGATATTCGGAACACGCTTTATCATTGAATTTGTGAAGGAACCTCAGGTTGGTTTCGAGCAAAATTTGTTGCTGAATATGGGTCAAATATTGAGTATTCCGTTTATAATTATCGGAATAGTAATATTGATTGTAAACAGAAAGAAAACTCCAACCCCTAGTTGGATTTCTTCAAAGAAATAAAAGCTGAATAGAGCTTAATTGTATATGAAAAGCCAGCATAGCGCTGGCTTTTTGTTTTTCCTTACCCTTATAAGTACCAATCTCTACAATACTTTATGCGCAAATAGCCCTTAAGCATGCCATGCCTAGCCCGTGCAATACAATATTTATAAGGCTTAGTATGAGAAACCATAGGCATCGATCAGACACTTGACGCAGCGTCAGCTCGGTGCTGACGCTGCGTCATCTTACAGCTGACGCACGCTCAGGTTTGAGCTGACGCACGATCAGCATTGACAATGACTGCTATGAATACTCATATCAACCGCCTTACATGCTCAGGGCATAGTAACTAAATGCTCGGGTGTGTGTGCTTATATATATAATTTGCTAGCAGCAATGTGTTGTGCTTTGCGCATAAAAAAAGCCGGAGATGGTCTCCGGCTTTCAATTTGTTTGATATTATTATTACTTCTCAGAGTACTGGTCTGCTGAAGCAGCAGTAATCAGATCTTCAATTCCTTTTTGAATTTCTTCTGCCAATTCCTTCTGATTATTGGTTTGCGCAAGGGCAATTAATCTTTGAATCGCAGTGAGGCTATACTCAACATCCCTATACGCTTGTTGATATAATTGCGGATCGAGTCGGTTATACCATAACAATTCTTCGGTATAAGTTTTGTTAAGAGTGCGAACAAGTTCGTTAGCCTTTTCAAAAGCTCCGGCTCTGTAGTAAATGCCGATAAACATAAGTTCAAATTCTTTGAATGTTATTTTATTATCGGGGAAGAACTCCAAACATTTGTCTACAACCTGAATGGCTTCCTTGTTTCTGTTTGCTTCTATCAAAGCAACAGCTAGATGGCGGTATGCAAGTTTGGCAAAAGATACATTAATTTCGCTTTGACGATCGATAACCACGCCATCTTCATTAAGTTTACCCCAGCGAACTTCGTCAGACATAAGTGCTTCCCAAGAGCGTTCGATGTCGATACCACCCTTTCTTGATTGGTCGTAGCATTCTGCAACATATGGTCTTAAACGGAAAGCCATACCTTCGCGGTGTAAATATTTAGATAGAGGAAGAATATTTTCGATGTCGGGAGTAGAAGGAGTTACAAAGTAAATTGGTCTTTCCCAGTTGTTGGTAGCCAAGATATCGTATAGTAAAACTCCGTTCTTACCAATCATATTTCCTTTAATTTCCCACTTCAATTCATCAACAATTTGATCGGCATATTTTGCAGGTACAGTACCACTTTTTAATGCAGCTTCTTTGTCGACACTTATTTTAAGCTTTTTGGTAGGAAGAATTTCTATATTGTATTCATTCATTAAATTCTTCTTTCCTTTAGAACCGCTACGAATAAAGTTGTTCATTACATAGCTAAGTTCGTAATGTCTTTTCTGACCAAATCCTTCAACACGCAACACATCGTTGGTTCCGGCATTGTAATCGTTTGGAGATAAACTTAGAGGAAGTCGGTCTGAATCATAAAGTTTTCTACCCATCTGATGACAATACCAATCGCCCTGAGCCAAAGTGAAACATACCAAACGCACATCAGTACGAATACCTTCAACCTCCTGCGCATACCAAATCGGGAAGGTATCGTTATCGCCATTGGTAAAAATAATTGCATTTGGCGCACAAGATCTAAGGTAATTTCTTGCCCAGTCTATCATTGCATACTTTCCACTTCTGTTGTGAAGCTCGTATCCCGAAGCACACATAATTGTAGGAACAGCAAGGAAAGTGACAACACTAACCGAAACAGCCAGCATTTTTGCATTCTTCACTTTGCTTTCGAGCCAATCGAATATAGCCAAAGAACCCAAGCCAATCCAAATACAGAAAGTCATAAACGATGCAGCATAGGCATAGTCACGTTCACGTGGTTGCAATGGCGACTGATTTAGATATAGAATAATAGCAAGGCCTGTCATCAGGAATAATACAAGCACAACCCAAAAGTCTTGCTTACTTGAATTATACTGGTAAATCAAACCAATCAATCCTAATATTAGTGGAAGGAAATAGAATGCTGTGTTTCCGGGATTATCCATATGTCTGGGCAAGTTGTCTTGCGGACCTATGCGACTATTATCGACTACAGGAATACCCGATTTCCAGTTTCCATGATTAAACTCTCCTTGAGATTCAATATCATTCTGACGACCAGCAAAGTTCCATAAGAAGTATCTAACATACATATGCCCCAACTGGTAGTTGAAAAAGTATCGTAAGTTTTCGGCAAACGTAGGAACGTATCTAACATCTTCTTCGCCACTATAAGGGTTAACAAAGCGAACGGGTTTCCCTTTTACGTCTCCATAAATCTTATAGTATTTCTCATGATTGGCGTTAGGACTATACATTCTTGGAAAAATAGTAGTAAACCTTTCGTCGTAAATATTATCATACTTCTTGGATACTTCTTTATATTTTCCGGTTTTTTTATCCTGAGCGTAAATGCTTCCCGTATCTTTCTGATCGATTAAAGGCGCATTATAATACTGACCCTTAAATACAGGAGCCGAACCATAGTTTTCGCGAAGGAAGTATGAAAGGAAAGACCCCGGATCTTTTGGGCAGTATTCATTTATTGGAGGATTTGCATTTGCCCTGATGGCAACAGTAAAGAAGGTTGAAAATCCGACAAGAATAAATACCAACGAAAGCACAATCATATTTAAAATACTCTTCTGTTTCTTCTCGGTATAGTAAATTGCATAAATCAAAATAGCCGCAGTTAGCAAGAAAAAGAACATTGCTCCTGTGTTAAAAGGAAGTCCTATTGAATTAACAAATAGGTATTCAAAAGCAAAAGACCAGCGTACAAAAGTTGGAATAAATAGGAATAAAATAAATGCCAACACTGCAAAAGACAAGATTCCTGTAATTATAAAACCCTTGGCATTAGGCTTGTATTTCTTGAAGTAAACCAGATAGAATATAGCAGGAATTGCCAGCAAGTTCAGTAGGTGTACTCCAATAGCAACCCCAATCAGGAAGAAAATAAAGATAAGATATCGTTTCTGTTGTCGCTCATCGGAAACAGTTTCCCATTTAAGAGCAATCCAAAAGGTAAGTGCAGTAAAGAAACCCGACAAGGCATACACCTCGGCCTCAACCGCCGAAAACCAAATAGTGTCGCAAAAAGCAGCTGCTAAAGAACCAACAATTCCGCTTCCCATAACCGCAATAAGGCGTGAAGGGGTTTGTCCGCCTTCTTTCTTATTAACTAGTTTCAATCCTAAAAGAACAATAATCCAGTAGAAAAACATTGCAGTTGCCCCAGTAGATACAGCCGATAAGAAGTTTATTGCTGCTGCAACCAAAGAAGTGTTGCCAAAAGTGAAGATAGAAAATAGTCTTCCCAATAATGCATATGTAGGTGCTCCAGGAGGGTGTCCTACCTCCAATTTATAAGTTGTTGCAATAAACTCACCTGCATCCCACCAACTTGCAGTTGGCTCGATAGTAAGGGCATACACGGCAGTACTGATTATAAAAATTAACCAGCCAATGACGTTGTTAATCTTGTTAAAGTTTCCCATTATTAAGTATTTATTTTATTCAGAAGGTTGTTCTGATTCTTATTGTCAGCTTGTGTTGTCGTATTTAACTCCGAATACTACAAAAAAAAGATAAAAAAAGAGAATACCCAAATTTATATTCGTATTTCGAAGGCTTGTGTTTTATGTTTTGAAACCCGAACCCACGGAATGCAAACTCTAACTGATAAAGCCCGAAATCATAATCTATATATGCAAAAAAGCTGCCCAATTATATTAGGCAGCTTTTTCGATTCAAATAAGTATTTATAAGATATGCGCTACATAGTGCGCAAGTTTTATCAGTTTTCTGCCTGAGGCATATATAAGGTTAAGTGATTCTGGAATATTTGATTCACCTTTTCGTAAATCTCAGTTTGATTCTTTTCTTTTGCCAACTGGTATAAGTTTTGAATAACTGCCAGAGCAATCTGGCGGTCGTAGTCGTATTCTTGAGCAACCTTGCCATTTAATCTTGCATAATAGTCGAGGTCTTGCTCATATCGAGTTGCAATATCCATCAACAGATTATTGGCTTTTTCTGTAGCTCCAGCATCATAATACATCTGAACAAAAGGAATCATATAACGATCGTAAGAGAACTTTTTGTTTGGGAAGAATTCCAAGCATTTATCAATTACCATTACGGCCGAATCATTCTTCTGAACACTAATCAGTGCTGATGCAGTATGTCTGTAGGCTTCCTTGGCAAAGAATGTGTTTCGTTCACTTTCTCTGTCAACAACAACATTGTCTTTGTTTAAGAAACCCCATCTAAATTTATTTACCAATAGGTTGTATGAAATATTGGGATCTACACCACCAATTCCATCAACAACATCTACTGCAGGGTAGGGTCTTAGGCGGTAGGCCATACCTTCTTGATGCATATATTTATTCAAGTTCAGAACATTATATACACTTGATGGGGAAGCAAAGTAAATAGGTCTTTCCCAATTGTTGGTCGAGATTAGGTCGAGCAACAGCAAATCGTTCTTAAGGATGTTCTCCGTTTTGATATCCCATTCAAAGTCTGAAACAATTTCCGAAGCTTTGCTTGCAGGTACAGTACCGCTCTTTAAAGCTGCGTTTTTGTTTATAGTAAGTTTGACTTTGTTTGTAGGAAGGAAGTTGTATTTCTTTCCTTCAACTTCATGATAGGTTCCTTCTTTGGTAGAACCTACAAAACGGATAAGGTCTTCGAGTTCTACTCTTCTACCATCTTTACGTTTGATTACAAATGTTTGATCGTTGGTTCCTTTCTTGTAGTCGTCATAACCCAAGGTTAAAGGCAGTTTATCCGATTCGTAAGCTTTTCGCATCATCTGATGACAATACCAAGCACCGCCAGCCAAGACATAGTTTACTACACGAACATCGGTTCTTACTCCTTCAATTTCCTGAGCATACCAAAGCGGGAAGGTGTCGTTATCGCCATTGGTAAAAAGAATAGCATTAGGCGCACACGATTCGAGGTAGTTGACTGCCCAGTCGTGAGCAGACCATTTTCCATGTCTGTTGTGTGGCTCCCATCCCGAGCTAGCCATAATTGTAGGAACAGCAAGGAAACACACAATGCTAACAGCAAAAGCGACTGCTGTTTTTTTATGTTCGCGCATAGTTTTGCCAAGCCAGTCGTATAGGCCATAAACCCCAATGCCAATCCACATACAGAATGCCATAAAGGATCCGGGGTAGGCATAATCTCTTTCCCGCGGCTGTTGCGGATATTGATTCAGATATATGATAATGGCAATACCCGTCATAAAGAATAGTACGAATACAATCCAGGCATCGTTCTTCTGTGTCTTGGAATGATAGTATAATCCGTAAAGCCCAAGAATCAGAGGTAGAAAGTAAAATGCAGTGTTTCCTGGGTTTTGCATAGACGGTGGAAGATCAGATTGAGGTCCGATTCGTGGTGTATCTATAAATCCGATTCCACTCTTCCAATTCCCATGATTTACTTCACCCTGCGATTCGATATTGTTCTGACGTCCGGCAAAGTTCCAGAGGAAATACCTGAAGTACATATGCCCAAGCTGATAGGAGAAGAAAAATCTAAGGTTTTCGCCAAAGGTTGGAACATATTCCACTTTAGATTCTCCGGTGTATGGATCGGTAACACTTACAGGTTTCCCTATTACTTTTCCGTATGACTTATAGAGTTCGATATGGCTTTTCCTTTGATTGCTAAACATTCTAGGGAATATAGTGGTGAACTCAGGAGGGTAGGTGTATTCGAATTTCTGATCTACAACAACATATTTCCCGGTCTTTCTGTCTTTTGTATAAACTTTAGATCCATTGATTTTACCCGTAGGAACAGCATTATAATATGGGCCTTTAAACAATGGCCAAGTTCCATATTGTTCACGGTTTAGATAGGATAGAAGTGCAATAGCATCTTCAGGATCGTTCTCATTGATTGGAGGATCGGCATTCGCACGAATTACAATCACAAAAAATGTAGAATAACCTATAATGACAAAGGTAATACTAAGCATTATGGCGTTGAGTACAACCTTCTTGTGTTTATGTGTCCATATTATAAGATATATGATAGCCGCAAACAAGATTACAAACCAAACGATGGTTCCAGAATTGAATGGTAGTCCTAAGTCGTTTACAAAGAAGATCTCAAGAGCCGAACTTATTTTCACGATATACGGAACTAAGATAAATAAGATCGCAGCAACAAGAACTATAGATGTAATGCCTGCAGCAATAAAGCCTTTAACGCTAAACTTATATCTTTTGAAGTATACTACATAACATACTGCTGGCAATGCCAATAAATTAAGCGTATGAATTCCAATTGCAAGCCCCACTATCAACGATATAAAGATAAGCCAACGTAATCCCTTTGAAAAGTCCTTTTCTCGTTCCCATTTAAGGGCAGTCCAAAAAACAACGGTAGTACACAAATATGAAACGGCATAAGATTCTGCTTCAACAGCCGAAAACCAGAAAGATTCACTTACTGCAAATGCAAGAGAACCAACTATTCCAGAACCGAAAATAGCAATAATCTGAGATTTACTGAGCTCCGAATCATAACGTGTGGCAACCTTCCTGGTAAGCATAGTAATAATCCAAAACAAAAACATACTTACCAATGCACTGGCAACGGCCGACAACATATTGATTGCAAATGCAACATTTGATGTATCACCAAATGCAAATAAAGAGAAAAACCGACCCAATAAACCATATGTGGGTGATCCTGGAGGATGTCCTATTTCCAATTTGTAAGCGGTTAAAATATACTCTCCTGGATCCCACCAACTCACTGTCGGTTCAAGTGTAAGGATATAAACAATGAGGGCTACAATAAAAATTAGCCATCCAATAAGGTTGTTGATTTTCCTGTAATTCGTCATAGAATAGGTTTTTCAAAATGGGTATGGCTTTGTCCAACCATATACCGTTTAGAAATTTTAGTTTTTAGCTTAATTATAATATTAAGTATCGAAGTTATTAGTAAACTAAATATGCGATAAGAAATTATGTAAATTTAATAAAAAGAGGCGGATATTTTCCATCAATTGCACCCTCTTTATTGAGTTTAAATTTATTTTACTTGCATTCGTTATAAAAGAAGGCTTTTTATGAGAAAAAAAATATTGTTTTTTTTCTCCTGTATTTCAGCTAGATTAGTTATTTATGTTATTTTTTTTTGGCAAAACTCTTGACAGATAATCTAAAAATATTACCTTTGCAATCGCTTTTCCAAAGCAACGTTCTTTAATATTTGATCACAGAATTGCCCGATGGTGTAATGGCAGCACGACAGTTTTTGGTACTGTTTGTCTAGGTTCGAGTCCTGGTCGGGCAACTCTTTTTTGTGAAAGAATATACATTTTGATTGCCCGATGGTGTAATGGCAGCACGACAGTTTTTGGTACTGTTTGTCTAGGTTCGAGTCCTGGTCGGGCAACTCT
>JBGRQE010000074.1:0-16871 GCA_041725955.1 Bacteroidales bacterium
TCTTGAATTGGATAAATTTTCTATCTGTTCTTTTACCCTAGTACATAAGCTTATTTCCTTTGCTGGCCTTCCCATGCCGCAAATATAGAATTTTTACTGGAAATTAAGATTTGATGCACTAGGTATTTGATAAAAATCTCCTAGGTGTTTGATGAAAACCTCCTAGGTTATAGTACAATCATTACTCTCTATGGCCGTAAATAAAGGTAGCATTGCAAATAAAACATACTGAACCTGCTTTAAATAAACTGGACAGCTAGTTAAGCTAGCTTCTTTTGTTTAAGGTAAGACAAATGGTCTGGAGTCACTTCAAACAACTAGGTATCCTTTTCCTATCATACCATAATTCTATATAATTGAATATTTCAAACATCTTAATTAACCCATAAAAGCTAAATCTGAATAAATATCTAAAATAAAAAAAGTGTTTTTCCTAAATCTTTTTAATATGTCTTATAAGTTTTTTAAATTTACCTCTGCTTTTATTACAAAATACAGAAAAGAGACAAAACCAAAATAATCTAAATAATAAATAAACATGAAGACAACAGTTAAATTATTATCTCTTCTATTCTTGGGTGCCACATTACTATTTTCAACTTGTAGTTCTGACGAAAATAACAAATCAGAAAATAAAAAAAGCACAAAAACTGAAACAGGGGCAAAAACAGATTTGGAACATGACGCTATGCAAATGGCTCAACTAACCTGTGAAATCAGAACTATTCATAAAAAAATGAATACCAAACCAGACTCTTTGAAATCAAAGATGCAAATTCAAATCAGTGATATTGAAGAGCAAAGATCTATTTTAAGAGATAATTTCAATAAAAAATATGGCCGTACTCGTAAGGATAAAGACAAATTTAGAAACGCAGTAAACAAGGCTCTAAAGGAAATTGGTTGCTAAGTAATTATATATTTTTTATCTTTATTTACAGAATATTCCTTGATAGCGTTGCAAGAATTCATTACTTTTGCAACGCTCTTGAGATTTAAAAAAAGGCGGGGTGTGGCGCAGTTGGTTAGCGTGCTGGTCTGGGGGACCAGAGGTCGTGAGTTCGAGTCTCACCACTCCGACAAAATAAGGTTGTTTTTAACAACCTTTTTTTGTTTTATGAAACAGCTCAATGCTTGCCTTCCTATTTATTTTTCCCGTATCAGTATACACAAATGAATCTATAGAAAAGAACTCTTTTGGACAGCAATTTTTTTCTAACTCTACTTTTAATAATTCGCAATTAAATATATCAAAATCACTTACCATCCCCTCTTTAACTTCCTCAAGCAAACATAATTTATCTCCAAACCGCTCATTATCGATTCCAAATACAAAGAAAGAATTCTTTAGTGTCAATAAATTTTCAATTCTCTTTTCAAGCTCTTCGGGAATAATCTTTTTTCCTCCAGAATTAATTATATTGTCTTTCCTGCCTTTTACAATAAATTGATTTTTATCCTGAATCAACACAATATCGTTAGTTTTAAAACAACTCCCCGATTCATCTTTAATTATAAGGCAATTGTCGGCATCAGAGTCAATTTCTATTCCGGGAAGAACTTTATAAAACTCTTCTTTAGGCTGATTCAAACTTCGCAATGCGATATGAGATATTGTTTCTGTCATTCCATAAGTGGAATACACCCTATTAGGTAAATCTTCTATTTTACTCTGCAGCTCTTCAGAAACCCCACTACCTCCAAGGATAATATTACGTATTGATAAAAAAAACGCCTTCCCTTTTTCATCACTCAATAAATCATAGGCTTGCATAGGAGTCATTGGAGAGAAATCAAAATCAAAAGTCATTGGATAAAAAGGATATGCCCTTGCAGGACGCACATATAGGTCTAAGTCAAAAACCAATGCCCTAACTATCATCATCATTCCACCAATATATCGAATAGGTATAGGCAATAGCACTTTTTCTTCTGCCTGAAAATCAAAGAATTTACCAGTTCTTAAAGCACTACAAATCATATATGATTTCTGCAATCTTATTTCCTTTGGTATTCCGGTTGAGCCTGAGCTTCTGGCAATAATATAAGATTTATGATTAATCCATTGCTCCAAAAATAGTTTTAGATATTTATCTTCCTCAAAATCGTTTTTCATTGAAAACAAAAAATCAGAAATACTATACCGCTCCCCCTCTATTCTAATAAAACTATATTGCTTAAAATCAAAAGACTGCATACTATTTATATCTATATTCCTAAATTGCTATAATCCCATTCTTTACTATTCATATAATATAAAGCTCCTTTTTCGACCGTCAACGGACTATCAAAATTATTGGTATATAATGAACCTGTTCCTAAACCTTGAATCATTTTATTCTTCTTTACGAAAACCCATTGCGCAATAGCATTTAAACCAATATTTGATTCTAAAGCGGATGTAGCCCACCATGGAATATTCATTCTTTCTGCCAAAGCAATCCATTCTTCACATGCACAAATACCTCCAATCAAGCTAGGTTTAAGTATAAAGTACTGTGGGTTTAAAAAAGTCAAGAGGTTCTCTTTATCTTCCAATTTATTCACACCGATTAATTCTTCATCCAATGCAATAGGTAATGGGGTATTTTTTATAAGCTTTGACATTTCTTCAAATTGTTTTGCAGCAATAGGTTGTTCTATGGAATGAATATCCAATTTTGCCAATCGATCTAACTTAGACAAAGCATTTTTAGGTAAAAAAGCACCATTTGCATCTACTCTTATCTCTAGATCGGAACTATTATATCGCTTTCTTATATCCCGAAGTATATGGTATTCTTCTTCAAAATCAATAGCACCAATCTTTAGCTTAACACATGCAAAATTATTCTTCAACTTATCTTCAATCTGTGCTTGCATAAACGAAGGTTTACCCATCCAGATTAGCCCATTAATGGGTATTGGAGTATTACCTTCAACAAAAGACGACTTATACAAAACCTCAGCATTGGACGATTCATAGCTTCTTTTTGCTGTTTCCAATCCAAATCGTATAGATGGCCAATCGGCAAGCTTATCTATATTATTCAGATAATGAGATATATTGTCAGAAACCTCTTTTAGCTTATCTCTATACCCAGGACGATCGTCACAGCTTAATCCACGAAGAATACCACATTCACCAATTCCTAAATTCCCTTTATCATCAGTGAGAATAATAAAGAAAGAATCTTTTGTAGTGTACACTCCTCTGGAAGTTCCTGCGGGAATCTTAAATTCCAGAGTATATTCTTTAATATCGACTTTAATCATATTAGAATATTTTACTAAACCAAAAACCTAAACCAACAAGTACACTAAACAGAAAGGTCTTTAAGGCTTGCTTTTTCAAATAAGGATCAAATTTATGTTCATCCTTAATAATAAGGATCTTAGAAACATCGGCAAACATTAATGGCGATGCCAATAAAAATAGTAACTGCCAGGGCGATTCAAAGTTCATAAAAGTATAGAGCAACATAAGGAAATATGGCACAAGAATTAAAGAAAAATGGTATAAACGAGCTCGTTTTAAACCCATCTTCACTACCAGAGTGTTTTTCCCTGAATTGGCATCATTTTTATGATCCCGCATATTATTTAGATTTAAAACAGCTATACTAAAAAAACCTAAGCTAGAAGCAGGAAGAAAAACATCCCAACTCCATTTCAATGTATTCAAATAATATACACCTACAACAGAAACCCAACCAAAAAATATAAAGACAAATAAATCTCCCAATCCCCGATAACCATAGGCACTCTTTCCCACAGTATATTTTATTGCTGCTACAATAGCTGCAAGGCCGACTATAAGAAATATCCAAAAGTTAATAGATATATTACTGATTTGATTCATCCCAAAGGCAGCTATCAATAGTATAATCCCACTCATTAAAGAAAGTACAGAAAAAACTACTATAGCCATTTTCATTTTCTGAGCAGATATTAAGCCTCCTTGTATTGCTCTGGAAGGACCAACTCTATTCTCATTATCGACACCTTTTTTAGAATCACCATAATCATTGGCAAGATTTGATAAAATCTGTAAAAACAAAGTGGTCAGAATTGCCCATAAGCAAATATTAAACCGAAAAGAATTATCAAAATACGACAAGAAGCAACCCACCAATATCCCAGAAACAGAAAGTGGTAGTGTACGTAAACGAAAGGCGTGTAACCACGCCTTTACTTTATTATTATAAGATGTACTATTCGACAGCATTATGGGAATTTTGGATACTTTTTAAAATCAGGATCTCTTTTTTCAAGAAATGCATTCTTACCTTCCTGAGCTTCTTCTGTAAGATAGTACAATAAGGTAGCATTACCTGCCAATTCTTGTATTCCTGCTTGGCCATCAAGCTCAGCATTTAATCCCATTTTAATCATACGCAAAGCCATAGGGCTTCTTTGCATCATAATTTTAGCCCATTCTACCACGGTATCCTCAAGATTATCTAATGGAACAACTTTGTTTACCAATCCCATATCTAAAGCTTCCTGGGCACTATATTGCTGACATAGAAACCAAATTTCTCTAGCTTTTTTCTGACCTACAATTCTTGCAAGATATGATGAGCCAAAACCAGCGTCAAAACTTCCAACCTTTGGACCTGTTTGCCCAAAGATTGCATTCTCAGAAGCAATACTTAAATCACAAACTACATGCAAAACATGACCTCCGCCAATAGCATAGCCATTAACCATAGCCACAACAGGTTTTGGAATAGAGCGAATTTGACGCTGAACATCAAGAACGTTCAATCGTGGAACTCCATCTTTACCAATATAACCTCCATGACCTTTAACATTTTGATCGCCGCCACTGCAGAAGGCTTTTTCACCTTCACCAGTCAATACAACAACATAAACACTCTGATCTTCACGGCATAACTTCAACGCATCGCTTATCTCCATTGTAGTTGTTGGAGTAAAAGCATTATAATATCGAGGACGATTTATTGTGATTTTTGCAATCCCTTCAAAGAATTCAAACTTAATTTCTTCATATTCTTTAAGGGTTGTCCAATTTCTTTTCTCTGACATATATTATAATTTTTCTTTTTCTGAAACGCTTTATGAATTCAATTCAGCTATCAATTTCATATAATTTTTAACATTCAATTGTATGAAATTCAAACGACTGACAAAGATACATTTTTTGCTTATAGAAGTATAAAAACTTAATTTACAAATCAGCAAATTCTCCTCTAAACTTAAAACACACTTCGCCTTCTGCACACACAGAGGCAGTAACTTTAATAATATCAGCAGCAAGGGTAGGAAACTTTATTTTCACTTCTAAAGTATCACTCTTCTCAGGAAGAATAATATTTAAGAATTTAAAGTTCTTTGCTCTTTTCAATATCAATTGTCGCTTCGTTAAACGCTCAAGAATATGATGTAGAATATAAGTTTGACAAACTCCTGGCACAACCGCTTGTCCTGGAAAATGTCCTTTATACAATTCATGATAAGGATTTAATTTTATCAAAACCTCACTCCCTTCATCCGTTTGCTGAATATGCATAATCTTAAAAAAATTCTTAAGTGTCTTCATAGTCTAATTATTTTGAGAAGGAGGGAAAACTTTCATCTCACATTCAGCACATAGTTTATCATCCTGATAAACTTGCCCTTTAACATTTACCACACCCATTACAACATTAAGAACATAAATAATGGTTTCTATTTCGGCATCTGCCTTAGGACGAAAATTCAGAATAAAATTAGATATGCTCCCAATAAAACCAATACCTATATCTATTCCTTTATCTCTTCTATACAATCCAACATGAACACCTGTAGTTTGTGCAATATTTTCAATAAGTCCAAACTCGGTAAAAAATCCATCATCAACAAAATAATGATCATTAGGAACAGAAAATCCTGCCTTTGTTTTTTCAGGATCATGGTAAAAAAGCTTGTCAACCAAAACAAATGGATCACGGTGAGGAATAAGATCCAATAACTCTTGTCCATCAAGAATTATTTTTCTTTTTATTAAATTATCCATCTTTTGCGTAATTCTCTTTAGGTATAATTAATACAGATAACATAATCCAATTAAAACCTTATAGCTTGGAATAAGGCTTTAATTAGAAGAATTAGTTATAAGTTTTTAGAACTCTATTTATGTGGAAACAAAAACATAAAATTGTTTTTGTTTTATTTTATCGCTTCACGCCATATCTTCCCATTATCGATATTGGCAGTGTTTATTTCTAGGAGAGTACAACTTTTATCATATTGATAAAATTCTTGCAAAACAATCAACAATTCATGTTGATTTGAAGCTTTAAAGGTCTTAACACCATAAGCCTCTGCTATAGGAGCAACTTTTATTTTGTGTTCTGAGATAAAATATTCATTATACTGATCGGTAGTTTCAGGTCCTGAAATAAATTTAAATATATTACCTCCAAAGTTATTAATTACTACAATCTTTAAGTTCTTTGGAAGACTATTAATCCATAGAGCATTTGAATCGTACAGAAAACTTAAGTCTCCAACAATGATAGTAACAATTTCTGTGGTTGAAAGAGCAATTCCTACTGCTGTAGATAAACTTCCATCAATACCACTTGTACCACGATTTGAAGAGAATTTTAATCTCTGAATATTCTCAAATAAAAGGGCATTTCTCACTATAGAACTATTCCCTAAATGCAAATCGGTATGTTCTGGAATTTGCATCAATAATATATTCATAGCCGCAAAATCCGACCATGATATAGACTGGCAAGTTTTTAGAAAACGAGATTTACATTGAGCGCTCAACTCAGTCCAAAGGTTCTGATAATTACTATCGTCAAATCCACAAAGCGGCAAAATACTATCAAAAAACTCAAGAGCATTCATGCAGAATAAATTATCAAGACGCTGATAAGTATCTACCAATTCGCCACAAGGGTCAATGCGCCAATGAAACTGAGGTTTATTCTGTCTTAGAAATTTCTTTATATTCTTTGAAACAATAATATCTCCAATGGTAATCAATAATTTGGGGGCAAATTCTTCAAGATGATCATCCTGTACCTTTGTAATCATCAAATCTATCTGATCAATTCCTGAACAAAGTTGCAAATTATTTAAACCTTCATTTAAAATTACAACACCATTATGACGAGCTACAAACTGATCTAAAGTTTTTTCCAATTCCTTTGGATAATTTCCTCTACCTATCAGAATAAGAATCCGATCACAAT
This sequence comes from Bacteroidales bacterium, assembly GCA_041725955.1. Lineage (GTDB taxonomy): Bacteria > Bacteroidota > Bacteroidia > Bacteroidales > JBGRPZ01 > JBGRPZ01. Next base: position 7,194 of record JBGRQE010000074.1, read on the forward strand.
CATTCACCACACCGCCAACTTGCTCTACTTGCTCAAGAGATAACTCATGTGAAGCTTCAAAAACTCTTGTATATGGAAATTCAGGAATATCAGTTTCTGCCTTTTGATTGTATACAGGTTCACTAAAAGGACAATTAATATGTACGGGTCCTGGATTAATATATAATGCCTTATTTAAAGTATCTGACAACAGACGGTGCATATGCCAGAAAGAATTATAATCAGAAAGATTTTCTTCTAAATTCATTTCTGCACGGACAAAATTTGTAAAAACGCCAAGTTGTTTGATCGTTTGATTGTCTCTTTGATCGATCCACTCTGATGGACGATCGGCAGAAACAACTATTAAAGGAGTCTTGGAATAGAATGCCTCAGCAATAGCAGGAGAATAATTAAGTGGTGCAGACCCTGATGTGCAGCAAATTACGACAGGAATATTTTTCTTTTGAGATATACCAAGTGCAATAAAGGCTGCAGAACGTTCATCAACAACATTAATACAATTAAAAAAAGAATCACTGGCAAAAGAAATAATCAATGGAGCATTACGTGCTCCTGGTGAAATTACTATTTCTGATATATTCCTTTCTTTTAAAGTCTTTATTAAAAGCTGAACACTTGGTTTATCTGAAATCATAGTCTAAAATTATAATATTGAAAGTAGTGTCTGAGATTTTAAACACGTTTCTTCCCATTCTTTTTCCACTTTTGAATTTGCTGTTATTCCACCGCCAATATACAATGCCAGATTCTTTTCTCCAACTTTCATACATCTAAGATTTACAAATAAATTTGAATCTCTTTCTGTATTCACAGGACCTAAAAACCCACTATAATATTCACGGCAATGAGGCTCTAATCTCTTTATCCATTGCAGAGCCTTTTCTTTAGGTACTCCTCCTACTGCAGGAGTAGGATGCATATCTTTTATAAAATTGCCAACACCGTTTTGCAATTGCTTATAATCAAACTGATAAGTCGTAAGCAAATGTTTAACCTGAGCAGCATTTAATGTCTGAGGACCTTGTTTTTTATAGGTAAGAACTCCATTACTTTTTAAATTCTGTTCGATAAAGTCAGAGACAAATAGCTGTTCTTCTCTATCTTTTTCACTCCAATTTACTTCGGCAACAGTTCCTGGAATATTTTTTTGAGTTCCGGCCAAAGCCATAGTAAACACTTTTTGATTCTTTAACTTTACTAAAGTTTCAGGTGTTGCACCAAGCCAACATCCAATACCTGGAATATTGACAATTGAAGTAAATGCTTCAGGATATTTTTTTACGAGTGAAATAAAAGAGCGTGATTCCTTAAAATCTTTACTTCTATCAATGGTTTGTATTCTGCTAAAAACAACTTTCTTTAGTTCCGAATCTTGTTTTATTTCACCAATCAATTCTCCTAGCTTCAAATAGTAATCCTCCTTAGGCATAGGAGAAAGTTCACTTGTCTTTTCTATTAATCCCTTGTTATTATTTTCCAGCTTTTCAAAGTCGATATCATCAACCTTTCCATGATAATCTGCATGAATAAATACCTTTGGATAAGAAGAATCAAGATCAAAAGGGCAGAATACAAAGCCCATATCTTTAGAAATAAACTTATCAAAAGAAAAAGATTTTATTGAAGCATCTTTCTGAATGATAAAATCACAAAGATTTTGTTGTGGTAGGCTATAACAGGCAAAGAGCAATTTTTTTTCCAAACATAAATCTATTGCTTTTTCAAGTTCTTTTTCAAATATCATATTTCCTAAAAAAATAATGCCATCATTTTACTGAAAGCTTTAGTAAGCTAATTAATAATAATGATTATTCGGCAAAATTATTTCTCAATTATAAAATTTGTTAAACGGCAAGAAGAAATCAGCTTCCCCTCCTCATTCTTTATATCAATATTCCATACATGGGTTTTACTCCCCTGATGTAATATTTTCGCTTCTCCTATAACAAAACCGGTACGCGCAGCTCTAACATGATTTGCAGAAAGGGAAGAACCTCTAACCTCAGCTTTCTCTGTATCTACAAGAATAACTGATCCTAAACTACCTATTGTTTCAGCCAATGCCAAGGAAGCTCCTCCATGTAACAATCCCATAGGCTGCAATGTTCTTTTGTCGACAGGCATTTTAGCCTGAACATAACCTTTTTCAACACAAATATATTCTATGCCAAGAGTTTCCATCAAAGTTCCCTTGCTAGAGGCATTTATTTCTTCAATGCTACTATTAAATGTAATCATATAATGAATTCTATTAAAAAGAAACAAAAGTAAGAAACTTTAAAGTGTCGGCAATTCATTAAATGATTTTACTCAACTATTGCAACACTGGTAAAATATCAGATTCATTACGTATAAAAGAGGATAATTTTCTAGTAAAAATCTTACTACCTCTTAATACTAAATGATTTTCATCATGGAAATATTTTCTGTCTGATACAGAATCAAATATTGATGGATTAGCCCAATATTGAGAAACATTAGGTAAGCACAGCTCTTTTACTCTTTTCTGAAACAAGGTATTAACATCTCTAAAGTTTGGGGGACTAACTATTAAAAGAGGAATATTCTCTTCTTTGCATATTCTTTGAATATTTTGGAATGATTTTACACGTTCATCCGATTCCCATTCTTTATTATACACATGATTTTTTACAAAGTTCCATTCTCTTCCTTTGCTTTGAAAACGAATAGGCATAGATCCATTTGGTTTTATAGAATCTAATCTGGAGAAGTGCTTTTTTCGAAATCTAAAGTTATATCTGTTTAACTTATGCAGAACAAAGATATCTGACAATAATTTGTTTTTCTGATTGCGATTGCATAATTCTTCATGAATATATTTATATTTAATTAATGGGTATAAACGTTCATAACGAAATGTCAACGGACTTTTCTTCATAAACTGCACACTATCATCAATGGTAAGGATTAGTAGCTTTGGTTTTTTATTAAACTTCAATAACGACTTCAATATAAATTCGTGGAAAACAACATCCGAGCCTAAATAAGACAAGTTATAACAACTTATTCCTAAATCTTCTTCCATTTGTTTTGCCAATATATCGCGTGCCCCTCGGGAAGAGCCTAATATTACAATATCTTTATTTATGTTTCCCTTTATGACTTCTTCCAATCTCCGATCAACTTCCTTATTTGGCGAAATCATAAGAATCGGATAAAACATCTTATCTACCAATAGAAATATTCCCAGAAAAATCGATAATCGAATAATAAACTTTTTCATCCCTAAACATTTTAACAGAACTTCATCCCTAAAACTGAAAATATATAAACTCCTGTTCTTGACCAGAAAACAGGAATATCAAAACAATAACTCCCATATAAAACGACCACCTTAAAGGCGTGGTAAAACGAGAAGAAGCAATAGCAAACTCTTTATCTCTTCCTCTCCACTCAATCCATATCATCATTGCTATAAACATCAGAATACTATAGGATTTATACATTCCCTTAAATGCTGGAATACTAGCTATAGAAGATGAAAATATGCCTTGATAATAGTGTATTGCTGAAGTTAGGTTATCTGCTCTAAATAAAATCCATGCCATCACAACCATAAAAAAGGTAGTTCCCATCTGAATGATTTCTCTGATTCCAGGAAAAAGTTTTCCTTTTGCCACAACATCAATATGATTACGATTTCTTTTCATCAACATCAAAGGGATAAAATATATAGCATTTAAGGCTCCCCAAGCAACAAATGTCCATTTTGCTCCATGCCAAAAACCACTCAATAAGAATATTATAAAAGTATTCCGGATTTGTAATGCCAATCCTCCACGACTTCCTCCTAATGGAATATAAACATACTCCTTAAACCATGATGACAAAGAGATATGCCATCTACGCCAAAATTCTGCTATATCGCGAGAAAAATAGGGATAAGCAAAATTTCGCATCAAATCAAAACCGAATAATCGTGCAGTTCCAATTGCAATATCAGAATAACCCGAGAAATCGCCATAAATCTGGAAAGTAAAGAATATAGCTCCCAACAACAAAGTGCTGCCTGAATAATTTGCTGAATTCTCAAATATATGATTTACAAATTCGGCACAATTATCGGCAATCACTATCTTTTTAAATAAACCCCAAATAATTTGTCGCACTCCCTTAAGGGCATTATCATAATTAAACGACCTTCTTTTCTGAAATTGCGGCAACAAATTGCTAGCCCGCTCAATAGGACCAGCTACCAATTGTGGAAAAAAAGCTACAAACGAGCTAAAAGCAAGTAAATCTTTTGTTGGTTTAATTTTATGCCTATAAACATCTATAGAATAACTCAAGGTTTGAAAGGTGTAGAAGCTAATTCCTACAGGCAGAATCACTTTTAAGCTATTCATGCTAAGATGGATATCTAAAAGCGCAAATGATTCTACTAAATTCTCGGCAAAGAAATTATAATACTTCAGCACTCCCAATAAACCTAAGTTTACAGCAATGCTAACTCCCAACAATAGCTTTCGTTTTTTCTTATTGTAATCTCTGTCAAGAAGAATTCCAACACTAAAATCAACCCATGTACTAAATACAATAAGGAATAAAAAACGCCAATCCCACCATCCATAAAACAAATAACTGGATGTTAAAACCAAAGCATTTTGCATACTTAAGTTTCGATTCACTATGAACCAATAAAGGATAAAGACGATTGGCAAAAAAATTGCAAATTCAATCGAATTAAATAACATACGATAAACATAGTTTAAACAGTGCCCCAATATATCAGGCAATAAATGACTTTTTCTTCTCTGCTAAGCTAACAATTTATACGTATACAAACAAATCGAGATCATTTTTACATCTATGAAAAAAGCAACTTCCTACAACAAAATAAAACTATGGAAAATGGAATATATGGTCGTACAAACTAAACAAGTAGTCAACATTTGGATTTCGAACGAACAAAACGTAGTCGACGGATTGACAAAACGTAGTCGACGGATTGTCTATGCGATGACGCGACTATGCAATTGCGCCATTTTGCTTGTCTAAAATCACACAGGAAGTCCCCTAAGCGTCGAGTTTGCCCAGGTTTCACGATCCAGATTCCGGAAATGGATGGCTTCAGATATATGATAAGATTTAATATCGTCGGAATAATCTAAGTCTGCGATAGTTCGTGCAACCTTTAGTATTCGGTCGTAAGCTCTGGCAGATAATTTTAAACGCTCCATTGCTTTTTTCAGAATACTACTTCCTTCCTCATCCAGTTTACAAAATTGACGAATAAGTCTGCCAGACATATGGGCGTTGGTATAGGTATCTGGATATTCTTTGAAACGAAGATCTTGTTTTTCTCGGATTTCAATTACCCGATTTCTAATTATTTCTGAAGTTTCACAATCTTCCTCTTTTGATAATTCATGGAAAGGCACAGGCACTACTTCTACATGCAGATCAATACGATCCATCAGCGGTCCGGATATTTTATTTATATATTTCTGCACTGCTCCTGCTGGGCATACACATTCTTTTTCAGGGTGATTAAAATAGCCACACGGGCATGGATTCATAGATGCCATTAGCATAAAACTGGCAGGATATTCTACCGAAAACTTTGCTCTGGATATAGTTACCACCCGGTCTTCTAATGGCTGACGTAGCACCTCTAATGCTGTGCGCTTAAATTCAGGCAATTCGTCGAGAAAAAGCACTCCATTTTGTGCCAATGATATTTCTCCTGGCTGAGGGTAAGATCCTCCTCCTACCAAGCCTGCATCAGAAATTGTATGATGTGGCGATCGGAATGGGCGAGCAGAAATCAACCCTCGTGATTTACGCAACTTTCCGGCAACAGAGTGGATTTTGGTAGTTTCTAAAGCTTCTCTTAGATTTAATGGAGGAAGTATGCTAGGCATCCGTCGCGCCAACATAGTTTTTCCTGCTCCAGGGGGTCCAATCAGTATAACATTATGGCCGCCAGCAGCAGCAATTTCCAAAGCCCTTTTTATATTTTTTTGTCCTTTTACATCAGCAAAATCAACATCATAATCATTCAAGCCTTGTTTAAACAAAGCACGAGTATCAATTCGATATCTTTCAAGAAGTTTTTCTTCCAAAAAGTGCTTTAATACATCCAGCAAATTATTCGCCCCATACACTTCCAGTTCATCTACTATTGAAGCCTCTTCTGCATTTACAGAAGGAAGAATCAACCCTTTAAAGCCTTTCTTTCTAGCCTCAATAGCTATAGGTAATACTCCTTTCACAGGCTGCAAAGCTCCATCGAGAGATATTTCTCCCATAATAATATAATCACCAACATGCTGCGAAGGAATAGTTCCATTTGCAGCCAACACACCAATAGCAATGGTTAAATCGTAAGCAGAGCCTTCTTTACGAATATCTGCAGGAGCCATATTGATTACAATTTTCTTTTTGGGAAATTCATAACCTATATTATCCAAAGCTGCTTGAATACGATGATGACTTTCTTTTACAGCACTATCGGGTAAACCCACCATAAAAAACTGTATACCACGCGAGATATGAACTTCAATAGTAATTGTAGTAGCATCGATGCCGTGAATGGCACTTCCAAAAGTTTTTACAAGCATAAATTAATAACTATTAGGTGAAAAAAATGGAAAGACTCAAAAGGTCTGTTAAGTTATTAATTCTCGTTCCTAAAAACTTTGGAAGGAAGGAGATTGGTGTTTCGTATTTCGTTTTTCGGGTTCCGGGTTTAGTTTTTCGAGAAACAAATCATCGATAAACGAAATACGATACACGAAATACGATACACAAACCTCAAATCAACGATCTCTAAGGCTTATACTTCGATTGCTTCAAGATCTGATTTGCATTCATATTCATCAAATCAGCTAAAGAAACATTTGGATTATTCTTCATAAATGAGTTAACAATTTGCCATCCAATAAATCCCCCAACATTGGCAGGAGAGTCTTGTCCAAAAGCCTTACAGTAAGGTCCATCAGATAAAAAAGTTCTAAAATCACCGGATTTATGTGAATAAATCAGCTTATTATTTATAAAAGATGCCCAAATTTCTTGTTCATAATCTTTCAACCATTTCATCTTGGTTGGATAAGTACCAAAAACAACAGCATCAGATAAATCAGGAAGCATATGTTGAACAAAAGTCAACCTCTTTCCCTGACGAATCATTTCATCCAAAACCACTTTCACTTCATCATCCTCTAAATATTTTCCAGAAACTTCAAAGTCCATAATATCACGAACGATATAATCGGGTGTCATACGTTGTGAGGCATATAAAGGAATTCCTATAGGTCCATACATAGGAAAATTAGTTCCCAGGAAATTATCCAAACCAATTACAACAGCTGAATCTCCAACCATAATTGGTTGTTCATAAGACACATCAGAAATATATGTATAAAAAACGGGCACTCTTTCTTTCGGAAAATAATAACGTAAATACTTATATGCTTGCTCCAATTCTGTATTTAAGAAATCAAGATTAGGGAAATGAACCATAGTAGAATCATATAATTCCTCGATTCGTGGATCTAAGACAAAATTGGATATCTGCATTACTTGCGATTGGTCGAATGATCCTTTACCAAGAAATACAGAATATTCATTTTGTAATTTTTCCATTCCTTCTTTTATAGAATCTTTATTTAAGGAAAATAAAGCTTTGTCATAACGATGAATTTGAATAGGAATCTCAGGCACAGTTGATAAATCAACTTTTAATGCACTATTTTTTTCCTTACAAGAAATCAATCCCATCATCATTATCACTAAAATAGATGCTCTTATTACTCGATTCATTAATTCCGTTTTTGATTTTAAACCTTCTAAAATTATGTCAAAAACAAAGATAGGATTTGACTTTAGTAATAACGACGAAACTTCCTTAAATTTTTATAAAACTTTAATGCATCGACTATATTTTTCTTACTTCTTCACCACCTTCGATCTTCCCACAACTTGATTTCCTGAAATTAATCGCACCAAATAAATTCCATCCTGCCATAATGAAGAATTGATATCTATCTCCTTTTGACCTTCATTCAATTGTTGCTCAAAAATCTTCTGACCTTTAATATTAACTACCTCTAGTAGGGTATTGCTCTGGTAATTATATTTCTGATGAGTGATATTTATTCCTTTCAACTTATGCTCTTTTTGGATATACTCTGGCAACTGAATACGAAAATGATTTGAAATTGGATTGGGAAAGATATTTAGCGATCTTAACTCCTTTTGTTGTGGAGTGTCGTCAAGGCCAACGACCAAACAATCTTCAAGATAAATTGTAGAATTGGTTATGGGATGGTCGCATAAATAATCGTACTCCCTGGGCTGAGTATAAATACTATCATACTCTAGGTTTTCATTAAACTTAAAGAGGTGGATTGTAGAATTCGTACCTTCATAAGTGTCTGTACCAAAAAACAAATATTTATTATCACTGGTCTTTAATAAAGTAGGAGGACAAACATTTAATGGAACTTCCTTTTCAACTTTACCTAAAGTATCAAAAATAACTGCTTTAGAATCTTCGGGCACTTCCCATTCATCTCCTCTATTCCTATCCATTGCACTCTCCAATGTCAAAAAGTAATTGCTTCTATCTTCTTCTTTTCTTAACACATATGAGCCAATTATTTTATTATCACCTGCAAAGTCAAATGTATTTAACATTCCCAAGAAACTAAAACCACCTACATCTTTTATATATTCTTCTTTTCCAAAAAGATTTACCTTTAATATAGCAGGGCCACAAGTACTTTTCTTTTCCTGAAAATCATAATATATTCTTTCAATTCCAAAATAAATATTTTTCCCATTTGGAGCCATCCTCACACATCTCCCTTTATGGATATCTCCATTGCAGGTATTTTTATTTTTTTGAAAAACTTTCTTCCACAGAACTTCTCCTTTGGAATTAACCAATATTCCAAAAGCCTTTTTTAAAAGATACTTTCCTTTATAATAATCTAATGGTCCTGTAATTAAAGCATTATCGCCAGAAATAATTTTTAAATCAAATATTGCTTCACTATTAATAGCTTTATCTTCAAAATCATAATAATTTTTCCATAATATGTCCCCCTTTGGACTCATACAATAGAGTGCTATATTCTTTTGTTCTATAACATCATACATCATCCCAATCAAAATGTTTCCATTACTCATTACCTGAATTTGATCTGCACGACTCATATTAGCTATTGGTGAATAAAAAATTTTCCCCCACTCAAATTCTCCACAAGCATTTACCTTTACTATATAAGGATCATATTGATAATAATCACTTTGATTGTTTTCGGAATTAATCACACCTCCTGCTAGATAAATATTTCCATCTTTATCGTTGGCATGAGAAACAAGTACATTAGATAATGCTCCAAAAACTAACCTTTTATTCCACAAAGGCTCTCCGTTGATATCTAGTTTAAAAATCATTCCCGTTCTTGGGTTTAAATCATAAGATGAACTTAGCAAAAAACCATTATCATAAGATTCTGTGATATCACGACTTAAGGTATGAATACCCTCAAAATACTTTTTTTCCCACTTTTCATTTTGCCCTAAGAGAAATAGTGGTAAAAGAAATAAAATTAATAGTAAAGACTTTTTCATATTCTAACATTTAAAATTAATTTTTCATCCCTTGCATAATCCAATTCTATAGAAGTCAATTTTCAACAA
>JBGRQE010000075.1:0-16721 GCA_041725955.1 Bacteroidales bacterium
CCGATCTCTAGGAGGTCTTCATCTAAAACCTAGGAGGTCTTCATCCAAAACCTAGGAGGTCTTCATCCAAAACCTAGGAGGTCTTCATCTAAAACCTAGGAGGTTTTCATCAAATATCTAGGAGGTTTAGTATCAATTAAAGGAAGGTGTTGTGGAATTTAATGGTGGGCAAGACTCTACCATGCGTTAATTATAAATGAATTATAATTTATTATGTTATTTGTATGTTGATAGTTGCATAACGAAGCTTATTTGATTTATGAAGACAAAAACATTGATTACTTGCAATAATATTCAAGAAGCATATTTTATTAAGGATATTTTAACTAATGAAGGAATTCAATCCTTTACTACTAATGAGAACTTTACCAATATGTTGCCTATTTATAATGGTATGCTAGGAGCTGGAGTGCAGGTTATTGTTGATGAATTAGATTATGAACAGGCTTGTTTTTTGATTGCAGATAAGATTGAAGGAACTAAAAAAGATTTAAAAGTATGCCCGGAATGTAAATCGGAAGATATTCGATTTGGCTATAAGAGTAAGCGATTTTCGAAATTGTTATTTCTGATTTTGTCTTTAGTTTCTTTTCTGCCAATGAAGAATTTGCAACCCAAATATTATTGTTGTCAGTGTGGCGAGGAATTGTAGTAATAAGAACTAAATAGGCTGTCCAAAAAGGACAGCCTATTTCTATATAAGTAGATATGTAAAATATTCTTACGCATCGATATTTGCATAGTCTGCATGTTGCTCGATAAATTCTCTACGAGGAGGAACTTCGTCTCCCATAAGCATAGAGAAAACTCGATCGGCTTCCAAACTATCTTCAACAGTAACCAATCTAAGGGTTCTTCTTTCCGGATCCATGGTTGTAGACCATAGCTGCTCAGCATTCATCTCTCCAAGACCTTTATATCTCTGAACGTGAATTCCTTTTTCGGTACCATCAGTAGACATTTTTGAAGCAAACATTTGACGTTGCTGTTCTGTCCATGCATATTCTTCGTTTTTTCCTTTACGAAGCAAATAGAGTGGAGGAGTAGCAATGTAAACATATCCTTTATCAATCAAATCGCGCATATGGCGGAAGAAGAAAGTAAGGATAAGTGTTGTAATGTGGCTACCATCCACATCGGCATCAGTCATAATTATGATCTTATGATAGCGCAATTTATCAATATTAAGGGCTTTACTATCTTCTTCGGTACCAATAGAGATACCCATAGCAGTAAAAATATTCTTGATTTCTTCGCTTTCGAAGATTTTATGAGGCATTGCCTTTTCAACGTTCAGGATTTTACCCTTTAGAGGAAGAATAGCCTGGAATTTACGGTCACGGCCTTGTTTTGCAGTACCACCCGCAGAATCACCCTCGACAAGATAAAGTTCGCAATGAGCAGGATCTCTTTCCGAGCAGTCGGATAGCTTACCTGGAAGTCCGCCTCCAGACAAAACATTTTTACGTTGTACCAGTTCTCTTGCTTTTCGTGCAGCATGACGAGCAGTAGCAGCAAGAATAACTTTGTTTACAATGGTTTTAGCTTCTTTCGGATTCTCTTCAAGGTAATTATTTAAGGTTTCGCTAACCATTTGGTCAACAGCACCCATAACTTCAGAGTTTCCAAGCTTAGTTTTTGTTTGTCCTTCAAATTGAGGTTCGGCAACCTTAACGGAAACAATAGCTGTTAATCCTTCACGAAAGTCATCACCACTAATATCAAACTTCAACTTTGAAAGCATTCCGCTTTTTTCGGCATATGATTTCAAAGTACGGGTTAATCCTCTTCTAAAACCAGATAGGTGAGTACCCCCTTCATAGGTATTGATATTATTTACGTAGGAATAAAGGTTTTCGGAGAAAGAAGTGTTGTACTGCATTGCAATTTCTACAGGAGTACTGTTTTTTTCACCTTCTATGTTTATAGGTGTATTCATTAGCTTTTCGCGAGTTTCGTCGAGATAAGTAATGAAGTCTACAAGACCTTTTTCCGAGAAGAAATCTTCTGACAGATAATTACCTTCAGCATCCGATTGCCTTTCATCAGTTATTTTTAAGCAAATACCTTTGTTTAGGAAGGCAAGTTCACGTAAACGTTTACTGAGGATGTTATAGTCGTATGTGGTTGTTGTAAAAATTTGGTCGTCTGGCTTAAAGGTAACAATCGTTCCTGTGATGTCGGAGGTTCCGATTTCTTTAATGGCCTCTACAGGATGCCCTCTATGGTATTCCTGATAGAACATTTTACCTTGGCGGTGAACTGTGGCCTTCAAAGTTACTGAAAGTGCGTTTACACATGAAACACCCACGCCGTGCAAACCTCCAGAAACTTTATATGATCCCTTATCAAATTTTCCTCCGGCATGTAAAACAGTCATGACAACCTCGAGAGCCGAGCGCCCTTCTTTTTCGTGGATATCGGTAGGGATACCTCTACCATTATCCTTAACAGTAATGCTATCGTCGGGATGTATAATAACTTGAATATCGTCGCAATGTCCAGCTAAGGCTTCATCGATAGAGTTATCAACTACCTCATAGACGAGATGGTGTAGTCCTTTAACGTTAACATCTCCAATGTACATTGCTGGTCTTTTCCTTACAGCTTCCAATCCCTCCAGAACTTGAATGTTATTGGCACCGTAGTCTTGCCTATTCAAATCTGTATTCTGTTTATCGGTCATAATCAGTGTCTTACTTTTGAAAAACTTGAGCTACAAATATACAATAAAAAAGCGTATTTATAAAGCGGTAAAGCTTGCTTTATTTCTGCTTTTGCAGCAGTTTGTAATAACCCTCAACTCAAACGTAAAAAGCGTATAAATCGTGCCTTTTAAAGCATAAAAAAACAAATGTGTTTAGAGGCGAAGTATTCGGGGTTGGGGCATTTTACTATCTTTGCCTTTCATCAAATTTAAAGACCTTTATTTTGAACTGGAACATTGTACTTTCATACCCTGCGTGGTTCGTACCGGTATGTTTGATTTTGGGTGTAATAATTGCTCTTGTTGTTTACGGAGGGCGACAAAAATCTGTACTTTCTTTACCCTTAAGATATCTGCTTGGTGTTTTTAGAGGATTAGTGGTGAGTATATTGGCTTTTCTATTACTTGGCCCTATGATTAAACGTCAGGTTAAAGAGAAGGAGCAACCTATTGTTGTAATTGCTCAAGACAACTCTCAATCTGTTAAGTTTTGTACGGATACGCTTAAATTGAGGAATGAATATATTCCTGAGTTAAACCATCAAATCAAACTTCTGGGTGAAAATTATCAAACTGAAGCTTTTTTATTTGGCGATCATGTTTCTGATTATTCTAAGCCTACTTTCGGAGAGAAAGAAACTGATTTCTCTTCACTCTATAATGAAATGGTTGCTAGATATACAAATCGAAATGTTGCTGCTTTGGTAATTGCTTCGGATGGAAATAATAATAGAGGTCGTAATCCGCAATTTCTTTTTAATCAGTTAAACTTTCCGGTATATACAATTGCCTTGGGCGACACCGTGGTGAAAAAAGATATTGGTATAGCTAAGGTTATTACAAATAAGATATCGGTTAAGGGGAATAAATTTCCGATTGAGGTTGATATCAGCGGAAAGAGAGCCAATAAGATGGAATATGAACTGGCTTTGATGGAAAATGGCAAAGAGCTTCAATCTGTTCAGGGTGTAATTAATTCTGATAATGATTATCAGAAGCATAAGTTCTTATTAAAGGCGAAAAAGCCCGGCGCCCATCATTATACAATTGTTTTGAAATCGGAAGGAGATCGAAATAAGTTCAATAATAAAGCTGATGCATGGATTGATGTAATCGACCAAAAGCAAAAAGTTTTGCTGCTTTATGGTGCTCCTCATCCTGATATTGCTGCTATAAAGCAAGCTGTTAACAATGGTACCAATATGGATATTGATGTGGTGAATATTGCCGATTTCAAAGCAAGTACAAAAGCATATGGATTGGTAATTTTTTATCAGTTACCAGATACAAAATATAATGTCGGAAATCTGATTGCTAAGAGTAAGGAATCCAAAACCAATTTGCTTTTTGTTTTAGGAACAAATTCAAATCCTTCTGCTTTCAACAATTTGGAAACCGGAATTCGTATTGTTGGCAATATTCCTCAGTTTGATGATGCCAGCCCCGTTGTTAGATCAGATTTTGGATATTTTACCTTTCCTGAAGATATGGAGCAGAAGATAGAGTCTTTTTCTCCTTTATATGTTCCTTTATGGAATTTGAGTCTTCCGTCGGAAGCAGGAGTGTGGCTTACCCAAAGAATTAGTGGATTGTCGACAAATCGTCCATTGGTTGCATTTATTCCACAATTAGACAGAAGAATAGGGATTATTGCGGGTGAATCAATTTGGCGATGGAGGATGAGCGATTATCAGGCCAATGGAAATAAAAAGACTTTTACTACTTTAATGACCAAGATTGTACAATATCTATCTGTTCAATCCGATCGTCGTCAACTTCAGATTAATGTACCGAACGAAATCTACGATAATCAAGAATTGCAAGTAAGAGGAGAGTTGTATAACGAATCATTCGAGAAGGTTAATAGTTTTCCTGTTCAATGGATTTTATATGATAAAGAAGGTCGAGAATATCCTTTTGATATGGATGCTCTGGAGCATGACTATCATTTAGATGCTGGTGTTTTTCCGAGTGGTGAATATCATTGGCTTGCAAAAGCCCAAATTGGCAAGAAAAAGTTATCTGTAAGCGGTAAAATATTAATCAAAGAATTGCAGAAAGAACAGTTTATTCAGCAGGCCAATTTTTCTAATCTGCAGCAATTATCGTCTGGTTCTGATGGTGAGGTGTTGATGATGAATGATGTATCTAAATTAAGCAAGACGATTTATGATCGTGAGGGTAGCAAATCTATTGTCCATTACAATGATTTCTATCAGATGTTTATCGAAATGTTTTGGCTGTGGTTGCTGTTAATTGTGTTGCTTGCAGCCGAGTGGGGAGTAAGAAGATATAAGGGAACTGTTTAGAGGAATTATGATTGGAGGATAATCCAATCATTATATATAATCTTTTAGACGATTATTATTGAATATTCCCATTATTGAGATCGGCCGTATAATCATACGACCCTACAATCTATCCTGTAAATATATTGCGATAATGTTTATTGTCGAGGAATAATCGGGGTTGTTTTATTTGCAAATGAATATTTGCCTGAATGAAATGGGATGAATGCTCGTAGGGCTGTATGATTATACAGCCGGTTAGTTTTTAATTATCTGGGTTAGTTTTATTATTTGCAGATAAAGATTCTCCTATGAGTTAATTAGAATAACATCACTGTTGGGATCGGCCGTATATTCATAATAAGATTTTCTTTCCACAACTAGTTTAGGTGGAGATTAGAGACTCGTTGAATAGAATATTTATTTGTAATTGAAAAAAACAAAAAAACAATTTTGTATGGAGAAAAGACGATTTTCACAAAGAATTGGAAAAACATCAATTAGGGAGGCTTTACAGATAGAATTAATTTCACCATAACCACTAGAATAATTATGAACAGTTAAGGTGGACTGTTCTTTATCCGATAATAGATTTGAATCTAACTCCTTTAAAAACTTTTGAATTTTCTCTAATTTAGTCATTTTAAAAAAACAATTATACTTACTCTTTTTGGGATTTTCAGCATTCTCCATTTTATAATCTTTTTTCCAGATTAGAATTTCTTTTTTTTCCGGTATATTTCACTTTTGAATTTCCAAAGCTCCAACTTAAGGAAACAATAAATTGTTGGTACATTTTTCTATCAATAGTTTCACTGATAAAATTTGGTATTCTGGCTATTGATCTTTGTTGGGTAGGATAATCAGCATAAGTCATACTAAAAACCATTTTATTAGGAAATGATTTTGAAATTATCAGATAAAAATGGGTAGTAGGATCTGTTTTCGATATTGGGTTGAAATTAGCTAAAGAATATTGAAACAATCCCTGAAGATAAAAATCTTTTCTTTTGGTAAAGAATAGATTTGTTTTAACGCTAACACTATAATTTTCAATTTTTTTGGAGGAACTAATCTTTTCAATGTCCAATACATAGGTTGTTAAACTATATTTTGGCATTATGATAAGGTCCAAATAATTGTTAAAAAAACTTTGGACTAAACTTCCTCCAATATAAAATGAATCATATGAACCTATATTTTTTTCTGATGTAATTATTTTTCCATCTTCAGAGGGAAGAGTCAATCTTCTGATTGTATTATCCGCCTCACTATAACCGAAATAGAATCTGTGTTTTCTAAGAAATGTATAAGTAATATAATAATCATATACATTAAATGGTAAAAGGTCTGGATTCCCCACTGCAAAATTATTCAACGAAACAAGATTTATAGATGGATTATATGAGTTATAGCTTGGTCGATTTATTTGTTTTGAGAAGTTAAAAGTAAACTGATTTTTTTCATTTGGCTTAAAATAAATAAATCCGTGAGGAAATAGGCCTGTTATCGTGGATGAACATATATCTCTTTGTTCCTTTTCTTTATAAGATTTTCCTTTAAAACTATAACTTTCACTTCTTATACCGAAAGAAGCATTCCACTTTTTAAATTGGGAAAAATCAAGTTTAACAAAAGAAGAAAAATTCGAATCCTCAAAGTTGAATTTACTGCTTAAGGAATTGATTTTTATTGATTTATTATTTGTATTCCTGTAAAATTCCTGACTGTTATCCGAAAAAGAAGTATTGTATGACACTCCTCCATTTAGTTCAATTTGATTGCTGAATTTATGCGTGTAATTTATTTCAGATATCCATGCTTTTAACTTCCTTTTTGGAAAGGAGGTGTAATTTCTTTCAAAAAGAGTTTCGGTTACAATTTGATTCTTATAATTTTTTGTTTTATCATGCAATACTCTGTTGTAGTTGTAAACATTTAACTCTAACTTATTATTTGGATTAATATTCAAATTGTAAGAAAGATAGCTCATCCAATTTTGATTAAAATTATTCATTTTACTATCAAAAGATAACATTACTGTAGAATCGCAAATGTTATTTCTACTTATAAAATGATCGAATATATTACTATTTTCTCTATTCTTGTAAAAAGTTTCTTCGAAACCGAATAACAATTGTTGATTTGAGGAGATTTTCTGATCTAAATAAATTGAGACCCAATAGGATTCATTACTTTCTTTTTCCCAAATATCAGAAGAAAAACTTCTCTTTTCCATTAGATATTGGTTATTAACTATTTTAGAATCATAATTTTTGTGCCTGAAAAAGGACAAAATTGTTGAAATCTTTGTGTTTTTCTTATTAAAATTAAGAAAATACCTGCCATGCCAATTATTGTAAAGTTTTTGCTTATCTTGAAAATTCAAATAATGAGAAAATCTTTCATTTTCATTTTTTCTTAACACAACATTTATTATCCCTGTTAAAGTGCTGGCTGAATATTTGGGTCCCGGATTTCTTATCAATTCTATTTTTTCTATTCTCTCGGCAGGAATTGCCCCTAAAGGAGTATTACTGCGTTTCCCATTAATATAAACTTTCATTTTTTTCCCATCTTGAAATGAAATATTATCCTCTATCCCGACATTAATAGTTGGTACAAAACGTAAAAAATCGACCGCGTTTTTCCCTTTTGCTAACTTATTATCAAACACTTTTTTTATTACTAAATAATCTTTTTCTTGAATTAATTGAGGCCTTTTAGCAGTAATCTCAACCTCTTTAAGATCTAAATTTAATTCTTCTAAAATTATGTGAGATAAATTAAGCGCTTTATGCAGTGGTAAGTTTTTTGTCTGATACCCAAACTCTTTTATTACTAAATTATATTGATTATTTATTTTTTCAGGAAGCTTAATCTGAAATAAGCCAATGGAATCTGTATTACTATCAGATATTATTTGCATATTTTTATTTATAATCGACAAAGAACAAAAGGGTAGTCCTTGATTATGATTATTTACTACTTTTCCTTTGTAATATTCTTGAGCTTCTGTATTAAGGATAGAAAATAAAATAAAAACAAATGATACCAAAGTAATTTTACTATTCAACATACTGATGAAATTAAATAAATGATCAATTTCGATAAATATAGGTATTGTTTTTTTAGATGCAAATATTTAAATGAAATTTCTTTTCAAAAAAGATTTATCTCCCTAAAAATCCGCAAGAAAATAAATTTCAAAAACAAATAAAGAAATTTCAGATTTGTTCCAATTTTTATGATCCAATTCTAAGTACACGGCAAAAATTAAAATAAAACCCTTATTCTTTTGTGTTTTTTCGATTTAAAAGCAGTTTGACCGGATGAATTAACCCATATTTAAAGAAGCTGTACTGTCTGGCAATTCTATTCTTTCAGAATAAGTTGAATGTGTGTTTTCAAAAATTGAGGATACGTTTTTGCTACTATCATTTACTATAAATGCTACTTCCAATTGTATAGAAAAGCCCCCCTTTTCACGCTTAAAAGGGGGGCTTTTCGAATCTAAAAGGGGGCTTTTCGTTAAGATAAGGCCCCCTTTTCAACCAAAATATAGGAAGGGTTTGTACGAATACCCTTAGTAGATAACTTCTTTTCTATTATGCAAAATTCTCAATAGAGTTAGAAATCTCTTTTCTTCAAAATCCAATAGTTTAGAGCAATAAAGATAATTGTCCAGGCAATTGCTATAATAACATCCTGAGCGCTATACATATCCTTAAAGTTAACTCCAAAGGCTTGTGCAATTTTGATATTTGGTGGAGGAATCAGTCTGTTCAATGTATCTAAAGGGAAAAACTGACCAATAGTATCACCAACCTTATACACAATAATCTTTTCTACAATATAGGAGTAGAGAAGGAAGATAGCAATAGACAGTCCTGCCTTTTTGAGCAATTGCGCCACTAGCATAGCAAAGCACATATACATAAATATATCCAGAAAGAAAACGGGGATAAAAGACATCTTATCGAAGAAGTTTGCTGAGCTAATATCAGGAGTATTCACCAATCCGAATATAAGAGTAAGCAAGAATACAAACAGGGTAACAAATATTGCAATAATACCGAAGCTAAGGATTTTAGAACCTAAAATTTCCTTGCGACTCATTCCATTAAATATGTTTGAGCGAATGGTTTTATATGAATATTCATTACAAATAAATACCATAACCAATATTCCAAGGAATATTCTAAAGAAGCTTAGAATGTAGGGAACGTTTTGCCAAATATTTGGAAAATGGTAAAGCTGCAATGTAGGTATTGGAATGGGTGATTTCTGATTGGCGTTTGATATAAATTGGTCGGTAATTTCTTGTATTACAAATACGCTGAATAAAGAGACAGCCAAATACAAACCCAAGAGAACCCAAAAGCCAGTATTGTGAAATAACTTCCTAAATTCTATTTTTAATAATCGTCTCATGCCTGCTCTTTTATTTGTTCAAGGAAATAAGTTTCTAATGATTTTTTCTTCTTACTTAAATGATGTACATAAATTCCTTGCTGTGTAAGGACTTTATTTAAATCGCATGCCGAGAAGTTCTCGTCAACCTGAATTTCAAAAACATCATTCTTTTCCTTGATGCTTTTTATTTGCTCCATTTTGCTTAGTGACGATTTAAGGCTTTCCATGTTGCTAGCTGCAATCTTATAAATTGGTAATGACGACATAATTTCGTCTACAGGTCCTTTAGACAATAGTTTACCTTTTTTTAGAATAGCTACATGCGAGCATGTTTTTTGTACTTCGTCGAGTAAATGACTGGCAAGTAATATGGTAATTCCTTTTTTTGATATTTCTAAGATTAGTTCTCTGATTTCGTGAATACCCTTTGGATCTAGTCCATTTGTAGGTTCGTCTAAAATCATTACGTCAGGATTTCCAAGCATTGCTGCCCCAATGGCAAGACGCTGTTTCATTCCTAGCGAAAAGGTTTTGAACTGATAGTTTTTTCTTTCTTGCAGACCAACAAACTCTAGTATAGGATTGATTTCGGAGTAGGGAACCTCTTTTATATCTGCAATAAGTTTAAGGTTGTTTTCTGCCGAAAGATAAGGGTAGAAGGTTGGATTTTCTATAAGAGCCCCAATTTTCTTTTTGGCTTTGGTAGGATTTTCATGGTCGAACCAATAAAAGTCGCCCTCAGTTTTGTTTACAGTGCCTAATACTATGCCCAGAGTTGTAGATTTTCCACTACCATTTGGTCCCAAAATTCCATAGATACTGCCTTTCTCTATTTCTAAAGAAAGATCGTTCACTGCATGAATTGCCCCGTATCTTTTATGAAGATGGTTTATTGTTAGTACAGTTTCTTTCAAAATATTTTGTTTATTTAGTTCTTTCGGATTGATAAGGTAATCCGTGTAATATAATTGAAATATATTTCTTCTTTTGTAAGACTACTAAGTAAGTAAAAGATTACATGTAAAATTAAAATTAATTTCAATTGTGTTGGTGTGGCATAGCGATTCTTTTGGAAACTCAGTTCTATACAGTAAGATACTCTACTTTACTCCCTCAAAGTGTCTATGTCTAATCGAGACATAGGCCGAGGCCAAGCAGGCCCTTGGCAAGGTCTAACTTGGACATAGGCAAGGGCCAACCTAGACACACCCCCTGTCCTAACTTAGCCCCAGGCAAGTTGACTGACTCAATTTGATGTTTCCTTGGGCTCATGCTTCTGTTTTGACGCAGTAATTGCAACCTGTTGAGTCTTTGGTGTAGCAAAAAAAAAGAGTTGCCCGACAAAAGGCAACTCTTAACAATCACAAACAAAAACCACCAATTTACAATTTGGAATGAATCAGTTAAGGCTTGGTGAAACCTTATTCTGACTTAATTACGGGATTCTTTTTATTACTCAAACCAAGTTTTTGTAAAATTCTTTCGAAGATGTAGAAGACTACAGGAACAACAACCATAGTAAGAACCAGAGAGCTACTTAGTCCTCCAATTAGTGCCCATGCCAAACCGTTTTTCCATTCGGCCCCTGCGCCACTTGCCAATGCTATTGGAAGCATACCAAATACCATAGCCAAAGTAGTCATCACAATTGGACGAAATCGTGTTCTGGTTGCTTCAATCAAAGCTTCTGCAATTGGAACTCCTTGTTTCTTTTGCGATAGCGCAAAGTCGACCAATAATATAGCATTCTTGGCAACTAGCCCGATTAACATAATAATACCGAGTAGGGAAAAGATATTCAATGTCTGACGAGCCAGTGCCAAGGCCAATAAAGCACCAATAATTGCTAGAGGTATTGAAAATAAAACAACCATTGGATATATATAGGAGTCATAAAGAGCAACCATAATTAGGTATACAAACAGAATTGATGCAATAAATGCCAATAGTAAACTCGACATCGATTCTTTTTGCATTTCCATGTCGCCACCTGTTCCGATAACAATCTCTTCAGGTTTGTCGACTGTTGAAAGCTTTTCTATAATTTCATTTCCTACCGTTCCACTAGGGCGACCAATTACACCCGATTGCACAGTTACGCATGTAATACGATCTTGACGCTCTAACTGACTAGGTCCGATGGTTTCTGTAACTGTTGCAAATTCTTTCAATTTGATCTTTTCTCCCTTATTGTTTATGAAGGTCATATTCTTCATATTGTCGGAGTTGTTACGGTCAAATTGGTCGAAGCGAATATTTATATTATACTCTTCATTGCCATCCTTGAACTTTAAATCATTGTTTCCATTAAATGCAGTGCGCAGTGAAGCCCCTACATTCGCCAGATTCAATTCGAGGGCAGAAAGTTTATCGCGATCGAGCTTAACATTTAATTCAGGGCTACCTTCCTCAATACTTAATTTAACCTGAGTGGTTCCGGGAATGCTTTCGGCTGTTTTCTTAACTTTCTCGGCATATTGCATCAATTCGCCAAAGTCGGGGCCATACAACGGAATCTTTATAGGACTGCTATTAGCCATTCCCATAATATTCAAAGTAGATGTTTCGATCTTTACCCCTGGAATTAACTCCTGAAGGGCAATCATGTAATCTCTTGCCAGCTGGCCATCAGAACGGTTTACGAACTTAGCGTCTTTGAGAAGAACTCGTAGCTCAGATTTGTATGGAGTAAACTCTCCTTCTTGTGCCGATGAACTTGAGCCGATGATCGAGAAAACGTTTTTTACTTCGGCTTGCTTGTATAGATAATCTTCAACTTGGAGAACTTTAGTGTTCGATTGTTCTATAGTAGCACTCTTGGGTAATTCGACAGTGAGCACAAATTCACCACGATCTCCTGAAGCCGCAAATTCTGCTCCGATAAAGCCAGTGACAATTAAGGCAAGAGATGATATGAATAGGATGATTGTTAATGCTAGTGTTATGGCCTTATGTTTAAGACTCCAGCGCAATAATGATACAATTGCATCGATGCATTTATTTATGAAGCCTTCAAAACCGTTAATAAGCTTTCCAAAGATTGACTTTGGGTTTATATGTTCCATCTTCGAGAATCGTGCCGATAACATAGGAATTAATGTAAAGGCTACAAATAGACTCAATAGGGTTGAAATCGAAACAACAATAGAGAATTGACGGAATAAATCGCCCGTAATACCACTTGTCATTGCCAAAGGAATAAATACAATTACAATAACTAAAGTGATTGAAGCAACCGTTAATCCAATTTCTTTGATGGCATCGAAAGAAGCCTGAACTCTGTTTTTGCCCATCTCCATATGTCGGTGTATGTTTTCGATTACCACAATGGCATCGTCCACCAAAATACCTACAACCAACGATAATCCTAAAAGAGTCATCATGTTGAGGGTAAATCCTGCCATATACATTACTATAAAAGTAGAAATCATAGATGCAGGAACAGATATCATTACAATAATGGAGTTGCGGAAACTTTGCAGAAATAGAATCATAACCACGGCTACCAATATAATTGCAAGAAGTAAATCGTGCATTACAGAGTTTGCCGACTCAATGGTAAAGTCTGTAGTATCTGATGCTATATCGAATTTAAGCTTATCCTTTTGATATAAGGTTTCGAGTTTTGACAAACGTTCTTTTACCAAATGACTCACTTCAACAGCATTGGCATCCGATTGCTTTAGGATTAATAAACCCATTGCGTTGTTGTGAGAGTTACGAACCACAATATTACGATCTTCAGCAGCATCGCTGATATCTGCAATATCTCTTAAGCGTATAAGCGATCCATTTGCCTTTTGTCGAACAATTATATTGTTCAGTTGGTCTACGTTTTCGATCTTTCCTGCTAAACGAATAAGTTTCTGCCCTTCACTACTCTTGATTTTACCCGATGGAATATCCATGTTTGCCTTTTGAATGGCTTGGGTAACTTCCATGATGCTTAGTCCGTAGCCCTCGATCTTATTCTGGTTTATATTTACCTGAATTTCACGATTTGTACCTCCCTTCATATCAATTTTAGCCACACCCTTAAGTTGTGATAAACTTGGCTTGATTCTGTTCTTTACCAAGTCGTAAAGCTCGGTTGAACTAAGATTGCCACTTACCCCCATACTTATGATTGGCATATCATCAACCGACCATTTGCTGAGCATGGTTTCCTGACAATCGTCGGGAAGGTCGTTCTTAATAGAATTCACCTTTTGCTGAGCATCTTGAAGTATGATGTCTATATTGGTTCCATAATTGAATTCAATAGAAACAATACTTATATTCTCTTTAGACTTACTGCTAATTTTCTTTATGTTTTCGAGAGAAGAGGCAGCATCTTCAATCTTTTTCGTAACAGAGTTTTCAACCTCCTTTGGTGAAGCTCCTGGATAGACGGTTACCATAGTAAGCACTGGTGGTGCTATAGATGGAAGAAGTTCGTATCCTAATTTTGAATAAGAGAAGGAACCCAAAGTTGTTAGTATGGCAAATATTACCACTACAATGGTACCCCGTTCTATAGATAATTTAGTTAGTTTCATTGTTAACCCCCTTGTAGTTGCCTTATTCTATTACTTTGATTTTGGTTCCTTCTTTTAAATTAATTTGCCCCGATACGATTACCTGATCGCCCAGATTTAAACCAGATTTAATCTCAACATATTTATCGTTTGTAAATCCAATTGTCACCGATCTTTTCTTGGCCATACTATCTTCAGCAACAAAAACTTTTGGGTTCTTCAAACCGCCAACAATAGCATTACGGTCAACCATAAGTCCTTGTCGTTTCTTGCTTGGGAAAGATACTTCGGCATACATACCTCCCTTTAATTTCTTTTCGCTTGAGTTGTCGAGAATAAGCTCAATATTGTAGCGATAATAGTTGTCTGCATTTTCTGCAACTGCATTTACAGATGCATCAAAACTTGTGTTTGGATATAAAGAGATGCTAACTTTAGCCTGATCGCCAATATGAATATTCATTACATCCGATTCGCCTACAGTGGTGTTTAGCTTTAATTTGTTGGTATTTACAACTTCATATAATGATTTTCCCGGTGCAATAAATTCTCCTATCTCTATAAAATCATTGTTGATGATTCCTGAAATTGGCGACTGTATATAAGTATTATCGTAGTTCTTTTTTGCAATAATCATCTGAGATTTTGCTTGCACAACTCCAAGGCGTGCCTTTTCGAGCTCATTCTTTGTTATGGCTTCTTTTTCGACGAGCTTCTCGTAGCGCTTCAAATCTTTTTCCAGCTTGTTGTATTGAGCTTTTGCTGATTCGTATTGTGCTTTGTATATTTCAGGATCAACAATAGCCAGAGTTTCTCCTTTACTTACACTTTGACCTTTCTCTTTATTGATTTTAAGGATTTTGCCATTTACTTCTGATAGAATATTTAGCTCGTTGTAAGGACTTAAGCGCCCACTTGCAGAAATGTTTGATTCGATATCTGAGAATAATATCTTCTGAACCTTCACAGCAATATAGTCGTAAGTGCGCTCTGCATCACTGATTTCTTGTTGTATGGCTTGCTTGTTTCCTTTTAAAGTGTAAATGACAGATCCGAGTAATACAAAGACTACAGATATGATTATTATATTTTTCTTCATGGCTTTTATTCGTTGCTTGTGATTTTATTGGATTAGACTTTCGATATTGCCTTCCGACTTAAGCAAGTCGAGTTCTGCAATGTGATATTTTAATTGCTGCTCGGCAAGATTAACATCAGCTTCGAAAAGCTTAGATTCAGCATCAAGAAGGTCGATCAATCCTACAAGATCTTCCTTATAGATGAGAAGAGATTGCTTGAAAACATCATCAGCTAAATCACGATTCATGCTTGCAGATCTATAGGCTTGCCAGTTGGCAGTTAGATTATTTGCTGCGTTCTCGTGGTCGATTTGCTTTTGTTGTTTAATATCTTCCAATTCAATTTTGGCTTGTCTTAATTCTAGTTTTGCTTTTCTTACATCTCGTTTTATTGCAAAACCATTGAATATAGGAAAGCTTAGTTTCAGACCAATTGCTGAAGATCCAAACCACATATCCGATTTTCCAAGATCGCCGTAATTTTGAGTCATTGCTGTTTGGCTATAATTTCCAAAGGCAGCAAGCGTAGGATATCTTTTGGATCGCTCTGCCGAAACATTCAACTCTTTAAGCTTAGTCGTAATCTTCTGAACCTGAAAATCAGTGAGATTATCGAAGTTAATTGTGGCGTTCGGTTTGTATTTAGCTGCTAATCTTGCAGAATTGAAGCTTGAGCTGTTAAGCTTGAACTCAGTTTCGGCAGATTGACCCATCAGAACTTTTAGATTATTATATAAAGACTTGACTTGTGCTTCTAGTAACATTCTCTTAGATAGCAACTCGTTACGAGTTACGGAGATACGATCTAAGTCTACTTTCTTTATCAAATCATTTTGAAATCGAGCTTTGTTGATTTCGTATATCTTGTTTAGTCGATCTATATTGTTGTTTATGTTTTTCTTATGTTCTTCACTAATCAATATATTATAATATAGAATAGCTGTTTGATACATTACTTCCTCTTCAGTATATTTCGTAATGAAGTTTGAAAGTTGCTCTGCTGTTTTTGCCGCTTTAAGCCCAACCCAGAATGTGTGATTATATATAAGCTGAGTTGCCGAAACCGTATTCTGAAAGTTAATCTTCGAACCCATTGTTACAGGTATTGACGCACCTGGCTTATTGAAGAATTCACCAGGAAGCAAAATAGTCTGCATCTTTATATTATCAATTATTTGTGAAGATGCATCTATTTGAGGCAAACCATCAGCAGCTATTTTTAATGTTTTCTGATGCATGATTTCTTCATCAATTCTTGCTTGACGAATCTTAGCATTGCTTTCTTTTGTTCGTTGCAAGCACTCCTTTAGAGAAATTACTTGTCTCTGACTAAAGCCCCCCTTAGTAAGAAAAAAGAAAAGAGTAAGTGCAATTATAAAATTAAGTTTCTGCATGTTTTTATTTTCTGTTTTTATTGTCTATTGTTTGTTGATTGTTGTTTTGTTCTTAAATAAAAGAACCAATGTTTCAAAAAAAAACATGGTTTCCCGTGTCGGTTGCAAATATAGTAATTAGTTCTTAAATGCAAGAACTAAATGATAGTAAATAAAGTTAAAGAAATGTTAATGTTACTAAAGGACTGAAAATAAAGGGGAAGGAAGATTGGGGGCGGATAAAGTCAGAATGATTTTAAACAGCAGGGGGGGATGCAATGTATTTAAAATAATTTATCATTTGTTTAAAATGAGTCTTTGATGTAAAAAACAACTCCTTG
>JBGRQE010000076.1:0-16612 GCA_041725955.1 Bacteroidales bacterium
GATCTATATTCTTCATTTTCAATAAAATCGTATCTATTTGCTTCCGTAAAAATCAATTGTTATAGGCTTATCCAAAAAAATAAGCTTCATGAAAAGCATAATGAAATTTTCTTTTTGCAATCATCAGATATTACCGAAAATGAAGAATATGATTTCATTGATTTGCAATCTAAATTGATGAATGCTATTTCTGAAATGCCCCCTCAACGAAAAAAAGTTTTTGAGTTGAGTAGATTTGAAGGATTAAAATATGCTCAGATAGCTAGTAAGATGAATATATCCCAAAAAACAGTCGAAAATCATATGGGTAGTGCCTTGAAGTTTTTAAGAGAAAAGCTAAAAGATTATCTTATACTATTGATATGTTTTTTGTATAACTAGGGGTGAAACGCTTTTAAAATATCTAATAATAAAGGATATAAGTATCAGAATATGCCAGACGATAATATACATATTATTTTAGCTAAATATTTCAATAAAGAAGCAACGAAAGAAGAATTGAAGCTTATTGAAGAATGGAAAGCTGTGAAACCCGTGAATCAGCAAGAATTTCTTCAATTGAAAAAGCTACATGAAATCTGTGAAGATTCGAAGAAGTATTCTGATATGTGCTTTGATGTAGATAAAGCATGGTCTAAGGTAAATTCACGAACTACCCGAACGAGTCCTATAGCTTTATATAGATGGTTGGCTGCAGTAATAGTTGTTGGACTATTAATTACTGCATTTTTTACATATCGTTCTTATAATCTAAGACATACTTGGATTGAAAAGATGGCAAGTGTTGATCGTGATGCGATAACTTTACCCGATTCATCAATAGTTACCCTTAGAAAAGGAGCTAAAATCAGCTATCTTGCAAATTTACAGAATAACAATTTGCGTAATGTCAAGTTAGAAGGAGATGCTTTTTTTGAAGTGGAGCATAAAGAATTGCAGCCTTTTATAGTCTCTACTTCTATAGGAAAGGTTGAGGTTTTGGGTACTAAATTTATGATCAACCAGTGTGATTCTGTTTATATGAAAGTTGCTGTAAGACAAGGAAAGGTTAGGTTTTCTGTAAAAAATGATTCTGTTGATAAAAAAACTATTCTTGAAGCTGGTGATTTGGGCGTGTACCATATATCTAAAGATATTTTAAATAAGCAAAAGAATATCTCAGAATCTACTTTTATATGGCTTAATAAATCTCTTGAGTTTAAAAATCTACCACTGAGTGTTGTGTTTTCAGATGTAGAAAATTATTTTGATATTAAACTAGTTGTTAATGATTCAAGTATATTACAAAAGAGATTTACTGCTCGTTTTAATGACCCTAAGTTGTCAACTTTTTTTACATCTATAGAGACAGCCTACGGATTGAATGTTTCTGCTAAGGAAGCAAATGTTTACATTATCGATTAAGAGTAACAAGTGAAATAATGAGGTTTAGATTTATATATATAATTGTCTTCGTTTTTATTTGTCAATTTCAGGGGATTAGTCAAAGTAAAAAGGTTTGGAATCAAAAAATTAGTATTTCAATAGAAAATAAATCTCTGGAAGAGATACTGATTAGTTTAAGTAAAGAGTATCATTTTGATTATGCATTAAATCCTGATATTATACCTAATAACAAGGCCATTAGTATTAAAGAGAAAGATATAGTATTTAAGGACTTGATAAGTAAACTTGCTAAAGTTAAAGAACTAGAATTTAAAGTTAGAGACAATGTAATTATATTTTACGCAGGAAAATTATCGGATGATAGACAAATAAAGAATACTTTAATTGCTCAGATTCTAGATTTAAATGGCAAACCTGTTTCAAATGTCTTGGTTAAAGATCAAGTGTTGGGAGATATAGCCAAAACAGATTCTTTGGGTTATTTTCAAGTTACCATAACAGTTCCTACTTACCTTTTTTATTTTGAGTTCTATAAAAATGGTTATAGAACAAAGGATGTTCGTTTCTTGCTAAATTCGGATGCTAATATTTCATTTAGAATGTCTGATTTCCCCAAACATATATCTTTAAATGCACTCAAAACAAAGTCGGTAAGTGAAATTCCTTCAAAGGTGAATTTGAATTTAGATGATCCTGATGCATTGGCATGGCGCAAATTATTTCTTCCTCGAAAAATAACGCAGACTGACGAAAGCAAACAAATATTAGTAGATAGAAAATTTCATATAGGGTTCTTACCCAGAGTCAGTACCAATGGGAAATGGGAGAAAATGATAAATAATAATTTTTCCTTTAACTTATTGATTGGTAATTCTGGTGGATTAAATGGTTTTGAAGTTGGATTAATGACCAATATAGTTCGTCACGACATTAATGGAGTTCAGATCGCTTCATTAAACAACCAGGTAGGAGGTAATTCTAGCGCATTTCAATTAACTGGAGGAATTAATATAGTTGGGTTAAGGGTTAATGGAACTCAAATTTCAGGTGTTTTTAATCATGCAGGTAAGGGAGTGAAAGGATTACAGCTTTCTGGAGGAATTAATACAAATAGCGGAAAACTTGATGGAATGCAATTGTCGGGTGTCGCAAATCTTACAAATGGAGGTAGTGGATTCCAGTTTTCGGGTGGTGCTAACATTATTAAAGGGAAAAATGTTTTTTCTGGAACTCAGATAGCTGCAGTATATAATTATGGGAATATTAAAGGATTTCAAGCTTCTGCAGGAGTGAATATTGCTGATGAAATTGATGGTGTTCAATTGGGTATTGTTAATATTTCTCGACTTGTAAATGGAAGTCAGATAGGGATTGTGAATATTGCTGAAGAATATGGTACAGGAGTACCTCTGGGCTTTTTTACATTTATAAAAAATGGGTATAAAGCTTTAGGAACCTCTACAAATGAATTGAGTTCTGTTGAAGTGTATTTTAAAACAGGTGTACGTAAGTTTTATAATATAATTGGATTTTCTTATATCCCTTGCGATGTGTTTAATGTATGGTCGCACTATGGTTTTGGTCGTTTTTTTTACCTTACCAAAAATTTAGACTTACAGATTGAAATTACACAAAATTCTTTTTTTCAAAAAGAGCAAAAAGGTGATGTGAATTTGTGGACGCGTTTAGATTATGGATTTCAATATACAGCTTTTAATCATTTGTGCATTGGTTTGAGCGGTTCTTTAAATACTCAAATTTATTCACCTAATTTTGCGTCAATTACTGATCTTTCCACTTTCAATGGATATAAGCTTTCATCGGGAACTATTTTTAAAGATAAACTATCATCAGTATGGATTGGATATACAATTAGCCTTGCTTTTCAATTTTAGAATTTTAATTGTTTTCAATTTGAGTGTATATTTTCTTTAGAATACTTTTGTAGTCTTCTTTTTTAAGAAGTGATGGATCTGGAGTGTTATTTAGTTCTTCTTTAAAATTTTCCATAAGAACATCTGTGACTTCAATATGGTGAAGATCTTCTTTTTGAAGGAAGTGGTGTATTGCTTTTTTTCCAGAATTTATGCTTAATCCAATTTCAAGTTTTTTTTCACGTATAAAAAAGGTATAGGGGAGATATGATTCCTGATTTTCAATAAGTGCTGCCACGTGGGTACCTGTTTCACATCGAAATAAGTTTTCTCCTATAAAAGGTTGATTTGGAGGAGTATTCCATTTTGTTTCTTTGGCGGTAAATTCACTAAGATCAGAAATTAAACCTAAATCAAATTTATTACCTTGGGTTCTGTTTAAATAGTTAGCCAGTTGAAGGGTATCACAAATACCTGCTCTTTCTCCCATTCCATTGATTGTTGACATAACATATTCAACTCCCATATCAATGGCATTAATTGTATTATTCATTGCCAGTCCCGAATCATTGTGTATATGAACGCTAAGTTCTATATCAGGAATTTGTTGTAATAGTTTTATATCATCTTTAAATTCTTTTGGCATTAATATTCCATTTGTATCGGAGTATACAAATTGGCTGCAACCTTCTTTCTTTAATGCTAGGATCATCTCCATCATAAAGTCTTTATTACATCTGGCAGAATCTTCCATTCCGACAAATGGAGGAGGAAGTTTTAGCTCTCGAGCAAGTTTAACTACTGATATTAAATTCTTAATATATTCCTTATGGTTTATATTGAATTTTATATCAATAAGAATATCACTTATAGGCGTAATCATAAAGTAGTTCTTCGCTTTCAATTCACTTAGAGCATATAAAGGGGTCTTATTTGCTAAAATTGAAATAAACAATCTATCCGGATCATGTCTTTTCAAAGAGTCTTTAAAGAAAATATAATCTTTTTTTGAAGAATTTATCATGCCAATTTCAATATACGATAGATGGGCATTTATAAGATCATCCAGAACTTTCTTTTTATCTTTTGTTTGTAGGTAAACCTTAGGAGATTGTATTCCTTCCCTTAGTGTTTCATCTATGAGTTTTGTTTTAGCGAGCATAATAGTTTTTTGAGTTAGATTAGATAAAAGATTCTTACTATTTAAAGATAATAAAAATGATAGACTAATTCATTGAAAATCAGTTATTCGTTTCTTGATATGTAAATGCTTTATTGTTACCTTTATGACAAATAAAGTATGCTATGAATAGATTTATGTTTTACAAATCTCTCTATGATCGGGAATTACATAGGAAAGAATTTCTAATTAACTCGGCCAATGTTCCTATTGGAATATTAACTGCTCTAGTGGTAGTTTGTGCCTTTCTTTTAAAGGAATTTAATTATGAAACCCACTACCAATGGTGTTATTTTCTTTTTCTAGTATTTATTTCTTTGGGAATATTATCTATAATTCTATCTATCTCTTATCTTATGAAAGCGATGAATAATATGTTTCGAGGTTTCAAATATTATGAAATTCCCCATCTTAATTTCTTCGAAAAAAAGCATACACATATAATGCAAAGTTATAAGCCTAACATTATATTGAAAAATAGAGCGGAAAATGAATTTGAAGAATACATAATTCAGAATCTTGTAAAATTTACTGATATTCATACTATGATTAATGACAAAAGATCTAAACAGTATTTCTTATGCAGGCGATTTCTAGTCATCTCTTTGTTGTTTTTCATAATAGCAAGTATTCCTTTTTTAATTACATTATATGAAACTTCTTTGTCTCAATAAGGAATAACATATGTTTAAGTCTAATTTTTTTTTAATAATACTATAAGTTTAAAGCCTGAAATCATGGATGAATTTAATGATGAACTTAGAAATTATAAATTTAAAGGTTCAAAAACAGAGAATTCAGAATCAAAGGATAAGAATTTGGATGGTAGAGAAGTTTACGGTTTTCATGGTTTAGATAAAAACATGATTTCCCTGCTGGAAAATCCTGATTTAAACGATTGTATTAAGTTAAATCAAAAGTTGATAAATCAAACTATTAATAAAACAATAATAGATATTAAGTTCTTTTCAATTGAAAGTAAGAAGAAGTCTTTATTTCCTGCTGCCTTTAATTTTGATATAGATATAGAGAAGTATAAGAAATAGGGTTACAATAAAGTTGGTTTTAGTAAAGTGTTATAATTATAAGATGTTGCCGAAAAGCTGAATTATTTTGTAAATTCGTTACTCTTTTTAAAATAAGAGGATCTAATACCTTGCTGATTTGCACTTTGAGAATCCGTGATGAGTAATAAGTTTTGATGTTCTAAATCTTAAATCTTTGCGAAAATGAAAAAAAGGATTAATATCTGGATGACTATCCTGTGGACACTCTACGTAATTTCAGGCTGTATAAATATAATAAACCATTTTTTTGATGTGAAATATATTAAAGAAATGGCATTTGTTTCGGTTCCTTATTTTATTGTTTTTTCTTTTGTTTATGCTTTCTTTTCCAGAAAGAAGAAACGGGCAGAAGCAAAAGAAAAGTAATTTTTTTTAAACATTTTTAATATGAATAGTGCCAATACTCAAGAGTTTAGGATTGAAAAAAGTCAACTTAAATTATTTTCTGCTTGGTTTTGGAGACAGCTTCCTATAGCAATATTTTTTTTACTTGCAATTGCTTTTTTCTTTGGCGATTTATTAGAATTGAGTTCTGTTGATTTATTTGGATATCAAATATCTAAAGCGTATTTCTATATACTTATTTGTGGTATTGGACTGCAGATTTTTTCTTTATATAAATATCAGACAAAGAATAAGAGTTATCGTTTGTTTTTGAATGAATAGGGTATAAAGCTTACATATTCGGAAGAAATTGTGAGATTTCTTAGATTTAATGAGATAAAGGCGATCAAAAAAACGCTATCCAAAGGTTTTTTACTAGAAGGGAATAGTTCTTCTGAAGAAATATTTATTTCTCCTGGTCTCGAGAATTTGAATGATAATGTTTTAGGCTTTTTGCATATAATGTATATGCTATCAGGCCAGCAATAAGATTTGTTTTTAGAAAGACCTTTTCTTATATATCTTTTGTCACCAAAAAGGCTTTTGTTGAATATCCCACTTTTCAAAGGATATCATTAAAAGAAAAATAAAGTAAAAGGCTACCCAACTTAGTTTTGGGTTAGCCTCTTGTTTTTATTTGTTGTTATTTCCTGTAAGTTGTTTCGCCATGGCAGCACCAATTAAAGATTCCAAAGGAGTTCCATTATTTTTGCCATTTCCAATAATCATAGTATGTGGAAATTGGATTTTGGCTAATTCAGTAGCTACTCCAATAGCAGTTTCTTTTTGAAACTGAGCCTTTTCTTGAGGTGTTAAACCAGCTATAACCAATTTCGCATTTTTGTATGATTCAGCATCAGCTTTAACTTTTTCTGCTTCAGCTTTAAGCCTCTCAGTTTTTAATGAGATCTCAGCTAAAGAACGATTGGTTTCCTCTTGCTTTAATTTTGTTTCTATAGCAATAAGAGCCTTTACTTGTTCTTTTTCCTGTTCAACCCGTTCGGCAGCTTTATCTCTTTCCCCTTCGGCAATAATACGAGCTTGAGCCTCTTTTGCTGTTTTGATCTTTTGTTGTTCCAATTGACGTTTGGCCGATTCGTCACGTTGTGCTTCAAGTCTCTGCTTAAATACGTCTTCAAGAACCAATTCATCTACAACCACCTGAGCTACACTAATGTTGTTTTCTTTGATTTCATGAGGAATACGTATTGCTTTTCCATCTATACTCATACGTTTTTTCACCTCATAACGAGTTCTGATTTCATTGATTGAGCGATCTCTATTCTCAATATTGGCATCAATAGTGTCTTGTAATTCTACTTTTTCTACACTATATGATCCGTTTTTCAATTGATCGTCGATAGCTAAACGGAAATCAGACGCAGAACCACTAATATAATCTTGGGCAGCAAACATATATCCAGTATTGAATACAACTTCACGAACTGTTGGAATTAAAGTAGTGTTTACAAGGTTTTCTAAAGTTCTGAATTCAACCGCCATTTTTAAAAAGCTAGCTTCATCTGATGGTAATTGGAAACGAGTAGCCAATTTTGCCTTAGCAGTTACTTGGTCAATAAATCGAACTGGTATGGGTTTCATGATTCCAATTTCATCGTCATCAATCTCTTCCTGTTCACCAGCTACTTTAATTTCGATAAACTTTTTCCATGGAGTAATTTTTGCGAATCCTCTCCATCTGATGCCTTCTTCCATAGCAGCTGATTTTGTTCCCCACGGATAGGTTAAGAAATATTGATATCCAGGTTCTGCCCAGAAAAATAAGTAAGGAATAAGCCACAAAATTACCCCAACAATTGCTGTGGCAAGCATTATATTCCAGCGTTTGCTGACTAAAACGTTATTGCTCCCCGAAGTCATACCTCGTTTATTGAATAGATTTTTTACAAAAATCAGATTCAGTATTCCTGCAATAATAATAAGAGTACCAAAAAATTTTAGCATAATTATTCTGTTTGATTTTTTCCCATTTTAATCCTATGTCTTTACCGACACTGCTTGTGTAAATATAATTAAAAAGAATTACGACATTATATTTTAAAGCTTATTTAGAGTGTTTTTGTATACATTTTAAGTTAATATTGTATATACTTTGGTTTGTATATTTTTATGCAAATTGATTGATTGTGATATTACTTCTGTTTTATATCGAATTAATATTTATAATTATGGATAACGGGAATAAATATTCATTTTTTAAAGAAATATAACCTTGAAGTTAAACTTTAAATAAAGTGCTTTGTAACTACAAAATCAGATGCTTATACCTAGTGTTTTTTGTTTTAATTTTGGTTAAAGTAATGCTTAAAGCTATGTAAAGGAAATTCATTTTTAAGCAAAATAGTATAAGACTACAATTGATTGTTATAGTCAGTAAAGTTTTAAATCATGGAATTATGATGGAACTTTAATTTTTCTAACGATTATAGTATAAGCTACAAATCCAAGGTTAGCAAAAACCAATGCTGAAATATAGAATGCAGTAATAAAAGAGAATTTATCTAAAGCCAAAAGCGCAACAAAGAACTTAATCCCGCTTAAAGTAAAGCAGAATAAACTCTCTTGTTCTGGATAGAGCCACGTTTTTCTAATGGTTGGATAAAAAGAAATTAAATCAATAGAGGTAATTAAAATAATGGAATAAATTGGCGTTTTGGTAAGTACCCATAAGGGGATGGCTAATATACTTGATATAAAGGTAATCCAATCCGACTTTGTAATTGTATACTCTTTTTTCTGGAAAAGTGCTAGAATAGTGATGATTCCACTTGCTACCGCCGATAAACCGGTGGCCCAGGCACCCGGACCTGCATTATCTGAAATTTGTCCGAAGTAAGCAATTCCTGTTAGAATAGTCCAAATTAACCATGTAAATAAATGCGGACTTACTTTTCCGTTGATAGTACTTTTAATATATTCAATATAAGCGCTAGCTGCTAATACCACCGATATAAACCCTATAAGTTCCTTATGATCTGATAACATACAATTGTTTGATTAAACTTCTATAAAATTCAAATATACCATAGTTTTGAGTTAAAAAGAAGTTTGGTTGTATGTTCACAGATATAGGCTGTCACTCAATGTAAGTAACAGCCTTGTTTTTGTATTAGTGATTATGTTCTGCTTCGCTTTTTTTAAGGTCGGATAGAATATAAAAGGCACCATCTAAAACAACCTTGTTTGAAGGCAATGAATCAAGTATACGGATTTCAACATAGGAGCCATCTTTGATTCCTGTAATTACTTCAATCATTTTAAAAGCCCATTCTCCTTCAGAATTACTGTGATCATGCTTTTCCTCATTTTTATGTTGTAAAGCTTGAGTAGCATTGTTGTCTAAAGCAAATATGTAAGATTTTCCATTTTCGTTTACAATGGCTGTTTCTGGCAAAGCTAAGGTCATTGAGTTCTCAGTAAAAATTTCGCCGTTTACATAACTGTCTTCAATTAAGTTGTTGTGAGGAGTTAAGATGTTAGCGTGAGCAATAACAGCTTTTGAATCATTTTGATATTCTCTGGAAATAGAAAAGATAACTCCTTCAAGTTCTTGTTGAGTTTGATTTGCAACATTTAGCCTTAGTTTCTGACCTTCCTTTACGAAAGGAATATCTTTTTCATAAATTAATAAATCAGCATGAATATTATCATTGTTACTGATCGAGAACATCTTGCTTTCTGCATTTACAAAACTACCCAAATTAACATTTACTTTACTGATATAGCCAGATATGGGAGCAATTACTTTTATTTCAGATGCAATTTTTCCGTTAAGGATTAAATTGGGATTTAAGTTTAAAAGTTTAACACGAAGCTTTAATCCTTCGAAATTTGCTTTTGCAATATTGAAGTTAGCTTGTACCTGTTGGAAGTTTTTTCCTGAACCAACTTTATTTTCATATAAAGTCTTTTGTCTTTGAAATTCTTTCTTTAGGTATTCCAGTTCATTTGCGTTTTGTACAAACTCTTGTTGTAGCTTTATGAAATTTGGGTGTTCAAGAGTAGCTATAATATCACCTTTAGTTACTTTATCACCTTGGAAAACTTTAATACTTTTTACGTTGCCTTCCATAAATGAAGTAATATCAGCTTTGTCTTGTGGAGCAACAACTAAATGACCATTGGTATTTACTTTAGAACTCATATTCCTTTTTTGAATGCTTCCTGTTTTTATATCCAAGGTTTTACGTTGTGATTCATTGAGTATAGCAAGTCCATCAGCTACTTCTTCATGATCGTTGTGCTCTTGATGTTCTAATGTTGAGTTTTGCTTGTTATTGCTACATGTTGATAGTGCCAAAAAGCTAAATATTGATAATGACGCGAATATATATTTTAAAGTTTTCATTTCTTCTCGTTTATTTAGTTTGAATTCCTTTATTGATTTTATTTACTTATTCATTGCCCCCAGTTAGGTAGTTTATTTCCGCAATTAATTTCTTAAAGAGAAGATTAGAATTTATATATTCTTGTTTAATTTTAAAACTATTCTCTATATTCAGAATCAGTTGGAAATAATCAATTTCTCCCAGATGATAGGCAAGCATTGAAGCTTTAATTTGTTCATTTGATAAAGGAATTGCTTCATTTTTATAATATTGCTGTGATTCAGACAGGCTTTGGTATTGAGTTATTTTTTGTTGTACAAGAGAGCGAATATTTCTTTGAAAAGTGTTCATGTTTTCTTGTTCAATCATTATCTGAGTTTTTGCAGATTTAATTTTGCCGCTTTGGCCATTAAGTAGAGGAATAGATATGCCTACTTCATAAATGTTATTTCCATTTATACCTGCAATACTTTTGTTTTTGTATGCGAAATCTATCTTTGGCAAAAAAGCACTTCTTTCTACACTAAGCTCCCCCTTTGCTTGAACCACATTACTGTGCATAAGTGACAATGAATTATTATTTTGCCAATTTGTGTTTTGATTTAGTGGTGTTGTGGCATTTGTGTTTATGATGAAATCATTTCCAAGCAGAAGGAATTTATTAAGTGCAAATTTTGCTGCTTTATAATCAGCTTTTGTTCGTTTTATTTCCAGTTGTAATTCATTATATCTTGAAGAAGCAGATAAATATTCCAGCTTAGAGCTTTGTTCCGTTTCATATTTAAGTTTAGCTGCTTTTACAAAGTCAGAATATATACTGTCAATTTGTTTATATAGTTCAAGTTTTATTTGCTGATAGGCTAGAGAATAATACATATTACTCACTTGCATTTCCAGTTCGTCTTTAGCTATATTTAATTCTATTTTGGCATTTTCAATATTTGCCTTTATAAGTTTATTCTTTGAATATATGCCAAATACATCAATATCAGATTGACCCAAAGATATATTTGTAAGAGAACTACTTTTGTTTAAATCGTTTTCACCTTCATTAGATGTGGATACACTTGTTCTTCCAAAATCAAAAGCTGTTGACTTAAGCTGTTCTTGTTTTTTTATATTTAATTCTACTGCTTTTATCTTGGGGTAATTCTTTTTTGCAAGATCAATTGCTTCCTTTAAATCAATATGCTGATACTGAGCATTGGATGTTGAAGGAATAGAAACAGTGAAAAATAGAATTAGACCAGCAATAGCTGTTTTTAAATAAGCACTGCTATCATTCTTACGATTTCTTTTTTCTACAATGTAATAAA
The DNA here is from genome assembly GCA_041725955.1 of Bacteroidales bacterium. GTDB lineage: Bacteria > Bacteroidota > Bacteroidia > Bacteroidales > JBGRPZ01 > JBGRPZ01. The sequence continues at coordinate 11,557 of JBGRQE010000076.1, forward strand.
GAGCAGGAAGAACAATGAGTGTTAATAGAGTAGCTGTGAGCATACCTCCAATTACAACAGTAGCAAGCGGTCTTTGTACTTCTGCACCAGCAGATGATGATACTGCCATTGGCAGAAATCCTAAAATATCGGTAGATGCAGTTAATATAATAGGCCGAATACGGCGAAGAGATCCCTTTATTATTATGTCCTTTAAACTTAAATTTCCCTGAGCTTTTAGCTCATTGAAACCACTAATTAGAACTAGTCCGTTCATTACAGCAACCCCGAAGAGTACGATAAATCCAACTCCGGCAGATATACTGAATGGCATATCACGAAGATAAAGAGTTATAATTCCTCCAACAGCAGCTAAAGGGATTGCCACATAAATCATAAGAGTTTGTCTAAATGATTTTATCGCAGCAAATACCAATAAAAATATGATTAGTAAAGCTATAGGGACAACAATCTTTAAGCTTTTAGTCGCATTTTCAAGATTTTCAAATGATCCTCCATATCGAATATAATAACCTGCAGGAAGATTTAGTTTTGCATCTAATATTTCCTGTATTTCTTGTACTAAAGATTTAACATCTCTTCCTCGAACATTTACTCCTACATATGTTCTCCTATTGGTATTCTCTCTACTTATTTGCATTGGCCCGGGTTTGTAACTAATTTCAGCAACTTCCTTTAATGGAATTTGTTTCCCGTTTGGCATATAAACAAATAGGTTTTTTATGTCGTTAATATCTGTTCTTTTTTCATTGTTTAGGCGGATAACTACATCAAAACTTTTTTGACCTTCATATATGACACCTGCTTTATTACCGCTAAAAGAAGTTGAAACCAATTGATTTAAATCGGATACATTTAAGCCATATTGTCCGAGCTTTTTTCGGTTATATTGAATGGTGATCTGAGGTAAACCTTGAGTTGCTTCAGATTTTATATCACCAACTCCATCTATATTAGCAATTAGTTTTTCAATTTCACTGGCTTTTTGTGCCAATACTTCTAAATTTTCGCCATAAAGTTTTATTGCCAAATCTTCTCTAATTCCCGTAAGAAGTTCGTTAAAACGCATTTCCACAGGTTGAGAAAATTCATAATTAACTCCAGGTACTGCGCTTACTGTTGTTTTGAATTTTTGTAGTAATTCATTTTTAGATTTTGCCTTTGTCCATTTAGCTTTAGGGGTTAATATAATAAAACAGTCGCCAATATCCATAGGCATAGGATCTGTAGGAATGTCTGCAACACCTATTCTTGTTTGAATAGATTTTATTTCATCTGGGAATTTCGACTTTAGTAATTTCTCTATTTTTGTTGATGTTTTGCTTACCTCAGTAAGAGAAGTTCCTGGCTTCATCAAAATATGCATGGCCAAGTTTCCTTCATCTAGCTGTGGAACAAATTCTCCGCCCATTCTGCTAAATATAAATACAGTGGTTATCAGAATAAAAATGGCAATCCCTATTACCCATTTCACCTTATTTAAGCTCCATCTTACAATAGGCTGATAAATGTTTTCCAGACTTTTTACAATTTTATCTCCCCAGCTTTTCTTATCTGTTTTTGGAGCCTTTAATAATAAGGAGGAAATCATAGGAACGTATGTTAGGCATAATACAATTACCCCTAACAATGCAAAACCAAAGGTAAGTGCCATTGGCCGGAACATTTTTCCCTCAATACCACCAAGAACAATAATTGGGATAAAAACAATCATAATTATTATTTGTCCAAAGAATGCTGCATTCATCATTTTGCTTGATGCTTTAAATGCAAGCTTATCTTTTTGATTTTGATTTAGTTTTGTGCCAATGAGTTTTTTGTCATAAAGATAAAAGACCATACACTCAACAATGATTACTGCACCATCTACAAGTATTCCAAAATCTATTGCACCTAAACTCATAAGATTAGCCCAAACATCAAAGATGTACATCATTATAAAGGCAAAGAGTAGGGATAGGGGAATGGTTGATGCTACAATAAAACCACCACGCATATTCCCAAGTATAAGCACTAAAACAAAAATTACGATTAAGGCACCAATAGCCAGATTCTCAGCAACAGTTGAGGTAGTTTTCTTAATCATTTCACTTCTGTCAAGAAAAGGTTTTATGGTAATTCCTTCTGGTAATGATTTTTGTATTTGCTCCATTCTTTTTTTTACTACAGAAATCACTTTATTGGAATTTGCTCCTTTGAGCATCATAATAATTCCACCTACAGCTTCACCTTCACCATTACGAGTAAATGCTCCATAGCGTATAGCATTACCAAAACCTACCTCTGCAATATCTTTTATATATATAGGAATATTGTTTTCGGTTTTAATAACCATATTACGGATATCGTCTAAACTTCTTGCCAGACCTTCTCCACGGATGTAATTGACTTGGTAATTTTTTTCAATATATGCTCCACCAGTATTTTGATTATTCTGTTGTACTGCATTAAAAACCTCAGTCATGCTAATACCCATACTTTGCAATCGATTTGGATCAATAGCAATTTCGTATTGCTTGGTGTTTCCCCCAAAAGAGTTAACTTCAACTACTCCGGGAGTCATAGCCATTTGTCTTTTTATTATCCAATCCTGAATGGTTCTTAACTCTGTATTATCGTATTTATCTTTAAATTCCTTGTCAACTTCAAGAATATATTGATATATTTCACCGAGCCCTGTGCTTATAGGCGCCATAAAAGGTTCACCAAAGCCCTGAGGTATATCTTCTTTAACTTCAATAAGGGCTTCGCTAACCAATTGTCTTGGGAGGTAGGTTCCTGCATTATCAGTAAATACTATAGTTACTACAGAAAGTCCGAATCTGGATACCGATCTTATTTCATTAACGTCAGGTAAGTTAGACATAGCTAGCTCTACTTGGTAAGTTACAAATTGCTCAATATCTTCTGTTCCAAGATTAGGTGCAACAGTAATTACCTGAACCTGATTATTTGTAATATCGGGAGTTGCGTCTAGAGGAATATTTTTCATTGCAAATATTCCTCCAATAATTAGAGCTATAGTCATTAGCCCTATAAATAATTTGTTATTTATGGAGAATGAGATGATTTTATTTATCATGTTTTTTCCTAATTATAAAGATTGTTTTTTTCTTAATTTTCGCTTTAATAAGGGAGTCTAAAGGGCAATAGACTCCCTTTAGCAAGAGGGTTTCTCTTACTATAATTGCGAATAAAAAAATGGTTGTTTTTTAGGCATAAAAGGGAGGACCACGAAGAATGAGCGTGTGATCGTAAAATTGCCTGTGGAGAATTGTATTAAAAAAATCAAATTCTTTATTTAAGGAATCAGAAGCAATGCTAATAGGAATATATATAGTTTGAAACAATATTGAAGTTGCATTAGACAGTGGCTTAACTCTATTGTTTATTACTTTTTCTTGAAAAATATTTGTTATAATACATGTTGAAGTCTCATTTTCTGGAACTTCACAATTTGCACTTTCAACATTTGCAATAACTATATATTTAGAAAGCCCAAGATAAGAGTTAAAATGGTGTTGATGAAAAAGTAAATGTAAAAGCAAAATTATACCTGCTATTACCATGAAATTTGCTTTTATATTATAATTCTTCATTATACCCCCAGTTGCTTGTTATTACTGGTCTGCAAAGTTAGGGGATAATTAATGCAATGGAATTGCAAAAAGGTTCTAAAAAGAAATTTCGAATTATGCCCTTTTATGAATTGGTTCATGGAATAATGCAAAAAATAATTTACTTGTATTGGTCTGCCAAGAAAGTACTTCACATTGGCCTTGTGTTGCTTGCTTTCCAAAAGCTTAAAACAAATTCCTGCTATTTCATTAAAATGATCAGAAATACTCAAAAGTTAAACTTTCTTAAAAAAAGCTGATTTCCCATGGTTTTTTGTTACTTCACTCAAGTTTATCCGGAGATATCAAAACTTTTCTTGAATTTGCTTTTATACCTTAAGTTTTGTGTATCGTATTTTTTAAGTTTTACTCCCTAATATTCTCGTATGAAAAAATTACCTTACTCTTCCTGTAAATCGATTGCATTTATTGTAAATATTTTACTATATAGTCCTCGAAAATCTGAATACTTGCCTGAGGGTCAGTATAAAATAGAATCCAGATCAAAACAAATAGTTAGAGAAGACGAATTTATAGCCTTTGCTGCTGATCAAGCCAGGATAAGTCCATCTCAGTTTGTGTTTTGTATGGAAATTTTCACTACTACTATATTAAGATTTTTAAAAAAGGGGGATAGTGTGGATACCCCTTGGTTTAATGTGAAAATAAGGGCAAATGGAATATTAAAAGACTCTAATGATCATTTTAATCCTGAGAAAAATAAGTCCCATCATAATCATATTGGTATTACGCTTAAAAAAAAGTATTTAGAAGAAGTTAAATATCTTAAGGTCCCATGTAAGAAAGAGAAAATTTTCCTTAAAAAACCTATAATTAATTTGATTTCTGATATATTTACGTCCAAGGAAAATGTACTTTTTGTTGGTCAGGTTGCTACTGTTTTTGGTCAGAATTTTTATCGGTATGAGGATGAGAAAATAATTCTTGTTTTATCGGACCTAGATGATAAGCTTGTTTTTCAATGTGATAATTTCAAGATAGATAGTGATAAACGAATGAAAATTATTTGTCCGAAAGATATTCTTCCAGGAATATATAAATTCACATTTAAGATTGACAATAGTGAAAAAATTATAGAAAGTACTTATTCGAATTTATTAGAAGTTATCTGATTTATCTAAGACTTTTAATCTGTTATACATGGGAGCTGTCCAAGACTGGATTGGCTCCCTTTGTTTTTCTTATTTGTTTGCTTTAAAATGCTTTATCAGAGTCTGCTCAAGACCCGCCATTCCTGCCTTTAATAAGAAGCAACCTCCAAGGTATTTGATAAAAACCTCCGAGGTATTTGGCGAAAACCTCCGAGGTATTTAGTGAAAACCTCCTAGATATTTGGTGAAAACCTCCTAGATATTTAGTGAAAACCTCCTAGGTATTTAGTAAAAACCTCCTAGGTGTTATAGTAATCATTACTAGTA
>JBGRQE010000077.1:0-15436 GCA_041725955.1 Bacteroidales bacterium
CTCTTCCGATCTCGAAGGGACGTTTTCAATTATGATCGTGGCTTCGACTCCGCTCAGCCACCGGTTGGGTTTGTTTAGCCACCGGGTTGGGTTTGTTTAGCCACCGGGTTTGGTTTTTTCAGCCACCGGGTTGGGTTTGTTCAGCGGCATAGGTCCCTGAGCGTAGTCGAAGGGACAGTATCATAAGTGCCCTTCCACAAAGGTAGCTTTAATAAGGAATCTAACCTTATGTGTCGATTGTATTATAACCTAGGAGCTTATCGTCCAAAACCTAGGAGCTTATCGTCCAAAACCTAGGAGCTTATCGTCCAAAACCTAGGAGCTTTTCATCCAAAACCTAGGAGGTTTTCATCCAAAACCTAGGAGGTTTTTATCTAAAACCTAGGAGGTTTAAGGTTGATTAATGGTAGAATGGGGGTGATTTAAGGTAAGAGGTGATAGTCATTATCAGTGTTATATTAAAAAAAAGGAAGAGATTGATAAGTGAATTATCAATTCTTCCTTCAAGTTACTCTTTTTTACGTATGATTTTCCTTAGAAAAATGTAAGACAAAGGTTGAGTGATTCGTTCTTACATTTATCTTTTGGAGGTTGAAGAGGAAATCATTGCCATATTACTACTTTATTAATTGGATGATCTTTGACTCTTTATTGTCAATGATTTTTGCAATATAGCTTCCTCTTTTCCATTTGGAAGTATCTATAGTGGTATTTATTTCTATACATGTTTTTTCGCAGACAATATGTCCGTGCATATCGTAAATGATAATTCTCCTGTCTTTGTTTTCATCGAACTCAATAGTAAGATTATTATTTACTGGATTTGGATATGCTTTTAAAGTACTTTCTGTATTTTCTTTTATTCCAGAAGTTATCGCTTCTTTAAATTGAATATCCTTAATGTTTATTCGGTATACAATACCTGATTTTTCTTCAACTTTTTCTTTATCAGCACTTATATATAAGTAATTGTCTGTTATTATAAAGTTGCTACCTAATGAATTGCTGTTGAGATCCTGATCGATTGTTACTTCACTAAGGTCGAAAAAAGATTTGTCTTTTTTATGTTTCAGAACTGCTATATATGGAGTTATGTTTGGATCTTCAGGGTTATGATAATCTTTTTGAACTTTAAATGCAATCAAATCATTATTGAAACCTACATTGGATATAGCCCATCCTAATTCGTAGTTGTTTTTATTGGGGACTTCAATAATTGTATTATTTGCTTTGTTGGGATAATTGTCAACTAATGGCAGCAATTCGATTGAGTTATCATAAGAAGCCTTACTTATTATGAAGTCCTTGCTGATATTGACATTTCTATCTGGATTATAATTTCCTTCAGGAATATCTTTATAATGATATCTGGTTTTGTTGTTTGTAGTAAGATTACGATATTCTACAATGTCAGGAAATCCAATTATTAGCTCATCTAAATTTAAATCCCAATAACAAACGATAGCACCATGCTCGTACTTTTTGACTCTATCATCTATAGATTCTTTGGAAAAATTTTCCCATTGATTATCTATTTTATTTTGTTGAATGCTAAAGAATTGTTCTTCATCACAACTATGTACTGCATATATAATGGAGTTTCCCATTACAGAAGCTTTTAATATAACTTTCTCTGAGTTACTAAATAATTTTTCAGAAAAGAAATGATCAAGAAAGAAACTCTCTGACATGTCGTTCCACCCATTTTCAGATTTTGAATATATATAACTGCTTAAAGCTCCGTCAATCATACCAAAAACTACACATGTATTGTTATCCATGCTTAAGTATTTGGGTGTGAAATCTTTGTTTTGAGAATTATTTAATCGAGCAATATGCTGAAGAGAACCGTCTTCTTTTTCTTTATAAATATGGATATAGAATCCGTGAATTTGGTCTTTTTTTGTCTTCTCCAAAATTGCAATTGTAGACTTATGATTTGCCATAAGAAATCCAAAATTGCTGACCTCTGTTTTTGATGAGTTTTCCTTGCTGGTGATTTTTGAGAAATCACTTAAGTTTTGCCCGACGGCGCTACTAAAAATGATAAATAGAAGAAAGGAATAGAGTAAAGATTTTGTCATAACTTAATTTTGAATGGAAATTACTTTTGTTTATTCTTAGGTTTTGGCGCTTATATCTCAAATTTAAGAAAAAAATGATAGATATAAAAACAGGGTTTTGATTTTTAATTTTAAAAATCAAAACCCTCATGATTATTTAATAACTTTTTGGGTAGAGCAGAAGTCTTTTCCTTTTAATTTTCGTACTATGAGCTAAAAAGATTTACTTTGTAAAAAAAAATTGTTGACTTGAAGAAGATATTAATTATACGATTTAGTTCGATAGGAGATATTGTCCTTACTACACCCGTTGTGCGTTGTTTGAAGCAACAGATTGATAATGTTGAAATCCATTATTTAACACGTAAATCCTTTTATCCTATTTTAAAGGAAAATCCTTATTTGTCGAAGGTGTATTTCTATGAGAATAGTTTGGATGAGGTTTATAATCAACTAAAGGCTGAAAATTATGATTTAATAATCGATCTTCACAAAAATATCCGTTCATTAAAAGTCAAGCGTAAGTTAAAAGAACCAGTATTTAGTTTTCCAAAATTAAATTGGGAAAAATGGGTAATGGTAAATTTTAAGCGTAAAGATATAATGCCAGATATTCATATTGTCGATCGTTATATGAAATCTGTAGAATCTTTAGGCGTGAAGAATGACCAACAGGGATTGGACTATTTTATTCCAGAAGATCAGGAGGTAAGTTTAGGTGTATTGCCTGAATCTTTTAGAAATGGATATTTAGGTATTGTAATAGGAGGTGCTCATGCCACAAAAGTTTTCCCCGAGGCGAAGTTAACAGAAGTAATAGGTAAGTTAGATATTCCTATTGTTTTATTGGGTGGCCCTGGCGACAGAGAAATGGGAGAACGAGTAATAAAAGATCTTCCTAAAAAAGAAGTGTTTAATAGCTGTGGAAGATTTTCTCTTCATCAATCGGCCTCACTGGTAAGTCAGGCATCTTGTATCTTGACAAATGACACTGGTTTGATGCATATAGCAGCGGCCTTTAAAGTTAAGACTGTAAGTGTGTGGGGGAATACAGTTCCTGAGTTGGGTATGTATCCTTATTTCCCAAAGAATCCGGAATCATTTTGCATTATCGAAAATTCGAGCTTAAAGTGTCGGCCATGTAGTAAGATTGGATATAAGAAATGTCCTAAAAAACATTTCAAATGTATGAATGACTTGGATACAGATCTTATTGTGGGTAGAATAAAAGACTTTATGGTATAATATAATGTATTTATACATAACGCGTCACCCATTACTCTTAACGGATTTATATTTTGAGCAGAGAGTAACGCGTTATGAGAGTATTGTAAGAACTCTGGATTCAGATATCTTTTTATTTTAAGATAAATGGATTTTGAACTTTTTCGTGGCCAATCGAAGTTTCTGGTCCATGTCCCGGGTATACAACAGTCGATTCTTCAAGAGTAAATAATTTCTCTTTTATATTTTTAAGTAACAGATCTAGATCGCCAGTTGGTAAATCTGTTCTTCCGATACTTTCTTTAAAAAGTACATCTCCTGTAATAAGAATGTTATTTTCTTTATTTAATAGGCAAATGCTTCCGTTTGCATGTCCTGGAGCTTCAATAACTTCAAGATATGAACTTCCAAATTCAATTTTATCTCCTTCTTTAAGTGTTTTTTTTATGTCTACAGGATCTTTAATATCAAATCCGAAAGACATTCCATACTGAGGGGCATTGTCTATAAATGATTGCCCGTCGGCATGAGCTTGTAATGGGATATTAAAACTTTCTGCAGCAAAGGAATTTCCTAAAATATGATCGATATGGCAATGAGTATTAACAAGAGCTACGGGTTTTAGGTCGTGCTTTTTTATATAGTTAATAAGTGCATTTTTCTCTTCTTGGTCATAACAAGCCGCATCGACAATTACACATTCTTTGGTTTCATCATAAACAATATATGTGTTTACTTGAAACGGATTGAAAATTATTTTATCAACAGTAATCATTTTATTCTTTTTAATTGTATACTTTGAAGGGAAGACAAATATTATGGCACAAAGAAAAGAAAAAATACAAACTATTAAACCATAATGTAATGTCTTCATACGCGTTCTCTTAAAATTCATATGCTGCAAATATTAGATAAAAACTCCACAATAGGAAAATACAAATTGTACATTTGCAGTAGTTATTTGAAAGGTACCCATGATATGAACAATAATAAAAATAAATGTACAGATTCGGCTCTTAAGGTAAATGAAGGTATTCCTCAACCTCCTTCAGTAAATCCTAATATTTTAGCACGCCTGAAAGCCAGAAAGAAAAAAACTCTTACTGTAGATGATTATGTAAAGGGAATTTTAGATGGAGATAGAACGACATTAAGTAAAGCAATTACTATGATCGAAAGCTCTTTGCCTAAAGATCATACCATGGCACAAGCTATTATAGAAAAGTGTTTGCCTTATGCTGGAAAATCTGTGCGATTAGGGATTACAGGAGTTCCTGGTGTTGGAAAAAGTACTTTTATTGAGTCTATGGGAAATCATCTGACAGGACTGGGGCATAAGGTTGCAGTTTTGGCTATAGACCCTTCTAGTCAGCGTACGAAAGGTAGTATCTTGGGAGATAAAACACGAATGGAAACTTTGTGTAATAATCCGGATGCATTTATCAGGCCTTCAGCTTCTGCAGGAAGCCTTGGTGGTGTAGCCAGAAAAACCCGTGAATCTATAGTTTTATGTGAAGCTGCAGGTTATGATGCTATTCTAGTAGAAACTGTTGGTGTTGGTCAGTCTGAGATTGCAGTACATAGTATGGTCGACTTTTTCTTACTTTTAATGCTTGCTGGTGCAGGTGATGAACTTCAGGGAATTAAAAGAGGAATTATGGAAATGGCCGACGCATTAATTGTAAATAAAGCCGATGGCGATAATGCTCATAAAGCAGGCTTGGCAAAGGTGCAATATCAAAGTGCTTTGCATTTATTTCCTCCATTAGAATCAAAATGGACTCCGAAGGTAGATACATGCTCGGCCATAAAAGAAGAACGTATTGCTAATGTTTGGAATATTGTAACTGATTATGTGAAGCTTACTAAGGAAAACCGTTTTTTTGAGAAAAAGCGTCAGGAGCAAGCTATTCAAATTATGTATGAAAGCATCGATGAATCATTAAAAGATAATTTTTATTCTGATAATAAAATAGAAGCCGATTTGGATAAAGCCAAGTCAGAAATATTAAATTATAAGGTTTCGTCTTATGTAGCAGCACAAAAATTATTAGATGAATATTTTGCTAAGAAGAATGAAGGGTAACTATAGTACATTATATGTTATAAAAAATATAGGGCTGTTCAGTTTATTTATTGAACAGCCTATTTGTTTTTAGTCGTAAATAGGCTCTCCTTCCATACTAAATATTCCGGTTTTGATTATTTTGACCTTTACAAACAAACCAATCAGAGCGTGGTTTTTAGTTTTTATTCTAACGATAAGCTTTCCTTGAGTATAACCTGTCAGGTAGTCTTTGTTTGTATCAATTCCTCTAACAAGCATTTCAACTGTTTTTCCAATAAATGCGTTAAAAGTGAGTTCATATTTTTCCCGCAGTAAATCGGTAAGTATATAGAATCTTTTCCTCTTTATTTCGATAGGGATATTGTCGTTCCAATCTATTTTTTTTGTCCCAGGTCGTGTTGTATAGCTTGATAGATAGACCATGTTTAAAGGAAGAGAATCTAATAGGTTTCTGGTATTGAAGAATTGCTCGTTATTTTCATCGGTAAAACCTACTATAATGTCTGTGAATATTGTAGCTTGAGGAATATGTTTCTTGATAAATAAGACTATTTTGCTAAAGTCTTCAACTCTATGTTTCCTATTCATACGTATTAACATCTTATCATCGCCAGATTGTAATGGGATATGAAATTGTTTGGCCAAACAGTCGTATTTAGCAATGGTTTTTACAACTTCTTCATTCATGTCTTTAGGATGAGGAGCAGAGAAATAGATCCAAAATTGTTTGTTAAACTTATTTCCCAGTTTTCCAATTTCCTCAAGGAGTTGGCTGAAATTAAGTTCTATATTTGGTTTGTCGAATCCGTAGCTGGTAACGTTTTGTCCAAGTAGAGTAATCGACTTATACCCTCTGATTATTAAGGATTCAATTTCTTGAATAATTTCTAGTGAAGGCCGCGAAACATTTTTCCCACGTATAAATGGAACTGCGCAATAGGTACAGTATTTATCGCAACCATTTTGAATGCATACAAAAGCTTCAAAGGCAGAAGTGAATTGGGGGGTAAAGTCCCAGAAGTTTTCTATTTCGGCATCTTGTAAATCAGGAATCTTACCAAATGTTGGGTCTGGTATATTAGTATTGTTTTTGGCTGAATCTTCTACAAAATAAGAATTAAATTTTGGAAAGCTACCCTTCATGTTTTCAGATAGATTTGCTGGAATAACACTTAAAGAAGAGGGGGTTACAACGCCATAGTGATGAATGAACTCAGGGAGTCTATGAACGTCGTTCATGGTGAAAAGAATATCAAATAATTTCAAAAATCTTTTTCTGTCGCTAGGAAGAATACAACCTGTAATAAAGGTTATTAAGTTTCTTTTAATTTTCAGTTTATCCCAATCCTGAATTTTAGTATATATAACATCTATAGCTTTTTGCCGTACAGAACATGCAATAATTCCTAAAAGAGATGCTTCTTCTTCACGATCAGTCCATTTGTAGCCCATTTTTTCAACAATAATTTTAATTTTCTCACTGTCGGATTGATTCATATGACAACCTAAGGTTACAAGATGGTATTTCATTTTTGTGTAGGGTTTATAGAATAAAATAGTGGAATATTGGTCAATTTAATTTTGAGCTCTCTGCGGAAATATAAAATCAATAAGCTTATCTATTAACGAAATGCATTTATAATTGTTTCTATTTGTAATAGATTGTTAATCATTGTATTTAAGGCTTTGTGGAAGCTCGGCTTGTTAATGAAAGGTTTAAATAAATAGATTTGTTCATAATTAGGTAATAAAGTTCCTAAAAAATGGTTTTTAGAGGAGTTTTTCAGTCTAACTAACGCAGATAATGGCGTAGTAGTTGTTTGAACAAATTTTATTTTATAGTGTTGGACAATATCAAGGTGTTGGTTGCTTTGAAAAAACGACTATGATTACATTGTATTTATTATAGAATGCCTTTTTCTCTTTTTTAATTAAGAACGAGTAAAAGGTTAGTTAAGAGTGAATTTTTGTACTTTTGTGCACTTGGTTGAAATTGACCATTTTCAGATATATAAATAGGTTGTGTAAATGGAATCAGATAAGACGAACATAATAGATGAGGTAACACAAAGCGAGTATAAATATGGCTTTGTTACTGACATTGAAACCGAGACTGCTAGGAAAGGCTTGACCGAAGACACCGTCCGATTCATTTCTGCAAAGAAGAATGAACCCGAATGGTTGTTAGAGTTTCGCCTTAAGGCATTTCGTCATTGGTTAACTCTTGAAGAACCAAATTGGGCGCATGTTAAATATCCGAAAATTGATTTTCAGGATATCATTTATTATGCTGCTCCTAAACCAAAAGAAGAATTAGAGAGTCTGGATCAGGTAGACCCTGAATTGCTAGATACTTTTAATAAATTAGGGATTTCTTTAGAAGAGCAAAAACGTTTATCAGGGGTTGCTGTAGACGCTGTTATTGATAGTGTTTCTGTAAAGACTACTTTTCAGGATACTCTTGCAAAGCATGGAATTATATTTTGTTCGTTTAGCGAAGCTGTTCAGAATCATCCTGAATTGGTGAAAAAATATATGGCTTCAGTAGTTTCCTATACTGATAATTTTTATGCTGCATTAAATTCAGCTGTTTATAGCGATGGTTCTTTTTGCTATATTCCAAAAGGAGTTCGTTGTCCACTAGAATTATCTACATATTTTCGTATTAATGCTGCAAATACCGGGCAGTTCGAAAGAACTCTTATTATAGCTGAGGAGGATAGTTACGTAAGTTATATGGAAGGTTGTACTGCTCCTCAACGTGACGAAAATCAGTTGCATGCAGCAATTGTAGAAATTATTGTTGAAGATAATGCAGAGGTAAAATATTCTACTGTACAGAATTGGTATCCTGGTGATAAAGATGGAGTTGGAGGTATTTATAACTTCGTAACCAAAAGAGGTTTGTGTCGAGGAAAGAATTCTAAGATTTCATGGACTCAGGTAGAAACAGGATCTGCTGTAACATGGAAATATCCTTCATGTATTTTGATGGGTGATGGATCTGTTGGAGAATTTTATTCTGTTGCAGTTACCAATAACTATCAGCAAGCAGATACAGGTACAAAGATGATCCACCTCGGAAAAAACACCCGTAGTACGATTATTTCTAAAGGTATTTCTGCAGGACACAGTAATAATAGCTATCGTGGATTGGTGAAAGTTGTCAAAAATGCTGCAAATGCAAGAAACTTTTCACAGTGCGATTCCTTGTTATTGGGTGATCAATGTGGTGCTCATACATTCCCATATATAAAAGCCGAGAATGAATCTGCTATTTTAGAGCATGAGGCTACAACATCGAAGATATCAGAAGATCAACTATTTTACTGTAACCAGCGTGGTATTGATACTGAAACAGCAATTGGTTTGATTGTTAATGGTTATGCTAAGGAGGTATTGAAAAAACTTCCTATGGAGTTTGCAGTTGAAGCACAGAAGTTATTAAGTGTTACACTGGAAGGTAGTGTAGGTTAGTGAAATTCTATTTGGAGTAAAATTTAAAAAAGATATAAGCATGTTACTAAATATAAGAGACCTTCATGTTTCAATAAATGGTAAGGAAATACTTAGAGGTTTAAATTTAGGCGTGAATAAAGGTGAAGTTCATGCAATTATGGGGCCTAATGGTACCGGAAAGAGTACCCTTGCTGCAGCAATCACCGGTCGTGAAGGTTATGAGGTAACAAAAGGTGAAATTATTTATAAAAACCAGAATATTGTTGAAATGGCACCAGAAGCTCGTGCCAATGAAGGAATATTCTTAAGCTTTCAATATCCTGTTGAAATTCCAGGAGTAAGCATGACTAACTTTATGCGTACAGCTGTAAACCAGCAACGTGAGTATAAGAAAATGCCTGCTCTTTCTGCCGGAGAATTCCTAAAGAAAATGGAAGAAAAAAAGAAGGTTGTAGAGTTACATTCGAAACTCGCTAACCGTTCGGTTAATGAAGGTTTTTCTGGTGGTGAAAAGAAACGTAATGAAATATTCCAAATGGCAATGCTTGAGCCTCAGTTGTCGATCTTAGATGAGACTGATTCTGGTTTGGATATTGATGCTTTAAAAATTGTTGCCAATGGAGTAAACCAACTGAAGAATGAGGATAATGCATTTGTTGTAATTACCCACTATCAGCGTTTACTTGATTATATTGTTCCGGACTTTGTACATGTTCTTTATGATGGACGCATTGTTAAATCGGGAACTAAACAATTGGCTTTGGAATTAGAAGAAAAAGGATACGACTGGATTAAAGAAGAATTTGGTCGCTAGTTTCTAAATCATACACAAATTGATCTTGAATCATGAAAGAAGTTCAAAATAAAGAATTGTTAAGCCAGCGCTTGCTTACTCTTTTTGAGGAGCACTTTGATGAATTGGCAAAGTATGATTCTGAAGCAAATAAAAATATTAGAAAGGAAGCTATAGAAGCTTTTAAAGCAAATGGCTTTCCTAAAGATGATCAAGAAAAATGGCGTTATACCGACGTTTCCTGGATAGAAGAGGAGGATTTCCGTTTCCCTGCATTAGAAGCAAAAGATTGTAAGGGAAAAGTTAAAGACCTTTTTCATTGTACTATTCATGATATGGAGGCAACATTACTTACTGTAGTTAATGGTAGGTATGTGAGCGACAACTCTAAACTTACTCGTCTTGACAATGGGGTTATTATGGGTAGTTTGGCTGAAGCTAAAAAAGATTACCCTGAATTGGTAAATAAGTATTTTGCTCAGGCTGCTGATGTTCAACTTAGCGGATTTACTGCACTTAATACTGCTTTGGCTGTTGACGGAGTATTTGTTTATGTTCCCGACAATGTTGTTTTGGATAAACCCGTGCAAATGGTTAGTTTGATTACTAATGAAGCTAATCTTTTTGTGCAAAATAGAAACCTTATTGTTGTCGGAAAGAATGCGGAATTAACTCTTGTTCAATGCGACGATTCTAATAATCATGATATGAGTTTTGCCAACTCCCTAACAGAGGTATTTGTTGAGGATAATGGTAAACTGGATAGATATAAGTTGCAGAACCTAAATGATAATTCTGCATTGATTAATGCAAGCTTTATTAAGCAAGCACGCGATAGTCGTATGTCGACAACTGCAGTTACTTTTAATGGTGGACTGATAAGAAACGATATACAGGTTGATCTAAACGGTAAAAATGCTTTTGCTGATGTTCGTGGCTTGTATCTTATGGATAAAGAGCAGCATGTAGATAATCAAATACGCTTAAATCATTTTATGCCTAATTGCGACTCGAACGAGCTGTTTAAGGGTATTTTAGATGATGAAGCAACTGCTGTATTTAATGGACATATATATGTTCAAAAAGATGCTCAGCAAACCAATGCATTCCAGAATAATAAGAATATTATTTTGAAGCCTACTGCAACTGTTGATACTATGCCGTTTTTGGAAATTTATGCCGATGATGTTAAGTGTTCGCATGGTGCAACTGTAGGTCAGTTAGATACTGAAGCAATGTTCTATATGCGTCAGCGCGGAATTAGTCAACATAATGCACGTATGTTACTTATGTATGCTTTTGCTGCTGATGTAATTAAGGATATTCGAATTGAAGCTCTACGAAATAGAATAGATGATATGATAAAGAAGCGTTTACGCGGAGAGTTATCTATTTGTGATACATGTGTGCTTCATTGTGGATCGCCTGAAAAGGAAATCCATTTTGATATTGATACTTCAAAAATATAAATAAAGAATTCTATCGGTGTTTTCTGATCAGGATATAAAAAAGATTAGGGAAGATTTCCCTATCCTACACCAAGAGGTGAATAAACGCCCCTTGGTGTACTTGGATAATGCAGCTACTGTTCAAAAGCCATTATCGGTTATTCAATCTGTTTCTGATTACTATCTTAAGATTAATTCCAATATTCATCGTGGTGTACATCATTTAAGTCAGGTTGCTACCGAGGCTCATGAAAATGGACGAAAACATGTTCAGGCTTATATTAATGCCAAACATTCGCACGAGGTAGTTTTTACCCGGGGTACAACCGAGGCAATTAATCTTGTGGCTTCTTCATTTGCCGATCGCTTCTTGAATAAGGGCGATGAGATATTGATAAGTTGCATGGAACATCATTCTAATATTGTTCCATGGCAGTTGGCTTGCCAGAGAAAAGGTGCTATACTTAAGGTGATCCCGATTAACGATCAGGGAGAGATTATTCAGGAGGAATATGAGAAGTTGCTCAATGAGAAAACTCGTTTGCTTGCGCTTACCCATATTTCTAATGCCTTAGGAACCATTAATCCGATTAAGGATATGATTCAAAAGGCTCATAATCATTCTATCCCAGTTTTGATTGATGGTGCTCAGGGAGCTCCTCACTCTATGATTGATGTTCAGGACTTAGATTGCGACTTCTATGCTTTTTCTGGCCATAAGGTTTATGCACCTATGGGCATTGGTGTTTTATATGGAAAAGAACATTGGTTAAACGAATTGCCTCCATATCAAGGTGGTGGTGAAATGGTTGATCAGGTTACTTTTGATAAAACTACTTATAATGAACTTCCATTTAAGTTTGAAGCAGGAACTCCTAATGTCGATGGTGTAATTGGTTTGGATGCTGCATTGACTTATGTTGAAAAACTAGGAATTGATAATATTGCTGCTTGGGAAAACGAATTATTGATATATGCCACTCAAAAGCTGAAAGAGATGGGCGATATTCGTTTTATTGGCGAAGCAAAGGAAAAGGCTTCTGTGATTTCTTTTCTTATTGGCGAAATCCATCCCTTTGATGCAGGAACTATAATTGATAAACTGGGAATTGCTTTGCGCACTGGTCACCATTGTGCACAACCTGTTTTAGAACGCCTGGGAGTAGTTGGCACTATGAGGGCATCCTTTGCGTTTTACAATACCAAAGAGGAAGTGGATCGATTGGTAGACGCAATAAATATTGCCAGAGATATGTTGGTATAAGCAAAAATAGAGGATATAGAAATGACCATTGAACAAATACAAGAAGAGGTAATACTAGAATTTGGACAATTTGATGATTGGATGGATAAGTACAATTATCTTATTGAAATGGGAAAATCATTGGAGGTGATTGATCCAAAATATAAGATTGAGAATAATCTTATCTCTGGTTGTCAATCCAGAGTGTGGCTTCATGCAGAACCTAAGGATGATAAACTAATCTTTACTGCTGATAGTGATGCTGTTATTACTCGTGGTATTGTTAGCCTCTTGGTTCGTGTTTTATCGAATCAAACTCCAGATTCTATTATAAAGGCAGATATGGCCTTTGTTGATGAAGTTGGTTTGAAAGAACATTTGTCGCCAACACGCTCTAATGGCTTAATGTCGATGATTAAGCAAATGAAGCTTTATGCTATGGCCTTTAAATTGAAAATGGAAAAGGGAGAAACTCCTGCTTAATTCAATTCTTAATCTTTTGTTTTTATGAACATAGAAGAAAAAAGACAACTAGAGGACGCGGTTATTATGGTTTTGAAAACCATTTTTGATCCTGAAATCCCTGTGAATATTTACGATTTAGGATTGATTTATGAAGTCCGTATCGATGATGAAGCTAATGTGAATATACTGATGACTTTAACTGCGCCTAACTGCCCTGTTGCCGAAAGTATGCCTCAGGAAGTGAAAGATCGTGTAGGTATGGTGATGGGAGTTAATACATCTAGCATTGAGCTTACTTTTGAACCCCCTTGGGATAAAGAAATGATTTCTGATGAGGCTAAGCTAGACTTGGGCTTGTTGTAGATCTTGATGATATTATATACATTTAAAAAGCTTGTCTCTTTTGCTAAGAGACAAGCTTTTTTGTTTTGTGGGGAAGATTTTATGATCAGTTTACTGAATCGGCTCTAATATTCTTAAGTTAAACTTGAAACTGCTAGTAGTTTATATGCAATTTAGTTGATGTTTGTTAGAGTTCAAAGCCTTATTAGCATTATTCTGATTCTTTTTTACAGCTCGTATTATGGCATTATTATTGAACTTAATGCTTAGCGAAGTTTTTCGTAACTTCAAGCATTGTTTCACTAAACTGCACGGGTTATGATTTTGCGATTAAAGACTGAAAGATTACCTAATAATTTCTACTACCTTGGTTTTGTTCTTCTGATTGTTGGGGTGTGGCGGATCTTTGTATACGATTGGAAGGGAATTGTTCTTTTCTTGATTTCATTGCCTTGCATCTTTCTGCATTCTGGAATAATTATCGATACCATAACATTAAAGTTTAAACGATATACGGGTATGTTTTTTATTCGTAGCGGTGAATGGCAAAAGATTGAAACAGAAATGCGATTTGAAATACGCGAAACTTCGGAAACTCAGTATATGCATGTGTCTTCGATTACTCGTGCTGATCGTGCTGAAGTAAGTAAACTTATACTGATACTTAATGATCAGGAAATTGTGCTGTATTCTGGAAGTAGAAAAAAGGCTATTCAAAGAATGAACGAGCTTAAGGATGCTTTAGGTCATGGATAGAGACTTATAATAGATATTTGAATTGTATTGCTTCGTGATGTTTTGTTTATACATTTGTATTACATCAAAACGTTTTTTATGAAAAATAGAATTTATGTGAAGCTAGGGGCTATTATCCTCCTTATTTTCCTATTCATGATTCCAAGATGGTCTATTAAGGATCTTGTTCGTGAACGTGTGAATTTGAGTAGGGATACACAGCGTGAAGTGAGTTCGAAATGGGCAAATAGTCAGGTACTTACCGGGCCGTATATGTCTATACCTTTCAGCCAGATCCTTACGGATAAGGATGGGGTGGCTGATATTTCCACAACAAAAAAGTATATTCATTTAATGCCTAAAGCAATGAATGTAAAGGCAATTATGAATCCTGAAATCCGCAAGCGTTCTATTTATAAAGTGTTGCTTTATAATTCTGTAATTGATATTGATGGAGCTTTCGATTTGGGTTTGTTGTCAATTCTTATTAATGATGAGATGATTGTACATTGGAATGAAGCATCGATTAATCTAGGGCTTTCTGATCTTAGAGGGATTGAAAAAGAAATTATTATGGATGTGAATGGTGATTCATTGTTATCTTATTCGGGACTAAGTGATACTGATGTTGCATCAAGAGGAATTCATATCCCATTTCCTATTGATACTAATGTTAATATTTATAATTACTCAACTCAGATTTTATTGAAGGGTAGTAGTAAGTGGTCGGTTATTCCTGTGGCTAAGAACAATACTATCGAATTAAAATCGTCTCATCCAAGTCCTAGTTTTGTTGGAGCTTTCTTACCCGATTATCGTAAAGTTTGTAAGACAGGATTTGAAGCTAAATGGAATATTTTGAGTTTAAATTTAGATTATCCTAGTTCATGGATTGGCGATCAGTATAAAATTACTGAAAACAGTGTAGGTACTCGTTTATTATCGGGGGTAAATAATTATGATAAAGTGAATAGGGCTATTAAATACTCCAGTTTATTTATTGTATTGACTTTTACCTTATTGTTTTTTATTGAGATTATGAAGAGAACACCTATTCATCCAATACATTATATATTAATTGGTATTAATCTTGTGCTGTTTTTTATCCTATTGCTTTCCTTGAGTGAATTTGTTTCTTTTAATCTGTCTTATGGAATTGCAACTATACTTACCATATCAATGATTTCTTTATTTGCCAAAAGTATAACCAAATCTTTTCAGTTAAGTGCTTTTCTATTTGGTGTTTTGTTTCTTGTATATGGTTTTATATTCGTGATAATGCAGTTAGAATACTTCTCTTTATTAGTAGGTAGTTTGGGCTTGGTATTTATCCTTGGAATTGTTATGTACTATTCCAGAAAGATCGATTGGTATGGGATAAGTAAAGAGTTAAAAGAAAAACATTTGTAACAGTATATTATACAGTATGTAAAGGGGGTATATTTCATAGGAAAATAATCCAAGTAAACTACAAAGACTTTATTTTGAGAAAATGCAGTTGTGAGGATTAGAATTTAGTTTTTTAGTTCACTATAAGTTTCTTTACTGCAATATTCAAATTGCTTTGAATTTGCAGTAGATAAACTTATAGTGAAC
>JBGRQE010000078.1:0-15197 GCA_041725955.1 Bacteroidales bacterium
CTCAGCGTATCTTAACTGAGGCATCTTAGAAGTTTAATTTTTATATAAATCTTGTAACGCTATTTCAGGACAAGACATCTTTCCCTTTTGTTCAAAATGAATACGTTCTTTCAATGCACTAATTCTTGATTTTACATATTTATCAATCAAAGGGTTGGATTTAGAGTCTTTGTTTTTTTGATATAACAGATACCAATTTAAAGCAGGCCTTTTGTCTTTATAAAACTGATCGTAAATACTAGCCAATTTAAAGATTGTATTATTTCCGGCACCAAAATCAAGTGCTTTATGGTAAGCGGCAATAGCTTCCGAAGCTTTTTTGTTTTCTTCATAAGCCCTTCCGATTTGAAGATAAGAATTGGTAGTGATATTGCTGATATCTTTATCGATTGCTTTTTCTAGGTTTTCAATAGCCTTGTCATATTGTTTAAGTTCAAGGTATGCGCTTCCCAGATGGAAATAGGTAGATTCATTTTCTTTTTTTCTTTCAATAAGTTTATTGAGCCAATATATGCATTGCTCATAACATTTGGTTTGATAGTTGATTAGTCCTAAGTAATTATGAATAATATAATTTCTGGGGTCTAAAACAATTGCCGAACGTGCAAAAGATAAAGCTTCGAGATATTTTTCTTCCTTGTATCTTAATTGTATAGCTTTAAGTAGAAGTTTTTTATTCGATATATTTTGTATTAATGCAGGAGCAATTACTGTATCGGCAGCATCTGTATTTTCTTCCTCTATATAAATATTTGTAAGCGTAATTCTACTGTCGATATCATTTGGATTTAGTTCGATAGTCTTTTTGTATAAGAGTTTAGCTGAATCAGTAAGTCCAGATTTCAAACAGGTTTTGGCTGTAAGCTTGTAGAAGTATGGATTATCAGCATCAAGTTGCAGCATCAATAATCGATACTTTAAGGCTTGTGTAAAATTGGCTTTATTTTCAGCAATCTGAGCCAAATTATTTAGAGATTGAATTTCGGTACTATCTTTTTTGAAAATCTTCAGATAACATTTTTCTGCAGATAATAAATTTCCAAGCTTTCGATAGCAATTCCCTTTTATATATAATATAGGGGTATTTATTTCGGCGGGCGAGAATTGCTCGTCTATAAATTTTAGAGCTTCCTTAAACTTAAAGTCTTGAGTTAATTTTGTTAATTGTATCTGTTTAGTTTCTTTTGAATGGTTTTGAGTTTGTGCCTTTGCAAATGCATTTAGGAAAATAAGAAGGCAAGTTGTTAACAATATTTTCTTGTTCATTACTTTGACATTTGGTTACTAACCAAAGGTAATAAACATATTAACTAAATCCTTAGGTAAATAGAGATTGTTATTGTTAGATTAGTGTTTTTATTTAATAAAAACACTTTTGTACTCATTGTCATCGAGGAATTGTAAGTATTTGGGAAGACATTGCTTTAGATTAGGCCATGCTTTTTCACTGTCATGGAAAACAATAATGGCTCCGGGTTTAGTACTACTGATTCCAAGTTCAAGGCAATCTTGATAAGATATAGTTTTATCAAAATCAAAAGTTAATGCCGACCATAAAATGATATTCAATCCTTTGTTTTTGATGGATTGAATTTGAGCGGGAGTTATTCGTCCGTGTGGAGGACGGAATAAGTTAGTTTGAGTTAGTTTTTGGCATTTCTCAAAGTTTTCAACATAGTCTTTGATATTATTTTTCCATCCAACGATATGGTTGTAGGTATGGTTACCTACTTTATGGCCTCTTTTTTGAATTTCAAGAAATGTGTCTGGGTATTTATCTATATTTTCTCCAACACAAAAGAAGGTAGCCTTTGCATGGTATTGATCTAACAAATCGAGAACCCATGGAGTAATTTTTGGATGAGGGCCATCATCGAAAGTCAGATAAACCTGTTTGTTTTTTTTGTCATTGGGAGTAAGTTCCCAAATAGCTTGAGAAAATAGTTTTTTGATAAACCAAGGAGGGTTTGCTAGTATTTTTTTACTCCATTTCATAAAAGCAAATATCTGTTTTTTTATTTGGTTATAATGAAAAAATAAAAAAAGTCATCAGAGGTTTTTAAATATTTAGCATTTTTGTATTCGTAATTAAGAAAGAAAGAGCCTTGAAAAAAGTAAAGAATATTATCCAGTTTCTTGCAGTGATTATGATTTTGTCACTTATGTATCAATGTGCTAATCCTGTTATGCCAACAGGAGGTCCAAAAGATATATATCCGCCTATACCCTTAAGGTCGGAACCTCAGAATCATTCAGTAAATTTCACCTCAAAGAAGGTAGAAATAACATTCAATGAATTTTTTGATCTAGATAATCCTGCTCAAAATATATTGATTTCTCCTCCCATGTCGAAACAGCCTTTATATAAGAAAAGAGGCAAGAAGTTATTGATTGAATTTCGAGAGGATTTTAAACCCAATACTACCTATAGTATATTCTTTGGAGAATCTATAAAAGATATTACCGAAGGAAATATATTGAATAATTATAGATACGTGTTTTCTACAGGACAATATTTAGATTCTTTGGGAATTGGAGGAGAGGTTATTGATGCTTATACTCTGGAACCTCAAGATGGAGTATATGTAATGTTGTATATAGATAATAATGACACCGTTCCTTTCGACTCTTTACCCTATAAGGTTGTTCCTAAATATATAAGCAGAACCAATAAGCAAGGTATATTTACGCTGAGTAATTTGGCCGAAGATCAGTATAAGATTTTTGCTCTTAAGGAAGAAAATTCAAACTATATATTTGATAATAAAAAGGAAAAGATTGCCTTTCTCGACACATTGATTCAGCCAGAAGTTTTGTATCGTAGAAAAGTAGATTCACTTACTATGGATAGTTTAGGTTTAGATACTATGGCAGTATTTCAAGATCGTCCATTAGATAGTTTGGATATTGCCGAAGGTAGAAATACTTTCTTTAAACTCTATCTTTTCCCTAATCAGGATACCATGCAGGTGCTAAATAAAGCTGAATTGGTGAAAAAGGGATTGATTCGGTTTTCTTTCGCACAACCTGCCGAAGATGTTACTATAGAGGCTTTGAACTTGAAGGATATTAATAAATATAAGATTGAAGAATTTAGTAGAGATAAGGATACTATTAATTGGTATTTAACGAATATTCCTACAGATTCACTTTATTTAAAAGTAGAAGGTCCTTCTATAAAGACTGATACTGTAGAATTATCTCTTCTTACTAAAGAAGAAAGAACTCGATTGGCATTAAAACAAAAGAACAATAAAAAAGAGGAGAAGGAACGAAAACTACCCAATATCTCATATTCTACCAATGTAAATGGAGGATATGTCGAGTTGAATAAGAATTTGGAGCTTACATTTGATTATCCTTTATCTAAATGGGATTTCTCTCATTCATCATTAATTGTTGGTGAGGATACGATTTCTGCTCCTTTAGAATTTACAGATTCCATACATAGACATCTGCTTTTAAATGAAAAAATGAAAGCAGAAACCTCCTATCAACTCATAATACCAGATAGTATAATGCAGGATGTTCGAGGAAGCTTAAATGATAGTATTAATCTTTCTTTTAAAACACGTAGGCAAGAGGATTATGGAGTACTGTTTGCAAGTATAAAACTCCCAGAAGTCGGACCAGACTACATTTTGGAGTTAACAAGTGAAAATTGGAAGAACATTGTTACCTCCCATATCAGTCAGAACCAAATAGTGGAATATCATTATCTATTACCCGGAAAATATAGGTTGCGATTAATAAAGAATACAGGTGGAACTGATGAATGGTTGACAGGTAATTATGGAAAAAAACGCCAACCAGAGAAGGTGTATTTGTTCGAAAAGGTAATTGAGATTAGAGCCAACTGGGATGTGGAAGAAAGTTGGAATGTATCGGAAGAATAAATGAGTGTTGTTGTTCTTATATAAAAAAGCTAGATGTAAAAAACAAAAAAAAAACTAGATAAAAAAAAAGGCCTTGCAGGAGCAAGGCCTTAATACAAATTATAAACCCAAAAAATTATTCAGAAAATCTAAGTCTAATTATTGATATTTTTTTGACATTATCGATAACCACCAGCGATAATCAAAAAAAACCGAAATTTGCTTAGCATATTCCCAAAAATCACATTCTTATATCAATCAAACCTAACCCGATACATGTCCTTTTGCAAATCTTTTTTTGTCAAAAGGGAGGCAAATATAGAAAGTTTTCTTAAAAAACATTAAAAAAAAACATTTTTTTTCTTTCTATTGAAATCATGAACATTTCATGAAATTATTATCTTTAGGAAACTTTTGAATAAAGATTACGAACAATTTACTTAAAAATCGGACTATAATCTTGATTGGTGCAAAGCTTTGTTTGCATTTTACTAAGAAAAATTGTTAATTTAGCCCACTTTAATAAACGAATTAGAAGAGTCTATATTAATGAGTTGTACAAAACGAACAGTTATTTTTCTGCTAACTTTATTTGTTGTGGGAGTTGCTAAGGCTCAGCAAGCACCGCATTTTACTCAAAATATTTTTACTCAGGTTTACCAAAATCCCGCAGCGGCTGGTATGCAGAATGCTATTTGTGCAACAGGATTATTGCGTTCGCAGTGGGTTGGTTTTGTAGACGATGAAGGTACCCGTGTGAGCCCTGAAGATTTACTGGTATCGGTAGATTCTCCTGTGAAGTTTTTAGGAGGAGGAGTTAGTGGTGTACTTTTGCAATCTAAAGAAGGATATCGAAAGACTGTAGGAATAGCCCTTGGATATTCATACTATAAAGAATTAACCTCTGGAACCCTTGGTATTGGAGCGCAATTTAAATTTGCAACCCGATCCGATGAATTTGGAAAGTATAAACCAAAAGAGGGTGATTTATCTGGTATAAGTGGAGAACAATCAGGGAATTTATTAGATTTTAATCTGGGATTATATTATAAACAACCAGAATCATTTTACCTGGGAGTGTCTGTTGCAAACCTATTGGGAGGTAAGTCTGGTACACTAAACGACGCTGGTTTAACGTTTAAGGGTGACAGAACTTTTTACCTAACAGCAGGTTATGATTACACTTTACCGAATAATCCAGATTTTAAAATTGAACCTTATTTGTTATTTGAATCTAATGTAAGCAGCTTTCAGTTAAATATAGCTAGCTTAGTAAAATATAAAGATAAATTTTGGGGCGGTATAGGTTATCGACTACAATCGGCAGTATCAGTAATGGCTGGAATTCAAATTAAGGATATTCGTGTGGGTTATGCCTACGATATCGGATTGTTGAATATTGGCTCTTCTGGAACCCATGAAGTCATGGCATCTTATTGCTTCAAATTGAATTTAGATAAAGGTAAGCGCATATATAGAAATACACGTTTCTTGTAGTGCTTATCAAAAAAACTATCTGTAATTATGGTCAATATAGGATTTATTTTCCTAAATTTGGGCTTTACTACAGGATTTAATGACTTGTCAGTTTCACTAAGTTTGATTAAAATTAATTAGGAGTTAGTATGAAAAGAGTTCTTATGTATCTTGTGGCCGTCCTTTCTCTTGCCAGCTGCAGTAACTCCGGAAACGGAGAGCTCGTGGGTGCGCGGAAAAGGTCTAAGCCGTTCCATCAGCCAATTCCATACGGAATGGCGTTTGTTCCGCAAGGAAGCTATACGATGGGGACTGGAGATGAGGATGTCGTATACGGACAACTGCATCAACCAAAAACCATTTCTGTGTCTTCCTTCTTTATGGACGAAACCGAAATAACCAACGACGAGTACCGACAGTTTGTACACTGGGTACGCGACTCTATTGCAAGAAGAAAACTTGGGGAAGCTTTCCCTGAAGATTTTTTGATTGCTGAAAACCCTAAAACAGGTGAGCAGTATGATCCTCCTTACTTGAATTGGGATGCTAAGATCGATTGGAAGAGCAAAGACGAAGGAGTACGTGATGTACTTGAAGAAATGTATCTTCCTGAGCATGAAAGATATTTTCGTAAAAAGGAAATTGATACCAGAAAGTTAACTTTTGAGTATTTCTGGATTGATATCAATGCTGCTGCGAAGAAGGATTTTTCTGAAGAAGGTGATTATGTAAATGCAGCTTTTGCGAATCGTCCTCAAGGTATGCGCGATCGTTCTGTTTACGTGAGAAAAGAAATGATCAATGTTTATCCAGATACATTATCTTGGATTGCAGATTATACTTATTCTTACAATGAACCGTATACTGAAAGATATTTTTGGCACTCAGCTTATAACCATTATCCTGTAGTTGGGGTTAACTGGCGTCAATCAAGAGCTTTCTGTATTTGGAGAACACAACTTCACAATAGTTTCCTTGCTAAAAAAGGAAAAGAAGGTGTAGCAGAGTACCGTCTTCCTTCAGAAACTGAATGGGAGTGGGCAGCAAGAGGTGGTTATGAAGGAAGCCCTTATCCATGGGGAGGTCCTTATACTACCAACGAAAAAGGATGTTTCCTTGCAAACTTTAAATCCAACCGTGGTAATTATGTTGCTGATGGTGGTTTAAGAACACTTATTGTAGGTCAC
Organism: Bacteroidales bacterium; assembly: GCA_041725955.1. GTDB lineage: Bacteria > Bacteroidota > Bacteroidia > Bacteroidales > JBGRPZ01 > JBGRPZ01. The sequence continues at coordinate 6,539 of JBGRQE010000078.1, forward strand.
TATCCTGCAAATGAGTTTGGTTTGTATGATATGGCAGGTAATGTTTCTGAATGGACCATTAGTGCTTATCATCCTTCTTCATATAATTTTACATGGGATATGAACCCTAATTATACTTACAACGCTAAAGAAAGCGATCCGCCAGAAATGAAACGTAAAGTTATTCGTGGTGGTAGCTGGAAAGATGTTAAGTATTACTTGAAGGTCACTTCTCGTGATTATGAATATCAAGATACTGCAAAGTGTTTTATTGGATTCAGATGTCTTCAACCATATTTGGGTCGTAATTTAGGTGATAAGCCGAAATCCGCTTCAAAAGTTTATCACTAAACACCTGCAATAACAAATAAAAATTATCCTTTTCGGGGGAAAGCAATAACAAATAATTTAATTATCAATCAAATAATCTAACTTAATTAGACATTATCATGGGTTTACAGAATATGTTAAAGAGCAGAGGCTATAGAAATTTTATGGCGAAACTTTACGGACTTGGTGCTGCAGTTGTAATTGTAGGTGCGCTTTTCAAGATTATTCACCTCCCTGGAGCAAACGAAATGTTGTTTGTAGGTTTGGGTACTGAGGCACTTATTTTCTTCTTTTCTGCGTTTGAGCCACCTCACGTTGAACCAGACTGGTCTTTGGTTTATCCACAGTTGTCAGGTCTTTATGGTGGAAAACAAATCAAAACCGCTAAGAGTACTACTCAGGAATTAGATAAAATGTTAAGTGATGCTAAAGTTGGTCCTGAATTAATTCAAAGCTTGGGTAAAGGTTTAAATAAACTTAGTGAAAATGCTTCTCAACTTGGTGATTTAAGTAATGCTGCTGTTGCAACCGACCAGTATACTTCAAACGTAAGTAAAGCAGCTTCTTCTGTTGGTGAATTAAGTAAGCATTATCAAAATGCTGCTAAGACTATGGGAGAAGAAGTTCGTCATTCTGAAGAATATAACCAAAATATGAGAGCTGCTGCCGAAAGTGCTGCAAATCTTGCAAATTCTTTCCAAAGCGATCTTAATGCTACAGAGTCATTCTCTACTAGTGTTCAAGATGCAGCTGCTTCTGCTTCTGGATTAGCTCAGAGTTATCAAAAATCTGCAGCTATTTTGAATAAGTCTGTTGAAGCCCTTGATTTTGAGGCTGTAGAAGGTAGGGCTTATAACGAGCAACTACAAAAGATTTCTTCTAATCTTTCTGCTCTTAATGCTGTTTATGAACTACAGCTTCAAGGTTCTAATCAAACTGTGGAAGCTACTGGTCGTTTACACGAAACAATGGAGAATTTCTTGGCAAGACTTAGTACTTCAGCCGAAAATACAGAGCTATTCCAAAAACAACTTCAAGACCTTAACGATAATATGGCTTCGTTGAATAGAGTTTATGGAAATATGCTTTCAGCAATGAATGTTGGCAGATAAAATGGCGCTTCCTGACCATTGAAGTCAGGAGTCCCTTTTTCGCTTCTATAATTTATATTATGAATTCGAAACTGAAAAATATTTATGGCTGGATTTAAAGAAACCCCAAGGCAGAAGATGATCGCCATGATGTATCTGGTTCTTACTGCCCTTTTGGCGCTCAACGTGAGTGTAGAAATTCTAAACGCCTTTGTTACTGTAAACGAAGGTATGCAAACTACTAATAGTTCTTTGACTGAAAAGGTAAATTCTGAGTATTCAAAGTTCAAAGTTCAGAATGATCTTCAGCCTGCAAAGGTTGGTACTTTCTATAATCAAGCATTAGACATCAAGAAACAAGCTGATGAATTGGTTGTATATATAGATAGATTAAAGCTTAAGTTGATTGCTGCTGAAGAGCAAAAGTCTGAAAAGGAAGCTTTAAAGGAATATTTTACAAAAGAAAGAGTACCAGATCCTACTTCTGCTAAACTTTATAGAGAAGTTAATGTTGTTGATCTAGGTAAAGTAGGAGCTAAAGATAAGTATGATCAAGCTACTCGTATCCTTGTTAAAAGAAAAGAAGGTTATAAGTTGGCTGATAAAATGACTGACTTTAGAAATAAAGTTCTTCAAATTAAAGGTATTGAAGATCCTCAGTCTGGTGCAATAGGTCTTAATACTTCTAAGACTTATATTGATAACGATGGTTTAAAACAAGATTGGGTTACCCATACTTTCTATCATATTATTCTTGCTGCCGACATTACTATTTTGAATAAGATTATTAATGAGGTACGTACTGCTGAGTTTGATGCTGTAAATAGTCTTTATGCTCAGATTAATGAGGAAGATTTTAAATTTGATAATGTAGCTGCTAAAGTAATTCCTACTTCTACTTATGTTCTTGAGAACAGTAAGTATGAGGCTGAAGTATTGGTTGCTGCTTATGATTCAAAGAATAATTCCCAAGCTAGAGTACGTCAGGGCATTTCTAAGTATGATGCAAAGAATAGCAGTGGATATAAAGTAGTTCAAGGTGAAGATGGAGTTGTAAAGCTTTCTTTTGCTGCTTCAAGTCCTGGTATTAAGAAATATGCTGGTGCTATTGATGTTAAAGGTCCTGATGGAAATACCAAGAGTTACCCATTTTCTGGTGAGTATGTTGTTGCTCCACCATCTTTGACTGTTGCTGCCACCAAGATGAATGTATTTTATATTGGTGTTCAAAACCCAGTGTCTATTTCTGTTCCTGGAGTTCCCTCTTCAAATATTCACCCAGCTATTAATGCAGGTGGTAAATTAACCAGCGATGGTAAGGGTGGTTATTTTGTTGAAGTAACTAAGGCAATGAAAAAGGCTGTTGTTAGTGCAACTGCTAGCATTGATGGTAAGGAAGTTCCTATGGGAGAGAGTACTTTCCGTGTGAAACGTATTCCTAGTCCACAAGCAGAAGTAGCTAATCAATTAGAGGGTAAGCTTCCTAAAAACCAGTTAATTGCTGCAGGTGCTGTTATTCCAAAGATGAAAGATTTTGATTTTGACTTAAACTTTGTTATTACTAAGTTTAATATGTCAACAGTAATCAATGGTGATAACGTAACCAAGAGAACAAATGGAAATAGATTTACTCCTGAAATGGTGTCATTGATCAAAAATGCTCGTCCAGGACAGAAATTCTATTTTGAAAATATCGAGGCTGTTGGTCCTGATAAAGTTAAACGTTCTCTTAACCCAGTATCTCTTGAGATTAAATAGAAAATATAATATTAGGAGGAATTTATGAAGAAGTTGTTAAAAGCTATGTTTGCGGCAGTCCTTGCTTTAGGTGCTGTTGTGCAAATTCAGGCGCAGGTGCTCGAAACAACTCCTGTTGATGGGTTATTCCCTGATAATGGGCTTGTCGAGATGGAACCTGTTTCATATCCGCCTTTGCGTCAGGCGGATGTAATGTGGCAGAAAACTGTTTGGCGCGAAATTGATTTTCGCCAAAAGATTAATCAGCCATTTTACTTTCCTACAGTGCCTCATAATGGATGGAGAAGTTTTATGACCATCGTTATGGACGCGTTGAAGGAAGGCGCAATTACTGCTTACGATCCAATTCAGGTGGATGAATTGTCTGTTCCAATGACATATGATGAAGTAGTTAGTAATCAGATTGATACTATTCATCAAGTATTGACCAGACCGTATCCTCCATATGATGAGTATGATACTATTATCACCACCGAATTTGATAATACCAAGGTTCAGCGTTTAAGACTTAAAGAAGTATGGTACTTCGATAAAGCTCGATCTGTAATGGATGTACGTATCATAGCTTTCTGTCCTGTTTATATGAAGGAAAGAAGTGGTGAGGAAGTTACAGAACCTTTGTTTTGGGTATATTTCCCAGAGTCTCGCCCTATCATGGCAAAAGCTCTTTGTTTTAACCGTAAAAATGGTGCACAAAGAAGAACCTATGATGAGATTTTCTGGAAACGTATGTTCAGCAGTTATATCTATAAAGTAGAAAATGTTTATGATCGTCGCATTAGCGAATATGCTACTGGTGTTGATGCTCTTTTAGAGTCTGAACGCATTAAGCATGAAATCATGAGCTTTGAATTTGATTTATGGGAATATTAATCCATTAAATATTTCTCCTAAAGCCTTCCATTGTAATAATGGAAGGCTTTTTTTATGCCTTACTTTTCTTTAACTTTGCGATTTTAAAACCATCCTGTATCTTATGCAATACGATATTTTACAGACTGAAATAGAATACCTCAAGGGGGTTGGTCCAAAACGGGCAGAAGTGCTTAAAAAAGAATTGTCTATTTATAGATTTCATGATTTATTGCATTATTTCCCTTTTCGTTATGTTGATAAAACTCGATTCTATAAAATTTCTGAAATCGGAAGTGTTCAATCTTATGTGCAGCTAAAGGGTAATATATCTCGTCCTAAAATGATAGGAGCTGGCAGAGGACAGAGAATGACGGCAGTTTTTAATGATGATACAGGAACTATTGAATTGGTATGGTTTAAAGGATTTAAGTTCTTAAAAGACAAATTTCTTAGCTCAAAGAAATGGATTGTATATGGGAAGCCAACAAATTTTGGAGGTTCTTTTAATATAGTCCATCCCGATATTGAAGAATTTGATGCTCGTGAAGTAAAAATGAATGAGCGCTTTGAAGGGGTCTATAATTCTACCGAAAAGATGAAGAATATAGGCCTAAATACAAAGGGAATCAATAAGGTTATGAAAAATCTTATCGCTCAAGTGGGACAAGCTATACCCGAAAACTTAAGCGACTCTCTTTTACAATCATTCGGTTTACTTAGTCGTGCAGAAGCTTTCCATGAGATTCATTTTCCTTCGTCTCAGGAATCATTGCAACAAGCCCAAATTCGATTGAAGTTTGAGGAACTGTTCTATATCCAATTGCAATTGCTTTTACAAAAAAGAACGCGTTATCTTAAAAATAAAGGATTGGTGTTTTCTAATGTCGGGGATTATTTCCTGAACTTTTATAATAATAGTTTACCTTTTGAATTAACCGGAGCGCAGAAACGTGTAATCAAGGAAATTCGTAATGATACTAGAACCGGGCATCAGATGAACCGGCTTGTTCAGGGAGATGTGGGTAGTGGAAAAACATTAGTTGCTTTAATGTGTATGCTTTTAGCTATCGATAATGGTGCGCAATCATGCTTAATGGCACCTACTGAAATTTTAGCCAATCAGCATTTTAATGGTATTTCTAAGTTTTTAAAGGAGCTTGATATTGATGTAAGATTGTTGACAGGTTCAACCCGAGCCAAAGAGCGACGGGTTCTACATGAAGACCTAGAATCAGGAAAAGTTCAAATTTTAATCGGAACTCATGCTTTAATTGAAGATAAAGTACAGTTTAAGAATCTGGGTTTGGTTGTTATCGATGAGCAACACAGATTTGGTGTTGAGCAAAGAGCTAAGTTGTGGAAAAAGAATTTGACTCCTCCTCATATTCTTGTAATGACAGCAACTCCTATTCCTCGTACTTTGGCCATGTCGTTATATGGTGACTTAGATATTTCAGTAATTGATGAATTACCTCCAGGAAGAAAACCTATAAAAACTATGCATGCATATGAATCTAAACGCTTGAGAGTATTTGGTTTTATGCGTGAGCAAATTCAGGCAGGGCGTCAAATTTATGTGGTTTATCCATTGATCGACGAATCAGAAAAGCTAGATCTTAAGAATTTAATGGAAGGATATGAGGCTATTTCCAGAGCCTTTCCTTTGCCCGAATACCGTGTAAGTGTTGTTCATGGCAAAATGAATGCTGCAGATAAAGATCATGAAATGCAACGTTTTGCTAGAGGTGAAACTCAGATAATGGTTGCAACTACTGTTATTGAAGTAGGTGTTGATGTTCCAAATGCTACTGTAATGGTAATTGAAAATACCGAGCGATTTGGTCTGTCACAACTTCACCAGCTTCGAGGACGGGTTGGTCGAGGAGGTAGCCAGTCGTATTGTATTTTGATGTCTTCTTATAAATTATCCAGCGATTCAAAGAAAAGAATTGAAATTATGGTGGGTACCAATGATGGGTTTGTGGTTGCTCAAGAGGATTTAAAGTTGCGTGGGCCAGGCGATATCCAAGGAACCAAACAATCAGGAACTCTAAATTTACGTATTGCTGATATAATCAAGGATGAACGTTTAATGAAAATGGCTAGGGATGCTGCCACAGCCATTCTTGAAGAAGATGCTAATCTGAAACTAGGTAAAAATACCCGTATTTTAGGTTTTGTAAAACTGCTCAGAGCAAATAAGACTAATTGGTCTGTGATTAGCTAAGTTTTTTATATAGTTATAATAGTCTGTTTCCTTTGTAAACTACTGTATACAAAACATTTCACTGTTATTTTTTCGAGAAAAAACATCCGTGATTTCACGTAAAAAACATTCTTTTTAAAAATAGTTTTTCACTAAAAAACTGTCTCTAACTACCTGACAGTAAGTAAAAATACCTGTTATTGGTAATTTGTATGTTCGTAAATATTCTACTTTGGCAATAATTTCCTTTGCAATATTAGAAAAAACACGCCGTTTTCAATATGTATCATGCGGAAAGCATGACTCAAAACTTAAAGCTGATAGTTACGACTAATTTAATTATTGATTTAAAGTAAATTAAAGTTTCGTTCCGGTACATCTTGGAAGATATTTGTAATAAAGTATGGCAATTCAATATTATATTTTGTTGCAACGTATTAAGTTTCCCAGTGGAGAAGAAAAAGAGGTTTTGTTCGAACAGTGAATTGAATCCCTGATCTGTGAGAACTAGAATCTAGTATTGTCCCTATGGCCTAACACTGAGAAATCAGCTAAGGCTCTAAATTTAACCCCGGGTTCTGCTATGCCTGTAAGTTCTTTCCCTAGTCGCAATTTTCTACCTTTGCAAATCCTACTACTATACCACTCCAATTTTTTATGCTTGTGTAGTTTCCCTACTTCCGTTGCGGGCTTGGCAGACCCCTTTTTCTTTTCCTTTAACTTCCAAAATATATCGAAAAATATTATTTACCTCCCGCTAAAACAAAAAGGATGTTCCATTCAGGGGCGTCCTTTTTTTATTTCTAACATTTTCTGATTTCTATTGTTCCTAAGTAAAATTGGGCTTAAATTTAAAGTTATGAAAACTATAGAAGCTTTACTAAATCGTAAATCCGACAGAGATTTTACTGGCGAACATATAAATGAAGAGGATTTAGAATTGATTATTCGAGCAGCACTTCAGTCGCCAACTTCAATGGGAGCGCAACAAATTTCTCTGATTGTTATTGATGATAAGAAGGAGATTAGCAAAATTGCAAAAATATGCGGAGGGCAACCACAGGTTTCTGCTGCCGATAAGTTTATTTTAGTTATTATGGATTTTAATCGGACAAAGCTAGCAGTAGAGTTAGGAGGGAAAAATCAAATTATCCAAGATTCGCTTGAAGGATTAATGGTTGGTGCTGTTGATGCAGGAATTATTATAGGAACTTTAGAAGCAGCAATTCGTTATCTTGGTTATGGGTCTACTGTTATAGGTGCTATTCGTAATGATCCAAAAGGAATTATTAATATGTTTAATCTTCCAAAATATACATTCCCTTTGGTAGGAATAACTATGGGGGTTATAGATAAAAATAAAGAAGCCCTTGTAAAACCACGAATACCTATAGAATCATTCGCTTTTAGAGGTAAGTATAAACAAGAAAAAGTGACTGAAGGAATACAGATTTACAATCAAAAAATGAGAAATTGGTGGGATCGTCAAGGTCTTCAAACTATGCCAGATTATTATTCTTCCTTGGCAGAAATTTATTCTGCCCCCTATATTCAAGAATATTATGATGTCCTAAAAACTCAAGGCTTTGATTTTGAGTTAACTCAAGAGAGGAAAAATGTGACAATTCAGTCTTGATACATTGTAGAGAAACAGTGAGTTTATTTCAATGGATTTATTTTTATAGAAGAAGAATTTCTGTTAAAGTGAGATAAATAACTATTTGTTATTTTAATTTTTCTTTAATTTAAATTAAAGAGAATAATAGTTTACATTATTTATCTCTCTTTTTTAATGTTTGACTAAAGAGGTTGATTATCAGCATGGAAATAACTTATAAGGTTTGAATAATTGTTTTTGGTTCTTTTTTTACAGAATAAACAATTCTTTAAGCTTAACCTTTAATGTTAATGTAGTTTTTGCTTATTTGGGAAAATATTATTAATATCGCTATTCAATTGGGTACGTATTACTTATATGCTTACTTAAAATTAGGCTTAGATTACTTAAAACACACTAATAACAACTAAATTTTTTCCATGAGTAATAATTTACAACGATTAAAAGGTACTTGTTTCCTCATGTTTTTAGCTTTATATGCTGGATTAACCTTTGGGCAGGGGGAGAAATTAGCGGGAGTGGAGAACGCTTCTGCAAAAGGAGATTTCAATAATATTTCTTTAACATGGAATATGCCAGGAGAGGCTGTAAGTCCTTCTTGGCCAGAAACATTTGATGGTAGTTTATTTCCTCCACAAGGGTGGAATTTAAAAGTGAGCCCTACTGTCGATGCTCCACTTGAAAATCCTGATCCGAATGAAAAACATTGGGGGCAGTATAAAACGTCAGAATATGACGGAGGCGATCCAACCGTTTTGGGTTCGCAATTATTGCTAATTGATGCTACTGGAGATAAATGCTACTGGTTAATTTCTCCTGAAG
>JBGRQE010000079.1:0-14504 GCA_041725955.1 Bacteroidales bacterium
ATGGTAAAATCATCAAACTTTGCTTCGATGATTTTACCATATTTAAAAACATTATAAGATTTAGAATATTGGAATTCTGCTCGAACAATATTTAACTCACCCATATAACCCATGACTGCTTTGAAATTCAATAAATCATCCTTGATAGTAGACCTATTACATTCAACACTATGAACAATTGGCTCTAAACTAGTCTTTGTAGAAAAACTAGTTACATTACTATAAGTTCTATTCCCTTTATTATCCTCAACAAAAGTTCTTGCATAGTAATAATTCCCTTTTTCCAATGAATTCAACTCAACAACAAACTTTTTTACACCATTCTCTAATTCACTAGTACTTTCTGTAAAAACTACTTTTGTCTCAATTGTATCTACTTCCACCTCTGAAGCAGGTCTCCAATATTCTACCCCATGTTTTAGATAAAAATCAGAACGACAATAACTTCCAGTTATAGTAGCTGATTTTGATTTTACACTTTCTATATTCACTGATACAGGAGTCATTGTAGTAAAGCATATTACTTCATCACTAAGCACCCTCTCTGAACTTCCTTCGAGAACAGCAAAAGCACGATAATAAAAAGTACTATTCTCACCTAAATATGAACTTTGTGCACAAAAACTATCTTCTATAACATTTTCTGATATAAGAGTTTTATTTAAAAAATATTCAGTTTTACCATAAATGAAACCTAATTCCAAAATTGGTTTATTAGGCACGAAATTAATCGTCCCCTGCAATATGGCATCATCCACACTTACTATTGGATCAATTGCACTTATTAATTTTTTTGGTTTATTGTCATTATCTTTTTTACATCCTTGCACAAATGGAATAAAAAATAATAGAAAGTAAATAATACATTTTTTCATAAACTCAATTGGTTTTAACATAATTTAATTTTTTTAATTATTCATCTATCATAAGACACTTATCTGCATAATCAAACGACTCACTTTCTCCATTGGTAAAATTAACATATACTTTATATTTACTATTCTCTATTTCAAGAGAAGAAAAAGAGGCTTCAAATCTATTTCTAGTCTCTTTGCATTTTGCTTGAAAGGTTTTGCGAGAACCATTATACTTAGAAATATAGCGGCATACAAAAATAGATTCACAATTTAAATCATCTTTAGATTCAATATCTGCACATAAGAAAACCATAGATTTTCCTTCAACATCTTTCTTCTCAAAATAAACCTTGTACGCTACAGGCAGATTTATTTCTCTAGTACGAAAACTTTTTATTTCTCCTTTTAATAGAAGATTTTTTCACACCATTTTCTTCAAGAAAATCACTCGCATATGTTATTTTCTTCTCATCAGTAGAATCTCCAAAATAATAATGTTCTATTCCAAACTCGGAAAATAAAACTTCATCAGGTACATAGCAATTGACTAGAACGTCCTTAAGTCCAAGAGTTTCTGACGCCACCTCCATTTTGATACGTGGTCAAGTAACAAAATTTATAATTTCATTTCCCAACACTTTTTTCTCACTTCCTTCAATAGTATAATATACTTGATAATAATATGTATCTCTAGGTTGTAAATCTGAAACTAAAAAAGAAACAGTGTTTTCAATCAATTTTCCTTTATAAACAGTTTCTAAACACTCTATAGATATTCCAAAAAGAAAACCAACAGAAGAAATAAATTCGTTTTGGGTAATTTCCCCTTGGAGCTTTGCACTAAAAAGAAACACATCCTTTGGTTTCAAAGTAAAAGCAGAAATTTTAGTTTTTTTTCGCTTCTACAGAATTTTCTCTTCATCCTTCTTACAACCCTGCACCAATACCACTGAAAGTATCAGTGCAAACATAATTATACGCTTCATTATTTTTGATTTGATTAATTATAGTAAAACACTACCTGTAAATAAGCTTTACCTAAAGGCAGCTATTCACGTATCGTGTTAATGCAAGCAAATATAATTATTTTTTATAAAACCCCTATCTTAAACCCTAGGATATCTAACATACGACCATCGCATAACCAAAATAGCCATCAATAAACTAAAAATAGCAAGCGCAAAGGTGAACTCAAATCCAAATAGCTCAAAAAAGAAAACTCCTAATAGCGGAGCAAATAATGCTCTAAATCCTGTAGCAGACAAATGCACACTATGGTAAGTTCCGGCTTGTTCTGGACGACAAAAATATGCCGATCCAATATTCCATAATAATGACATAGTTGCAGCAAAGATACCATGAGCTAGAATATATAAAATCATAGTAAAATAAATGCGAATACCGAAAACTTCAAAATTCGAAGGAAAATACATAGTCATCCATAAAAAGAAAATATATACTGCAATTGAAGAATAGGTAATTATTCCAAACCTTCTGGGATCAATATGACCAAGTAAACGACCAAAAAACGGAAGCAATAAAATAGCTAATATATTATAGGCATTACGATAAAATGCAACACTAGAGTAATTTAGGTTCAATTGCTCGTAAAAGAAAATAGTAATTATTGTAACAGAAATCATAAAAGAAAAACCATAAAACATAAACCCTATCTGAAAATGCAGGTACGGTTTATTAACGGATAAAATACCTCGCATTTCACGAAAGGATTTCTTTACAGATACCCAAATTCTGTCTCTTTTAACTTCCTCTACAATTTCTCCATTAGAAGGTTTTGGTATTAATGATAAAATATGAAGAGATACAACACATAAGATTGCAGCAAAAGCATATGCATATCGAAAAAAGTATGGATCCCAATCCAGTAACACACCAAACAAGAAGGTAGCAAATAGCATTACAATTTTATTCACTGAAGTGGAATAAGAATATAACTTACCAAAATTTTCATGTCGATAATTTCCCTTTAACAAATAGTTAATGGTAGGATTTTTTATCATATCACCAAAATAATAAACCAAAAAAATAGCAAGGAATATATAATGATAGTAACCTGAAGCAACCAAGTCTTTCTCATTATCAGGAAAAAACAACATAAACAATAATGGTATTCTGGTAATTAGAGATGTCCAGCGTAAGAGTTTACGTTTATTCTTGATTCTCTTCAGATATTCATTCACAAAGACCAGAAAAATATAGACCGCCATACTAAAAACGAAAAGAAAGCTCATTTGATAATTACTTCCTTTTAAGCTTTTAATAAAAATAAACTCATTAAGCACCAACAATCCTAATATAACACCTTCCAGTATCATATAAATGGTATGCAAACGAAATCCAATTTTTTCTCTTCTTGTCAATTGTGCACTTATTCCCAACATCTTAATCCTGATTATTTTTTTGCAAATATATACGAGTTTAGCAAATAGAATCTTATCAGATAAAGTAATTTTTATAATAAAAATGAATAAATCGAAATCGTTAATTCCTAAATACAAATAATTACTTTTGCGGGAATAATCTTAAATCAAATCAAAATATGACTCATTTTTCTACCACAATACATAAAGTCATTCTGATTACATTTTTATGTTTAATTGGAATTAGTTTAAAAGGACAATCCCCTCTGAATACATTAAAAAGTCCTGTAGAACATTTTACAAATGATAGCATCAGTTATGTAAAACGAGATTTTACATCATATATTCAATCCTACTCTAAACATCTAAACCCAACCATTTATCGCAATTCGGAAGAAAAAAAATGGTTAAATTATCTTAACAAAAAACATCCTGATGTAAAAAGCCTTATAAAAATATTTAAAGCAGCTTCTCAAAAATACAATGTACCTGAAGAATTACTTATGGCTATTGCTTACATCGAAAGTAACTGGACTCAATTAGGTCCATCTATTGATCAACGATGGGGTATTATGAGATTGGCATCTAATTCATACTGCCATAGCCTGGAGGATGCATCAGCATTAATTCAAAAATCTCCACAAGACTTAAAAGATAATGCCTATTATAATATTATGGGTGCTGCTGCTTTATTACAACAAATTCATGAAAAGAGAAAAATAAACACTAAAGATATAAACAACTGGTTTTCCGTCGTCGCCGAATATAGCGGACATATCAATCCTTTAACAAAAGAAATTGCTGCTGAATCTTATTTTAAAGCACTTAAAAATGGTATAAACGGAAAAACACTATGGCTTGAAAATTACCATATACCTGCACAAAAAAGCCTACAAATAGAAAACAAACTATCCCTTATTAAAGAGCAGAGTATTGAAAAAGCTAAAATCCAAAGAAACAATCAAGAAGATTATCAAAACTGGCACAAGGCAATTGATCAAAAAATAGAATCTCCTAACTTCAGTAAGCGAAAAACTTCCAATATTGACGTATGGGTAAATCATTGGTTCGGTGTAGGAACTTGGGCAGGTGCAATCTCATGGTTTCAAAACCCAAAATCGCAAGTAAGCTCGCATTTTCTTGTACGCAATGATGGCTTCTTATTGCAAATGGTGGCTGTTTCACAAAAGGCATGGCATGCAAGTGTTTTCAATTCTCGATCTATTGGTATTGAACATCATGCCACTGTTGATCATCCTGAATATTGGGAAAGTGAAGCCATGCTCCAAAAGTCAACATATATTGCCAGAGAATACTGTGAGGATTGCCAAATTCCACGTATCCGAAGAATTGAAACCAATCAGGGAGGAGTTTTTGGACACACCGATATTCCTGGAGTAACAAAAAACTGTCCGGGACCTCTTCCCTGGAAAAAATGGATGAATTATCTGGGAGAAGATGATATAAATCCAATTCCTGATGATAAAATCATAATGGATGATTTTGAAATCAATGAAGGGCATTTCGACACCAAGCTCAACTATAGTGGAAGTACCAAAGGAATTGATGGAAATAAGTGTGAAAAAGAAAAAAGTCAGTTCTATCCAAAAGAAGGAAAAGGATCTCTTAGAGTATCACTGGTTGACGATAATAAATCTGATGAACACTGGTTGGTTAGGATATTATCAGGAAAAGGTAAACCAGAAAATAATGTAACTATTACCAAAGGCGGAAAATTATCATTGTGGATCAAAACATATGCTTCAAATATGAGAGTTGAACTTTGGATTGATGATAAAGATGGAATCGAAACAACCTTAGCCAAAGATATTAATGATGATGGAATGTATCACAAATATACTTGGACATTAAACGATTCTATAATTCCGATAACTGGTAGCGGAAAATTCGAGAATCAACACTTAACTCTTGATGCCTTAGTTATTAAAGCACCCAATAAAACCCCTGCTGCAGTTTTATATATAGACAATATTATATTCGAAAAAGGACCAACTCCAAATTTGATTTCTGATCCAGATAATCAAATCCATAAAAATACTAATCCTCCATATCCAAATCCCTTCAATGAATTTATATTCATACCTATACATGATAAAGACATCAAAATATCAATCTATAATTTAATGGGCATAAGAATTATGGAAAAAGAAACTTCTGCAACAAAACAACTTCTTAAATTCGAAACAGCTAATTTGCCTAAAGGCAGTTACATTCTTCATGTTCAATCAAAATATGAGAATAAAACATACAAGATATTAAAGCAATAATAAGACTGCTTAAAACTCAAAACTCATTCACTTCCGGCTTGCAAAGATATACTCTGCAGTTAGGTGCCTCTAATAAGCATTGCTACCTCTCTTTAAGCTCATAGACGGTAATGATTGCAGCTAAATCCAGTAGGTTTTCACTTAATACCTCCTAGGTTTTCACTTAATACCTCCTAGGTTTTTATTCAATACCTCCTAGGTTTTCACTTAATACCTTCTAGGTTTTTATTCAATACCTCCTAGGTTTTCGTCAAATACCTAGGAGGTTTAGCTTCAATCAATGGTAAGAGTGTTGGCGATTGGTACTAGCAAAGGCACTTGAATAGACTCCCTTAATCTTCTTCAATCCACGAGATTACATCATCTGACAAAGGACTGTGAGAAGGAGCCAAAACATCTACTATTCTTCCATTTTCATCAATCAAATATTTTTGAAAATTCCAGATAATTTTCCTATCAGTAACCCCATTTAGTTTTTTATCAGTAAGATATATATAGAATGGATGTACATATTTTCCACGAACTGAGATCTTTTCCATCAAAGGGTAATCAACCCCATAACGGTCAACACAAAAACGTTTGATAAGGGGGTTAGTTCTAGGTTCTTGACCTAGAAAATTATTACTTGGAAATGCAATAATTTCAAAGTCTGCTCCTCCATATTTTAAATACAATTGTTGTAATTCCTTAAATTGATTAGCATACCCACAATTTGTTGCAGTATTTACAATCAATACCTTCTTGCCTTTAAGCTGGGAAAAATCATAATTATTTCCATCAATATCTTTGACGACAAAATCATAGATTGATTTTTGTTTTTGTGCAAAAGTAGGCGAACTCAATACTAAGGAAAAAAATGTTACCAATACAATTAAATAAGCTTTCATAATTTTAAAGGTTAGAACGGTGTTTAGCAGAATATATGTAATCAAAATCCTTAAGTATGGTATGATCACTATAGATATAAAATTCAGTTATGACAAACAGTTTTTTTTAGGTAGGTTGAGCTTATTCTTTCTTATGAGCAATAATATCAATTTTCAGGCCAATCTGATCATCAATAAATTTATCCTTCATAATTTTAAATACCTTTTTCGACTTATAGTTTACATTCCACTCTGTGCGGTCGATATACAAAGGAACACTACGTGCCCAAATGCTATCTTTCTCTATATTCACCAAAACATCAAATCCAATATTTCTGGTCACTCCTTTAATTGTAAGATTACCCATTATTCTATAATTAGGCTTTTCCTTAGTATCAATTTCTTTTTGAGTTTCCTGCAGATAAGTAATTGGCATAGATTTAGTGATTTGAAATTCAGAGACAGGAAATGTTTCAACAGCAAAAAAGTCTTGCGATTTAAGGTGAGACACAAGTTTATTCTTCATGCTTTGGTCATCCAAATCTAAATTTACAATAGAATTCATATCAATGATAAACTTTCCGGCAACCAATGTATCGTTTTTAAATTTCATTTCACCCAATTTCAATAAAACGACACCATTATGTTTTCCCAAAGGCTTACTTCCCTCCCACTGAATTTCGCTGGAAGAAGTATCTATATTATAAGTTATATCAGAATTTTTTGAGGCTATTTCCTGTTCATCCTGCGAAGAGCTGGTTTTATGATTATTCCCACAAGAAACTATAAACATAAAAATAAATAAAGGAAACAAATAAGAAGTTTTTAATTTTGCCATGATCTTTAAGTTTAGTAAGACTAAAGAACTCAACAATTAAAATTTATTAAATGTTTGACAGTTAAATACTTGAATGAACAAACAAAAGACATTTATCGACAATACATTAATAGAACAAGAGGTCAAATTGCTTTTTGACGCCTTGTGTACAGGAGATAATTCATTTATCTCTAAAGAATGTATTTTAGAAGCTATAAATAAGAGCGGAATAGACAAAAATGATGGTAGATTAAAAGAAATCCTACATAATATCAATGGAAATCTTAATCAGGAATCATTTTATGACTTATCTTCACAAAGTGCACTCTTACGAAAGTGTTTGTCTGGAAACTTGGTAATCCCTGATTTTGAGTCTTTCTCTAAAAACATATTAAATATATTCAAAAAAACAGCTAAAATAAAAGAAGGAAAGGTTGCTGATTATATACCTCAACTTGCAAGAGTAAATCCAGATTACTTTGCTGTTTCAATATGCACTATCGACGGACAAGAATATTCTATTGGTGATTATGATCAGAAATTCTGTTTTCAATCTACATGCAAACCCATAATATATTGTCTGGCACAAGAAGAAGTAGGTGCAAAAAAGGTTCATGAGCATGTAGGTTTTGAGCCTAGCGGCTTGGGATTTAACGAGCTAAGTCTCGACAGAAATAAGAAACCCCATAATCCGATGATTAATGCCGGAGCAATTATGTGTTCATCATTAATCAAAAGAAAAGAAAATATAGCTGACAAATTTGATTTTGTTATGCAAAAGATGAAAGAACTCTGCAACCCTACAGATATTTCTTTCAACAATTCTGTTTATCTCTCTGAAAGGCAAACTGCCGACAGGAATTTTGCATTGGCCTATTATATGAGAGAAAATAATGCATTTCCTGCAAGTACTGATATTCTTGAAACTCTTGACTTTTATTTCCAATGCTGCTCTATTGAAACCAATGCCAAAGGGATGGCACAAATTGGTGCAGCTCTTGCCAACTCAGGAATAAGTCCTTTTACAGAGAAAAGAATTTTCAACAATCAAACCGTACAAAATTGCCTTTCTCTTATGCATACTTGCGGAATGTATGACTATAGTGGAGAATTTGCATTTAAGATAGGTGTTCCTGCAAAAAGTGGTGTTTCAGGAGCATTACTAATGGTTATTCCAGATTTAATGGGAATATGTATATGGTCACCACTATTAGACCGTATTGGGAACAGCGTAAAAGGAATTGAGTTTTGTAAAGATCTTGCAAAACAATACAATATTCACAACTTCAACTCCATTACAGGAGAAAAGCCAAAAAAAGATCCTAAATCACAAAGATTTGACGACACCTCAAAAGGGGTATTGGCTTTAATTGAAGCTGCAGGAAAAGGAGATATCAATGAAGTACAAAAAATAAATGCATCTGGAGTACCTCTAGATGCTGTTGACTATGATGGCAGAACAGCCTTACATTTGGCTGTAGCGGAAAGACAAGTTGAAATGGTTCAATTCCTTTTCGACAATCATGTAAATCCGAAAACAAAAGACAGATGGGGACATACTCCTATATCAGAAGCAAAAGACAATAGCTATAAAGAAATAGTTGAAATATTTAGTTCAACTACTAATGACGCATAACTTATTATTTTGCGTTACATATTTTCGATATAATTGCGTTCTATAATACAGCAGTAAAAATTACACTTGGAGTGGTTTAATGATTTAACTGAATACATAGAAACTAAAAAAGACAACAATACAAACATTATATAAAAGGCTAAACTGAAAATGAGATTTTGGAAAGATAAACAGAATGCAGAGATCTTCCGATTGGCATTTCCAAATATTGTAAACAACCTGAGTATACCTTTGGTTGGAATTGTCGATTTGGCACTAATGGGACATCTTACGTCTGTTAAGTATCTGGATGCAGTTGCCATTGGAACATTAATCTTCAACTTCATTTATTCGGGATTAAGCTTTTTGCGTATGGGAACAAGCGGGATGACTGCTCAGGAATATGGTGCAAAAAATGGCAAAGGTATTATCCAAAATCTTGCCCGATCTCTTAGCGTTGCCATGGGTCTTGCGTTTGTATTAATTATCTTACAAAAACCAATAGGTTGGGTAAGTTTAAGTTTACTGGATTCAAGTCCTGAGATAGAATCGCTTGCCAAACATTACTTTGATATAAGGATATTTGCTGCTCCGGCAACCTTAGGTCTTTATGCCCTAAGCGGTTGGTTTATTGGCATGCAAAATTCCAAATTTCCCATGTATATTGCATTGGTAGTAAACTTATTTAATATTGCAGCCAACAGTCTGTTTATATTTGTCTTTGGAATGAATAGCAATGGAGTAGCTCTGGGTACTCTAATTGCTCAGTATGGGGGATTCTTTTTTGCCTTATTCCTTTTCTGGAAGAGTTATAGAAAACACTTAGCATTTTTCTCATGGAATAATTTATGGGACTTAAAAGCTTTCAAGAGATTTTTCAGTATTAATAGCGATATCTTTATCCGTAGCATATGTTTAATTTTTGCTTTATCATATTTCACTGCCCAATCGGCAAAAATAAGCGATCATATACTTGCAGTAAATACCATATTATTCCAATTCTTCCTGGTATTTTCATATTTTATCGATGGCTTTGCCTATGCTGCCGAAGCAATTGTAGGAAAAGAAATTGGCAGGAAAAACTACAAATCACTAACACAAACTATACAAAAGCTATTTTTATGGGGACTTATTGTTAGTTTTCCTTTTACCCTGTTTTTCCTTGGAGGAAGCGGTTTCTTTTTAAGCTTGCTTACTAATAATAAGGATATAATTGAAGCATCAAAACCATATGTAATTTGGTCGAGTATTGTTCCCCTACTCACTTTTGCAGCATTTATATGGGATGGAATATTTGTAGGAGCAACAGCAACAAAAGCAATGAGAAACACCTTATTAATAAGCACATTTATTATCTATTTGCCTGCTTGTTATTTCCTTCAACCCATTTTTGGAAACCACGGATTATGGATTGCTTTATTACTATTTATGGCTGCTCGAGGAATAGCACTAAGTTTTTACTCTAAGAACCATATATTCAACCCTAAATTCCATGACAAAATCTAGAACCGACATTATTTCAACACTAGAAGAAGCGGCTATTTTATACAATCAACCCTCTTTTATAAAGAAGGATCCGATTAGTATACCCCATCAATTCACATCTAAAGAAGATATTGAAATCAGTGGGTTTCTCACATCTATTATATCATGGGGACGAAGAGATAATATTCTCAAAAGTGCTAATAAACTGATGTCGTTAATGGACAATAAACCTTACGATTTTCTGATAAACAGTAAGGAGAAAGATCTAAGACCTTTTGAAAACTTTATATACAGGACCTTCCAGGGTGTAGACTGCATATTTCTGGTATCGGCATTACGCGAAGTTTATCAATCGGGAAGTAATTTAGAAGATCTATTCTCTAAACCATTCCAAAAGCATCAATCCATAAAAATGTCTATATCTGAATGTAGAAATACACTCCTGTCCTATCCACATCTGCAGCGAAGCGAAAAGCATTTGGCAAATCCGTTGAAAGGTAGTGCAGCAAAGCGTATAAATATGTTTCTACGTTGGATGGTTCGCAAGGATAATAATGGTGTCGACTTTGGAATATGGAATAAAATCCCAACTTCTGCCCTTATATGCCCTTTGGATGTTCATTCGGGTAGAGTAGCTAGGCATCTCGGTTTGCTCAACAGAAAGCAAAACGACTGGAAAGCAGCAGCAGAACTTACCACAAACCTGAAGGAATTAGATATAGATGATCCTATAAAATATGATTTTGCACTCTTCGGACTGGGAGTAAACTACTCCATATGATCTTTCAGATAGGGCAACAGATTGTCTGATGGCCAAGGCAGCTTATCATTGATTAACTTTCCCCGAGAATCGAATAATAAGAATCGTGGAATAATGTCAATATTAAACTTTCCAACAAAAGGATTTACACTTGAAGTGCTTTCTCCCAGGTAATAATGAGAAAGGCGTTCACCATAAATACCAATCAAATCTTTCCAAAGTTCATATTCTTCTTCCATAGAAATAGCGTAAATAGCCAAAGATTTCTCTTTGATCTTCTCAGGATAGCTCTCCAGAATAGTCAATTCATCTAAACTTGAAGGGCAAGACGTTTTCCACAATGCAAACAGATGATAATCTTTCTGGTTCCATGGAATCTGAGAATATTGGTTATTGGTATCATAAAAGTATACATCTTTATAAACCCCATCTTTCTTTACATTCTGAAATCTTATCAACTCCTTTGCCTTTGTTATATAAACTGTATCCTTACAGTATTTTTTGAAATCACTTAGGTAAAGATTCATTTGATCTACAGTAAATTGCTGAACTCCTTGTTGAAATTCAAGATACAAAACCCTGCTTTTCAACTTATCGTTCATACTCATATCTGCAATCAGCTTCAATCGTTCTGTATTATAGGCTTCATAATCGGGCAAATCGTCACGTCTCAAATTATTATGAAAATATCGGTTTACTCTTTGCTTTACAAAAGACTTGTATTCTGAATAATCCATAAATGAGGCAGGTAAATATTCCAGAGAATCGGCATAGTAGTAAAAAGCAGAATCTACATCTACATTCCGACCAGATGAATAATAATGTAAATCTTTATAGAGATAAATATCACTTCCCTTTTTATATTTCAGCAGCAAACGCTCCAAATCGAAATAATCATCATCTATCTTTTCTTCATTATAAAAATGATCGAGAAGCTTTTTGTTATCAACATATAAGCTATGAATATCACTGCAAAACTCCGATGGAGACTTCTTAAACAATCCCCCATTGTCTCTTACAAACTTTTCGCGTAGCAAAATTTTTGCTTTTAGGTAGCTATTAATACCCGAGGCTTTGCCTATAAATTCAGCATTTCCCAAAGCACTTCCCGATTTCACTCTAATCTTTAGATTATTTCCTTCGGCACCACCTACCCATAGGCATAGAGTTTCTTCTCCTGTAGACAAGCATACAACCTGACGTTTGTCGATATTGATTTGCTTAGAGAATCTTCCAATATGATTCGTTCTTAGAGAATCAAACACAATTCCCTCACTCGAAAGATAAATCTGACTATCGACAACATCTTCTATTTGCCCCTCGATAGTAATTAATTTACCATTATCCGACACTTGCTTTGTTTTATCTTGGCATGAAGCAAAAATAAGCAATGGCAAGAGCAACATTAATAGTCTTGCCAACAATTCTATTTTACTATTAAATAAGAAAACCCTTTTCATTTGTAACCGCATCAACATCTAACTCCAATTCATAGCTTGTTATAGACGATTATTGGAAAACCGTCTTTGTCCGTTAACAACTAGTAATAAAAACATCAAAAAAAAATGAGTCATAAAGACTTTTAATTTCAATAGTTTATATAGAAACAAAAAATAATTTACAAAGAAACACAAACTTTTTACTCGCACCTGTGTTTATCCTTAGAAATTTTTAAGGCGACAATAACAAAGAAATAAAATAGCATTATGGCAAAAATAACACTTAAAGGAAACGCAATAAACACAGCAGGTAATTTACCTAAAGTAGGTGTTCAGGCACCAAACTTTACTCTTGTAAAAAACGATCTGTCACCAATCTCTCTTCAAGATTTTAAGGGGAAGAAGATTGTTCTGAACATCTTCCCAAGTCTAGACACAGCGGTTTGTGCTGCTAGCGTGCGTCAATTCAACGCACAGGCTGAAAAAATTGATAACACTGTAGTTCTTTGCGTATCTAAAGATTTACCTTTTGCAATGAATCGTTTCTGCACCACAGAAGGTTTAAATAATGTAATTCCAGCATCTTCTTTCAGAAACAATTCATTTGGAAACGAATACGGCACTCTCATTGTCGATGGACCAATGGAAGGGCTTGAGGCAAGAGCAGTTGTAATAATCAACGAAGAAGGTATGGTTCAGTATACCGAACTTATACCCGAAATTGTTCAAGAGCCCAATTATGAGGCCGCTTTAGCTGTATTATAATGTGTTTTCGTGTTTCGATGTTCGGACTTCGTTTTTTATACAATTCGAAATCCGATACACGAAACACGATTTTCTTTAAACCAAAAACCATTTTTAAAAACAGATTTCTTTAGGCATCTTTGCACGCAAAATAAAAATGGTAATATCATGAAAAACTACATAGATAATCTAAGATATAAAGACTCGGGCAACTTCTTTCTTCTTGCTGGTCCATGCGTTATTGAAGATGAAAAATCACCACTATCTATTGCTGAACAACTGGTAGCTATTACCGACAAGCTTCAAATTCCTTTTGTATTTAAGGCTTCTTACAGAAAAGCCAACCGCTCAAGAATTGATTCATTTAGTGGCATTGGCGACAAAAAAGCATTGGAAGTTTTAGGAAAGATTCGTAAAGAGTTTAATATTCCTGTAGTTACAGATATTCATAATCCTGAAGAAGCTGCTATGGCAGCAGAATATGTAGATATTCTTCAGATTCCTGCATTCTTATGCCGCCAAACCGACTTATTGCTTGCTGCGGCTAAAACCAATAAGGTGGTAAATATCAAAAAAGGTCAATTTCTTTCTCCTGAATCCATGAAGTTTGCTGTAAACAAAGTTCGTGAATGTGGTAATGACAAGGTTGCTATTACCGATCGCGGAACTATGTTTGGTTATGGCGATTTGATTATAGATTATCGTGGTATTCCAACTATGCAAAAAGAAAATAACTGCCCCGTAATTCTAGATATTACTCATTCACTTCAACAACCAAATACCACAAGTGGTGTTACTGGTGGCCGACCCGATTTGATTGAAACTGTTGCTAAAGCTGGGGTTGCCGTTGGCGTAGATGGTCTGTTTATCGAAACTCACCCTAATCCAGGCGAAGCAAAATCTGATGGTGCAAATATGCTAAACCTTAGCCTTATTGAGGATTTACTTACTAAATTGATTCGCTTGAGAAAGGCGATTATTTAAGATATTAATAGTTATTACTTCAAATACAGATAAAGAGTAGTTAAGATATATAACTACTCTTTTGTTTTATCAATTATTTCTACTTACATTAGCTACCCTAAACGCAAGCCATTTTTTACACACTATAAAACCTAAGTTCAGATTTATTAACTCATTTTAATTTAAAGAAATGAAAAAGTCAAAGTTATTTTTATTAAGTAGCTTGCTTTTGTCTGTATATATAATGATATAATGATAGAATTAGAAACTCAGCATAATCCATTAATTA
>JBGRQE010000080.1:0-14034 GCA_041725955.1 Bacteroidales bacterium
TGAATAATAGAATTGATTCTCTCAACTATACGGGGGTGTTAGACCATTCATTATGGGATTATCAATTATTAAATGATGATTTAGAAAATATTAGCATAAATACAAAGTTCCCTATAAAAAAGGGTGTATTTCCCGTTCCTTCTTATGAGTCAAATGGAGTTGCTACAGAATTATTTGAAGTAATGATTGCTGGGCATCGTTTTGTGGCTGTGAAATTTGGGCTTGGAAGAGGTGACTATAACAAACACCTTTTTCCTAATGAAACAAATGTTAGAATAGTTGCCGTTTTTACTCTGCTTGTAAAGTCGGATGAAGAATTGTTGAATCCCTTTTTGGGTTTTTCCAGAAATCACCCAGACTATTTGGCTGAAGGTAGTTTTAAAACAGCTTCTCAAAATATTGATTGGCTTGTTATTCAACCTCAAAACAATCAAGGGGCTGCTATAGTAAATATGAAGTATTTTGATTTGAGCAATGGAAGATTTGTTATGATCATTCCTCAAAAAGATAATTCTTTTCGTTTTATGCAAGTGCCTACTCGCTTTATGGAGTTTGAACAAATTGGTGCGTTTATCGAAAAAGAAAAGAAATCTGAAGAATGGATGAAATTTATTCAAATGTATGCTGGGAATTAACTTTCATTGAAATTGTTGATACTATTATATTGTAAATGATTAGCCTATTCGATTAGAAAATTGACTATATTTATCTGAGAATACATCGCTTTGAAGTAATATGGTCAAGAGTAGCATTTATCTAGATCGTATGTTTTAACCATATATATTGTTAAAGTACAATATCAAATTCCAGACATTGAGGTTTTGTATAATGTCTTATTTGTTTTTGAATCATTTGTTAGTTTTCTACTATACTATGGAGAATAAATTCCGCTCATAAATGTATTCTTATAATTAGATATTTCAATTTTTAAGCATGGCAAGTTCTTTATCTATCCCCTTTTGTTATTATAGTTCTTCCTGTTTATAGGAATTCTATATATAGCTGTGAGAAAAAAAGGGGAATATAAATCCAACTGAAGCTATGAGAGAGGAATAGAGTTTTTAACCATTAATAGTATTATGGACTATTTATTTAGCCCATTTAAAATAAGGATGCATCGACAAATTAACAGCCGTTTCCTCCTTACTCACTTTGATATAGTTTAAAAACTCTTTTTCGGATTTATGGCCAGATATTTTCATAATATCTAAAGTCTGAACACCTGCTAAGTACATATTTGTACAACCTGAACGTCTCGCAGTTTGAATTTTTACAGATTCATACTGCGAGGCTTTTGTTTTTGCTTATAATTAGCCCTTGCTTATTGACCAAGACAGCTAATGATTGCAACCAGTTAAGGTGCTGATTGTGCTATAAGCTAGGAGGTGTTTATCCTAGGAGGTATTCATCCAAAAGCTAGGAGGTAAGCCCGTGTAAACTTCATCACAGAAAAGAGAGAATTATGTATATATAATAAAAAGAGCTAAGCTGCTTCCAAAAGGAAGGATGCTTAGCTCTTTTTGTTTTGTTGATATTATATGAAATACATTATATTAAAGATAATTATCTGGGAACTATATCTCCACCAAAAACCATTCCTTGTCCGTTATCAAAAGATAAAACCATTTGTTTATTATTATTTGCGGAAATAACAGGAGCTATACCAGATTTTGATAATTTACTACTCTTACTTAATAGAGAAACATAAGCATTAGTACCGGTTCCTGTAATCACTCCACTTAAACTATATAATTCATTACAAAATGGCTTTTGAGTTTTATGAACTTCAAGAAACTTATTATTATCCAATAATGCAATGTCTGGTTCCATTCCTGTTTGATACTTATGACAAGCACCCCAAGATATAGTTTTTGTATCTACATTAACAGTACCAACTCTAAAGAAAAGAGTTCCGTATGTTTGAGATTGATGAGATTCAATAACCATATTATTGTTATTAATAGTGATGGATGGGAATTGACCTGTAGCCTCATATCTTGAACCTTGTCCCCATGCTATAGTACCAGTATTAGGATCGGCAATACCAACATGACACCAAAGACCAAAATTGCTTTGTGATTTGTGTACCTCAACAACAACATTATTATTGTTTATGACTATTTTGGGACTTTCACCATTATCAAAATTCTGTCCGTTACCAAAACTAATAGTTTTGTTATCGTCAGAAAGTTTACCAACATGATAAATTAAATGATTTCCAGATCCAAAAACTCCTCCATCCACACCGCTTATTTCAACAACAGTTTTTTTGCTATTTATACCGACATAAGGATCATGTCCTTCTGATGAATATTTTACTGCATTATTCCAACTAATATTTCCATCAGCTGCTTCAACACCTGTTTGATAGGATAATCCACCCTCACTGTTAACAGCAACTTGTGCAACTTGGCCATTATCATTAACAGATACAGCTGGCATTCCCATCTCTTTTGTCGCTAGGTATGAAGGATTCAGATCATAACCTATCCAAGCAGTCATAGCTGCTTTCTCTTGTGCGATGTACTCTGGAGTAATATCAAAATTCTTTTGGCAGCCTGCTAATAACATAAAAAATGATAATATGAAAATAACATAAGCTAGCCTTCTTGCCTTCAAAAAGCCCCTTGTTTTCATGATAGCTATAGTTTTTAATGTCAGTTATTCAGAAATACAGTATTGCTAAACTTCAAATAGTCTATTTTTTAGCTAAATACAAATTTCATTGCCCTTTATCAGGAGAACGCCTATAGCTATTCAAAGCATATAAAAGTAAAGAAATAGTGCTATTACCACCTAAGAAAAATATGGGCAATGACCTTATCTACATAGCTTTATCTGTGTTTTATTTTTTTTGGGCTGGCTTTAAAAATTTGTTTTTTTAATAAAATTTAATAGAACTCTTTTTTAGCAAATTAGGGAAGATGCTTTTTTATAATTTACTTTTTTATTTGTTGCTAAATGTTTTTTGGAAAGAAATTATACCCTCTCATTCAATGATAAATTGTTATTGGTCTAGCACAATAGATACCTGCTGCCCAATTGGTACAATCAATAGTTTCGGATTTTGTGTTTCGAAACCCGAAACGCAAAACCCGAAACATAAAACCAAAATCTTATCTGACTTCTCCGCCAGGATTTACAGTTTCTGTAGGAGAAACAAAAGAAAGTTTTCCTTCGTGATCTTCAGCCATAAGAATCATCCCCTGAGATTCAATACCTCGAAGTTTCTTTGGAGCCAGATTCACCAATACACTTACTTGTTTTCCTATAATATCTTTTGGTTCATAATATTCAGCGATACCACTTACAATGGTACGTTTATCAATACCTGTGTCGACCAATAGCTTTAGAAGCTTTTTAGTTTTAGCAACTTTTTCTGCTTCCAAAATAGTTCCTACACGGATATCCATTTTTGCGAAATCGTCGAACTGAATATTTTCTTTTGCTGGAGCTACTTCAATATTATTGCTTGCATTTTCTTTTGCTGCCTGAATAAGCTTTTCTTTTTGAGCATCGATTTCCTTGTCTTCAACGCGTTCAAAAAGAATTTCCGCTTTTTCAATTTCATGACCTTCTTTTAGCAGTTCTATATTTCCGGCATCACTCCATTTATGGAAATTGATGTTTAACATTTTCTGCAGTTTGTTTGCAGTAAAAGGCAAGAATGGTTCAGCAAGAATACTAAGATTGGCACAAATCTGAAGAGCAATATTCATAATGGTTTTTACTCTTTCCGGATCTGTTTTTGCCAGTTTCCAAGGCTCACACTCGGTAAGATATTTATTTCCAAGACGAGCAAGATTCATCAATTCAGAAAGAGCTTCTCTAAATTTATATTGCTCAAGAGAATGAGCGATACGCTCTGGATATTTCTTGATTTCTTCGATTACTTCACGATCAAGATCTGTAAATTCGTTTGCCTTAGGAACTTTCTTATCGTAATATTTTCCTGTAAGCACAACAGTTCTATTTACGAAGTTACCAAGGATGGCAAGAAGTTCGTTGTTATTTCTTGCTTGAAAATCTTTCCAGGTAAAGTCGTTATCTTTAGATTCCGGAGCATTTGCTGTTAGAACATATCTTAGGATATCTTGCTTGTTTGGGAATTCTTCAAGATATTCATGCAACCATACAGCCCAGTTTCGTGAAGTTGATATTTTATCTCCTTCAAGATTGAGGAATTCATTGGAAGGAACATTCTCAGGAAGAATATATGACCCTTCGGCTTTAAGCATACTAGGGAAGATAATGCAATGGAAAACTATATTATCTTTTCCAATAAAATGTACCAGCTTGCTATCTTCGTCTTTCCAGTAGGGTTCCCAATTGGTATTATTTTGCTCTGCCCATTCTTTACTTGCAGAAATGTATCCGATAGGAGCATCAAACCAAACATATAATACCTTTCCGTCGGCATCTTCAACAGGAACTTTCACACCCCAGTCGAGATCGCGGGTTACAGCTCTTGGATGCAAACCTTGATCGAGCCATGACTTGCACTGGCCATAAACATTAGGTCGCCAGTCGTTTTTATGTCCTTTAAGAATCCATTCTTTCAACCAATCCTCATATTTATCTAAAGGAAGGAACCAGTGTTTGGTTTCTTTTAATACAGGAATATTTCCGCTTAGCGCTGATTTCGGATTAATCAAATCGGTAGCGTTAAGAGAAGTACCGCAGCTTTCGCACTGATCGCCATATGCTTTTTCATATTGGCAATGAGGGCAAGTTCCGGTAATATATCTATCGGCAAGGAATTGTTTGTTTTCTTCGTCGTAATATTGCTCAGAAGTCTTTTCAATAAATTTATCATCATCATAAAGCTTTTTGAAAAAATCGGAAGCAGTTTTATGATGTATAGGAGAAGAAGTGCGGGAATATACGTCGAAAGAGATACCAAATTTCTCGAAAGAGTCTTTAATCAGATTATGATATTCGTCAACAACATCCTGAGGGCTAACACCTCTTTGTTGTGCTTTAATAGTAATTGGCACACCATGTTCGTCAGAACCACCAATAAAAAGAACATCTCTGTTCATCATACGCAAATAACGCACATAGATATCTGCAGGAACATAAACTCCAGCAAGATGTCCAAAGTGAACAGGTCCGTTTGCATAAGGTAGAGCTGTGGTTATGGTATATCTTTTCCAATCCTTATTTCCCATTTTCTTCAAATTTTTTTATTGGATACTTGTTAATGAAAATATCTTTATGTTCTGATAGTTAGTCAGAAAGTAAAAAAGATTTCGGCAAATGTAAGAAATTGTATGAAATATTATTATATATATTCATGTTAATCAAGTTGAAAGAGCTTCTTTTACAGATTAACTTCTTTATGTTTAATAAGTCGTGAAGATTGATTATTTCTGATTAATTTTACGGACTGATTTTGAGCACAAAATTGAATAGAATAAATATCATCAAATATCAATAAGGAAATTTATCTATGAGTGATTACAAAGATGGGGTTAAGATGAGCGAAAATAAAGAGAGTTTAAACTTTATTGAGCAAATCATTACAGACGACCTGAAAGAGGGAAAAAATGATGGACGCGTGCATACTCGATTCCCTCCAGAGCCAAATGGTTACCTTCATATTGGCCATGCCAAGTCCATTTGTTTAAATTTTGGGTTGTCTCAAACGTTTCAGGGAAAATGTAATCTTCGCTTTGATGATACCAATCCGGTGAAAGAAGATGTAGAATATGTAGATAGTATTCGTGAAGATGTTCACTGGTTGGGTTTTGATTGGGAAGATCGCGAGTTTTTTGCTTCCGACTATTTTGAGAAGCTATATCAAATGGCTGTTAAGCTAATCCAGAAAGGAAAGGCTTATGTTTGTGAATGTTCTCCAGAGCAGATAAGAGAATTTAGAGGAACTCCAACGGTTCCGGGTAAAGAGAGCCCTTACAGAAATCGTCCTGTAGAGGAGAGCCTCGACCTTTTTCAAAGAATGCGTGCTGGTGAATTTGAAGATGGAAAGTATTTGTTGAGAGCTAAAATCGATATGGCTTCTCCAAATATGCATATGCGCGATCCTATTATATATAGAATACGTCATACACATCATCACCGTACCGGAGATGCGTGGTGTATTTATCCTATGTATGATTTCGCTCATGGTCTTTCCGATTATATAGAAGGTATTACTCATTCAGTTTGTACTTTAGAATTTGAAGTGCATCGTCCGTTGTACGATTGGTTTTTGGATCAATTGGCTGAAGCAAATTCCCGTCCACGACAAATTGAATTTGCCCGTTTGAATATGACTTATACCATTATGAGTAAAAGGAAACTTTTGCAATTGGTAGAACAAAATCATGTGGATTCCTGGGATGATCCTCGTATGCCAACTATTAGTGGTTTGCGTCGTAGAGGATATACTCCTGATTCTATTCGTAAGTTTGCCGAGAGAATTGGTGTGGCTAAACGCGAAAATATAATTGATGTTTCTTTATTGGAATTTAGTATCCGTGAGGATTTGAATAAAAAAGCAAACCGCGCGATGGCTGTGCTTAATCCTTTAAAAATGGTTATTACCAATTATCCAGAAGGAGAGCAAGAAATTTTAGAAGCAATCAATAATCCTGAAAAACCAGAAGAAGGAAAACGTAAAGTGCCATTTTCAAGAGAGATTTACATAGAGAGAGATGACTTTATGGAAGATCCTCCAAAGAAATTTTTCCGTCTTGCTCCAGGAAGAGAAGTTCGCCTTAAGTATGCATATATAATAAAGTGCGAAGATGTTGTGAAGGATGAGAATGGCGAGATTGTAGAAATTCGCTGTACATACGACCCAACTACAAAAAGTGGTACTGGTTGTAAAAAGAAAGTGAAATCTACAATTCATTGGGTAAATGCCCCTACTGCTATCGATGCTGAGGTTCGTTTATTTGATCGTTTATTCTTAAATGAAAATCCTGATGTTGCTGAAGATGGAAAAGACTTTACTTCGAATATAAATTCTGATTCTTTAAATATATTGGAACATTGTAAACTTGAGCCTTCATTAAATGGAGCTGCTTCTGGGCAAGGTTTCCAATTTGAGCGTTTGGGATACTTTTGTGTAGATAGTAAATTAAGTAGCCCAGAGTCTCCTGTGTTTAATAGAACGGTGACATTAAAAGATAGTTGGGCAAAAATTAACAAAAAGTAAAAATAATATTATTTATTTTTGTTGTTATTAATGAATTGAAAGTTAGGGTGTTTTCTTCCAGAAGTCTTTAGGGAAGGGGGTACCCTAATTTTTTTTTAAAAAAAAAGCATTCCCAATGCAACCTTTTAGAGTAAAAAAGACTCTTGTGTTATGGAAAAAGAAGAGATTGGGTGTGAGTTAGGTTAAATTTAGATGTTCGGCAGAATTATTACGGGGGGATTTTTAATAGAATTTACAATTTAAAGAGAAATTGTCAACATCAGATAAAAAAAAATAACAGAAATAAAAGTGCTTTTTATGAAAAAATGCATTTGTTTGATTCGTTATTATATTTATTTTAGCTAAATCAAATTGAAATAAGGAAAATTTGATAAAAATGCGATATAACAATGATTGTTCTTAGAAATTATTATTTTTACCAACGCTTATGGTAAAGCACTACACTAAAATTACAATTTTAACTTAAATATCGTTTTATATCGCAGAATAGTATTTGTGTTAGTTTAGAAATTAATTAGGCTGGTGGATTTTCACCACATATATATAAAGATATTGTTGCAGAACAGAATTTCTGTTTTGTAGTTGAATTTAGATTGGTTGTTTGATGTATGGGGTCAACGACATTAAGGTCTGAAGTCGACACCCTTTTGTACTAACTTTAATTGACTTGTGGGAAGATCAATGAAGTGATGTTCAATAGGTTGCAATGTGGATTGAAAATTACTTTTTAAATTTAAATTGTTTTCGTATGAAGAAGTTGAGACTACTCTTTCTTGCGTTGCTGGCAATCGCATGTCAGTTTTCCTATGCGGATACTAAAGTAGAGCCCGGAACGAGCAATACTTATTATCCAATTAGTTTTGACGATACGTATAGTTTTATGCAGACCGTCTATACCCCCGATGAAATAGGTGCGGGTACATTAAATGGCATCTCTCTTTATTATAAGGGAACTTATGATGCTTCCTTTGAAAAAATCAATGTCTATGTAAGTGAAATTGATGGAATTGAGGCTCCTCAAGAAGTTCTTGATGCTGCTGAAGGTACCTTGGTTTTCTCGGGTCCATTTTCTGTTGTAAAAACAGATAATCCTTCTTGGGTAAAGATTACTTTTAAAGATGAATTTAAATTTTCTGGTGAAAAAAATCTCTTGATCTCTGTTCAAAGAGAAGGTGATGCCAGTATGGATAAGTGGGAAGCCCTTTGGGGTACTGCCATGATTGCTGGTCCTAAAAAAGTTACTACCAAGGGTTATGGATTCTCTGATTTCCCTCTTGGAGGTTATGTTACATATAGAATGGCTATGATTTTCCATGGTCTTGACTTTGAGTATGGTAGTATTGAGGGTACTGTTACTGATGCAAATGGAGCACCAGTTGAAAGTGCAAAGATTTTTATTGATGATATGAAAACCCCTGCTGCAAAAACTGACGCAGATGGTAAATATCTTATCGCTAAAATCCAAGCAGGTATACCTTTTGTTCTTTCTTGTACCAAAGAAAACGGATATAACATAGATACTAAAGAAGTTAATGTTAATATAAATGAAACTGCTATTGTAGACTTTGTTATTGGTAAACCATCTGTTTTAGTTACACCTGGTAAGTTATTTGAAACAATGATACCAAACGAGTTTCGTACTCGCAACATTGATATCAGTAATTTAGGAGATGGTTTATATAACTGGACTGCTTCTATTGATTTTGATCAGAATGGAGGTCGTTCTTCAAGAGGTTATAAAGTTCATGCAGGTGAGATTTTTGCTTATAAAGATTTTGGTAAATTTGAATATGCTGATCTTCCTGTTCTTACTAAATATCTTGATATGGGAGCATTATCTGTTCCTGAAACCAATATTGCTGATACTAACGTAATTGTTGGTGGAGTTTTCCCAATTGGTGTTGAAGACTTTTATTATACTATTACTAAGTATGGTATGCTTTTCTCTATCGATATTAGCGATGATATTGCAACTTTTAAATTTATGGGTCAGTTGGGAGAGTATGGTACTTTCGAAGCAACAGATATGTGTGTTGATCCTGTAAGTCGTGATATCTTTATTACTACTAAGAAAGCTCTTTATCATTTAAATTTTGATAATAAAGAGCCTAAGATGGAATTGGTTGGCGAATTTAATTTTGCTAAAGATGAAGATTGTATGGGAATGGCTATTGACCGTTCTGGTAAAGGTTATATGATTTCAAGTGGAAAGAAATTTTATTCAGTTGAGTTATTTACTGCAAATAATATAGCAATTGGTAAAACTAAATTTGAAGAATATTTTGTAAGTACCTTACATTGGGATCCAGAAACAGATAAGCTACATACTACTGAGGTAACCCCAAAGAAAGGTTCTTTCTTATATACCGTTGATAAAGAGACAGGTGCTTTTAGCGAAAAGATTGCTTTAGGCGATACTTATTATGCTTTCCTTGCTCAGCCAGTTAAACGTTATTGGTTAACAATGGATGAGTATAAAGGATCGATTGCTCCTAATGGTGGTAAAATTTCTTTAGGTGTTCATTTTGATGCTTTAGATCGTATTCCTGGTATATTATATACAGCGACTATTAAATTTACTGCTGATTATGGTAAAGTAATCAAAATTCCTGTTACTATGGAAATTACCGGAGAAGGTATTCCTGTAGTAGAGGATGTTAAAGCTATTTTAACCAACCAAGAAGAAGGTGCTGTAAAAGTTGAGTGGATTAAAAATAATAATCCTAATATAAATCATTATAAAGTAATGCGTAATGGTGAAGTTGTTGCAGTAACTAAAGATAATTTTGTTATTGACGATCTTCCTAATTACGAATATGGTATTTACTACTATTGGGTAACTACAGTTCTTAAAGATGGTACCACTAGTTCTCCTGCAGGTCCTGAGCAAATTGCTTGGTGGGCTCCAGAGGCATGTGATATTGAAGAAAATGTAGAAGAAGATGTATGGGTTGACAATATGAAATTTGTTTATTACCCAATCAAAAACTGTGGTAGTGGATTATTGAAATTCGAATTCCCAGAGTTTGAGAATGAAGCTGAAGTGAAATTTATTTCTGAAGTTCTTCCTAGAACAGGTGTTGTTGCTCCAGATCATACAGTATATGTAAGATTTAAGTATGATGCTCTTCCTCCAAAAGTAATTGGTGAAAAAGCATGGCCAAAAGGTGAGTATACTACAACTACTAAGATGATTACCAATAGTAATATTGATGCTCAGAAAGAAATTACTATCAATCATACAATGAATGTTATTGAGCCTGCTCTTATTGTTGGTCAAGTTCGTGATGGAAATACCAATGAAAGATTAGCTGGTGTTCAGGTTAAAGCTGTTGAAGTAGGGGGTACTGAAGTATTTGTTGCTGAAACTGATGATGCTGGTAAGTATGAAATTAAAGTTGATGAATTATCTGACGATAGTCAAGGTTATGAGTTATTCTTTAATAAAGTAGCTTATCAAAGTGTTGCTAAACCAGGTCCTTATAAGCCAACTTTAGATACTAAAGTTGTTGTTGATGCAAAAATGTTTGAAAAGCCTTATGCTCCAGGTAGTATGTTGGCTGTTGTTAATAAAGACATTGCAGGTAAGAAAGATGATACTTATTGTGATATAAGTTGGACTCTTCCTTGGGGTGAGTATGAAATGCTATATGATGATGGTACTGCCGAAGCACATCTTGCTGGTAAAGAACCTGGATCTTCAGCTGCTGTTAAGTTTACTCCAATGGGATATCCAACTAAGATTACTGGTGCTAAGATCTTTGTAGGTGATGGTAGCTTCCCTAAAGGAACTAATTTCATTGGTTCTCAGGTAAAAGTATCTGTTTATTTCCCTAATAAGGATACTCAGATGCCAGATGCTAAACCTGTAGAAGAGAAAATTGTAGAAGTAAATAATACTGGTTGGGTTGAATTCAACAATATTTTTGATAAATCAGAAATCGTTGCTCCAAACCCTGCTGATAAGGACACTTATTATCCTGAATTCTTCTATATTGTTGTTACTCAGATAGAAAAAATAGGAAGTGCTTCTCCTGTAGGAGTTGATTTAAGTGAGCCAAAAGCGTATAAGTCATACGTTTGTCATGATGGTGTATGGTCTGTATCTCCTTTACAAGATCTTATGATCCGCGCTATCGTTGAAGGAGCTGATGATTCTCAAACTCCAAAGAAAGCTAAGCCTTCTAAGGTTAGTGTTCCTAAGGTTCCTGCAAACAATGATTATTTCATCGTTGATAATATGCCAAAAATAGCAAACGGATACGAAATGGCTCCTCAGGTTCTTGCAACCCAAAAAGCTACTCGTAATGTTGTTAATTATACCCTTGAGCGTATTCATATCAAAGATATCTTTAGTGTAAATAAAACCAATTGGAAAGAAGATCCTTCAACCCTTCTAAAGAAAGATTATAATAAGCTTACTTATTGTGATAAGGCTTGGGATAAACTTCCTCAAGGTTTCTATGCTTATAAAGTAAAAGCTCATTTTACTAATGGTGATATTTCTGAGTGGACTTATTCTAATATCGTTGCTCATAAGCGTTATGCTGATGTAGATATTAATGTGTCTCTTAAGTTTGGTGATGGTAATTTAGATCCTAAGGATATGATTGCCGATTCAACCGAAATTACTATGGTAAGTAATGTTTATCCTTATAAATCGCATTACAGAGAGATTTTTGATATTGAATCTACTCCTGAAAAGGCAAATTGTCACTTCCCTGACGAAAGTGAGCATAAGTGGTTTGTATATGGTAACTATAGCTTGAAAGTATTTAAGATTGGATTTGATCTATATTCACCAAAAGCTAGATTTGAGATCTATAAGCCTAACTTTGTTATAAATGTAAATCTACAACAGAAGAAATATCGTGTACGTGGTTTAGAGGTTGATCCTTTAACTTCAGTAGCTACTTGGCCAAAAGCTCGTATTACTGAACTATACGAAGATTTCCAAGGTTTTGATTTCCCACCAGCAGGTTGGACCGAATATTCTATCGCAGAATCAGGTGATACTCAAGGTTGGTTCCATGCTTCTAACGATAATGCAATCAATTGGAGCACATTCCCTGAGCCACGTTTCTTAGTTCCTGAAAGAGATGGTTTCTGGGCAGAAGTAAATGAAGATTATAATGGATCAACTAGTAATGGTTCTTTAGATTATTTGATTACTCCTGCTATTGATCTTCGTGAAAGTGGAGAATATGGTGTTGAGTTTGATCAATATTTTACTGGCGCTGAATCTTCAAGAGGATATGTTGAGTTCTCTATAGATGGACAAAACTGGTATGAATTAGGCGAAGTAGAAGGTAAAGAAGAATGGCATAAAGTTCGTTTTGATATTGATGATAAGATTGTTCTTAACGATCCTATTAATTTCAAAAACTATGGAAGTGAAGATCCTAATGAAGGTGAAGAAATCAATTTTGATGGTAAGGATGGTCAACGTAAAGTATATTTTGCTTTCCATTATTATGATGATCATCAGTATTCAACTGGTTGGTGTATAGATAATGTAAGCATTGTAAACGGTGCTCCAAACTTTGAGTCTTATGAAGTAAGTTTGAATGGTCGCTGGCAAGGTGAAGTAGCAAAAGATCCTTTTGAAGGTGAGTATGATACTGGTAAATTCCATTGGTGGTTCCCTAACTTAATTTATGGTGAAATTTATACTGCCGGAGTTAAAGGTAAGTATGCTAGTGGACTATCAGAAGCTGATGAGTATACATGGAAGAGTACTTATTTAATTCCTCCTTATGTATTTGAAGGTAGTATTCATGGAGAAGCTAACGTATTAACATGGCATAGCCCACGCTTCTGGGTGAAGGGTGATGATATTAACCATGCAACTGGAGCTATCGATCCAACCGGATCTATTCCTGGTAACCTAATTGGTTTCCATTTATATCGTAATGGTGAAGAAAATCCATGTGCTTTCATTGAAAGAGATGACGAAGGTCTTCCTTATGCATATACTGATAAAATTGAGCCAGGAGAATATGAATATTATATCAGTGCTGTTTACGATCTAACTCAATATGGTAAGCCTGCTCAACGCGGTGAATCTCAATTGGTAGGTCCTGTAAATATTGATCTTGCTTGGGGATATGAATTGCCATTCTTTGAAAATTGGGGTGAAAATCCATTCGAAAATAATAAGTGGGCAACTGATGGTGAAAACTGGAAAGTTGATCAATATAGCGGAAATGATCGTCCTTGTGCTCAGTTTGATTTCAAACCAAAAGCAATGGAATATGAAAAAGCATTGATTACTGCTCCTATTAATGGTGTAAATGCTCTTAATGGTGCTATCACTTTTAAATTTGATATTAAATTAGATAACGCTAACCCAACCGGTAAAGAAGAATTAAGAGTTCAAATCGGAGAAGGTAAAGAGTGGACCACAATCACTACTTATAAGAACATTGAAAGCTTTGACTGGAAAACTGTATCTTTTGATATTACCAACAGACTTCAAGGTAAAGTTAAGAGAATTCGTTTCTTAGCAAAAGGTGATAATACCAATGATATTCGTTCTTGGTATATTGATAATGTAAGTGTTGATAAGTTCTGTCCTCAAATCGAAGATTTGAAAGCTGAAGTATTCAATGAAAACCATACTGTTAATACTGATAAGAATGGTATTAATCTAACTTGGAGTTTTGATCCAGGAGCAAGTAGTGCTAACGATTGGATTAAGCATGTGAAAACTGATGATTTCAACGATTACTATTCTATTCCAAATACTAGTGGTGAGATTTATGTAGGTGCTAAGTATAGTGCAGAAAAGCTTAAGAATCTTGTAGGTGCTAAGTTTGATAAGATTCGCGCTATATTCGGTACTGGTGTTAGTACTATTGATGCATATGTTT
>JBGRQE010000081.1:0-13168 GCA_041725955.1 Bacteroidales bacterium
GTATGCAGATGTTTGTCCTATCAAAGTATTATCACCTATTGGAACTGTTACTTTTCCTTCATCTGCATACAATGCATTATTTGTTGATTTCTCTTTTTTATAATTTAATCCCGATACTTTTATACCAAAGTACTTTGTATCTAGTGATACTACTCCATTTGATATTTCAGGTATCCATTTTTTATCATCATCTCCTAATCTGGCGTTTTTGCTATCTCTGCTAAACTGAAGCCTGTAAATTCTATTATTTACGGTATTGTTATCGCAACAATAGGTTCCGCATTGACATTTGTATAAAAGAATCAACTTCATTGAAGTCTAATTTTATCCATCCTTCTTCACAAACAATGTCTCCCTTATAAACAAGAGTACCATCTCTTTTAAAATTCAAAGGAGCTTTAGAGTCATCCCAGGTTTGAACATAAACTTCTACATCATTATAAGTAGCAGATATTTCTCCATAGTTATAAAGAGATATTCCTGTCAAAAAACCTGAACCTGTAAGATCTCCAGGATAAACAGTTTGACAAATATTATCTCCGAAATAATTATAAATTGGAAATGTAACCTGAGTAGGTCCCGGGGAGACTTCGGTATCAGCGAAGGCACCACCACTCAGAACCAGAAAGGCCAGTAGAAATAGTAACTTTAACTTTTTCATCTAAACATTTTTGATTAATTATAGCATATAATACTTCAAAGAATCTTAGACAACATAGCATCTAAGAAATTAAAAGCACAAATCAATGATCGTAAGATTTTAATCTTAAAAACTTTATAAACAATAAAGATTGTCTTTTAATTAAAATAAAATCTTGATAATCGAAAGGTAGCTTTAGGAATGTGAAAATCCCAATTTCACATTATTATTTAGGTTTGTTTAAAAACTATGTTTTAAACTTCTAGTCAAATGTAAAGAATAAATTTCGTATTCCAAAATACATTTATCTTCTAATTTCTAATATATTTTAATAAACTTATCCCTGTTTGATCTTTATTTTTTTATGGCCCCTTATAGATAAATCAAATATACTTTTTGTTTATTTACACGAAGCATAAGAAATTTAACTATTACTACATTTTCCATTGAAATAAAAGCCTAAAACAAAACTATTAAAGAAAGATGAAAACTATTAAACAATCGCTTATTATACTTTTACTTTTCCCAACTTGCTTTCTTCTATCCTGCAAAAAGGAATTTAATGCACCAGAAAAAACAAACAAAACAACCATTAAAAGCACAGTTGAATTGCCTACAAAAATAATTGCACATAGAGGATCGTCAATTACTGCACCTGAAAACACTCTTGCCTCAGCAAAACTAGCATGGGAGCAAGATGCAGATATTCTTGAGTGTGATGTTTGGCTCTCTAAGGATAAAAAAGTAATTGTAAGCCACGATGAAACTACAAACAGAACTACCAATGGAAATTATTCTATTCCGTTGACTGATTCAAAAGTTTTACGATCTCTTGATGCAGGAAGCTGGAAGGGAGATTCTTTTCGTGGAGAAAAACTTCCTTTCTTAGAAGAACTTTTAGCAACAGTTCCAGAAAACAAAGGAATCTTTATAGAATTAAAGTCAGGAGAAAATATGAAAGCAACTGAGCTGGTTCCTTACGTAAAAGAAATTGTTGAAACCAGTGGAAAGATAGACCAAGTATCAATTATTAGCTTTGAGTTAGACGCCTTACAAGAAGTAAAAAAACAAATCCCTAATGTTAATGCGATTTACGTAACTTATAACTATTTTCTCAACATTCCTTATATGCTTGAAAAAATGAAAAGTTATAATTTAGATGGAATTGATACATATTATTTTTCAACAACAAAATGGTTGATTGATAAATTTAAAGAGAATGGATTTAAAACTTATGTTTGGACTTTAGATGAGCCTAAAATAGCGAAAAAGCTTATGGGTTATGGCATAGACGGAATCACAACAAACAGACCTGGTTTTTTAAAATCAAAACTATCAGAATAGACAAAACAATATATTTAAAACATTCAAGAGCTAAATATCTCTTGAATGTTTTAATTCTTATATTATCCCAATTCCCAGGATGTAACACCAAACACCTTTTCAGATTCAATTGATGAATCAAAAAGATTGTACATATGTACAGTTTCCAGAACTGATTCCATATTCAATTTTGAAATTAAACTTGAAGCATTCACATTAATATCAGGAACATCAATATAAATTGATTCACCAGGAATAGTTTCGGTTAATTTATAAAATAACTCTGCAGCTATATTTGAAGAATTAGCAAATAATGGAGCAATTTTATATCCTTCAATACATGGACGTATTAATCCGAAACCAAGAATTTCACCATCAACATATTTAGCAAAGGCCTTTGCTCCTTTTTGTCGCATCCATCTTCTCAGATATTTCTCTCGCTTAACAGGAAAACAGTGACTGTCATATTCTTCTAGCTGTTCATAAGGAACATCTTTTACGGGTACAAAATCATTTAGTTCAATATCCATAACATGGGAAATTGCCATATACCTGTGATTTCGATACGCTTCAATAAACCCCATTTTTTGCAAAGAGCTAACCATACTCTTAGGGGCATCAACACAAACATTATATCCCTCAAGATAAGATAATGCAAATTGAAACATCTTTTTTCCTATTCCAATATCTCTATAACCTGGACGCACAAAATAATGTCCAATAAAGGCAGAACCTTTAGAATGAGATACAGCAGAAATAAAAGCAACAGGAACATCTTTTATATAACCAACAAAAAACCCCTCTCGATCAATTGTTAGATAAGTTTCATCATCATAAATGCCAGGATTGCGACCTGTCTTTACAATAAGATCAAGAAACATTTTCATATCTTCTTGAGTAGCATGCCTTATGTCTAATTCTTCTGTCATTCGAATGGATTTGTTTTTTTAGTTTAGTTTTTACTATGGTTTTCTGAGGGAAAACGAAAAAAAAGTTTTTTTTGTATATCAATATTCTAAGGTAAACAAATATAAATTAGGAACTAAACTTCACAGAAAAATAAAAAGACAAAAAGATTGTCACCTTCTTATCTTTTTTGCGATTATAGAATATAAGAAATTTAAAATACACAAATGAAACATACCAAGCCACGGTAATAAAGTCCCCAAAGTGGCCTTATTTAACTCACCTAAACTACGACTAGATATTTAGTCGAACCACAAGCTTGAAGATAACACAAATACTATGACAATTTTCTATCTCACTTATTAAATATCTGAAAGCGAAAAAGCTGCCTCAAAAAGGCAGCTTTTACATTTATAGTATTTTGAGATCCACTATTTCTTTTTCATTAAAATCCACCGATTATAATAATCCACAATACTTTTTAATTCCATTATCCGATCATATTTTGCTCCTGCAAAAAGTAAAATTTCTGGACAATCTGCCATAAATTGACGAATATATCTATTTACATTTAAGCGCGATAATGGACCACAAAACTTGCCATTTTTCTCCATATAATAAACTCCTGAATCATGATAGCAACCAATTACATTTCCATTCTCATCAAAAGAAAAAGCTTGATTGACACCCTGAACATATAGATTCACTTCACCTTGGGAGGCTACCCAATAAGGTTTTTTTTCACGATGCGAATCCAATTTCAAACACTCATAACTCACGCTAAACCATCTAAATGATTGCAATTGATTATATGAGTACCTATAGTATTTTTTCTTATTTCTACTGGGATATATTTTCACTCTTCTACTTAAATTCAATTGACCAAAAATACTATCTC
Organism: Bacteroidales bacterium; assembly: GCA_041725955.1. Taxonomy (GTDB): domain Bacteria; phylum Bacteroidota; class Bacteroidia; order Bacteroidales; family JBGRPZ01; genus JBGRPZ01. The sequence continues at coordinate 3,768 of JBGRQE010000081.1, forward strand.
CATTTCGAGTAACTACATAATCCTTACTCCACTTGCCATGAGTAAGAAAATCGCCCCCATTATACAAAAACATAAGTTTTGGAATTTGAGTGAAATCAAATTTCCGCTGCCTAATCCATTTCACTAAATCTTTATTATCATGCAATTTTGAAATCAAACGGGCTTTATACCTTCTATGATTTAGCTTAAAAGCTCCTTCATCTTTATCCCACATCAAAAAATAGTCTATTACAGGATAGTATGCAAAACGCGATTTATTGCGATTTTTCTTCAAATACTCTTTCTCGAAATCAATATACTTAGGATTTTCAACACCTAACAACATTGTTTTACCAGGATAAGAAACAGAAGCAAAAAAACGATCAGGTCTCTTATAAAAACGATCGTCATAAATAACCATATAAGGAACACCCCTAACTGAAAAAGAATGAAAATCACTCCAATTAAAAATATCGGATTTTCCTTTCTTTTCTTTAATTCTAATATCTCCTAAAAGCAATCTTAGTCCATTGTTAAACTTAACGTTACCATAAATGGTATCCATTGAACGAGTAACAACATAATCAGATTTAAAACTATGCATCTGACCTCTTAAAACTCCAGTTAACAGAATTAAAAAAACAAACGAGAGATAAAAATTCTTCATTTTTCCTGATTACATTTACCTTATTGACCGTGAATTTAAAAATATTTTTCAAACTTATTATGAAAACAACAAATAGCTTATGTTAATTCACGTACAAATAGAATAAAGAAAAACATAAACAGAAATAAACAAGTCCTATTTATTTATATCTAAACATCTTCTTCATTTAAAGACTCATCCTCCATAACCATATTCTCAAAAAACATCTTTTTTATAGCATAATTACTTATGCGTTTACCTCTTGCTGAATAACTTTTGACAGCAATAAAATCATTAACATCAATTGTAATTGGAGGATACTCTTTTTGATTTACATAATCATCAAATTGCACAACTAATTCTATAGCATCACTCACCGAATAGCTATAAACAAAACTATCTTTATGCTCTGTAATAAATGAAGTTCTTTTATTTGATGGAACATCAGATGGAATTTTAAATCTTTTCAAATAGAATTTGCTAATATTTCCATCAAAATAAACCAAATTAAAAATCTGATCAGGATTATATTTTTGAATATCAATCATATCCTCACTAAAATGGATCGAAAGATCAAAACCTACCAATTCAAAACTTCCATCTTTCATCAAACATAAAATCCGATCATGCCCTTTAAAATCTCCTAAAAACTGTCCTCTTTCTTCTGAGTTAATTCTTCGAACAGTGTCATCATAATAAATCTTCACAGCCCCCAAAGTAGAAACTCCATCTTCTTTTTTCACTACTTTTCTGATGGTGAATTTTGTAAGTCTATTCCCCTTAGAAGATTTGTTTTTTATAAGTAAGTCAAAGAAATCATATTCAATATGAGTTTTTCGCATATGAGGCCTTGGACGAAGACTTATTCTAACAATTTCAGCTTCACCATTTGGATTAGCAGAAAAATAAAGCAATTTTGATCCTTCATTTCCTTGAGAAACTGTATATTCTGTATCTCTTTTCACAGATGAAAGTTTAAACCTTTTTGCAAAAGCAGCTCCAGCCCTACCGTCTCTATAAATTACATTATATACTGTACGATCGTCCTTTTTCTTAAAAACATCAATATAAATTACATCCTTACCAACAAAAAACTTATTACTTACTTTTGAAATGACATAAGATCCATCTTTGCGAAAAACAATTACATCATCAATATCGCTACAATCACAAATAAACTCATCTTTCTTTAGTCCTGTACCAGCAAAACCTTCTTCTCTATTTATATATAGTTTCTGACTTGCAACAGCAACCATGCTTGCTTGAATATTATCAAAATTTCTAATCTCTGTTTTCCTAGGATATTCCTCTCCAAACATAGATTTTAAGTTTGAAAAATAATTAATTGCATAGTCAATCAAATTATCAAGCTCATATTGAACTTCTTTAATCTGATCTTCCAACTTACGAATCAAATCATGGGCTTTAAAAGAATTATACTTTGAAATTCGTCTGATCTTTATTTCTGTTAAACGAATTATATCATCTTCAGTAATTTCTCTTAAAAGCACTTTTCTATATGGTAATAAGCCTTTTTCAATTGCAGCTATAGCCTCTTCCCAACTTTCAGATTCTTCTATCCTCCTATAAATTCGTTTTTCAATAAAAATCTTCTCTAAAGAACTAAAATGCCATTGTTCGCGTAATTCGCTTAACTTAATTTCTAACTCTTTTTTTAATAACCCAAGCGTATTATCAACTGACTTCTTTAATATTTCTTCTACTGGCAGAAAAACAGGCTTCTGATTTTCTATAACACAGGAGTTTGGTGATATTGAAGTTTCACACTGAGTGAATGCATATAAGGCATCTATGGTTTGATCTGGAGAAACATTCGGTGCTAAATGAATTATTATTTCAACATTTGCAGCAGTATTATCATCAATTTTTCTAATCTTTATTTTTCCTTTATCATTCGCTACAAGAATTGAATCAATCAAAGAGCTTGTCGTTGTTCCAAAAGGCACTTCTTTGATTACAAGAGTCTTTTTATCAGACTTCTCTATTCTCGCTCGTAAGCGAATACGACCACCTCTTAGACCATTATTATATTTGGAAACATCAACTAAACCTCCAGTTAGGAAATCAGGATAAAGTGCAAATTCTTTCTCTTGCAAATATGCTATGGAAGCATCTATTATTTCATTAAAATTATGTGGTAAGATTTTCGAAGCAAGTCCAACAGCAATACCCTCAACACCCTGTGTTAGAAGTAAACAGAACTTTATGGGAAGATTAATAGGTTCTTTTTTTCTTCCGTCGTATGACGATTTCCAATGAGTAGTCTTTTTATTAAAAACTACTTCTTTTGCAAACTTACTAAGTCGTGCTTCAATATATCTTGGAGCAGCAGAACCATCACCCGTTAGTATATTTCCCCAGTTTCCCTGAGTATCAATCAATAAATTTTTCTGACCTAATTGCACAAGCGCATCTCCAATAGAAGCATCTCCATGAGGATGATATTGCATTGTATGTCCAATTATATTAGCTACTTTATTATATCTTCCATCATCAAGATCTTTCATTGAATGAAGAATTCGCCTTTGAACTGGTTTTAATCCATCAGAAACATCAGGAACTGCTCTTTCAAGAATTACATATGAAGCATAATCAAGAAACCAATTTTCATATAATCCTCCCAAATGAATAGTTTTATATTCCTTCTCTACATCAACAAGTGTTTTATCTTCATTAACATCTAGATCTTTCTGATGATCGGAATTTTCTTTTTTATTACCAGCAAATTCTTTCATATAATTAAAATCCTTATTTCAATAATTTCATCAACACTTTTTCTACTTAAAAACAGGTCTTTTTAGACGTAACAAAACGGCTTCAATGATTATAAACAAAATAGCAAGCACCAAAAATATTTTCCACAAAGTAGATTCTTTTAATTGTTCTGATCCAAAATCGCTCAAATTTTTCTGGGTAAATGAATCTAAAACAAAAACATTTAACTCTCCTTTGAAATACTTATTTTTAATATTTTCTGGTGCGTCCACCTCAAGGTCAGACTCTAGCCTATCAACATTAAAAGCTAAATTAGCAATCTTTATTTTATCAAAATTCAAGCTTGCAAATCCTTGTTTTAAATCATTTCCTTGAGTAAAAACATTTAATTCTTTTCCTTTTAATCTTTGCTGTGGGATCACATTTACAGAGCCAGAATTAATTTTAGCCATTGATTCCTTACTTTCTAATGCCTGAGCAATAAAATATTGAAGTTTTGTTTCTTTTCCCAATGTTAGATATATAGGATTTGTCAATTGCTTCAACATTGCCATTTGTAAAAATACTGGAACAAAAAAAGCATGATTACTCAATGAGTTCCAATTTTCCTTTATGGGTGATAAAGAATAAAACAAATGTCCTCCTTTTATATTACTCTCAAGAAGTATTGGATCTCCATTTTCAATAGAAAATATTTTTTTAAATTTAAATAAGTTAGAAGCTTTGGGAGTAACCTCAAAATACTTCTTCACTACAGGAGCATTAAAGTTATCAGGAACTTTTTCAAATACCCCCTTAAACAAAGGGTTATCAAAACTCATCTTAACCATATTTCCTTTATGTTCTAACACTCTGCCAAAAGGAAATAAGTAAGAGTTTTTCGATAATTGTTTTTCTTCAAAGCTTTCTGGGGGAAGAATTAAAACGGTTTTCCCTTGCGATAAATTTTTATCTAGTACCTTCTGTAAACCCTGAGGGATATATGATAGGCCATTGACTAGAACAAAATCTTTATCGTTTAATTTCTGGTAATCAAATTGTCCAACCTTTAGGGATTTAAAATTGAACAACGAATCTTTTTCAAACAAATTTCGAAAAGCAATTGAAGATTCTTTAGAATAAATTTCTGCAATTTGAAAATTAGACTTTACAGGTAGTACAAAATAAAATTTATTATCAAATCTTATAGGAAAATCTTCTATTTCAATATACGCCAATTGATCTTGAGCATCTTTTAATTCATACTCCATCTGAATCCATTTACGTTTTTTGGCTGGTAAATCTATATTTGATAAAGCCTTTAATTTTCCATTTACCTTTAAATTTACAGCTATTTTTTCTAAATCAGTATCAGAATAATTGGCAAATCTTAATTTTAGCTGAACCATCTCTCCTGGTCGTACAATCAACGATTGTAATTCTACTGAATCAATCGCTATATTTTTTGTAACATCTCTTTTTAAAGGAATCAAATACAACTTATCTGCAAAAGAAAATTCATTCTTTTGTACCTTTTGCAAAACAGATTTTTGAAAATCGCTAATCCAAAAAAGTAATTTCTTACCTTCCTTTCCTTTCAATAAATCTTGCTGTCGTTTTAAGATATTTGTTGAAGTGATAAATTTATTAGAAAATTGAATTTGATTTACCGTTTGAAGTGCTTTATCCCGAGCAAGAAATAGATGACTCATAGGAGATAGATCATTAGTCAATATTTGGAAACTAGTTCCTTCAGGAAAGCTTTTAACTAACTCAATAGCTTTTCTTTTAGCTTCTTCAAGTAAAGAGACCTTCCCTACCAAAGCTTCCATGCTTAATGAATTATCAATATACAAACAAATATAATCCTTATTACTTTCGCGAATTTTTGTTACAGAATCTTCTTTAAGCCTAGGTTGAGAAAAAGCCATAACAATACAAAAAACAGCTAATAAACGACATAATAGAATTAAGATATTTCTAACTTTAGATTGTTTTCTTGTCTGTTTTTTTACTTGATGTAAAAAAATAGTGTTTGAAAATAACACCTTTTTATATGGACGAAAATTCAGCAAGTGAATCAATATAGGTATCAGTAAAGCAAATAAGCCCCACAAAAAAATCGGATAAATAAAAGTCATAAAAATTTCTTTAGCCAGTTGTCCTTATAAACGAATTCGAAATTCAAAAAAGCAATGCACAAAGATAATACTATATCAAACAAAGCTCTTATATTTGGGCAGTTTATTCGAATAATAAAATTATTGGTGATATGAACAAATACTTAAAAGGAATTGGAGTTTTTGCGGGAGGATGGATTGTTGCTATGCTGTTTTTTGCTCTATTGGGAAATTTTGACAATCTAAATATTTTCTTAATTGATACATTTATTCCTGCTGTTTTTTTAGGAATAATTGGTTTTATTTTAAGTCTCTTTCAAAAAGAAATAAGACCCTCAAAAAAATCTTTCCCTATATTACCCTTAATAATACTAGTAATCATAGACCAAGGTCTGAAACAGTATTTATTTACACTCGACTGGTCTAGTATTTATATAACTATAATAAAACCTTCTTTTTACTTTCAACCTGTACAAAATACTCATGGGTCTTATCTTGCTTCATTGTTAAACCTAAATATTCCTAAATTTTTATATTTCATTTTATACATTATAGTTGGCTTTGTTGTTATTAAAGGATACCGCTTTTATACATTAAATAGAGGAAAATCAATTTGGTCAAAAAGCTTTATTATATTATTTGTTTCTGGAATAATATGTGTGGCCATTGATAATGGATTTAGAGGAGGAACTCTCGATTACATATTAATTAACCCTTTATATACTTTTGACATAAAAGATATTTACTTAACAATGAGCGTACTCTGCTTTATTATCGAATTATGGAATGAAAACTTATTATTCAACCATAAAATGAGTAAAGAGGAAGAAAAAAAATTGATGAAAGATTTTAGAAAATTTCTTTTCAAAGAATAGATATGAAAAACTTCAACCAATCTTTTAGGACAGAAATCAATTTAAAAGAAACGAACAAAAGCATATCCCATAAAACAAAAATTTTACTTATGGGATCATGTTTTACCGAAAATATAGGAAATAAATTAGACTACTACCTTTTTAACACCACCTTAAACCCTTTTGGTATTTTATATAATCCGAATTCAATTGCAATATGTTTGGAAAAACTTATACAGAATACAAAATTTGAGGAAAAGGATCTTTGCTTTTCAAACAATCTTTATTTCTCATTTTTTCATCATAGCAGATTCTCTGCTGAAACAAAGGAAGCTTGTTTATCAGATATTAATTCATCAATAAAATCAGGTGCTACAGCCCTCAAAGGAGCAAGCCACCTAATAATAACTTTTGGCACTTCCTGGGCATATAAGCATTTAGAAAAAGATTGTATTATTTCTAATTGCCACAAACAACCTTCTTCCTTATTTGAAAGACAGTTTATTAATTCTGAGGATATTTATATACATTGGAATGAGTTAATAAAAAACATAAAAAAATCAAATCCTCAGTTAAAAATCATCTTTACTATTAGTCCTATACGACATATAAAAGATGGCTTAACTCAAAATTCTTTAAGCAAAGCAAACTTAATAACTGCAGTTCATAAAATAATAGCAAACAATAAGGATACTTTTTATTTTCCTTCATTTGAAATCATGATGGATGATTTAAGAGACTATCGCTTTTATGATGATGATTTTGTCCATCCAAATCAATTAGCAGTAGACTATATCTGGGAGTGCTTTCAAAAAACATGGATTGATAATAGTAGTATTTCTCTTTTTAAAACGATTGATCAATTTCAAAAAGCAATAAGCCACCGTGCTTTTTTTTCAGAAACACCATCTCATCAAAGCTTTCTTAAGAAAACACTTAACAAAGTAAAAGTATTCCAGAAGGAATACCCTCAAATATCTATCAATAGAATAATCAAGATTTTAGAAGAAAAAATCACAACATAATTAAAACATCATACGTTCCAAAGTAAAACCTCTTCCCTGAATTATTAATCCCTTTGACTATTTTGCTATGGATAAAAATAAATCTAGTGATAAGGAAATACTCAACCTTCTTTTATATGTGTTATTCTTCTTCAGCATTTTCGTTTTTGCCTTTATTATTTATCTATTGGCCTTTTTTGAATAATTAAATCTCTATTTATTTCACTATAAAACTTTCTTTAACAACCACTTTCATTCCTCCTTTTTGAGTAATTTGGATGTTTTTGTCGATAAGGTCTGTTTTCTGAAGAACCACTCCATTTGTATTTCCTTGCTGCGAAATACTTATGTTATTATTACGTGCATTTTGAAGATCTTCTTTTATATAATTATTATTCCCATTCTGAGATAAATTAGAATAATTACCCTCACCTTCTAAATCATATTCAATAACATTCCCCTGGCCAACTTGATTTACATCAACAGTATTTACACTACCAATTTGTTTACCAACAAAAGCATTTTCATTACCCACTTGGTTAACATTAATACTGTTATTATAAACTCCAGCAGACATGTTTTCATTTGTTCTTTTGGAATAATCAACCTTAGCTTGTTTAGATTTCAAATAATCATGTAAGGAAATTTGTCCAGAAGACTTTGAATCAATATCATTACGTTCAACAGAGCCATCAAAATTCACTTTGATTTCCTGAGATAATAAAGGCATAAGTGCTAAAAACAAAAAACAAAAAAGTAAACTTATTCTCTTCATTACATTACTTTTATTCTACAAATAATACACTCAGATAAATTTTATCTTATTTTAATTAACTTCAACTTTAAAGCAATTAGAGCAACTTCAATAAAGTTCTTTGCAGAAAATTTCTCTATAAGAGTTGATCTGTATTTTTCAACCGTTCTTCCAGAAATAAACAATTTATCAGCAACCTCCCTAATAGTCAACCCCCTGCAACTCAAAACTAAAACTTCTTTCTCTCTGGGAGATAAATCTATTTCAGGCATCTCCCCCCTAAATCTTGCATCAAACCCCAAATCGATCTCAACAACTTCTTCTTCGTTAAAAGTTTCAATAAAATTACTTTCACCATTTTCAGGAATAACATCCTTTTTCTCTAAAGTTTGAAAAATCCCCAAAACTGTAGCTTTAGCAATCAAATATCCCTTTACAGGCATTGCATAAAAATTACCAGTAATAGTTCCGTTTTTAGTTTTTAAACGGAGAAATTTCTTATAGGTAACATTAATCCCATTTTTTACTTGACTTAACCAGTTTTTTATCTCAAATGCATCTGAATCATTAAAGAATTCAATTAATGACTTTCCATTTAAATCATTTTCAGAATATCCTAAAATTTTACAAAGACTTGCATTGACTTCAACAAATTTATCTTGAAAAGACAAAAACAATCCGTCAGTAGAGAAATCCAAAACTTTACGTAGGTCTTCTAAAATTAAACTCTTTAGTCTTTGACTTTTTTGAATTCTACCTGTAATTGTGTTTAAAAGTTCATTATCCTCAAAAGGCTTAATAATGTAATCATCTGCACCTAAAAGCATTCCTTTCCTAACTTCTTTTAGCTCTCCATGTCCAGACATAAATATAAATGGTGTAGAATAAACTACACAAGCTTGTCTTAAGATATCAAAAACATTGTAGCCCCCTACTCCAGGCATCATAATATCGCATAAAATTATATCAGGTTCTCTCTCAAAAGCAAATCGAATTCCATCCCCACCGTTTCTTGCAGTAATCACATCAAATTCATTACGAGATAATAATGAATCTATTCTCCTTAAAAGTATAACATCATCATCGATAACCAAGACCTTAATTGGTTTTTTCATACAAACAGAGTTTACCTTTTATATTATATCATATAAAACTCTATTTATTCTTACTATTTTTTCAACCCAACAAAAATTATAATAGAAAAACCTTTAGGTTTTTCTATCTACCTATAGAAAAATAAAATTGTCAGTTTTCTATAGGTAGGTAGAAAAACCTAGAGGTGTCTAGATGATAAGTTTTGTTGGAGATTAGAAGAGCAGACGTCTGAAT
>JBGRQE010000082.1:0-13018 GCA_041725955.1 Bacteroidales bacterium
ATCTGGAAAGTTTTTTTTCTAATAATAGGCTTGTCGGAGAGTATTCTTTGGAGGAGGAATTCAGTTAAGTTTGATAGGAATTCTACACGATTTGATATAGCCTACTTTAAGGATAAGTCAGAGGAGTTTTCGAAAAAATATACGAATTATGCCCAATCTGGAACATATCCATTTTCTTCAAATAAGTTTATTGTAAATTCTTTCTCTTTCACTGATATGGCAAGAGAATATTCATTTTCAAAATTATATTGGAATCAAATATTAAAAATTGAACCTAGGATAGAAAAGTCAGAAATGACTGTTTATGGTGTAAATCTATTTATAAGCAAAACGGTATCTCCTAAAGATGATTATTTTTTATGGGTATTGCGAAATGCGTCAATTTTTCCGACAACATTGCAGCGATGCGAGAATATGAAATCAGTCTTTTATCTTCCTAAAGTTTTGAAAGAAAAGTTGGGTGATTATTTGCCAGTATTTGATGTAGATACAGAAATTCCATCCTCATGGCTAAGGTATCTTGATTTTAAGACTTATCTGAACATAGATCATTACTTAAAGGTATTAACTCTTGTTTCAAGGGATGTTAATAATCCAAAGGATAATTCCAAGAAAATTAGAGATGTTATTTCCTTTATTTATGATAAACTATATGAAAATTTCCGAGAAGGATATGAACGGGAGTTAGCTTCATGGGGTATGTCTAATAAGATTTTAGTAAAGTCTGGAAAAGAATTTTTACCAGCAAGCAGTTTGTCCGTATTAAAGGTAGAGGGTTTTAAAGCTAATAATTTTGCTTATTATAGTTCAGAAAAGCATATAGGTGTTCTGAGGCAATTTGGGGTAAAAGTTATTGAAGAGTCAGATTGTTTTGCGAATATCCCGAATGAAAAAATCAAAGTTGAAGAGATTAAGCAAAGAGTATTTAATGCGCTTCCACTAATTACAACAGCCTATTTTGTGAAAAATCAAAAAGAAGAGTGGGAAGAAGAATATCAAAGAATTTATGATTGTTTGAAAGGTTTAACTTTTTACAAGATCACGACAATACAAATCTCGTATGGCAATGAAGATGATGTCATCGAAAGAAGCTCCTATTATAGTGATAACTCCTTTTATTTTGTTGGAAATTGGTGGAAGGCAAGAGTATTGGATGGTTTAAAAAATCAATTGGCAGAGATTCTTGGGGTAAAATCTATCAGTGACTTATTACACGTTCTAATACTAGAGAGTTTTGAAGAAGGCTTAGCCTTTCTAAAAGAAAAATTTGGGAAGCATATTGAAGAATTTATACCTTCTTTATTTAGAGATCCAATTTCCACTCAAAGTATTGGTGTATCTCAGGAAAACCCTGTTTATAATCAAAATCATGAGGATATAGGAAGAGAAGGTGAAATGTATGTTTATAGCGAGTTAAAACAGATTTATAGCAAGAAGTATAAAAGCGTACCTGTTGATACAACAACTGGTTTTACAATCGAAGGATATGTAAATGTTGTTTGGCAGAATATTTCTGAAAACACTTCCTGTGATCATGACTTTAAAGTTGAAGAAAATGAGAAAGTGATTTACATTGATAGTAAAGCAACTGTTTATTCAGACCAAGAAGTGAAACATCCATTTTTCGTGTCTTATAATGAATTTGCATTGATGGAGGGGGCTGAAATATATCTTATAGCTCGTGTTAATGAAGTTCGTTCAGAAAAACCGCAATTGCGATTTATAAAAATGAATACAGTAGAATTAGCTGAGGTTGGGTTTTGTGAATAAAAGCTAGCCCTGTCAGAGAGTATGTAATTACTGTTTTTAACACAGAACATTTCCTTTCTGCGGTATGATATTTCTAATAGTTCAGAGTCTTAACTAAATACAAACCACCCAAAAGAACCTCTTTTAGGTGGTTTGTTACAATCAAGAATTTAGTCCTAACTACTATGGCACACACTACAACAATGTGCACATCCATCAGCTTTACCATATATTATTTTAGCGGCTTGAACTGCTAAATAGCAATTACTGTAATCCCCCAATTCAATTCTGTTTAAAGAATTAGGTAGCCAAGGGCAAGTTCTTTCATGCACCTTATGATCCCCATTACTCTACGCATTCTTATTCACATAATAAAGTGGCATAATCAATAATGCTAAAATTAAGGCTTGTTTCAGGTCAGCCGGATAACCTATAGTGTCGCAATTTGGATTGGAAGTGATATAGGTTTTGTGTTAAGTTTCCAGAAGCAATTTATGAAGATTATTTAAGTACACGATAATAATTTTTGCCATCTTCTAAACTCCGTAAATTTAAAGCGATCAATCAATGATTTTGTAATACCCTACTTTAAGAAGCTATATCATCTTAGATCATAGTAATTGAAAAATTGAGAAGTTGAATATCAATATCTTGTTGAGTGTAGATCTTTGTGTAGAAGAATCTTTTGTTCACAGATAGTAAAATAGAAACGAGGTTTAGAGGCGTGAAATAGAGTGACTTTAATATGAAAGGTCCTTATTTAGAACATATAGACAGAGTAAAAAAGTTAATCGCAATGATTGCTATATTTAATTATTTAAGAGTAGGTTTTTGATCAAACCCAAACATTTCAACACTTTTATTAAAATCAGGGATATAGCTTGAAAATTCATTGTATTTAGATTGAAGTAGAGATATATACTTTTCTCTGATTTCTAAATACTTTTCGAGCCAGTTATTATAAATTAAATAGTATGTAATATCACACAAGATTATTTTGTTTGTCAATGATTCAATATTTGAAATGTTTATAGGGAATAAGCCCCAGAATTCATAGGGGATATCCGACAAAATATAATCATTGTTATTACCCTTAGATGAGTTGAAGAGATCTTTGCTTAAGCTTTCTTTTGTATATGAGTTGTAGGCAATATAAGTAATATCTGAAAGAGGTCGGTAGGGGGTGAATAAGTTTACTTGTAAGTCGATAGCTTCAAATCTGGGTTGAATATCTTTATTGTCAATAATTGATCGTATATGGCGCAATAGCTTAAAGTCGGCAGAGAGTGACACATCATTTAGACCTACTATATAGCTTAGTATAATCCATAATCCAGATTGTCTGCTTTCTTTAATTATGGATTCGATATCATGGAGAGTTACTTTTTTATCTAAGGTTTTTGATACAGGATTTTCTACGCCTACAAGAAATGCAATAAGTCCATGTTCCTTTAAGTAGGACAATATGTTTTTATTCTTTTTTATATCCTCAATGCAGGTTTGCATGGACCATTCAAAGCCATACTTTTTGAGTAAAGAGCATACCATTTTTGTGTGAGAAGGCTTGGATAAGAAGTTCATATCAGGAATATAAACCCGTTTTATACCTGCTTCTTTGTATTGTATTAATGTGTTTTCAATACTCTTTTCACTTTTAAATGCCAATTTGTACATTGCAGGATTACCACAAAAAGAGCATGCTTTTTCGCAACCAATGGAAGTAACCAGTACATTTCTTATAATTGTATTGCCTGTGATTTCTTTTGAGTAGGTGTTTTTTCTCCATGATAAATCTAATTCTGTTTCCGAAAAGCTATCTTTAATGGCGGAAGAAGAAAAATTACTACAGACTCTATTTGTATCTGTTACCCAGTGGAAAATGCCTTTATCTGAAAGTATGTCTTTATCGGTTTTTATGTAATGTACATTATGGAAGTAAGGTAACAGAAAATCCCTTTTTCCTAAATTTAAACTAGGATGGGAGCCACCAACGAAAATATTGCCTTTGTAGTTCTTACCATTAAGTTCCTGAATAAAATTCAAGGTGTTTGTAAAGCTATTTGTAGTGCTTGAGATAAATATTAAATCTGATTTTAGGAAGAAATCAATATCAAGTTTGCTAAAGTTCGCATCAATTACTTTTACCTGATGATTTTGCTTATTGCAAGCGCTAAAAAGATAATCTAAGCATCCGGGAACATTATATTTTTCCAGATTAGCGATTTGAGGATGTCTGCCACTTGCATATCCATATTTAGGGAAGTATATAATTATCGTCATTTTTTCTGATTATATAGGAATAGAATCCCTTATATAAATTTATTTTGTTGTAATTATTAAACTTGCTATTTCTTAGATGATCTTCTACTTGCTCAGTAGGAAGTCGTTCGTCTTGTTTAGGTCCTACCTGAAGAATCATTTTAGGATCCCAATCTGTAATAATTAGAATTCCTTTAGACTGAAGGACTCTGTATATTTCTTTAAGGGTAGAATCAATATCGCTGATTAAATGCACAGTGTTGATAATAATTACTGCATCAAAATAATTATCCGGAAAAGGGAGCTGGGTAATGCTTTCTTTTGTTAGGCGGGTTTTAACTATATCAGATACTTTATGTTGAAGTACTTTTTTTTCAATTGCCTGAATAAATTGAGGATCTATATCTATGGCTATTATAGTTGACTTTTGAGTCTTTTCTTTAAAGATTTTTGCCAAAGGGATAGAGAAGTATCCTGTGCCTGCGCCATAATCCAGCACTGTTTTATATTCTTTCAATAAGTTTATCAATCTATCTGGCGGTTGGTATTTGTAGCGTTCTTTTGAGTCTAGTAAATGAGCTTTTTCGAAGGGGAACCTTTTCATATTTTTGATTTAAGTAGATCAGTAGCATTATGGCAATGCTTTAAAAAGAGGGGGAGGAGGATAGTAAATACGATAAATCGGTGGTAGAGTTTCCGATTTATCGCAATGTTATTATGTGTTTTATTGTCTTACTTCCCAATACAGAATTTCCCAAAGATATTACCCAATACTTCATCAGTAGTTATTTCACCGGTAATTTCTCCAAGGTGGTGCAATGCCTGGCGAATATCTATAGATATAAGATCGGTTGGGATGCTGCTATGGAACCCGTGTTCAACCTGTAGTATAGAGTTGAGGGCTTGTGTAAGAGCTTCGTAATGACGTGCGTTGGTGATAATTGTGTCATTGGTTTCCTGACGTTCCTGCACACTTTTTACGAGTTTTTCTGATAGCTCATTTATGTTTTCCTTTCGCTTGGCAGAGATATAGGTGATATCCATATCCAGTAGATCTTTAAAACCTGTGGGGATATTAACCATTTGATCGATTTTATTTCCTACCAATACAAAATGCTTATTAGGATCTTCAATACACTCCTGGAATTGCTCTTTGATATCTTGCATAATTTCTTCGGTGCATTCTTGCATATCAATCATATAAAGAACAATCGAAGCCTCATTAATTTTTTCGTAGGTTCTTTCGATTCCAATATTTTCTATATGGTCGTCTGATTCACGAAGACCTGCCGTGTCAATAAATCGGAAGGCAATACCATTAATTATAAATGTATCTTCAATAACATCCCGGGTAGTTCCGGGGATATCAGATACAATAGCTTTTTCTTCGTCGAGAAGCGCATTAAGCAGGGTTGATTTTCCTACATTAGGTTTTCCTACAATGGCAACAGGAATTCCTTTTTTAATAACATTACCCACCTTAAAGGATTCGGTAAGCTGCGAAATTTCCTTTTTTAAGGTATCGATAAGACTTAGTAGTTCTTCACGATTGGCAAATTCGACATCTTCTTCAGAGAAGTCAAGCTCAAGCTCAATTAGGGAAGCAAAGTTTAAGAGTTTTACCCTTAGGTTTTTGATTTTTTCAGAGAAGCCTCCTTTCATTTGTTTCATGGCTAATTCATGACTGCTTTTTGAGTTGGCAGAAATAAGATCGGCTACAGCTTCTGCTTGTGAGAGGTCAAATTTATTATTGAAAAAAGCCCTAAGTGTAAATTCTCCTGGTTTAGCTAGTCGTGCGCCATTTTCGATAATTAGTTCAATTAGTCGTTGTTGGATATATATTGAGCCATGGCAGCTGATTTCTATACTGTCTTCGCCAGTAAAAGATTTTGGGTTTTTAAAGACACTTACAACTACTTCATCAATAGTTTCGGCATCTTCGTTCTTTATCTCTCCAAAAAAAAGGCTGTGAGAATTTGCTTCTTCCAGGATTAGCTTTTTGTTTCGAGGAAAGAATATCTTCGATGTTAATGGAATTGAATCTGGACCCGAGATTCTAATTACGGCAATTGCACCAGTTCCCGCAGGGGTAGCAAGAGCGCAAATCGTATCTGTATTGGATGGGTCGAATATATTGTGAATCATTTCTTTGCTTTTCTTTCGTGGTTTCTGTGAAACAAATTTACTCAATAAATTGTTAAAAGTGGGCAAATATAAACACACGCCTCTATTTTTAATAATCTCAAAAGAATAAATTATGAGTATTCTTGTCAATAGTTCATCAAAAATTATAGTTCAAGGATTTACTGGGTCTGAAGGAACTTTCCATACGGAACAAATGATTGCTTACGGAACGAATATAGTGGGAGGGGTTACCCCAGGAAAGGGTGGACAAAAACATCTCGATCGTCCAGTATTTAACACTGTACGTGATGCGGTTAAGGCTACTCAGGCAGATACATCTGTAATTTTTGTTCCTCCTGCTTTTGCTGCAGATGCTATTATGGAAGCTGCCAATGCAGGAATTAAAGTTATAATTTGTATTACAGAAGGTATTCCTACTGAAGATATGGTGCAGGTAAAAGATTATCTAAAAGATAAAGATTGTCGCCTTGTAGGACCAAACTGTCCCGGAGTAATTACTCCTGATGAAGCTAAGGTGGGTATTATGCCCGGATTTATTCATAAAAAAGGATGTGTGGGTATTGTTTCGCGTTCCGGTACCTTAACTTATGAGGCTGTTGATCAGTTGACAAAGGCAGGCTTGGGGCAAACTACAGCTTTGGGTATTGGTGGTGATCCTGTAATAGGAACTTCTACACGTGATGCCGTTCGCCTGTTTATGGAAGATCCGGAAACAAAAGGGATTGTAATGATTGGTGAAATTGGTGGAAATATGGAAGCCGATGCAGCAGAATATATAAAGGAGTATGGAAGCAAACCTGTTGTGGGTTTTATTGCCGGTGCTACTGCTCCTAAAGGAAGAACAATGGGCCATGCCGGTGCTATTATTGGTGGAAAAAGTGATACCGCTCAGGCAAAAAAAGAGATTCTTCGGGAATGTGGTGTTGAGGTGGTAGATTCTCCTGCCGATATTGGAAAAAAGATGTTGGAGTTATTGTCGTAATATAAAAGAAATCAACAACCTGTCAGGTTTTAACCTGACAGGTTATATAAAATTATTTTCTTTTCGCTTTAAAGAAATCAGTCATCAATTGACCGCATTCTTCAGACAGAATATTCTCTTTATATTCTGTTTTTTTATGAAATATATTCCTTGAATATTTTCGAAATCCATTCTTTTCATCTGAAGCACCTTGTACTACTTTTGATATTTGTGACCATGCAATGGCGCCAGCACACATCACGCAGGGTTCAAGAGTTACATAAAGAGTGCAGTCTTTCAGGTATTTGCTGCTTATATTATTGGAGGCAGCAGTAATTGCTTGTATTTCGGCATGGGCAGTAACATCTTTAAGTCTTTCGGTGAGATTATGACCTCTGCCAATAATCTGATGATTATATGTAATTACTGCCCCTACAGGAATTTCATTGGCATCTTTTGCTTTATAAGCTTCCTTAAGAGCTTCGCGCATAAAGTATTCGTCGGAAAATATCATAGTACTAAGGTTTATCTTTGCTGAAAATCCAAATTCCCTGAAAGTTTGCTGATGATTTTTCTTTTGCTTTCTGAGCGTCATCATGTGTAGCAAATTTGTCGAGGAAGATACGGAATTTGTCTTCGCTTTTAATTATACCTGCATTGGGATAATTAGTTTTTATTAGTTCGTCTTTAAGTGCATTCGCTTCTTTTTCGTTTGAATAGGTTCCGATAATAAGGAAATGATCTTGTTTCTTTTGTGCCGTTAGATCATCCTTATTTGGATTTGTTTTGATTTTTTCATTCGACTTTTTCTCTTCTTCTGGGCTTTGTTTTTTCTTTTTGTCTTGAATCTCTACTTTTTCTGGCTTCTGAGTGGGTTGATTTTCTTTTATTGAATCTTTTTGTGCAGCAGCTTTTTTTCGGATGTCGTAATACCAATTGTTTAATTCTGCTTTACTTATTTCTACAGGGTGGACAGGATCTATAGAAGAGCCAAACCATACAAGTACATAATTTCCTATTGCAGATGCCCCAATAGCGTTCCATTCATGATTTCTCCATATTCCTTTGTTTATAATAATATTTCTGGAAATGTTATCGGAAGTCCAATCTTTGATTACAGATTCAGTGTCTGGATGTGTGTTTTGCCAAAAAGTAAGTTCAAAGCCTTGAGAAGGGTAGTTGCAGATTTCCTTTGGTTTATTTCTGGAGATTTTAATGTTTCTGTTTTTTTGGTTGATACATCCACCCTGCCATAAATCGATATCCGACCAACTGGATAGGGTACAATCGGCAGTGTCACATTGATTGTGAATTAGATCTTCATTATGCAAATAAGCTACCCAGCAAAGCGAAGTTGAGATTTTAATCTCGGGTAGATTATTTTCCTTTCTGTATTTGTTTATTTGGTCTATAATTTCTTTGCTTCTTTCAGAGATTTTAAAATCTGCAGGAATAGATACCTGGGCAAAAGTAATTCTGGGAAGAAGAAATAAAGAAAGCAAAAAAGTAAAAAAGAATAGCTTAAGTGTTGGGGTTCTCATTTTATTTTCCTGTTTATTGTTTTTTATGTGATTCTATATCTTGGGTGATATATCTATCGTAGGCAGTGCTTATTTTTTGTATGATTGGATGTCTTACATCAAAGGTTTTATTTTCGATTTTGGCTATAGGTAATACCTTTGGTGATGTTCCACTAATAAAAGCAGCATCAGATTTAAGGACATCTTCCTTCGAAAAGAGTTTATGAATCAATGGGATTTTGTTTTCTGCACAAATTTGTTCAATTTTTTCTCTGGTTATTCCAGGTAGAACATATTCTATGGGTGAGGTGTAAACAATATGGCCTTTTATAAAAAAGAGGTTGGATTTACTACCTTCTGTTATATAAGCTTCCTTATTAACAATCATGGCTTCGTAGGCTTTTGATTTATTTAAAGCTATACCAAGTTCTTTTTTGTAGTTGATATCTACTGCCTTAGATTGGGGATTCTTTCTTTCTATATCAAAAAAAATAGTTTCGACGCCTTGTGTAAAATCCTTATCTTTAGGAAAGTAATGAGGAATAAAGAAGTAATAACAGTTGTAATTATTGTTGTTTATATTGTTTTGAGAAATGATTTTTACATTACCCGATTTTTGTTGGCAATGGGAAATGATTTTTTCAATTTGCTTTTGAAATTCTTTTTTTGATGGTATAAGAATATCGCTGTATTTGCTGCTATTACAAAAGCGTTTATAATGCTCATTTAAGAATAAAGGAGTAAAATCATCGATACGAATTACCTCATAAATACTCAATCTACCGAAATCAATTTCTATTTCGGACTCATCCAGCTGGTAAAGGATATCGTTTTTGATGTAAGTATTAAATAATATGCTTTCCATAAAACTCCTCCTGAAGTTTGGTGATTTAATTTTAGGCTAAAAGTAAATTCTTTGTAGCTAAAAACAAAGTTTTTGCCTATTGAGCAATTATGCTTTATAAGATTTAAGTGCTTTTTGAGTTTATAGTTAATAGTAAAAAAGTGTCAATACGAATAAAGTGGTTTTTTAGTCGAAAAAAATATTGGGCATTATGGACTTGTAAACCCTTTATTAGTAGTGTTTTTGCTTGTTAATTTAGATTAATGATATATTTTGAGTCTAATGTTTTGCACTGTGAAAATTATTTAAATTTGCCCGAAGACTAAAGTTAAAATTGTCATGAAGGAAAATAGATTTCTATTGTTTTTTCTTTGTTTGTTGTTTTTTAGTGCTAAGCTAAGCGTTGCTCAGGATATTAGTTTAGAGCAAGCTGTAGATCAGGCTCTGAATAATAATTCTCAGGTGAAACAATATCAGGAAAAGGTAAAAGAAAAAAAATACGAATTAAATTCAGCGTGGGGGAATTTCTTACCAAGAGTTAATGTTCTGGGTGGATATACTCATTTAAGTGATTATTCTAAAATTAATGGAGGTCAGCTAACTGGTTCTGTTAATGATATATTTGATGGCTATAAGATGGGTTTGGCCCAGAAAATTGGTCCCTATGTAAAACAGCTGCCTCCACAATTACAAGCGCTGTTTGGTAAGTTAGGACAAAAGATCAATTCGATACATTTAGATATTCCTGACTTGGAAATTAGAGCAAAAGATTTCCGCACAGCAAATATTACAGCTCTCCAACCTTTATACCTTGGAGGAAAGGTTAGGGCTGGGGTTAAGTTTGCGAAAGCAGAACATTCAACTGCGAATATTGAATTGGAGGAACTGCAAAATGAATTGATTCAACAAACTGTAGATACCTATTTAGGAGTTGCTTTATTGCAAAAAGTAGTAACTACCCGTGAAGAGGTTCTAAAAGGGATGAAACATCATGAAAGCCAGGCAAAGCGATTGATTGAAGAAGGGATCATTCCTGCATATCACTTACTCCGTGCTAAAGTAGCTGTGGCTAATGCAGAGCAAGAACTTGAAGATGATAAGAATAAATTGGATGTAGCGCTTTTAGCTTTAAAAATACATTTAGGTTATTCAGAAGATAGTGTTATTGTAGTATCTGACAGTCTTCGGTATAAGATGAATAGCTTAAATTTAAACGAACTGGTAAATAATTCATTGGTTCAACAGCCTAAACTTCGAATGATAGGACAGAAAGAAGTTATGGTAAAGCAGAATTTAAATGTGAAGCGTTCTGAGTTTCTTCCTAAGGTATTTGCTTTTGGTGAATATGGTTTCTTTAGAGATGACTTGCCTATTATTCAACCTCCTTATGCTGTTGGAATTCAGTTGAATTTTAATATTTTCCGTGGATTTAAGGATTATAATGAATATAGAGCTGCAAAAGCCATTCAGCGTCAATTGGATTTTGCAAAGCAAGATGCTGTAAAGAAGGTGAAACTTTGGGTTAATAAATCTTTTAAAGAAGTATTGAATGCTCAGGATAAATATACTAAGCTACAACATACCATCGATCTTGCGAATGAGAACTTAAGAATGAGCGATCGCAGATTTAAAGAAGGAATGGGTACTTCTTTAGAAGTTATTGATGCTCGTTTAACCCTGCAAGGGGTAGAAGTAAAGCAGCTACAATCGCTATATGAGTATTATAAAGCGCTATCAGAACTTTATGTTGCTACAGGAAACCCAATGAAGGTGGTTGATATTTTAAAGTAAAAAAGATAATTAAAATAGAAAATACTATATAAAATGAAAGGACTAAAGACAAATCTTTTACTTTCTATTCCAGTAATTATAATTCTGGTTGCCTTAATTATTATCTTCTCTACAAAGAGGGCGAAAAAGCAAGAATTTTTAGTAGGTGTTGCCGAAACTACTGTAGTGGATGTGTCATCAGAGATTCCGGGAAGAATTAAAACCATGTTTGTAAAACGTGGAGATATGGTTAAAGCAGGTCAGGTTTTGGGTGTTTTAAAGCCCAATGTTATGAATGCTAAAGTGGGACAGGCAGAAGGAGTTTTAGAGGCTGCGAGATCTATGGCAGAATTGGCAAAAAAAGGAGCTAGAACTGAAGAAAAACAAGCTGCAAGGAATAAATTTGAAATAGCCAAAAGTCAATTTTCTTTTGTTGAAAAAACATATAAGCGCTTTAAGAATCTTTTTGCTGATAGCATTGTCAGTCGTCAGCAATTAGATGAAATGGAATTTAAGTTTAATGCTGCTAAAGATCAAATGGAAGCTGCAAAAGCATTGTATAATATTGCTTTGAAAGGAGCACGACCAGAGCAAATTAAAGCTGCAGAAGGAAAATATCAACAAGCAGAGAATGTATATAATGAAGCGGTAGCATTTCAAGAGCAGTTAAAGATTGTTTCTCCGGTTGATGGAGAAATAAGTAATAAGATTGCTGAAGCAGGAGAGGTTGTTCCTGCAGGTTATCCTGTATATTCCGTTCAGATTCCAGAAGATATTTATGTTATTCTTCAAGTAAGAGAAGATAAACTGTCTTCCTTTAAGAAAGGGGCTAAATTTATGGGAAGAATACCAAGTTTGAATAATGCTGAACATGAGTTTGAGGTTAGCTTTCTTGCTCCAATGGCAAATTTTGCTACATGGGTTCCTACAAATCAAAAAGGAGGTTTTGATTTAAGAACTTTTGAGGTTCATCTAAAGCCAGTAGAGCCAATAGAAGATTTTCGCCCAGGTGCGACATTACAGATATTACTTTAATAAAAATAGATCATGAGAAATTTATTTTTTCAGATCGTTAAACGTGAATTTCAAAGAATTAAAGCAAATAGAACTATGTTGCTTCTATTTACTTTAATTCCTGTTTTGCTGTTCACTATGTTTTGTTTGTTCTACTCCAAAGGCTTGGTAAGGAATATCCCTGTAGCTATTATGGATGAAGATCATACAGAACTCTCAAGAACTGTAGCCCGTTTTGTTGATGCTACATCTACCTTAAAGATGGAGAAAACAATATCGAGCTTTGATGAAATTAAATCAGAGATTGAGGATAACGAGATATATGCAGTATTTTATATTCCTAAAGGGACAGAGGCAGATGTTAAAAAAGGAAAATCAGCTTCCATAGGATTGTATATAAACTGTTCGAATATGCTGTTGGGAAAGCTTGTTTATCGCTATGGACTTACTGTAATATCTACGGTTTCAGGAGGGATAAGTGTAAAGCAGATGAAAGCAGCAGGAAAAGGAGAAGAGTTTGCATATGCTATGGCAAATCCTGTAAATTTATCTTCCCGCTCTATGTTTAATGGGAATTATAATTATTTACAATACTTAGCTCCGGGAATCATTACAGTTATATTGCAAATGTTGGTGATGTTTGCAGGGTCTTTATGTATAAATTCAGAATATAAAACTTCTAGTTTTGATGAGTTTGTTCAGAAAGCCAAAGGGAATGTGGTACTTATGTTTTTTGGGAAGCTGAACAAACTCATC
>JBGRQE010000083.1:0-12926 GCA_041725955.1 Bacteroidales bacterium
AAAGCTATATTTCAGCAATTTAGCCAAATTCTGATAATAGTCTTTCTCCATATCCAACAGCTTACTTTCAAGCTAATTAAACCAGAATGGTTTTTTGAAATTTTTAAATAAGAAAACTGCAAGACATAATTGTCTATTATTTATTTTTAACTACTTTTGTTTTTATAAACTAAACTCAATTTACACAGCATACATTTCAGTATGATTTTTTTTTATATCTATAATACTTATTGGATATGGATTAGAAAAAATTTAAAAAGTCACGATGACTTAATTAAAAAGAAACATTTACACATTCCTGGTTTCGTATTAAAAGAAAAGAAATGCAAGAATTAAAGTGAGGAACTATTCCAGGAGACGGAACAGGAACTACTCCTATTCTTACTCCAGTATGTTGCGATTCCTTCTAGGTGATTTATTAAAAGATTCTTTTGAATTTATATATAATTCCCTGTCGCTACAATGCTTCGAGCTGCAAACGATGTAGATAACAAAGAAACATGTAAGTATTGTAACCTTAAATATATATGTTCAGGAGGTTGCATTGCAACTACATTTGGAATAGAAGGTAACATTTTAGATTTCCCCAAAACAATGTGCCTATATAATAAAAACGGGTGCTATAAATCAACCTTCTAACATAAATCATTAAAATAAACTTTATGAAATATTTTAAATTCGTACTGATATGTTTTATTACATTCGTACTAATATATTTTATAGCATTCAAAAAGCCGTTTGAACAAACGCTTCAATTTACAGAAGAAAACATAACAGAAACCTTCCAAACAGTTAAATCTATCTGTGACAAAGACAATGGAAAACTATGGGGCAAGAATCTTTGGGGACCCATTTTAGTTATTGACAAAAAAACAAGACAAGTATACGCAAATCAACAAGATAAGAACATCAAATTAGCTAAAGTTGGCAACATATACACAGGAACTTTCCCAACAAGCAAAGTAATCGCTAACTCAACTACACATTTCGAAGGAACCTTTTGGACACAAGTAGCTGATTTACCTACTAATGATTTAGCAAGAAACACTCTTTTTATACATGAAATATTTCATAGACTTCAACCTGAATTAGGGCTGGATTGCAACAATTATTCGAACAATCATATGGAGAAAAATAAAGCAAGGTTACTGCTTAAACTTGAATGGGCTGCTCTTGAGGCAGCCATAGATGACCATAACAAAGCAATGCCTTCACATATTCTTGATGCTCTAATATTCAGAAACTATAGAAGAGAATTGTTCATAGGAGCAGATACTATGGAAAATCGGTTTGAAATCCATGAGGGATTTCCAGAATATACAGCATATAAACTATGTTCAAATTCTCTTAAAGAACTAAAGAAACATTTAAAAGGAAAAAAAGAAAATTATTGGGCTAAAGAAAATTTTGTTCGATCTTTTGGGTATTATTCAGGTTTTCTTTATGCTTACTTATTAGATCTTACAAGCCTTGATTGGAAAAAAAACATCAACGCTAATGATGATTTAGGTGAAATCCTAAGAAATTCATTAGACTTAAAACTTCCTGATGATTTGGAAGTAGCATATAATACTGCAAAATATCGATATGATTTTTCAAATATTTACAATGATGAACTGTTAATAAGTCAACGGAAAGACAGTTTACACGCTGCATGGCATAATATTTTCTCCCATAACCCAACCTTAAACATCCCCCTACAAAAACCTAACATTGGCTTTAACCCACTTAACTTAACTTCTATCGATTCATTGGGAACAGTTTATGACTTCATTAAAATAACAGATAATTGGGGCAGATTGGACGTATATAAGGGAGGATGCTTATTGGACAATAATTGGCAAAATGCAAAAATACCCGTTAAATCCATAAGTTTGGACAGCAATCTGGTCCGTGGATCCTCCTGGGAACTTAAACTTAAGGAAGGATGGCAACTCAAGAAAGTTGACACCAATTACAGCATTATATTTATAGGTAATAGCTCTGTCAATGCTAATCAACAATGTCCTAAAAAGAAGGAATAATAAAAAAACAAAAGAGGCGCTAAAACCAGCGCCTCCATATCTTTCAACTATATTTTAATCACAAAACCAGAATACTAAAAGCTATATTTCAACAATTTAGCCAGATTCTGATAATACTCTTTTTCCATATCCAGAAGCTTACTTTCAAGCTGATAATAATCTTCAATTTCCTGATAATATTGCAATACAGATATTTGCCCGCTATTCAAAGCTTTTTCGAGTAGCTTCAAGGCAGGATATTCTTTAATTGCCTTATCCAGATGAAGATAATTTTCTTGCGAGCTTACAGTAAACTTGTACAAGCTTTTCAGATTACTCAAGTAGATTCCTTTTTTATCCGAATATTCAAAAAAAGCTTTCTTCTCTATCGCGGTAGCTTGCTGCGCTCTCGATTTATTAGCCCATAACGGAATATTCAAACCAAGCTTTGCTCCTTGATATTCTACTCCAGGAGCTCTTTCG
Source organism: Bacteroidales bacterium (assembly GCA_041725955.1). Lineage (GTDB taxonomy): Bacteria > Bacteroidota > Bacteroidia > Bacteroidales > JBGRPZ01 > JBGRPZ01. The sequence continues at coordinate 2,487 of JBGRQE010000083.1, forward strand.
CCTTCATAAGAAAAGCTAAGATTTGGCACCCATTCACTTCTACGAATCTTTGCCGACTGCATATCAACTCTTTGCTGAGCTTCGAGATTCTTAAGGAATGGATCAGCAGAAATCACATTTTGTTCTACATCTTTATATAATGGCAAAACTAATTTCTCATATGAAGTTTCGACAATCTTAAGAGTTGGATTTTGACAAAACCACTTTAATTGTCCCATTACTTCTTGCTTTTTGGCTTTATCCTGACGCAGGTTGGCCAATTGCTCTTCATATTCGATTCTGGATTTATTATATTCCAAAATATTGGCATCTCCTTTTTCTAAACGAACTTTTAGAAATCTATAGATTTCTTTTGCATTTTTTGCTCTAAGCTCATCTCTGGCAATACGTTTGTTATAGAATACCGCTTCCGAAAAAAGTCGGCGTACTTCCAAAAGCAAATCCTGACGAAAGGCCTCTTCAGAAAATTTTGCTTTTTCCTGAATATGATTCTTCAATCGTATTTTCTGCACCCAAACTGTTGGGAAGCTAATTTCCTGACTTGCGCCATAGGTAGTTTTAGAAACAGCACTTTTGCTATCCCTACCAAAACCAAAATCGACTGAAGGCTGATCTGGCCATATATCCTTTTTTGCTTCCAGAATTTCTAACTGATTTGCTTGAATTAAATTCTGAAAACTCAAACTGTTATTTTCTGCTTGCTTTAAAACTGAATCCAACCCTTCTTGTGCAAAGATGCAAACAGGGAAAAACAGCAATAAAACATATATAACTCTCTTAAGCATCTCTTTCAACTTTTTTATGAATTAATGAATATATTATCGGAATAATATAAATATTGAGCAATGTTGAACTCAACAATCCGCCAAGGATAACCACTGCCATAGGACTTTGGATTTCGTTTCCTGGTTTATCACCAGCCAAAGCCAACGGAATTAAGGCAAGTGCAGCAGTTAATGCAGTCATCAAAATAGGCATCAAACGGTCGCTACTACCATTCAGAATAATATCCTTTACAGAATCGCCTTTCTCGGCAAGCTTTTGATAACGACTAACAAGCAATATACCATTACGTGTTGCAATACCAAAAAGGGTAATAAATCCGATAATTGCAGGAATACTAATCATACCAGAATACCAGTAAACCATAAATACACCACCAATTAATGACAAAGGCAGGTTCAGCAATATAATTCCTGCCAATTTTGTGCTCTTAAACTCTTGATACAAAATTGTAAATATGATTAATATCGCCAGTAAGGAAGTATAAAATAATGTTCGTGAAGCTTTAGCTTCACTTTCAAACTGACCTCCATACTGAAGATGGTATCCGTCGGGCAGTGTAATATTGGAATTTATAGAGCTTTGAATATCTTCAACGGTCGACAATAGATCTCTGTCGGCAACATTTGCAGAAATCACAATTCTACGTCTAACATTCTCTCGATTAATGGTGTTCGGTCCAGAGCTGGAAACTACCTCAGCAACCTCGCACAAAGGTATCTTTCCGGCCAATGGGGTATCTATATATACATCTTGCAATGACTGGAATGAGTTTCTAAATTCGTCTTTCAATCTAACAATAAGTTCAAAAGATCTTTCTCCTTCAAAAACCTCACTTACCTTTTCGCCAGCCAAAGCAAAATCGATGAATTTCCTGAAATCACCCATAGTAATACCATACTTTGCCAGAATATTTCGTTTAGGAGTAATTTGTATCTGAGGAATCTCAATTTGTTGTTCCACATTTACATCTGCTACTCCTTTAATGTTAACGATATTATTCTTGATCTCGCTTCCCAACTGAAATAGTTTATTCAAATCCTCGCCAAACAACTTAATAGCAATATTTGCTTTCGTTCCGGATAACATATGGTCAATACGATGCGAAATAGGTTGCCCCACCTCAACAGTAACTCCAGGAATTACACCTAATCGTTTTCGAACATCGCGAAGAAAAGCACTACGATTGCGGGTATCTAACTGAAAAGGGACCTCTATTTCCGACACATTCACTCCAAATGAATGCTCATCTAATTCCGATCTACCTGTTTTTCTTGAAGTAGCTACAACCTCAGGAATATCCAATAAAATACGCTCTGCTCTTGCTGCAAGCTTATTAGATTCTGGAAGAGAAATCCCAGGCATGGTAGTCAGGTTTATGGTTAACGACCCCTCGTTAAATGGCGGCAAGAAACTTCTCCCCATACTAAACAGAAGTACTAAAGAAACCACCAATATTGTTGCTGAACTTCCAATCAACCACCACTTTATTTTTAAAGCTTTTTCCAAACTACTTTTATAAGCTTTAGAAAGATGACGCTCCATCCATGTTCCTTTTTCTTGCTTTTGCAATCTCTTCTCATTGGTAAGCATCAAACTACATAGAACAGGAGTAATGGTAATTGCAACAATCAAAGATGCAAACAAGGCCACAATAAACGAAATACCTAAAGGTTGAAGCATACGACCTTCCATACCATTCAAGAAAAACAATGGAATAAATGCAACAATAATAATAATGGTAGCATTCATAATTGATGATCTGATTTCGGTCGAAGCTTGGTAAATCACATCCAAAGCAGGTTTACGCTCTGCTTTTGGCAGTCTTACGTTCTGCCGCAAACGCTTATATACATTTTCTACATCAATAATAGCATCATCAACAAGCGATCCAATTGCAATTGCCATACCTCCAAGGCTCATGGTATTTATTCCCAAACCCAAGAACTTCATGGTAATAATCGACATCAATAAAGACAATGGAATTGCAAGCAATGAAATAATGGTAGTACGCCCATTCATCAAGAAGATAAACAGAATAATAATAACGAAAATACTACCTTCAATCAACGAACGCTTAACATTATCAACAGCGGTAAGAATAAAATCCGACTGGCGAAAGGTATCCATATTGAACTTTACTTTTTCGCCCAAATTATGCTGCAGATCGCCCAACTCAGCATCGAGTCTTTCGGTAAGCTTAATTGTATTTACACCAGGCTGTTTATTTACAGTAAGCACAACAGCAGGTTTAGCACGATAAGATCCGTCACCAATCTTTTGTGCTGCAGCAATCTGAACTTGAGCAACATCATAAAGATGAATCGGATTGCCATCGACAGTCTTAATTACTGCCTTTTCGATATCCTCTACCTTTTCGGATCTAATCTTTCCACGAATTGTATATTCTTTTCCAAACTCATTATAGAATCCTCCGGCAGCATTTTCATTCATCTGCTCACAAGCATCAATAATCTCATTTAAACTCACATCATAATAATTCATCTGATGGGGGTCTATCATGATTTGATACTCTTTATAATCTCCACCAGTAATGGTAACCTGAGCAACACCACTTACAGAGAGCAATCGGGGACGAATTTCCCAATCGGCCAAAGTTCTTAGATCTAATGGAGAGATAGAGTCGGAAGTAACCGAAAAGATCATTACCTCTCCCATAACAGAGGATTGAGGCATAATGGTTGGATTCCCTACATCAGAAGGCAACTTCTCGACAACAGAAGGAAGCTTTTCACTTACAATCTGTCGTGCCTTATAAATATCCATTCCCCAATTAAATTCAACCCAGATTATAGAGAACCCACTAGCTGAAGAAGAACGAACACGTCGAACATTGGTAGCACCATTCAAAGCAGTTTCTACAGGAAAGGTCACCAGCTTTTCTATTTCCTCTGGAGCCATCCCATGTGCTTCAGTCATAACAACAACTGTAGGAGCAGTAAGATCAGGAAAAACATCTATTTCCATATTTTTTGCAGTCCATCCCCCCCATAAAGTCAGAATAACTGCCACCACCATAATAATCAGGCGGTTTTTCAGTGAATATTGTATAATTCTATTTAACACAACGAATTTCTTTTGTTATACCAACTTTTTGATTTAGTGAGCATGTCCGTGAGGAATTGCCGAACTCATAGAAGCCATTTTTACTTGGAAAGCACCTCTGTATACCACTCTTTCGTTTCCTTTTAACCCCTTAAGAATACGAGTATACTTACCATCAGTATCGCCAATAATCACTTCTTTACGCTTAAAGTTTCCATTATCAAGACGTATATAAACATAATGATGACCCATTTCTTCAATCAAAGAAGAGTTTAATACACAAATTGAGTTTGGAACAGATTCTGTTTTTAAATAAGCCTTACAAAAGGTTCCTGGCAATATATCTTCATGATTATTCATTTCGAAATAAACCGGAATTAATGGCTTGTTTGCACCTATATTCTTTCCTGAAGAAATAAATTTCCCATCCAATGATTCAGTAGAGAAGAGTTTATCGCTAGTAGGAACCTTAAAATTGGCAGAAGAAATAGTTTTTACACTTTTCCAATATTTTTGAGGTAAATCGGCCTTTAGTAATAATCTATTATTCTTTTGAATTCTAAGTAAAGCCTGTCCTGTAGTTACATACTCGCCAGACTTAACCAAAACCTCAGTGATATATCCGTTTATTGGTGCACTAATTCTTACACCATCTTTAGAATGCGCTTTCTTCATTTCCATAAATAGCTTTCTTGCACTCTTAAAGTCGGTTTCAACTACTAAGAAATCTTTGTCAGAAATAATTTTATCCTGATGCAAATCCTTAGCTCTATCATAATCTCTCTTTAACTTCTGAAAGTTTAGCTTTGCTTCATTAAATTTAAGATTGAAATTATTGTCAGAAAATCCTGAACCACTTAATATAAGTAAAGGAGTATTTTTTGTTACCTCCTGACCTTCTACGATAATTCCATTTTGAAATTGGATTCGGCCATCATGAAGTGCAACAAGCTCAACTTTTTCAGATGGAATACTTTCGATGCTTCCTGAAGTAGGAATAATAGAATAAAAATCTATAGGAGATATTTGCTTTACTCTAATTCCGGCAGTAAACATTTGCTTTGAGCAAAGTTCAATTTCTCCTTCTGTTTTTGTAGCGCGAGCTTCTGCTCCATGGTCATGCCCACTATCGCTATGATCGTGGCCTTCATGACCTGTTGATTGATTGTTTTCTGCTGCATGATTATGACCATGCGCGTCTGCTTGGTTTGCATTATTACAACTATACAGCAATCCTACTGCACATGCCAATACGGCAAAAATGACTTTTCTCATTTTGACTATATTTAATTTTAATTCTAGACTTAACTAACGGAAATACAACCCCTTAAAAAAGGAAGATTATAATACAGGAGGGGCTCTTAGACCAAAAGTGGTATTTAAAAATAAGCTTATTACAGGAACTGTTAAAGGGAATACAATTTTATCTGCATTAAATTGCTTACGATAAAAGAAATATAGTTTTATGCCACATAGAAAAACAGAAATCTTATTCTGTTTTTTTAATACTCTATTGGCAGAAAAGTGACATGCCTTACATTCGCTTGATTCACGTATTGAAGACTCTTCGATTTGACTTTCTTCATTTCCCGGAATACGGTCGTTTTTACAACAATCAACAAAATCCGAATCATGTTCAATGCTACTTGATGAAGAATGAAGAAAATGAGTAATTATGGAATGATGATGGTGTGGAACAATATCATGCCCCACAATTATTAAAGCTCCCAGCAATAAAAAGAAAGTCGCAATTTTTCGTAACCCCATCATGCGACAAAAATAGAAAAAGAAATAATGACAACCAATAAAGGTTAATTATTTAAGTCCTATATTTCAGCACTTAATTGTATTTTCTTCTGAAAACAATCTAATCCACAAACAACATCTACATTTTTTGCAAGAAAATCTAAGTTTTCCATACAATCATGATCGCCAGCAACCCACATAGGAATATCAAAAGACTCAGCAATAGGGTTGATTACATTCTTTATTTTCTCTGGAGAAGACAGGTAATCAAAATAAGTAAAAAGAAAATCGGGATTAACTACAGGTTGTAAGCCTTTAATATCTGATAAACTAATATCTTTACCTAAGTTAATTATTTGATGCCCTTCTAGCTTCAAGAAATATATGTAAAAGAGTATATACAAATCATTAGTCGAATTTTCAGATAAAAACACAACAAACTTCTTTGCTTGTTTAGGAGCCAAAGGAAGCGAATCTATAGCAACATATAACTTCTGACGGATCAGATTAAACACAAAATGCTCTTGAGCAGTAGAAACCTCTCCTGTTCTCCACATGATTTGTAAGCGCTGAATAAAAGGAAATAAGACCATAGATATGGTTTTCGCCATTCCTCTTTTCATTAATGAAGTTGAAACTATCTGACTAAATTTAACTTCATCCATATCAAGCATTGCTACAATCAATGAATTGATTTTAAAAGGAATGGTTTGTTCTCCCAAATCATTATCTACATTTTCATATATATCCTTAATTTTACAGTTAAGCTCATCATCAGTCAAACAACAGATTTTTGAAATTTTCTGTCCCTTAGAGACCAATAAAGAAACATTTAGTAGTTTTTTTAATTGATACTCATCATAAAACCGAATATTGGTATCAGTCCTATGAGGCTTTAAAAAATCATAACGCTGTTCCCACACACGCAACGTATGAGCTTTAATACCCGTTAAATTTTCAACATCTTTTATATAATATCTTTTCATAAAAATATGCCATTTGAAATTTGAGAAACTAGCGAAAACAAAGATCAATAGAGGCAAAAAAACACTTTACGCATTATAGACTAAAAGTCATAATGCAACCGCTCAACTGAATAAAAGTTGGTTAAAAGTTATCTATGCCCTTTTATTATTCCTTTAAACAAGTGATTTATAAAAATTGTTCTTAAAAAAGATACCCCGATATAGCTTGTTTTCTCTAAACAAGTTTAAATATGCAAAACTATAAAACGGTTTTCAACTTTCGAAGTTTTTATACAATCTAAAGTAATCGGATAAAAGAAAACATTTACCTGCAAAAAAGTTAACTCCATTAATAAACCACTATGTCAAAAGAAAGAATCAGCAAATTTTATGATATTCAATACCTAAAATCACTCCTTTACTCTGGCTTATCAAATTTATATAAAGATATAGGTCCCGAAGGACAAGCTGAAGTAGAAGCTGAAGTAGAAATCGAATCTGCAATAGCTAGAGATTGTATTTTCAAAAAAGGGGATAAAGCAGATAAAGTTTATTTTCTTCTTATTGGAAGCTTACAAGTTTATGCTGAAGAGGATAATAATGAGCTACGCCAAATTACATTTATCTCACCCGGAGAGTTCTTCGGTGAAGTTGGCCTATACAGAAAAGACGCTACAAGAAACGCCTCAATATATGCACTTAGAGACTCTTACTTTGCAAGTATCTCAACCGACAAAATCATGTCGCTGGCGGCTAAATATCCAGGAATACATTACTACCTTGTTCGCAGTCTTACCGAAAAGGTAAAGAATCTAAGTGAAGGGAAAAAGACACCTCCGTCCGACCGGATAACAGCAATAATTCCATTTAAAAGAGGAGGACTTACTTTTGACTTCCTACGAAAAATCGAAGAGTTCTCACGCCCCATTGAAGACACCATAATATTTAACTCTTCAACAATAAACTCTTACCCTAGTATTCGTGATGCCAATCCCGAAAATTTCTCTATGAGAATGGAAGCCTTACTTCTGGAAATGGAAAGTAATGGTAAGAAAATATTTTTGATTACCGACCAGGAATTTAAAACATGGACAAAAAGCTGCCTCCGCAATTGTGATAAAGTAATTCTACTGCACGAATTAAATGAAAGTAATAAGGTAGATAACTTTGAGAAAGAGGTAATGAATTATTTTCGAGAAAGTCATATAAGACCCAAAATAGAATTGGTTTTGCTTAATACTGATGAAAATAAAATTCAACACACCGCCAAATGGAAAAAAAGCAGAGGGAATATCGAACATTACCACTTCAATGTCAAAAAACAAAGCGATATATTTAGAGCATATCGACTCTTTGCCAATCAACAAATTGGAATAGCGTTAAGTGGAGGTGGCTTTCCTGGAATTGTCCACGCTGGGGCTTATAAAGCATTTTATGAACACGGATTTATTCCCGATTATATAGGCGGAACAAGTATGGGGTCATTTATAGGTGCAGGAATTGCCAAGGCCTGGAATCCCGATCAAATTGAAAAAGCATTACAATATGCTGCAGATAAAAATCCACTCAAAGACTTTACCTTTCCATCTTTATCATTACTCTCCGGAAAAAAAATGAGTGATGTACTTCAACATCTGTTTAACATTAATATTGAAGATCTTCCTTATCCTTTCTTTTGTATATCAGCTGATTTAATCAAAGGTCAGGAAATAAAAATCAATCACGGAAAAACATGGAAGGCGCTTCTTGCTTCTTCTGCAATTCCTGGAGTTTTTCCTCCTGTATGTATAGGAGATTATATTTGTGTTGATGGTGCGGTACTTAATAATTTGCCTGCAGATATAATTCGACAAAAAGGAATAAAATCAATTGTAGGCCTTGACCTTGAGAGTCAACTACAAAAAGAAATTATATTCCCTAAGAAACATAATAACTGGCGATCGTTTTTTGAACATAAAAAATTACGTAAAAACCAAAAGAAATTAGATATATTTACTGTGCTTATCCGATCTGGATTATTAGGTGCAGAACGAAAAATTGACGATATAAAACCATTGTGTAACCACTTTATTCAACTTAAAGCTTCCCCCCGACATTTTATGGATAGCTCTCATCCTGAAAAATTAATTGAAGAAGGATATAATATGGCCATAAAATATCTTGAAAGTCATCCAGAATTAAAATTATCATTTATGATTTCCTGATTCTCTGGCATTTTATATTTTTGTAAACTCTACCCTATAAAAATATCAGTTTGGTAATTTTTTTACCACTTATTTAGTAGGTGTAGAATTGATTTTGACCATTATATTATACGAATCAATTTGGGTGGTCGTTTGTTAAATGAATATATAAAAGGGATTGAAGTAATTTGCTTCTACCGTAAATTTAGTAATGGACGAAAAGCGAGAATCATTTAAAAAAAAGCTGGATCAGCTCATAAAGCTGTTCAGGAAACTTAAAGATAAGGAAGATCTTAGGAATATGCCTGGCGTTGACCCTATGATGTACCAAAGTTTTGAAATGTTCCTTAACAATTATGAAATGATGAAAGATCAGATTACCGATGATCTATTGAATCAATTCGGCGATCAGATGCAAGTAATGATATCAGGTCTTATTGACCAATTGAAGGAACAACTTGGAGAAGATTTCGGCCTTGATGAAGAAGAACAAGACCTTATCAAGGATTTGAAATTGGATATTCCTGTGGAAGAAAATACCGATGAACAGGAAAAACAAACCCTAATCCAGGAAAAGCTAGACATTATAGATAAAAAACTAAAAGAGCCTGGCTTAAGTCCCGACGATATGGATCGTCTTCTTGAAGAGAGATTTAAGTTATCACAAAATTCATAATGTAATTTTTGATATTTAACCTCTTTCTTTTCAACAGAGAAACATTATACATCACATCAAATAGAAGAAAACACAATGAACAAATTGGTATTGATTAGACACGGGCAAAGTGTTTGGAATAAAGAAAATAGATTTACAGGTTGGACCGATGTTGATCTATCAGAGCAAGGAGTCAATGAAGCTCGTGAAGCAGGACAGCTATTGAAAAAAGAAGGTTTTCAATTTAAAATGGCTTATACCTCTCTTTTGAAAAGAGCAATCCGTACCTTAAACTTCGTTCTTGAAGAAATGGACTTGCTTTGGCTTCCTGTAGAAAAAAGCTGGCGCTTAAACGAAAAGCACTATGGTAATCTACAAGGACTAAATAAAGCTGAAACTGCAGAGAAATACGGAGACGAAAAAGTTCTATTGTGGAGAAGAAGCTTTGACGTTCCACCAGAACCTCTTGCTGAAACTGACGAAAGACACCCTATAAACGATATTAGATATAAAGGATTACCTGCTGAAGCTACTCCAGCTACAGAATCATTGAAAGATGTTATAATTCGTATGAACCCTTATTGGGAAGATGAAATTTCTAAATCTTTATTACAAAATAAAGAAGTTATCGTTGCTGCTCACGGAAATAGCTTACGTGCACTTGTAATGAAACTTAAAGGAATGAGCGAAGAAGAAATTCTTAAATTTAACATCCCTACAGGTATCCCTTACGTTTTTGAATTTGACGATAATCTAAATCTTCAAAAAGACTACTTTATCGGTGATCCTGAAAAAATCAAAGCCTTAATGGATGCTGTAGCAAACCAAGGTAAAGCAAAATAATTTGCACTGAAATATTAAAAGAAGTGGCAAGATTTATTCAGGTCACTTCTTTTTTTATATTACCAAATTAAATCAAATCAATTATCTCTTATGAACAAAACTTGGGTTATCCCGGATGTCCATGGCTGTGAGAAAACTTTGGAGGTTTTAATTGAAAACAAAATTCAACCTACCTCCAGTGATAAACTATTCTTTCTAG
>JBGRQE010000084.1:0-12919 GCA_041725955.1 Bacteroidales bacterium
GATTAATATATTGAGCCCTCATTTAGCGAAAATTAGTAGCCCATACATCCCAGTGGGTAATACAATAACGAACGATGTGATCTTTCTCTTAGTGAACATTTTTCTATTTCTCTTGTCGTTTCGATAACTTAAAATATTAAACTCGTGACGGCTCAAAGTCTTCAAAGAGTTTGTTTATATTGATTACATTAACATCGCAGTGTTCGCGATTACAAATGCACAAACAAGCCGCTAAATCTGAATAGCTGAATAATAAGAAAATTATATCAAACAGCCCGATACACGACAAAAAAATTTAATGAAGGATAAATTTGGCAAACTATGCTCTTTAAATTCACCCCAAAAGAAATTGATCTTAATCTCTTTTGAGATGAAGTAAAAACTGACTGAATCGCTAACACAATCTTGATTATCAGAAATCAACAGAGAAAAACCTAACCAAAAGTTCACTTTGGTAACTTAATCCAATTATTAAACATTAATTCTTAGTCCAAGTGTTCAAGGGCACTATACTGTCTGTATAAATCGTAACTAGTACATATAAAGTGTATTCCATGCTTGAATACCTGAATAGCATTTATCCACTTTGCCGACTTACATAAGAATTCTTATATTTACCGACCTCATTTTTAAAGGTAGAATCATGTTTTCTTCAAAAAAAATCGGAGAATCTGTATGGAACTTATAAACCAAACCATATTTCTGGGAAAGAAGCTTTTATTTAAGGCATTAAGCACTGAACAATATTTAAGATTCTTAAGCAATTCTTTTCTTAAGGCCTACAAACTAGGCATATTAAAAAAGAGATTTCCTCAACACTACTTTGTGAAGAATTTAATTGACCGAGGAGATTATATTATCGATATTGGAGCAAATTTGGGCTACTACTCGTGTCCATGTTCTTTGGCTACCGGAAAGGAAGGTAAAGTTTTTAGCATCGAACCCGTGTCATTGTTTTGCGAAGTATTGAATAAAAACCTCAAACGTTTTAGTTCGGCAAAGAACTTCGAAATAAAGAATGTTGCTCTGGGAAGTACAGAAGAACATGGCAAGGAGCTCTTTATGGGAATCTTTATAAAAAATGGAATCTTTCGTCATGGACTAACTCGTGTTGTCGATCAAGACGAGAACTGCTATATGCGCTTTAAGACCAAAATGCAATGCCCCGATATCTTATTTAAAGATCTGAATAAGCTAAACTTTATAAAATGTGATGTCGAAGGCTACGAAACCCATATTATTCCATTCTTCAAAACCATTATCGAAAAGTTTCATCCCAAGATTCAAATCGAAATCAGTACAAAAGAAAACTACGATATAATTAAAGACATATTATCAAAAGCAGGCTACTCTTGTTATATCCTTACAAATCATCGATTAAGAAAAGCCAATAGCTATTCAGCTAATTTTGGCGATTTGTACTTTATACATAATCAAGACGACATATTGGAATCTAAACACAATCTATTTGAATAACTCACTATAAAAATGAGAACTGTAATTCAACGTGTAAGCAAGGCTTCTGTAAGCATCGACAATACAATCAAAAGCCAGATTAATCAAGGACTTTTGATTTTATTGGGAATCGAGAATGAAGACAATAATGAAGATATTCAGTGGTTATGCAACAAAATATCGAAACTCAGAATCTTTGACGACGAAAACGGAGTGATGAATAAAAACATTACCGATATCGACGGCGATATTATTGTTGTAAGCCAGTTTACACTTCATGCAAGCACCAAAAAAGGCAACCGCCCTTCATATATAAAAGCAGCCAAACCAGATATAGCTATTCCGCTATACGAAAAATTTGTTGCTCAAATGAAGAGCTGTATAAACAAAGAAGTTTTTACTGGAAGCTTTGGTGCCGATATGCAGATTGAATTAATAAATGATGGCCCTGTAACTATACTTATCGATACAAAAAATAAAGAACTTTAACTAAATTTGCCATCCTATAATTGGAAAATTATTCTAGTCATGAAAACAAAATTAAGTGTAAATATTAATAAAGTGGCTACCCTTCGTAATTCACGTGGTGGTGACCTTCCTAATGTATTACAAGCAGCTTTAGACTGCGAACGATTTGGTGCCGAAGGAATTACTGTTCATCCACGCCCCGACGAACGCCATATTCGCTATCAAGATGTTAGGGATATAAAACCAGCTATTGCCACTGAATTTAATATAGAAGGAAACCCTATAAACTCTTTTGTTCAACTGGTATTAGAGAACAAGCCTGCACAAGTAACTCTAGTTCCCGATGGGCCTGATGCACTTACTTCTAATGCAGGATGGGATACGAAAAAGCATAAGGATTTCTTAAAAGATATTATTGCCAAATTTAAGAGTGAAGGAATACGTACTTCAATATTTGTTGACCCTGTTGTTGAAATGGTTGAACATGCCATAGAAACCGGAACCGACAGAATTGAACTTTATACCGAAGCCTATGCCGCCAACTACAGCAAAAACAGAGAAGAAGCTATTGCTCCTTACGTAAAAGCTGCCGAAGCTGCTCACAAACTCGGATTGGGAATAAATGCTGGTCATGACCTAAATCTAGACAACTTGCGCTACTTCAAAGAAAACATTCCTGGACTTATGGAGGTTTCTATTGGACATGCTCTTATTTGCGATGCATTATATATTGGTCTAGAAAACACAATACAACTGTATTTGAAAGAATTAAAATAAGATATCTATGAAACTTTTCTTCAGACATTATGGAGAAGATCATCACCAGCCCATGGTCATTCTCCATGGGCTTTTTGGTATTTCAGACAATTGGGTAACCTTTGGCCGACGTATTGGCGATTATGGATTTAATGTTTATATACCCGATCAAAGAAACCATGGAAACTCTCCACATAGCAAAGAGTTTGACTATTTGTGCATGGTCGATGATCTGAAACAGTTTCTTGAAGAGAATCATATAGAAAATCCGATTATAATCGGTCATAGTATGGGCGGAAAGGTGGCAATGCGCTTTGCCCTGGAATATCCCGAAAAAGTGAAGAAACTAGTAATTGTAGATATTTCTCTTCGCTCCTATCCTCCCCGATTTCAACATCAGAAGCTTATCCAGGCCATGAAGAAGATAAACCTACAGGCCGCAAGCTCACGTAAAGATATAGAGAGACAACTCTTTGCCGAAATCAATAATCAAAGACTTGTATGGTTTCTTATGAAGAATATAAAGAGACTGCAAGGAAATCGGTTTATATGGCGCATAAACCTCGACGGAATACTAAACAACCTTCCCAATATGTTCGATGGAATATTTACCGATATCCAATTCAATAAGCCATCGCTCTTTATAAAAGGGGGTAACTCCGACTATATTCAACTGGACGACTATGACGATATTCGACATAATTTCCCGCAAGCAGAAATCATTACTATAGATAATACTTCACATTGGGTTCATGCCGAAGCACCAGAGAGATTCTTTCAACTGGTAAGTGGATTTACCTGGGATTCGGGTATAATGGAGTAATACTGATTTCGACAAACAAAAAAAGGGACACATCCGGTCAACCGAATATGTCCCTTATATTATGACAAAAAAACGTTTTACTTTTCTTCAATCCACTTACGCGCATTAACAAAAGCTTCGATCCAAGGAGTAATCTCGTCATTTTTACGATCATAAGGATACTGAGCCCACTGCCATGGGAAGATTGCTCTTTCCAAGTGAGGCATCATTGCCAAATGACGACCATCGTTGCTAGTTACAGCAGATACAGCCCAGTCACTACCATTTGGATTTCCTGGATAATCGCCATAAGTATATCTTGCAACAATATTATATTTATCCTTAAAGTAAGGGAAAACAAATTTACCTTCCCCGTGAGCCACCCAAACACCTAATCTGCGACCACTTAAAGACCTAAGCATTACACTATTATTATCTTTAACATCAACAGTTAGGAAAGAAGACTCAAACTTACCACTTTCGTTATGTTCCATCTTTGGTTTCTCAGGATGATTAGGATAAATCAATCCCAATTCCATCATCAACTGACAACCATTACAAATACCCAAACTTAGGGTGTCTTTACGAGCATAGAAATTATCCAAAGCTTTCTTTGCTTTCTCATTATAAAGGAATGCTCCTGCCCAACCTTTTGCAGAACCTAATACGTCGGAATTAGAGAAACCTCCAACAAACACGATCATATTTACATCTTGAAGATCTTCACGTCCTGTAATCAAATCGGTCATATGAATATCCTTTACATCAAAGCCAGCAAGGTATAAAGAATATGCCATCTCACGATCGCCATTCACACCCTTCTCTCGGATAATTGCAGCCTTTGGAAGTTTACCATCAGCACGATTTGCAAGGTCAATACCTAACGACTTTAGGCTACCATCGAAATCTGCACCCATGCTAAACATAAGGTTTTGCTTCTTATACATATTAAAGCGTTTCAAAGCCAGCTTATCGCCACTCTGATTTCTATCTAACTGATAAGAAGTCTTAAACCATATATCGCGTAAAGATACTATATCAAGAACCAAACTGCTTTCCTGATGTTCTACAAGCAACTCGCGTTCATGAATATATCTTGCTATTCGTATAAAGTTGATATTTGCATTCTTCAGTAAAGACTCAAAACGACTAACATCTTTTATCTGAACCAATACGCCTGGCTGCTCAGAGAAAAGTATTTTAAGTAAACTCTCTTCTTTAATCTCGCTTAAGTTTACCTTTAAACCTCCCTCATCATTGGCAAAATTCATTTCCAATAGAGCGGTAATCATACCCCCTGCAGAAATATCATGTCCTGCCAAAACCAAACCATCATCAATGGCTGTTTGAAGTGTATTGAATCCTTTTTTGAAGTAATCAACGTCTTTAACATCTGGGCAATCTGCTCCTACTCTATTTACGGTTTGAGCAAAACTACTTCCTCCCAAATGGAATTCATCTTTACTTAAATCTATATAGTAAACAAAAGATTTCTCTTCAGGCTTTAAGTTTGGAGTAACCGTCTTTTTTATATCTTCAACCTCAGCAGCAGAAGAAATAATTACAGTTCCAGGAGAATAAACAGTATCGCCATTAGGATACTTTTGAGTCATACTCAATGAATCTTTTCCTGTAGGAATATTAATTCCTAACTTGCAAGCAAAGTCACTTACAGCTTCAACTGCATTATACAAACGAGCATTTTCTCCAGGATTCTTTGCTGGCCACATCCAGTTAGCACTCAATGAAATTCCTTTTATCTGATCTTTCAAAGGAGCCCAAACAATATTGGTCAACGCTTCTGCAATAGATAGACGAGATCCTTTTGCTGGATCAATCAATGCAGGAATTGGAGCATGACCCATTGCTGTAGCCATACCTTTATGGCCGGTATAATCCAGAGCAATAACCCCTAAATTATTTAAAGGAAGCTGAATATTACCAGTACATTGCTGGGTTGCAATACGTCCGGTAACAGAACGGTCAACTTTATTGGTTAACCAATCTTTACAAGCAACAGCTTCTATCTGTAATACATTTTCAAGGTATTCTTCAATTTTGGCACCATCAAATTCAACCTCACTAAACTTAGCAGCACTAAGGTGATCTTCCAGAATGGTTTTTGGAGCTTTGCCAAATAAATAATCCAATTTAAGATCTATAGGATCATTTCCTTTACCATCAGAGAACTTAAAGTTCATATCACCAGTAGTTTTACCTACTTCGTAATAAGGAGCTCTTTCACGCTCACAAACCTTCTTTAAAAGCTCTGCATGCTCTTCTTTAATAATCAACCCCATTCTTTCCTGAGATTCATTACCTACAATTTCTTTTGCAGAAAGAGTAGGATCACCAACAGGAAGTTTATCCAGATTAATCAAACCACCAGTTTCTTCAACCAACTCAGATAGAGCATTAAGATGACCACCAGCACCATGATCGTGGATAGATACAATCGGATTAATTCCAGCTTCAGCCATAGCACGAACAGCATTGGCAACACGTTTCTGCATTTCAGGATTTGCACGCTGAACAGCATTCAACTCAATAGAGTTACCATATTCTCCTGTTGCTACAGAAGATACAGCTCCACCGCCCATACCAATACGATAGTTATCACCACCTAAAACAACAACAATATCACCTGGTTCCGGAACGTCTTTAAAGCTATCTCCTTTTTTTGCAAAGCCAATACCACCAGCAAGCATAATTACTTTATCATAGCCATATTTCTTTTGATTTTCGAAATGCTCAAAAGTAAGCAAGCTACCATTAATTAGTGGCTGTCCGAATTTATTACCAAAATCTGATGCTCCATTTGAAGCCTTAATCAAAATTTCTTCTGGACTTTGATATAACCATGGGCGAGCCTCATTGGTTTCTTCCCAAGGGCGATTGCCCTCTAAGCGTGGATAGGAAGTCATATATACAGCAGTTCCTGCAACAGGTAAACTACCTTTTCCTCCAGCCAATCTATCTCTAATTTCTCCACCAGTACCAGTAGAAGCGCCATTGAATGGCTCAACAGTAGTTGGGAAGTTATGAGTTTCTGCTTTTATAGAAAGAACAGAGTCAATTTCTTTTACAGTAAAGAAATCGGCTTTATCCTGAGATTCTGGAGCGAATTGCTGAATTTTTGGTCCAAGAACAAAAGCCACATTATCTTTATAAGCAGAAACCAAGTAGTTTGGATTTTCCTGTGAAGTCTTTTTTATTAGAGAGAATAGAGTATCCGGTTTCTTCTCATCATCAATAATGAAGGTACCGTTAAATATTTTGTGACGACAATGTTCACTATTTACTTGAGCAAAACCATAAACTTCACTATCGCTTAGTTTACGATTTATTTTTTCACTTACCTCATTTAAGTATGCTACTTCATCTTCACTCAGCGCCAAACCTTCTTTCTGGTTGTATTCAGTAATATTTTCTATATACTGAATTGGTTCTGGCTCAATGTCAATCTTAAATACAGTTTGATCAATTTGCTCGTAACGAGCTTTTAACATTGGATCAAAATCTTGCTGCCCATCCTTACACTCATGGAATTCTTCAATACGAAAAATGCCGTTGATTCCCATATTTTGAGTAATTTCAACGGCATTCGTACTCCATGGAGTAATCATTTCTTTCCTTGGTCCTATATAGGTACCTTCTAAATTATCCGTTTCGAGTATCTCTGCATTTCCAAAAAGCCAACAAAGTTTTTGTTTATCTTCGCTGTTTAAGTTCTGCCTGGTATCTACCGCATAGATTTGGTTATCCTTACCTCTGAAGAAAAGTATCATTTTTTTGGGGTTTATAATATTGTTGATGACCAAAATTTCCTGGACAAATATATGAAATGTTTGTAAAGCTCAACAACAAGGCAAGAGTATTCGAAGGTTATTTAGTTTTAGTCTTTCTGGGAAACATTTAAATGACAGGGGGCAACTCCAAAAACTTCTTTTTCATGATGTAACCCATAAGGTTCAATATGGATAATTATATCGTAGACATCTTCAATTTTATTCTTTATATTTTTCTCTACTCGATGGGCTATTTCATGAGATTCCTTTACACTGATCGATCCCTTAACTTCAATATCCAAAGCAATAAGTATCTTATCACCCAAACGACGAATTCGAATTCTATGAGGATTATAAACACCCTTTACCTCAACCGAACTTTTTACTACCTCATAATATAGAGAAGTATCATCAATGCCATCCATTAAATCGCGATTTACCTCTAGGAAAATAGTAATCGCACTATACATAATATAAATACTAATCGCCAAAGCTGTAATAAAATCAAGAATAGGCATCTTTAACCAATATGTAAAAATCAATCCCAATAACACTCCACTTGATATAAGGATATCATTTTGCATATTCTTACCATTTGCTATCAACATAGCACTCTTAACTTTTCTTCCTGAAAACATCTGAAAGCGGGCCAGGAAGAACTTTCCAACAATAGAAATTAACGTAACAACAATAGCAATAAAGGAAGGAATTTGACTAACCTCATTATTTATAAGTCGCTGGCATGTAGTTAAAGCCAATTGAAAACCTGCAAAGAATATTACAAAAGCCAATGCTTTAGACGCTACAGTATCAGCCTTATAATAGCCATAAGCGTAACGAATATTAGGTTTCTTTCTCATCATCTTTGCTGTAAAGAGCGTAATCAGAGATGTAATTATATCTGTCGCAGAATCTATACCGTCACCAACAACAGCCATACTCCCACTAATTATTCCAATTACAATCTTTAAGATTGATAATAATGCATTTCCAACTATTCCTACCCAGGAAGCCCTAACAATAACCAGCTCTTTATCCATATCACAAAAGAAAAATCAATATACAGAAACGAATATTTTTCCGCTCTATTATTCCGCTCCTAAATCCTCTTCATAACGTTCAAAAAGACTCATCAATAAAATTCTTGCTCTAAACAACTTAGCCTTTAATGTCCCCATAGGTAAATTTGTTTTTTCCTGAATCTCTTCATATGATAATTCTTTAAAAAAACGCATTTCAATAATATCACGATAATCTTTCTTAAGCTCTTTAACCACCCGACGCAATTCCTTATATTTCTCTTTGGTTATATACACCTCTTCTGGGTCAAGTCCCGAACTAGGAATATCAACACAAACTTCTTCATCCTGGCAAGAAATCATTTTATTGGAATCAATTTCCCGGTATCGATTCCTCTTCCTATAGAAATCAATAAAATTATTATTTGCAATTCGGAATAGCCAAGTGCTAAAGGAATGTGTATCTACATATTTATCTAAATTACAAAAGGCCTTACTAAATGATTCAATAGCTAAATCATCAGCATCTTCGACATTTCTTGTCTTTTGTAATAAATAGTGATACAAAGGTTCATAATACAAATTCAAAAGTTCAGCAAAAGCTCCCTGATCTTTATTCTCGAGAGCTTTTTGAACCAACACATAATCTCTTTTTTTTCTATCTGCAAAATTTTGCTTTATTTCCATTTTTTATCTTTCAATATTAAATTGGAAAATGCAATTATTGGATTTAATACAACAAAAACTATTTCGTATACAGGAATTAAAAACCAACTCTGCTTCTCTCCCAACTTGCTCATACATTTTATAAATAGGAACAACTGAGAAAGCATTCTGATTAAAAATAACCCTAAAATTAAATAATATAACTGTGAAATAGCTAACATAAAAACAAAAGAAATAAAAAACATAGTCTGTGACAAGCTATACCACCCCAAAACAACTTTATATTTTGTTCGGTAATATTTACCAGTAGTCAGATGTCGTCGCTTTTGTTTCCACCAGGAAGTCAACGATTTTTTAGGTTCTGAAGTTGTTTGTGACTCTTTATTTACACGTATCTTCGTATTCTTGCTATTGGCAACTTGTCCGATAAACAAATCATCATCACCAGAAGACACCTTATAGTGATTAATAAAGCCTTTGTTTTTTATAAAGAGAGACCTACGATAAGATAGGTTCCGACCAACACCCATATATGGGATTTTAGCCAGTGCAAAGGACAAATACTGAATACCTATATGAAGGGTATCCCATCGTATTAATGCATTCAGAATTCCGCGAGATTTATTATACGGACTATAACCCAGAACAATTTCGGTTTTATCATCAAACTGATCTTGCATTTGACGAAGCCACTGATTGCTCGATGGCTTACAATCTGCATCTGTTAATAATAAACAATCGTTCTTAGCCGATTTTATGCCAATACTTAATGGGAATTTTTTCCCTGAAAAGGCATTTAGATCTTCACGAATATGAACAGGCTTTAAGCGATCATATTTATATGCAAATTCTTTTAACAAACCTTCCGTTCCATCGTCTGACACATGATTTACAACAATAAGTTCAAAATTATTGTAATCTTGATCTAGAATCAGAGGAAGATTATTCTTCAAATTTTCATATTCATTTCTGGCACTAATAACTATAGAAACAGCTTTGTCTGTTTCTGCATTAAATTTTGACTTATGAAATGCCAAACGCCCAAAAATAAACCAATAATAAATCAGTTGAATAAATAGGCTGGCAACAAATACAACGAAGCCAATTAATTCAAGAGTAGAAAAGGATTCAAATTCTAACACGTTTTATCTATTTTAACCAGTGCAAAAATACCTTTTCTTTATGAATATAATTTATCTTTGGCAAAATTTTTTGATATGGACTTCAAACTGATAGGAACAGACTCTAAGTCAAAGGCCAGAGCGGGGGAAATCACGACAGATCATGGGAAAATCGAAACTCCGATTTTTATGCCTGTTGGAACTGCTGGGGCTGTTAAAGCAGTACACATAAAAGATGTTAAAGAAGATACGCAGGCACAAATAATTCTAGGGAATACTTATCACCTATATTTACGTCCAGGACTAGATGTTTTGGAAAGTGCTGGCGGACTTCATAAGTTTAATGGTTGGGACAGACCAATATTAACCGATAGTGGTGGGTATCAAGTGTATTCGCTATCTGGAACACGTAAACTCAAAGAGGAAGGAGTTATCTTCCAATCTCATATCGATGGGTCACGACATAATTTTACTCCAGAAAGAGTAATGGATATTGAGCGTTCGATTGGAGCAGATATAATGATGGCTTTCGACGAATGTACTCCATACCCTTGCGACTACGATTACGCAAAAAAGTCACTTGGAATTACTCATCGCTGGTTAGATCGTTGTATCAAAAGATTTAATGAAACCGAAGGAAAATATGGTTATAAACAAGCACTTTTTCCAATCGTACAAGGAAGTACATATCGCGATCTAAGAACTCAATCGGCAGAATATATTGCTTCAAAAGGAGCTGAAGGTAATGCTATTGGAGGTCTTTCTGTAGGAGAACCACATGAAATGATGTATGAAATGACCGAATTGGTATGTGGTATTCTTCCAAAAGATAAACCCAGATATTTGATGGGGGTTGGTACTCCTGCAAATATTTTAGAAGGAATTGCACAAGGAGTTGATATGTTCGATTGTGTAATGCCTACCCGAAATGGGCGAAATGGTATGTTATTTACCTCAGAAGGAATTATAAATATCAAAAACAAGAAATGGGAAAAAGACTTTAGCCCAATTGATACTAATGGCCTTTCTTTTGTAGATAGTCAATACAGTAAAGCATATTTACGACATCTTTTTGCTGCAAGAGAAATCTTAGGCCCCATGATTGCATCTTTACATAATATAGGTTTTTACCTGTGGCTAGCCAAAACTGCACGTAAAAAGATTGTTGAAGGTACATTTGCTGAATGGAAAGAAGTAATGGTAAAAAAAGTTACCAACAGATTATAATTTGTAACATGAATCGGAGATAAGGTGTTATGTAAAGGTTGATCTTTTTATTCCAACTTTTATAACACCTTATTTTTACATCATCGGCAAAAGCTTACCTTTGTAGAAAGAAATATTTTTTTTACCCGAATGAGAAAAATTGATTTATATATTATAAAAAAGTTCCTTGGAACTTTCTTTTTTACAATTGCGATTCTAAGTGTAATCATAGTAGTATTTGATGCTGCAGAAAACTATGTGGACCTTGTCAAAGCTCCATTTTGGGATATCGTCTTTTCATATTACTTTAATTTTGTCCCCTACTTCATAAATCTATTTCTGTATTTATTCACCTTTATTTCAGTAATTTTATTTACATCGAAATTAGCAGGAGACACAGAAATTATAGCTATTCTCAGCAGTGGTATTAGCTTTAGAAGAATGCTGTGGCCCTATATTCAATCTGCTATTTTCTTAGCTATATTATCTTTTGTATTGGGTAATTTTATTATTCCAAAAACACAAGTGCAATTGCGGACATTTAAAGAAACATACCTCTCGCAATTGAAGAAAAACAAAGGTCAGAATATTCATATACAGCTAAATCCAGGAGAATATGCATATGTAAGTAGTTATGACCTGAAATATCAGGTAGGCTATAAATTCTCTCTCGAACATTATGAAGAAAACAGACTAACTTACAAACTATTATCCGATCGAATTACATTCGACACAGCAAGTAACAAATGGAATATTAGCAACTACTTTATTCGCGAAATCGACAAAAACAATAATGAATATTTGCAATACGGTTATTCTCTGGATACAACATTAAATATGGAACCCGAAGATTTTTATACAAATAAAGAAGAATGGGTACAAATGAACTATTTTGAACTAAAAAATCATATACAAGATTATAAAGAAAAGGGAATTGGTGATGTTGTAGCCTATGAAGTTGAGATGCAAAAAAGAATGGCTGCACCATTCTCTACAATTATTCTTACTATAATTGGAGTAGCTTTATCTAGCAGAAAAGTACGTGGAGGAATTGGTTTTCACCTTGGAATGGGAATCGCCATTACCTTCTCCTATATTTTATTTCAACAATTTTCTACGGTATTTGCAACTTTCGGAAACTTACCTGCTCCAATAGCAGCATGGATTCCTAATATAATATTTGCAGGTTTAGGCTTTTATCTTTTAAGAAAAGCTCCTAAATAAGAGTATAAGAAAGCTGTCCTATTTACATATATAGGCAGCTTTTACTTTAGTATTTTATAATCCCAACTATCCAACAACTATATATTCAAAAGAAAATTACAAGCCTTAAAAACATTATTAACACATTGTTCTGTTAATTTTTCTTAAATATTTGTTTATTATTTATAATTTCTTTTATTTATGTGGTTCAATAACCAAATAAACATTATGAATCGCAAAAAAAAATTTGAAGGTATTATTTTATTAATTCTAATATCTCTATCCTACATCATAACAGAACCTTTAAAAGTAAAAGCAGCATTTGGTGACTCATGGGATTATGTATTTACAACAGAAAGTTTTTGCAACCATGCTTCACCAAATGCTGCTTTTACTTTTAAAGGTTCTGTTATGATGTAAGATCGGAAGAGCACA
>JBGRQE010000085.1:0-12693 GCA_041725955.1 Bacteroidales bacterium
ATTGGCCTATAATTAAAATTAAACTTTTGCTTCGGATCAGTCAATGCATAAACCTTCTCAGGTTTAGTTAATATTCCACTTAGATGCAATTTTTTACTTATAGGCCAATTATAAACATGTAAATATAATTTTGTATTCCCTGAAGACTTAGTCTTGCATGTAATTTTACCCCAATCATGCATATCTTTTTTTAACTCAAAAGCTTTAGCACCATAAATAGATTCTCCATTATTGTTTAACCAATCCCCAATTTCCGATAAACGTTGAGTTATTTCAAAAGGAACATCTCCATTGGCTCTTGGGCCAATATTCAACATAAAATTTCCATTTAAACTCACATTCCCAATCAACGAATGCAAAAGTGTAGTTGTAGATTTATACTTACTATCTAATGCATGATATCCCCATGAATGAGCAACTGTTGCAGGAGACTGCCAAGGAAAAACCTCTATCTTATCACCCAACTCATTATCTCCAAGAGTCTTAAAATCAACATCAGAATCTTCCTCAATAGATAATCCGAGTCGAGAATTTATCAAACAGTTTGGTTGTAACTCCCTCATCATTTTCTTTAACTGTAAAAGCTGATCTTTTGAAACAATAGTTTTTGAATGATCAATCCACATATCAAACCATATAAGGCCAATATCTCCATAATTAGTCAGCAATTCACGCATTTGAGGCATTACCTTTTCCTGCCAGTATTTATCATATTTTTCTTTTGACAGGGGATAAACTTCCATCGAATGTTTCCATCCATATGGATGCTCCCAATCAATCCAATGAGAATAATATAAGCCTAATTTTAATCCATGTTTTTTACAGGCAACAGATAATTCTTTTATTATATCCCTTCCTGGATTTGTATATTTTACAATATTATAATCACTTACTTTTGTATCCCATAAAGCAAACCCGTCGTGATGTTTTGCTGTAATAGTAACATATTTCATTCCCGCTTTTTTTGCCAGAAGCACCCATTCTTCAGGATCTATTTTTTGCCAATCAAAACGATCTAAGAGTTGTAAATACTCGTTCTTATCAATTCTATTTCTATAAAAAATCCATTCGGCATAATCATTATCATAACGCAACTTTTCACCCTTCCAAACACCTTCAGCACCACTATATACTCCCCAGTGGATAAACATTCCAAAGCGAGCATCTACAAACCATTTAGCTCTTTCATTTATTTGATTATTTCTAGAGTTTTGAGCATTAACTATCACTACAATCAAGATTAAAAACAAAACAAAGAGAAGACGAAGATTTTTTGACTTTTTCATCCTTTTAATTTTTTCTTTTTTCTATGGATGGAACTTTTTTTTAGACAAACAAATATCGATAATTAATCTTGGAGATACAATCAAGTCATAATTGATTAAAATAAAATCATTTTTTGAATTAAATTTACCAATCAAAATTTTACACTTAAGTCATATCGTATGAAAAAAATTATTGCATTAAGTCTTTTTCTTATAATTTCAATTTCTGGAGTGTTATCAAAAGAAAAAACAGGAAAACTAGAAAAGTACAATCATGAAACCAAAGTTATTAAAGCATATTTAAAAGAATTAAGAAACCTATCTATAGATAAAATTGGAAACATACTGGTTATTGTACCTTGTATGCGATGTAAAGGATGTGCACAATATGTAGGTATTTCTATGAATAAAAACATTTTAAAGGAACATGATAATATTACTTTCATTTGGAGTAATAAAGACTGTTTACCCATTCCTAAAGAACTACATAACAAAATCAACATAATTGAAGATGTAGAATGCCTTATATCTTCATATAATATTTCGTTAGAAAGCGTAAATATTATTAAACTTAAAGATGGGAAAGTCGTCGATATGCTAAAATACAATGCAAAAAACCATAAAGAATTTTATGATTTTAAATGGGGACAATAATATTCTTGTAAGAAAATACTCCTTAAACAAAAATCACCTAAAGTTAAAGGGCCGTCTAATTTACTTTCCAGATTGCCCTTTATTCCTCCGGTAAAATACCTATTTTTTCTTACAATAACAATTCCTTAGTATAAAAAGGCATTTTCTTTCTTTTTATTTTATACCTTTGCTTTCTCGGAACGGGCGGATTTTTTTCAAGAACACACATGATTTACTTTTCAGATTAGGAACCTATTCATTATGATTAGGTTATTGGGTATATAACACTAATACAAGCACTAATGAAACATCTTTTTTTAGTTTTATTTCTATCTATTTCCTTCAGCATAGGGGCGCAGGAATGGCTTAAACCAACTCGTAACAACGAACAAGTTACATTCATTGAAGAGCAGGCAATGTTCAATGATTTTTGTATAAAAAACAATATTGTCAAAGGAAAATATCCTAATGGAAAAAAACTTCCAGGATGGAAACAATTTAAACGTCGAGAATATAGTTGGAATTCTAGAATAAACGATAAAGCAGGGAAACTAAGTAACTATCAAGAACTCGTAATAAGAAAAAATACAAGAGAAAATTCTAATTCCAACTGGACATCTATTGGTACAAATAGTTCAAGTGGAGGGTATGCTGGTATTGGAAGAGTAAATGTTATTGCTTTCCACCCTACTGATAAAAACACTTTATTTATAGGCGCTCCAGGCGGTGGACTTTGGAAAAGTACAGATAATGGAGTAAATTGGACTCCTCTTACTGATAATCTTGCTTCTGTAGGTATAAGCGATATATATGTCCACCCAGATTATGCAAAAAATAATACTATTTACATTGCTACTGGTGATAGAGATGCAAAAGACACTCCTTCTGTAGGAATTTTAAAATCAACCGATGGAGGAAATTCATGGGAATACACAGGATTGCAATTTGATCCCTCAGACGAAATCCAAGTAAACAGACTTCTTGGAAATCCAAATAACCCAGATAAATTATATGCCGCCACTACCGATGGTTTTTACACTTCTGACGACAAAGGGGCTACTTGGGACAAACGATCTACCACTTTCTTTAATGATATTGAATTTAACACCTCTAATCCAGATATCCTTTACGGAGGTAGTTCAGCATATTATACTTCAGAAATTTACAAAAGTATTGATGGGGGTAAAAACTGGAAAAGTGTCTGCGATACCAAAGGAAGAAGAATTGCCTTGGCAGTAAGTGCTGATGATTCAAAAATTGTTTATGCTGTTGCTACCAATGCTCAAGGTGGGTTAAAAGGTATTTTTAAATCTACCGACTCTGGAGATAACTTTAAACAAATTCTAAATCCTACAGGTGCTAACGATTATTTATTAAACTATTCATGTGAAGGTACAGGTGATAATAATGGTCAGGGCTTTTATGATTTAGCAATTGCCTCAAATCCAACCAATGCCAATGAAGTTTATGTAGGTGGTGTAAATACTTGGAAAACTGAAGATGGCGGTAATAATTGGAAAATATGTAGCCATTGGGCAGGTCAATGTGGAATTATTGCAGTTCATGCTGACAAACACGAACTTGTTTTCAGACCTGGAACTTCTGAAATATTTGAAGGAAATGATGGTGGCATTTATAAGAGTTTAGATAAAGGGATAACATGGATTGACCTTTCAAATACATTAGTTATTAGCCAGATATATAAAATAGGAATTGATGCTGTAAATCCAGGTAATTGTATTAATGGGCTACAAGATAATGGTACTAAAATCCGCCAAAACAATAAATATTTTGATGTAATTGGTGGTGATGGAATGGAATGTATTATTGATGCATCAAATCCTAATATCCAATATGGGTCACTTTACTTTGGTGAGATTAGAAAAACCAGAAATAACTGGAATTCACAATACAATATTACCCCTCGAAATGCTGGTGAGGGAGAATGGATAACCCCTTATGTATTGGATCCTCAAGATCAAAATATTATTTATGCTGGGTATAGCAAGCTTTTTAAATCTATTAATGGTGGTAAAACATGGACCAGCTTTGCCAACACTCAATCCTTTTCAAAAATCAGTTGTTTAGCTGTTTCTCCTTCGGATCAACAAACCATTGTTTTTTCTCGTAAAGGATATCTCTATAAAACTAATAATGGAGGTAACAAATGGGATAGAATAGATTCTAAACTTCCTAGATATATTGACATAAGCTATATTTCTATTAAACATAATGATCCAAATACCATTTGGGTAAGTGGAAAAAAATATGACAATAATGGTGTATTCCAAACCAAAGACGGTGGAAAAACTTGGATAAATATAAGCAAAGGAATCCCTCAAATTCCAGTAAATTGTATTGTAGAAAACAAATCAAACACCAATCAAGTTGAATTATATGCAGGTACTTACTTCGGTGTTTACGTAAAAGTAGATAATGCTGATTGGGAACTATATAGCAAGAATTTGCCAAATACAAGAGTAACTGAATTGGAAATTTTTTATGGAAACACTCCAAAGGAAAACAAGATATACGCAGCAACCTACGGAAGAGGATTATGGACATCTCCACTAAATAATGCTTCAAGTAAATTTTTAACCATTTCAGAACAGGAACTATCTCTTGAATATAAAGAAAACACAACTAAAGTAAATGTTTTAAGTAATACTACATGGGCTGCTACCTGCTCTGAGGATTGGATCATCCTAGACAAAAAAAGCGGTGACTCTGATGCAGAAATTAATATTACCTGTAAAGAAAACACTGGAGATAAAGTAAGAAAGACAAATATAGTATTTACTGCTCCAAACAATCTAAGCAAGACTATTCAAATTACTCAAACATCAAAAGACCTTCATCTTGAAATAACTCCAGAAAAGATGACACTACCTTATAAAGCTGGAAAATCAATAGCCAAGGTAAGCTGTAACCTCGACTGGACTGCTTCAGAAAATATTGATTGGATCAAAATCAGTCCAGAATCTGGAGATACTGATACTGATCTAACAATTGAATATCAAGAAAATTCAGGAAGCAAATCAAGAAAAGGAAACATTAAGATAGTTGCTGGATCTTTAAAGAAAACAATTGAAATAACTCAAGAAACAAAAAATGTGGGTATTGATGAATTGGAAAAAAGAGCTCCAATTGTTGTTCCTAATCCTGCAAAAAACAGCGTAAGTATCAATTGTGGTAAAGATGCTCTTTACTCTATCGTTAGAGATGTGAAAGGAATACCTATATGGTCAAAACCTAATCCTAATGAAAAAGAAAATATCGATACCAGAAACTGGAAACCAGGATCATATTTTATCCAAATCATTAAAAATGATATTACCCTAAGGGAAATCCTGATTATTAAAAAATAATTACCTGAAATTAAGAGTATACAAGTTTTAATTATATTAAGAGACGCGTTTATATGCGCGTCTCTTAAATTTCACTCATTCTTTTTTAAAAAATTACCTGCAAAAGACATTAATCTTAAGTATCTTTATGTCAATTAATTACTTTGATCAATCTATTAAAGATGACAAAAAAGATACTTTTACTCCTGTTATCCCCTATTATCTGTTCAATATTGCTTAGCTGCAAAAACAAAAATGTTAAAAACCAAAAAAATCAGTTTTCATCCTATCCTGTAGTTGCAGTATCAAAAGGAAATTATTCCATCGATCAATTCTACCCTACAGCGATTGAAGGGAACGAGCGAGCAAACCTACAAGCAAAAAACCTTTCTTATATTAAAGAAGTTTTTGTTGACGAAGGTGAGTTTGTAAAGAAAGGAACACCCTTATTTAAACTAGAATCCTTTGTTTTAGATAAAGACGCTGAGTCGGCAAAATCACAAATACGTCTCGCACAAATTGAACTGGAAAAACTACTTCCATTATTTAAAAAAGGAATTGTAAGCAATTATGAATTGGAAACTGCAATGGCTAATTTAAACAAGTCTAAAAGTCAGTACCAAAGTATAATGGCAAACATTAGTTATTCATTTATTACCAGCCCTTACAATGGAGTTATTGGAAAAATTAATTACAGAAAAGGAAATCTTGTAGGGCCTAATGAATCCAATCCTTTAACTACAATTTCGAAAATTGATTCCGTCTTTGCATATTTTACAATAAATGAAAAAGAGTACTATTCTTTATTCGATACCATAAATATAAGAAAAGACAGAAATCATCTTTCAATGTTTCCTGAAGTTAGCCTTATTCTTCCTAATGACAAATATTTTAAACATAATGGAGAAATTACAGCGTATTCAGGAAATATAGAAAACACTACTGGCAGCCTACAATTTCGTGCATTATTCCCTAACCCTAATTATTTATTAAAAGATGGTTCAAGTGGGTCTATTCTACTTCCTAAAAAATATATAGATGTGATTGCTATCCCTGCAATATGCACATTTGAAATTCAAAACAAAACGTTGGTATATATTTTTAACTCAGACAGTACGGTAAATACCAGAGAAGTTTTCCCGTTAGGAACATCAGGAAAAATGCTTTTGATTGAAAAAAATTTAAAGGAAGGAGAGATTATCCTTGCCAGAGGATTAAACAAAATCCGTCCAGGTACTAAAATTATACCTATACCCACCACAAACAAAAAATTGACAAACTCCTACCAAACTTATTTCCCCGTCCCATGAATCTAAAATTATTCATTGAACGTCCTGTTTTATCAACAGTTATCTCAATTATAATTGTCTTACTTGGCCTTTTGGGGTATTTCTCTTTACCAGTAACCCTATATCCCAACATTGCACCCCCATCTGTAGAGGTAAATGCAAATTATCCAGGAGCAAATGCCCAAACTGTTGTCGAAAGTGTTATTATTCCTATTGAAGAAAAAATTAATGGCGTTGAAGGAATGACTTATATTACCTCAACCGCCAGTAATGATGGAAACGCATCGATTACTGTTTATTTTGAACAAGGATACGATCCTGATATTGCAGCTGTAAACGTACAAAATAGAGTTTCAACAGCAGCATCAAGCTTGCCTGATGTTGTAAACAGATCTGGAATCAGAACCCAAAAATTACAAAATTCACCCATTATGTACGCAGGCTTAATATCAAAGAACCCTGCTTTTGATGAAACTTTTATTCGAAATTATATAAACATATATGTTCAGCCTGAAATTCAACGAATAAAAGGGGTAGGAAAATTTTCTGGTTTTGGATCAAAAGATTATTCGATGAATATTTGGGTAAGCCCAATTAAAATGGCAAATTATAATGTAAATATCGACGAAGTTTCAGCTGCTATTCGCGAACAAAGCATGGAGGTTTCTGCAGGCTCCTTTGGTCAAAACTCCGGACAAGCATTTGAATATACTATAAAATATAAAGGAAGATATAAAGAGGTAGAGGAATATGAAAACATTATTATTAATGCTCTTGAAGATGGATCTTTTCTTTATCTAAAAGATATTGCAGACATTCATCTTGGTGCACAATCATATACAGGTAAAGGATCATATGGAGAATACCCTTCCTCCTCTTTTGGAATCTTTCAAACACCAAATTCTAATGCACAAAAAATATCTGAAGAAATTCATGCCACCTTTAAAAGGCTATCTGAAGATTTACCTGAAGGATTAGAGTTTATTATTAACTTCGACACAAACAGCTTTCTGGAAGCATCCTTTCTAAAGGTAAAAAAAACAATTTTTGAAGCATTTATACTGGTATTTATTGTAGTGTTTATTTTTCTTCAAAGTTATAGATCTACAATAATTCCTGCAATTGCTGTTCCGGTGGCCATTATTGGTACATTTTTCTTTCTCGACATCTTTGGCTATTCTCTAAATCTACTTACTCTTTTTGCTTTAATTCTTGCCGTTGGAATTGTAATTGATGATGCTATTGTTGTTGTAGAAGCCATATTCACAAAAATTGAAGAAGGAGAAAAAAATCCCAGAAAAGCTTCAATCAGTGCAATGCAAGAAATAAGTGGCGCCATTGTTTCTATTACTCTAGTTATGGCTGCTGTATTTGTTCCGGTAACTTTTATTGAAGGTCCATCAGGTGTTTTTTATAAACAATTTGGAGTAACTCTTATTGTGGCCATAATAATTTCGGCAATTAATGCCCTTACTTTAAGCCCGGCATTATGTGCTCTTTTTCTGCGTCCACCCAAAAAGAATAAAAAAGTCTCATTTTTCAAAAGAATCGGCAATGGTTTTAATATAGGCTTCAACCGACTTACACAGAAATATATGCATAGTTTGGTCTTTCTATTTAAACATAAATGGATCAGCTTGTTAATCATAATTATCGCTGTAGTTTTCTTTATATACAGTAATCAAAAGCTGTCAAGGGGCTTTGTACCCAGTGAAGATCAGGGAGTTATTTTTGTAAATATTGAATTGCCAGCAGCATCTAGTTTAGAGCGAACTATCGAAGTTAACAAACAGCTATATAAAATTGTCCAGGAAGTCCCTGAAGTTGCTTCCTATGTGAACTTTAATGGATTTAATTTCTTTAGCGGAGCAGGAAGTCAATATGGAATAGGTTTTATGCGGTTAAAACCATGGAAAGATAGAAAAAGAAAAGACCAAAGTTCTACAGCCATAATAGGAAAACTATTTGCTTTAAGTCAACAAATTCCAGATGCACAAATCATATTTCTACAGCCTCCCCCTGTAAGAGGTTTTGGATCGTCGAATGGTGTAGAAGCAAAACTACTAGATTTAAATTCCGAAGATTTGATGAGTTTAGATACAGTTACAAAAAACTTTGTAGAAAAACTTAATGAAAGACCAGAGATTCAATTCGTATCCAACTCCTTTAATAGTAATTTCCCTCAGTTTGAGCTTTTGTTAAATGTAGAAAAAGCAAAGCAAGCAGGAGTTTCAATAAATGAGCTATTGGGTAATATCCAAGGTTTTATTGGAGGAAACTACACCACTAACTTTAATAAATTCGGAAAACAATATCGAGTATATATACAGTCTAAACCCGAAGATAGAAAAAACCCAAACGATCTATCTAAGATGTATGTTACTACAAACAAAGGAAAAGCTGCACCAATAAGCGAATTTATTCAGCTTAAAAAAGTTTATGGTCCTCAAAGTATATACCGCTACAACCTGTATAATTCAGTAACGCTAAATGGATCGGCAGCCGGAGGATATTCTACAGGAGATGCCATAAAAGCTTTTGAAGAAGTTGCACAACAACACTTACCCAATACCTATGAACTTACCTTTTCGGGTATCTCAAGAGAAGAACTTATTGCTCGTGGAAAGACCCTTACAATATTTGTCCTAAGTCTCTTATTTGTTTATTTTCTTCTTGCAGCTCAATATGAAAGTTATCTTCTTCCCTTTGCTGTAATTATTTCTTTAATCATAGGAGTTTCCGGAGCATATTTAAGTATTATGGTTTTTGGAATCGACAACAATATATTTTTCCAAATTGCTCTTATAATGCTTCTCGGACTACTGGCAAAAAATGCAATTCTAATTGTAGAAATATCAAGACAACAAAGAAAAAAAGGAAAAAGCTTAATTGATGCAGCCCTCAAAGGAAGTAAATCAAGATTGCGTCCAATACTAATGACGTCCTTTGCTTTTATTATTGGTTTATTACCTCTAGTTCTGGCCAGAGGAGTAAACTCTGTAGGAAATCATTCTATTGGAACAGGTGCAGCTGGTGGTATGCTAATTGGAACTCTTATAGGAATATTTGTAATCCCAAGCCTATTCGTAGTTTTTCAATTTCTTCATGAATTAATTTCTAAGAAACTCAATGCATAAGCTTATGAAATGCCATTTACCCAACAAAACCCTTTTCTTATCTGGAATAATATTTCTTTTATTCCTGCATCAAAGCTGTATTGTTTCTAAAAAATATAAAACGCCCAAAAACTTAAACTCAGAAAAACTATATCGCTTTCCTACAGACAGCACAGATCTAAATAATATTGGAAATATTGATTGGAAGCAGTTTTTCACCGATACTCTTCTGCAGAATTATATACAGCAAGCAATAGATAGTAATTTTGATATTAAAAATGCAATTGTTCAAATATCAATAGCAAATTCATATCTGAAACAGGCTAAAGAAGGAAATACCCCACAATTAAACCTTGACTTACAATATTCAACGCAAAAGTTTTCACAAAAAAGTAGTACTGGCCAATATCTAAACTACCTGAACCAATTAAACAGCTCTCTAATGCTTTCCTGGGAAGCTGATATTTGGGGTAAAATTAGAAGTATGAAAAGAAAGGAATTTGCAAAATATCTGGAAACTCAAGAAGCAAAAAACACCTTACAAACTGAAATCATAAGCCAAATCGCTCAAATTTATTATCAACTCATTAGTCTGCATCAAAAAGTAAAAATTAGTGAACAAACTATAAAAAACAAAATCAAAAGTTTAAAGATTAATGAAGAACTAAAAATATCAGGAACTCAAAATCTTATAATTGTAGAGAGGTCAAAGGCTCAACTTAATAATTCAATTGCCCTAAAAAGAGATCTGGAAAAACAAATTCAAATTCAGGAAAATGCTCTATGCCTTCTTCTCGGAGATTATCCCCACTCTATTATTTTGGGTAATTTTAATTATCAACAATTAGATTCATCTTATGCTATAGGAATACCAGCTCAGCTACTCAGCAATCGTCCTGATGTAAAAGAAGCAGAATACCAACTTATACAAGCTTTTGAAATGACAAATGTAAGCAGAGCAAACTTTTATCCAACATTTACAATTAGTGCTACAGGAGGGTATCAAAGCAACCAATTGACAAACTGGTTTTCTCCAAACTCAACATTCTATAATCTTATTGGAGGATTAGCACAACCCATATTAAATAGAAATACAATAAAAGAAAATCACAGAATTGCACTTGCACAAAGAAAACAGGCTGAGAATAATTTTAGGAAAACTTTAATTACTGCGGGACATGAAGTATCTAATGCACTATATATTTTCCAAACCAGTTCAAAACAAATTGAAACGAAAAACAAAGAATTAGAATCTTACCAAAAAATAAGTCGTATTACAGAAAATTTATTCGACTCGGGTTTGGTCAATGCCATTGAAATACTTAATGCCGAAGAAAATGCTTTAAATACAGAATTGGAGATTGTTAATCAATACTACACAAAAATGTCAAGTCTAATCACTTTGTATAAATCTTTGGGAGGAGGGCAATAATAAGTACAAATTTCCAGGTAATTTTTCTCATATTTGATAAACCCTTATATGATTAAAGAGAGGTGGTATGCAACCTTATCCCTCATTTTTTACTCTTTAATAAATGGGATGAACCTACAATTCTAATAAAACATATCAAATGAAAAAGTTACTTCTACTATTTAGTTTCACTCTGGTGGTTATTTTCCTACC
The DNA here is from genome assembly GCA_041725955.1 of Bacteroidales bacterium. GTDB lineage: Bacteria > Bacteroidota > Bacteroidia > Bacteroidales > JBGRPZ01 > JBGRPZ01. The sequence goes on from JBGRQE010000085.1 coordinate 11,275, forward strand.
TTTATCATGTAATAAAGATGATATTACGGGAAAAACTCCAATAAATAATGAAGACGGAAATCCTTTTCCCAATGCAAATCCATATTTTCCTGAAAAAAAACTTCAGCTAAGGGAATTGTGGTGTAATAATAAGGGGCTATTCCAATTTAATTACGACATAACAGAAACCGTATTGATTAGCATTCAAAACATTCAGAATAATAAAGAATTGGAGCTGATATACGATGAAAAGAAGAATTGTGTAAAAACAAAATATCACTGGCGTACTGAGGAGAAGATTTTTATGGAATATATTACCAACTTCACCTATAAAGATCAGGGCAATGACATATTGATTGTAACAGCAGAATCTAAATCTTATAAACGAGGAAAAATTGCCGTAGATGATTTTTTTCATCACTGCATCAAAAAAACCACCTACAATAAGTTAAGACCACAAAAGAGTGAATACAAGGAATATTATGAAAAAGCAAAGTTTAATACTTTCACCGAAGAATATACTTGGTCTGACAATAAGAAATGTACTGTAGAAACTAAAGATTTAAAAGGAAATATAATCCATAGAAGAACTTTGGAATTTGACGACAAACAGAACCCTTTTCCTTACGTCTGCACACATGAAATATTTGCACAAAGCTTTCCTTTGTTCTCTAGTGAGCGAAATCCCGTTTATATTATGGATCAAGACTTTTCTTACGATAGATCTGAATTATCATTCGATTACGGTTTTATTTACAATAAACTAAACTATCCGGTAAGGATGATACAAAGATCGAATCAAGAGAATCAACAAGAAAAAACTTACTCCTTTATTTACCAATAAAGAAGCGAAATATTTATAGCGCAAAATAAAAGCACCAAGGTGAATTTTAAAATCCACCTTGGTGCTTTTTGAATTTCATTATGGAGAAAAATAGAATTCACCTTGGTACTTTTCGATTTCCATTACTATGAAAATTAAAATCCACCAAGGTGAAAGGGTATCATTCACTATAATGCAATGATCCAACTCTAGTCGAGGGTCGGACCCTTGCACTTTGGTGGTTGATACGATCCCTTGACCTAAGTTAAGCACCCTCACCTTGGTGCTTTATTTTAAAACAATAATTCGATTCTTTTTTTTCTATCATCTAAGAACCATAACTCTAGAATATCATTTGTTAAAGAAAAATTAACTACTAAATCAGTTTCTAATTTTTGATTAATTTTTCCATTACCATCAACCAACTTTAAACCTGTTTCTTCAAGGATAAGTAGCTTTTCGTTCTTCATGTGTAAACCGATTAAAGGACTAAATAATTTTACCTTAGAAATAATTACACCCTCCAAATAAGATAAAAAATAAACAAAATTGTCTATTTCCACTATACATCTATCCAGTTTATCCAATAAAATTATATTAAGTTCATCTAGTTCTTT
>JBGRQE010000086.1:0-12794 GCA_041725955.1 Bacteroidales bacterium
CTAACTCCTTCAATTTCACTGATATCCCTAATTCCAATTCCTCTAACTACCATTAGTTCTATTTCTTTCTTTATCTGAGAATGGCATCCCTTATTATTCAGATTGTAATCTCCTATAAATTGACGTTTGAAATCATTGTAATAATAATTTTGTTTCCCATCGTATTTATAACCATTTTTCTTCAAATTTGAACTATGGCAATTGGGGCATAGAAGTTTTATTGTTATTTGCAGAACTCAAATTTAACTTTATTCCTTAATTGCCATTGTTTTATTGAAGCATACTTTTTAAATCACCACCAAAAATAATTTCAAGTATAAAATAAATCGTAGAGAGAATTTTTTTAACATATTAATGCTACTAAAACAGAAAATATCTCTGATTTACCAATAAATTATCGGAGTATTTTGTTATAGAAATATGAATCCTTAAAAGCGTTCAAATAATATTCTCAACATATTTTATTTAGCCCCTTTCAAATTACTACCTATTTCACAATTCTAGAGAATAAAAACACTTCTTCATACCTGATTCGGGTTAAATCTCTATAAATCCTGGAGGGAAATTAATGGAAACAAAAAAAATAAAGAATCCTGATAATAGCCTCGGTCAACATCTTACCGAATTAAATTCCGGCAACCGACGATTTGAAAATGTTTATGAGTCACTCACTCGAATGATTTTAGGTAATGCTAAACTCATCGAAAAAGTAATGATCAACGGAAAACATACCTACGATTTTAAAGTATTCCGATCTGGAGATAAACACCTTATTGGAATGTACGACGAAATTAACAGTTTTGTTTCCTATATTAAGGATGCTGCCGAGGGAGGATCATCCAAAGAAATGGCTTTTGTCCTTATTGGAGAACCTGGAAATGGTAAAACTTTCTTTGTAGATTATCTCGGCTATTTGTACCGACAATTTATTTCTCAGGCAAATAATCAGCGATATACATTTAGCTTTGAAGATTTGGATAAAATAGGTGGTTATGGAAAAATCAAATCTATAGAATCTCAAACTTTTGAAGATCCAATGATTCTGGCAATGAATATTTTTGCCGACAAAAAGGAAAATATAAAACATTTACAATCATTTGGTCTTAAAGACAAAGTTCTCGAAAAATATTATAAAAATTACCGTCCTCTTGGGGCTTGTTCTGATTATATATTTAATGAAATCCGTGACTTCTATAATGGTGATATAGATAAAATACTAAGTCATATAAAAATAACTCCTGTTCCACTTAGTGAATCACGAGGCACGCTTACTGGTAAATATGCTGCAAAAGATAAGATTACATCCTCAGCCGTAGATCTACTCGGTGAAGAATCTATCACCCGATTACTACACATCTCTGATAGTAATAATCCTTTCCGCTTCGATCTTAGAAGAGGAGCTCTTGCTCGTGTTGCCGGAGGAGGAATTCACTTTGCTGATGAGATATTTAAAAACAAAAAAGATTTAGTTCAGGTTTATCTGGGTGTTATACAAAACAGAACCATTGAAGTTGAAGGATTTAAATGGCCACTAGACACCCTGATTGTTGCTACTAGTAATAATGCCGAATTTGCCCGTTTTCTTGAAGAAAAGGAACAAGCACCTATTGTCGATAGATGTAGACTAACCTATATGTCGCACAATACAAATTACTTACTCCAAAAAGAGCTTACCCAATATTCTATTGGAGGTAAAGAGAAAACCAATTTCTCGGGAGAGAAAATGCATATCGATCCAAATCTAAATTATGCCATTAGTACATCAGTTGTACTTACCCGTATGCCTCCGTCAGAAAAACTAACCCCTGTTGAAATGATGAAATTATCGGCAGGAGAGGTTGCTGGTGAGAAAAGTATAAAAACCCTTACAGAGGTAATTGATGGATTGAATAGCGATCCTGATATTACCAAACGATTTGGACAAAAAGGACTTGGACATAGAAACCTTGGAAGATCAATACAGGTTCTACTTGAAAAATCAGAAACTCAAGAAGGTAAGTGTATGTATGCCGGAGATGTTTTCCCCGCATTAGAAAGCGTAATTCTCGACTATGTGCAAGACCCTAAAGATCGTCAAAAGTATATAAACGATCTGAAAATTGCACGTAGCATGCATCGGAAAAACATAATGACAACCATCTTTAATGCATATATGGATGAACCTGATGCTATTGAAAAGGATGTGCTGAACTATGTAAATATGATTATCGGAATGGATGCCCGAAACTTAGGTACCGATAAACTATGGACATACAAAGATCCTCAAACAAATAAATTGGTGTCGCTAAAAATTGATGAAACCTTTGTCGATAGTGTGGAGTCGCGCCTTGGACTAAATTCTAAAGAGCAAAAACAGAGTTTTAGAACAACCATTTCGAAAATCTATGGTCAGAAAATGATCTCCGACCCTTCTTATAATTTTATGGATAACAATGAACTGGTAAAAGCAGTTACTGATGTTCGCTTGAAATCAGATGTTGCCGGAGCAGGAAGTCTTGTAGGTGCTTTATCCAACCGTACAAATGAAGAAAATCAGAAACTGTACAATCGGATGATCGAAACCATGATCAAAAAATTGGGATACTGCCAAACTTGCGCATTAAAAACCATTGAGTATTTCTGTACTCAAGATGATGCTTCCTAATTCTAAACCTCAAAATACTGCTCCTTATGAAAAAAAAGGATTATAAATCCAGAAATAGAACTGTATATCCTAAGGAGAAGGTCTCTCTTGATGATTTTGGAGGCACTCCTGCTCCTGAAGATGCGCATAGTGCACCAAATACAAGTGGCAATTCAAACAGTGAACTTGATGATGCTCCCAAAGACCCTCTTCTGGGAACTACTGTAAGCAGGTTCAAAACTCTTGAGGAACTTCTTGAACAAGATAAACTACGTGAAAAAGATGGCTTCCCCCGCAAAATTCGATTGGGAAAAATAGTCAAACCTGGAAATGAAGAGCAAGGTCAGGTTGTTGTTGTTCCAACCACCACAGAATCAAAACTCTATCATGACGATTCTGTAACTGAAGATCAAGATCAAGGTTCTACAGGTGGAACAGGAGAAGGCGAAGAAGGTGAAGTTATTGGTCAACAACCCGCCCGTCCTGATCAAGGACAAGGTAGTGGTGCCGGACAGGGAGATGATGGAGATCATAAAATTAGTAGTGGTGCTTTTGAATTGGGTAAAGTTCTTACAGAACAATTCCATTTACCTAACCTCCAGGATAAAGGGAAAAAAAGATCTCTTACCAGATATATTTACGACCTTACCGATCGTAATCGTGGCTTTGGCCAGCTTCTAGATAAAAAAGCTACTCTAAAAAGAGTAATAAAAACAAATATTCTTCTTGATAGAATTGATCCGTCGAAAGAAATCATGACAGAAAACATGATTATTGATCCACGAGATCTTGAGTTTAGAATTTTATCCAGAGAAAAAGACTTCGAATCACAAGCTATTGTCTTCTTTCTTCGTGATTATTCGGGTTCTATGGAAGGAAAGCCTACAGAAACTGTAACCACACAACATCTATTTATCTACAGCTGGCTTATGTATCAATACAAAACCAATGTAGAATCAAGGTTTATTGTCCATGATGCAAAAGCAAAAGAAGTAAAAGATTTCTACACCTATTATAAATCGCAAGTAGCTGGTGGAACACAAGTTTTTCCTGCTTTCCAACTTGTAAATCAAATTGTAGAGAAAGAACAACTTCATAAAGACTATAATATATATGTCTTTTATGGTACAGATGGTGATGATTGGGACAGCACAGGAAAATCTACTCTTGAAGCCATACGAGAAATGCTTGGATATGTAAATAGAATTGGAATTACTGTTGCAAGAAATGCATGGACACGGCCGGGTTCAGACACTTATGTTGAAAAATATTTAAAATCATCAAACTTACTCGAATCGCACGAAAAACATATTAAACTCGATGCCATCGATTCTAATACTGTTTCAGAGGACAGAATTATTGAAGGAATAAAAAAACTTGTGGAATAAGCCCTATGGAATTAATCAATCAACATAACAAAAAAATTATGGAGGAATGTAAAGTTCGGGCTAAAGAAGCGGGCTTGTCCTTCGATAATGAAACTTTAGAATATATTGTTACCAATAAAGATTTATTGGAGTACACACCTAAAGGTATGATTCCAACACTCTATGATTATTGGGTTAACGATGTGGGTGTCTTAAAGGAAAAAGGAAAATATCAACTTTATCCACATAACCCATATGAAACAGTAATCAACACACGACCTGCAATCTCATTCTATAATGACAATAACCCCGACTGGTTGAATATAATGATATTTTACCATGTTATTGGTCATATCGACTTCTTCCAAAACAATCATATGTTTATGCATACCTGGAAGGATGATTTTGCCGGACAGGCTTTGGCAGATAAAAGGTTTATATCCAGTCATCGGAGTAATCATGGAAGATGGGTAGACTATGTAATTGAATTTGCCCGGTCTATAGATAACATTGTGGGTTACTTTCCTCATTTATATGAAATTGAAAATCACGACATCCTAAAAGAGGTAAAACGCGAAGAATATTTTTTTGGTGATTTCCTACAGTCTCATGTCAAACTTTCTGAAATGAAACTCTTTGAGGAAATTGAACGCTACAATAAAATGATTGACACCAATGGAGACCTTGGTGACAACCTATATTTTTCAGAAGTCAAGAAGAAATACCCTGAATTCCAATCGTATTTTGAGCAATTTATTAAGAAAAGAAAAACAAAACCAAAAGATATTTTAGAATTTATTATAGACAATAGTCCCTTCTTAAAAAAAGATGGAAACAATTGGATGAAAGGAATTTTAAATATTGTTAGAAACACTTCCTTGTATTTTGCTCCTCAAATTCGTACAAAAATTATTAATGAAGGATGGGCAAGCTATTGGCATGATAAACTATTTCAGAAAGACGATAGAATTAATGGTCATGAAGTAGATTATGCCAGAGTAAATGCTGCTGTAACTTCCATAAGCAGAATCGGTTTAAATCCATATGCCATTGGATTAAGACTGATTAATCATGTTGAAGATCTAGCTAATGAAGGAAAACTTACTTATCAGTTTCAAAAGATAAGAGATCGTCAAAAGCGTGCTCAATACGATAAAAACACAAATAATGGCAAAGAAGCCATCTTCATGCTTAGAAAATACTTCTCGGATCATATGCTAATCAATACATTTGTTGATCAAGACTTTGTTGATGAACATAATCTCTTTGTAACAGGGCAACGCTTTAATAAAGATTCTGGAATGATCGAATATTATGTAAAAAGCAGACGTGCCCAAGATTATAAAAAAATGCTTCTCGATCAGCTTTATCATCCTCCTTATATCTCTATAAATGAAGAAAAAACCAACGATAACAACATCTATTTGGTTCATCATTTTGAGGGGAAACAATTGGTACAGGAAATGATTCCAGACACTCTCTTAGGCCTCGAGTATCTATGGGGAGGACAAGCTCAATTGGAAACTACCCAAATTGTAGTAATTCAAGATCGTAATCCACAAAACGTGCGATATGAACATCGTAGAGTGCTTTACACAATGAAAGATAAAAAAATAAATTCTCAAAATCTTTAAGGCCATGAAGGAGAATAATAAAAAAGAATTGGAAAATCTTAGAGAAGATCTTAAAGACGAAGGAAAAAAACTGGAAGCTCTTATTAATCTCTCGAACCAAATTATGGAAAAAAGAATCCATACTCCTATTTCGTTCGATGAGTTCTTGTATACTATCAGAAAAGATCCTGAATTGGTATTTAGAGATATCTTCCAATTGGTATATGATATGACCCAATATTATATTCCTGAAGAATCTTCACGCGTAGAAACTCGTGAGGCTCTTTCAACTTCCTACGACTGCTCTGCTCTATTTGTAGAACATTGTGATGATCCATATTTTGTTGATCGATTATTCTCCAACCGCTTTATAAAATTAATAAGAAGCTTTAAGCAAAGTAGCCAGAAGGGATATATATATCTCTTTGAAGGGCCTCCAGGATCAGGAAAAAGTACTTTTCTAAATAACTTCATTCAAAAATTCGAAGAATTTACACGTAAAGAAGAAGGTGCTTTATATGAAACCCTCTGGGAATTGGATGTAGAAAAATTAGGGGGTCTAAAAAATGTAGAAAACACTTTAGAAAACACTTTCGATGAAACAGAGATGAGCGATATTAGCAAACAATTGGCTTATCTTACCCTAAATCAAGCAAACACAAAGAAAAAATTCATAGAAATATACTGTCCAAACCATGACCATCCAATTCTGCAAATACCTAAAATGTATCGTAAAAAGTTTTTGCAGGAAATTATACCCGATGGAAAATTTAAGGAAAAACTCTTCTCAAGAAAAGAGTATGAGTGGGTGCATAAAGAAACATCATGCAGTATATGCACGAGTCTTTTCTCAACTCTATTGGATCGGCTAAAAGACCCAATGGAGGTTTTTAAAATGATTAGAGCTAGAAAAATGCGGTTTAGCCGACAATTTGGAGAAGGCCTTACGGTATTCAACCCAGGAGATCCCATTAGAAATAAACCCATTAACAACCTTAAAATCCAGGGAATTTTAAATGATTTATTCGAGACTCATAGAATAAACTATGTCTATTCAGATCTTGCCAAAACCAATAATGGTATTTATGCTCTTATGGATATCAAAGAGCATAATGTCGAAAGACTAATGAAACTTCACGGAATTATTTCGGATGGTGTGCACAAAGTCAATTCTCTGGAAGAAAGAATAAAGTCTCTTTTTATCGGATTAATTAATCCCAACGATAAGGATGTCTATGAAAATGTTCCTTCTTTCCGTGATAGAATTATTACTGTTAGCATACCTTACGTTCTTGATTACAATACTGAAGTTGAAATCTACCGTAAAAAGTTTGGTCGACATATAGATACTTACTTCCTACCTGGTGTACTCGAAAATTTTGCAAAGATTATTTTATCCTCACGTTTAAGTTTAAATTCTCCTACAATCAGAAATTGGATTAGAAATCCACAGCAATACAGAAAATATATTGATCCAAACTACCTACTCCTAAAAATGGAGCTATACACTGGTCAATTGCCTAAATGGCTTAGTGAAAAAGATGTGCGCCTCTTTGATAAAGACAAAAGAAAAGGTATACTAGCAGAATCTGAAGAAGAAGGTTTTAAAGGTTTTAGTGGACGACAGTCCTTAAATATCTTCAATCGCTTCTTTGCAAAATACAGCAGAACAAAGAAAATGCTTACCATGGAAATGGTTAGAAGTTTCTTTTATAAAGACAAGAGTTTAGAAAGATACATCCCTAAAGAATTTGTAAAGTCGCTTGAAGACTTATACGATTACAATGTACTTCAAGAAGTTAAAGAATCTATATATTCATACAACGAAAAGCAAATTAGCCGCGATATTCAAAATTATCTTTTTGCTGTCAACTTTGAAATTGGAGACTCGAAACGTTGTCTTTATACAGATGATGTTATTGACATAAATGTTGAATTCTTCATTGTTTTGGAGCGTATTCTTCTGGGATCAACTGTTAGCTCTGAAGATGCAAAACAATTTCGCTTAGATACAAGGAAAGAATATATTTCCAAATCTCTTGCCCAGGAAATCAATATCCAAGGCAAGCAGATTACAGAAACAAGTCTTTATAAATCTCTTTTTAATAGATATACTCGTAATTTGAAAGAGAATGCACTAGCACCTTATCTTGGAAATGAAAATTTCAGAAGAGCAATTCTCGATTTCCATAGCCCAAACTTCAATGCTTATGACAAACGTCTAAAACATGACGTTAATTTAATGATGACCAATATGCGGAATAAATTTAACTATACCCGTGAAGGAGCTCGTCAGATTTGTATTTATGCTTTAGACAATAAACTTGCCGAAAAATACAAGTAAGCTATTCATTATCTGGCTTTTCTTCTTGATCAAACACATTGCAATCCAAAGCCAAATGTTTAATAAGTTCATGAGGTGCAGAGGAAACAAAACCCAATATACGCTTCATATCTATAAAGAAATCAATCTCGTATAAAAGCTGCAATAATAGGTTAACATTATCCAGATTCTTATCTATAGAATAAAAAATAATATCTTGCTCAAGGTCTTTAACCAGCTGAGGAGAAAAGTTCTTATTGAATTTTCGAGTCAACCTATTCCATAAACTCATGCTCACACCTTCTATTCCTTCAATATTTATTGATATTACAGATGGTGCTAGCAAACCTCCTTTTCCCAAAGCATCTTCAACAACTCTTTTGCCCGAGGCAAGACGTCCAGGGAAAGTAAGAAACAAGAAATTTCTGGGTCGCTCTTCAGACCATACAGCCGACCACGATACAGTATCTTTTAAATCATACTCCTTCACATAATCACGCCACATTTTTGTATCGAAAACATTTTTCGCAAAGGAATCATCTGGAGCATTTATTATAAATCGTATATGAGGGATAAACTCTTTTTTCTCTTTAATTTGTTTCAACAACGACTTTATAAGCATTTCTTGTAAATCAGGAGTTTGAAAAGAAAATGCTTCAAGATCAAGATAAATCAATTCTTGATAAAAGTCTTTTAACTGAGTAAGAACAGTATTAAAATCCAGAGTTTCTGATAACAAATTTGTATTTTCACGAAGTTTAGATTCTGAAGTTATCCTTATGTTTTCAAAATCAAATTCGCCATCACCTTTTTGTGGTACATTTAAATCCATTTCGATAGCACTAGAGCCAAAAGCCCACGAATAGGTAAAAGCAGCTTCAGTATTAGAAATTTCTTTTAAATTATAGAGCCCTCCTTTTCCTATAACTGATATTTTTGATAGAAGAGGATAGTTTATATTTTCTTCAACTTTCTTTAAACGATAAATATTCCCTGTCTTAGAAAGTCTAAGTATTAAGGTTGAAGCATGCTTGCTTAGCCATACGGGTTTAGATTTTATCTTTTTATAATCTTCAAAGAAAAATAGACCTTTTTTGTCGACCTTATGACTTTCTGGAAACCAAAATACACCATCATTAGACAAATCTGAAGAAATGATAAAACAACTGATTGAACTGAATTCCTCATTATTAATTCTTCTTCTTTTTCTTGGTAAGATCAATAGTTTTAAACCTTCAGTTTCCCAAACACCAATATAATCTTTCCAAATATCAAATATATCCTTGTCAGAATGAGGATCTGCAAATGTTACTTTTAGTCGTTTATTATCTTTACCTGACTCAAAATAAGGTAGTACATTATCTTTTTCGGGCTCTTCTTCCATTTTTCTACAACAATTTTTTGGATTCATAATTTTGAACGGATAAAGATAAATAATTTGTCTGTTTCAACAGCATAACTCTATATTCAAAAGGTATTTTTTATTCTCTCAACACCTTTTTTCATATAGTGAACTCACTTATCTTTCAATTTTTGACTTAAGTTGGGATGACTAATGAAATGATTTAACACTTATGCTAATTGTAATAATATATGGCTGTATTATATGCTAAATTTCAAGAAACTGTTATTAGTGATAAGTTCTGTGTTATACACATAAAAGAGTAAAGACTAATAAAAAAGAGCCTCAAGCTTCTTTTTGGTATATTCATAACCGATTTCACATATTTCCTTAGATTTTGTAAACTCTAATAATCCAAAATCATTTAAACCTGGGGGATCAATTACCAAATCACAATCCAATAATTTTTCTTTTGTACTCAGATAAGTACCTAAAGCAATACTCCGCAAACCTATTTCCAATAAATTATTATTTAAATTATCAACAGGACGAATTGAATTTAAATCTACACCAATAATGAAATCACATTTCCCAGTCAAGGGGTCAGTAGGCAAATTATTCATTGCTCCTCCATCAATAAACAACTCTTTATCTTCTTCTACTGCTTCAAACAAAACCGGTATAGCTGTTGATGCCATAATCCATTTCACCAAAGGCCCATGATACTTAAACTCAGAAACACCTTTATTTAGGTTGGTTACACAAATAAACAGCTCTTTTTGAAGTGTATTAAAATCATCAATAGGAAAAGCCTCTCGTAAGGAATCTTCAAGATAAGATAAGCTAAATAAACTCTTCTTAAAATGAAACCAATTTAACCGCTTAACATGTCTTTCTACAATAAAGTGATTTAAAATATTTGAATAAGACTCTCCTTTTGCATACAAAGCTGCAATTAAACCACCAATACTGCTACCGCTAACAACTTTTGGAGATAAACCAAATTCGTCAAAAGCACGAAGAATACCAATATGGGCCATTCCTCTGGCTCCACCACCACCCAAAGCTATTCCTGGATTTTTTATATGCTTTTTTTTAATTCTCACAAATTCAAATCAATTATAATCTACAATAAATGTCTTATAGGTAAGAGAAACCACTCAAAAAAACGATTGACAACAGAACGCCGCCGCCATTTCTTATAATTAAATGGAATAGAATTCTTCATACTGTAAGAAAAATGCTTTTTCAATTGATATAAAACACTTTTCTGCCAGCCTATCATCACAATTTCATGCATATATCTAAAACTACGGTAATCAAAATTTGAAGATCCTATAGAAAACAGATGGTCATCAACCATCATAAGCTTTGCATGAAGATTGTGCTGCTGATAAAAAGCAATTTTCACTCCAGATTTATGCATAGGACCTAAATATTTATTCCGAAGAATATCAACAAGACTAACATCGGAATTATTAGGCATAATAATTTGAACATCAACTCCACGACGTGAAGCATCCATTAGTGCTTTGCGCAATTTAAATCCTGGCAAGAAATATGGGGTTTCGATAACAATCTTTTTCTTGGATTGACGAATGCAATCTAAATATCTTTTCTTTACTTTTTGCTTGGAAATAGAAGGAACATCACGCAATATTTCAAATCCATCAGCCTTTATCACTTGTGTATATTTGGGAAGTTCAAAAACATAACGATTATAAAGCTGAAAATTTTGACTAAATACATCTTTTAATGTATGAGCAATTCGACCCTTCATGCGCAAAACAGATTCACGCCAATTCATATTGTAAGCCGTAAAGTTTGAAGATCCTAAATAGGAAACCTCATCGTCGATAACCAAAATCTTACGATGATTTCGTCTATGACTTCTTGTAAAAAAATCACTATTGAATTTGATTTTTGTAAAAAACCGAACTTCCCCTCCTAATTTCAATAACGATTTAAAGAAGTTTTTAGGTAAACTATTACCTCCCCAATAATCAATCAGCACTTTAACATTTACACCCTCTTTTGCTTTATCAACAAGAATGTCTCTTAATTTCACCCCTATTTCATCATAACCCACACGATAAGTTTCAAGAAATATATACTTTCTTGCTTTTACCATATCAGTAAACATGGCATTGTAAAACTTTAGTGGATCATCAAAAAATTTATAATGTTCGGTTTTAATTTTCATTGTGATTACAATTAGTAGAAATAGCCAAATAAGGGATTACCGAGTCTACAAAGAAAATTAGGGATTACCCCTCTATGTATACAAATATACTCACTTTATTCCATAGTCAATTAAGATTTATCCCTAATATGTTTTCTTTACCTTCTTTTTTGACTTTTTGTTCATTTTTTGAAGAAAAAAGTTTTGTTAAATTATTAACAGAAAGCGTTGCGAATTATACAAGATTCTTTACATTTGCAAGGCTTTTGGCGCAAAAAACAATAAAATACTTTTTCACCCAATTGGTGATTTTCAAATTAAGAAAAACAATATGAAGAAGATACAGATGGTTGACTTGGTAAGTCAATATGAAAAAATCAAGGACGAAGTAAACGAGGCAATCCAAGATATCCTTTCTACAGCAAGCTTTATCAACGGACCAGCTGTTCACAAATTCAGAGAAAATCTTGAGAATTATTTAGATGTAAAGCATGTTATACCTTGTGCAAATGGTACTGATTCTTTGCAGATAATCATGATGGGACTTGGTTTGAAACCTGGAGACGAAGTAATTACTACTTCCTTCACCTTTATTGCAACCGCTGAAGTTATTGCTCTCTTAAACCTTACTCCTGTGGTTGTGGATGTTGATCCTGATACCTTCCAAATCGATCCTGAAGCAATAAAAAGAGCAATCACTCCGAAAACCAAAGCCATCGTTCCTGTTCATCTTTTCGGTCAATGTGCCGATATGGACGCGATTATGGCTATTGCTAAAGAGCACAACCTATTTGTAATCGAAGATACTTGTCAGGCAATTGGAGCTGACTATACCAGTAAAGAAGGATGGACCAAAAAAGCAGGTACCATGGGCGACGCTGCCGGAATGTCATTCTTCCCTTCTAAAAACTTGGGTGCATATGGTGATGGTGGTGCAATCTTCACTAACAATGACGAACTTGCAGAACAACTTCGTGTTGTTGTAAACCATGGTATGAACAGAAGATATTATCACGATTATGTAGGTGTAAACTCTCGTTTAGATAGTATTCAAGCTGCTGTTCTTGATATAAAACTTAAGCGTTTGGACGATTATGCAAAAGCTCGCCAAAATGCTGCCGCATATTATACAAAAGCATTCGAATCTTGCAATAAATTACAAACTCCTGTAATTGCTTCTAATTCCACTCACGTATTCCACCAATATACATTGGTTACTAAAGATGTTGATCGTGATGCGCTTCAGAAACATTTGATGGATAAAGGAATCCCTGCACCAGCATATTATCCTGTTCCTCTACATATGCAAGAAGCTTATAAAGATGACAGATACCAAGAGGGAGA
>JBGRQE010000087.1:0-12529 GCA_041725955.1 Bacteroidales bacterium
CCACTTCCTATTTCCATTTTTGTTTCATGATTTGGACCGTCAGCAAATGACAATAATTTTATATCATCTTATTATGCTGACGGTCCAAATCATGAAACAAAAATGGAAATAGGAAGTGGCCAAATTAAGTAATAACAGATCAGATATGGTCACGAAGTGATCTAGAAAGTCATAGAAAATAATACAACAAATGCCTGGATTGAATAGATAATCTCAGAACAATACTCTTTAGGCATGAAAGAAAAGCCAGAAATTAAATGCAGTTTCTGGCTTTTTTAATGGAACTCATCTAGACTTTTCAGATGGGTGTATAATTCAAGATTTGCTTAAATTCCTGCTCACTCAGTCCTGCTTCTATTTTGTTGTGAATCTCAATTTGTTGCTTCAGATTGGCAATTAAGTATGCTTCGTCTTTAACTTCTGCTTTGGTAGCCTTCCCCACTAATTACTTGATGAGATTGTCCTCTAAAGCCCATTCTGGCTGTGTATTACTCATGCTTGATTGTTTGGAGGGGTAAAAGTAGGGGAATAGACTATATTAAATATATATGTTTTGCTTATTGGTAGTTAAACTGAAATACTCCACTCGACGATAGCCCTCTATTCAAAATTTCAATCATCAAAACCGCTTTCAATTGGCAGTTTACAATTCGAATATTATCGTTAACTTCACGTTATACGACAGTAAGGTATGTAGTTAAACTCAACAAAAATGATTGATCTAAATAAATTATCCCAGATGGTGGATGATTTCTTTGAGAAACAAACTCCTGAATCATTAACCAAGCTTTTATCAGACAAAAGAGAAAACCCACACAGCATTGTAGTCAATAACTTAGACGACAGGCTTGATAAACTTTCTTCTGGTGAAAGTAACTGGAAAGAAAGTGTAGTTGCTCGTCAAAAGAATAAAGATTGGCTTAAGCACTCAAGAAAAATTGCGATAAAGATTGTCAGATTCTTGAAGGAAAAGAATATTAAGCAAAAAGAATTAGCTGAAATGCTTGGAGTTTCTGCTCAACAAGTAAGTAAAATTGTGAAAGGCAAAGAGAATTTGACATTGGAGACTATTGCAAATATTGAAAAAGTATTGAATAACTAGATTAAACATATTAATACTAGGTTATCGTATAACTTTCACAACTAAGAACAGACAATAAATACATACACTAAAAGCCTGAATGAATATTCATAAGGCTTATTTTATAAAGCCCCTTCTCTAAAACATCTACATTCTTTTTCCTTTTCTACTGCTCGATTTGTTTTGGATATCCACACTAACAATGGGAAATAAAACTCAGATATAAATCACTAACCAACTTAAATCTAGACTAATCCTATGTTATTTTGGAGATTATATTTTGAAATTAACGATTTATCATGTATATTTGCAGCAACAGAACTCGTCATGCATACCATAAGAACTGCATACGGGTCATTTTTTTTATATGCCTATGCCTAATAACAAACCTGCCAGAACAGTTGCTGATCAGATTCAGTTACTTGAATCAAGGGGTATGATTTTTCAAAATGAGTCTGATGCCCATATTCTCTTAAAAAACATTAGTTATTATCGATTAAAGGGCTATTGGTGGGATATGCAAAAAGACAAAACTATACACGCATTCAGGCCTGACACTTATTTTGAAGATGTAATAAAACGCTATAACTTCGATCGGAAACTTCGTTTAATCCTATTTGATGCTATTGAACTTATAGAAATATCACTTAGAACAAAGATGATTTATATTTTATCTCTTAAGCATGGAGGTAAATGGTATTCAGATTCGAATCTATTCAACTCAAAAACAAATAAAAAAACATGTAAAACACTACATCAAGAAACAGTTGATAAATTAAAATCAGAATTTAATCGAAGTCAAGAATCTTTTATAAAAGACCATAAAAAACGCTACCCTAATGACTCCACTCCTGATGCATGGAAAATGTTAGAAGTAGCATCTATGGGTATCTTGTCAAGATTATACAAAGGTCTAAATGATCAATCACCAGAAAAAGCTACCATTGCAAAAGAAATGGGTCTCAACTCCCACAAAGAACTATCTAGTTGGTTAGAAGCAATTACGTATATACGAAATATCATTGCCCATCATTCTAGATTATGGAGTAGGAATATGGTAAAATCACCAAAGGAAAAACTCAACAACCCTATCGGGCAATGGCTCACAAGTCCTATTCTACCTGTACAAAAAAAGAAGGTCTATCTTATAATATGCTGTATGATCTATTTATGTAATCACATAAACCCTAATCATGATATAAAAGATAGAATTATCGATCTATTTAAACAATTCTCTTCAATTGAAATTTACAAATTAGGATTCCTAAACAACTGGGACAAGGAACCTATTTGGTGTAATCATTCTTGTTAATACAAAAAATGAAAGGATTTTATTTAGCCCCCCATACTCACCAAATCACAAAGTTCATCACCAGATAAGTCACCAATCCATTTCTCGCCAGTAGCCACAGTTAAATCGGCTAAATGCTTTTTCTCTTTCAGCATTTGATTGATCTTTTCTTCAAAGGTTCCTTTGGAAATTAAGCGGTGTACCAGTACATTTTTCTTCTGCCCAATTCGAAAGGCTCGGTCTGTAGCTTGAGATTCAACAGCAGGATTCCACCATAAATCATAATGAATAACATGATTGGCTGCTGTTAGATTCAATCCAGTTCCTCCGGCCTTGATGGAGAGTATAAATATCTTAACATGCTTTTTGTTTTGGAAATCCTCAACCATTTCATCTCTTTTCTGTCGAGAAACTCCTCCATGTAGGAATAGTGGTTTGGTATTAAAAGCCTGCTCTAGGATACGAGTAAGGATCTGTCCCATTTCTTTGTATTGGGTAAATATCAATACTTTCTCATCATTATCGTAGATGGAATGAAGCAAGTCCAATAACATTTGGGTTTTGCCTGACAACTCAACTCGATCGTCTTCTTTCTTGAGAAACTGAGAGGGATGATTGCATACCTGCTTTAGAGCGGTCATCATTTTAAGGACTAAACCTTTCCTTTCTATGGAGCTCTCTTCGGTATCATTAAGCGATTCAAGCATACTATTCACAACATTCTGATAGAGGGCCGTTTGTTCTTTTGCAAGCTGAACATAGCAGTCATGCTCTATCTTCTCGGGCAAGTCATTTATAATCGACTTATCCGTTTTCAGTCGGCGTAGGATAAACGGATCGCTTATCTTTTTGAATCGGTCCAATTGCTGTTCGTTATTGTCGTTTTCGATAGGCAAGGCAAATGTTTTCATAAAATACTTAGCAGAACCCAAGTAGCCCTTATTCACAAAATCGAACAAGCTCCAATATTCACTCAATCTATTCTCTACAGGTGTTCCACTTATAGCAATCTTCACATCAGCTTTCAACTTCTTTACTGCCTTTGTTTGTTCTGTTCCAGCATTCTTGATATTTTGGGCTTCATCAATAGCCACTACCTCCCACTTCACCTTCTGAAACTTCGCAGCATCACTACGCAACATGCCATAGGATGTAATGACCAAATCGCAATCATCTGTTTTGAATTCACGTTTTGCTCCATGGTAAATATGTGGACACAAGTCTGGGGCAAAGCGTTCGATTTCTTTTTGCCAATTGGTAATCAAAGTTGTAGGAACAACAATAAGTGCTTTCTTTTTATCTAAACGTCCCTCTTGTTTAAACTGAAGCAGTAAACTAATCACCTGTAGCGTTTTTCCAAGTCCCATATCATCGGCAATGATACTACCAAATCCGATCTTACTATTGTTATACAACCATTGGTAACCGCGTTCTTGATATGGTCGTAAAGTAGCCATAAGATTATTGGGTAAGGCTTTTTCTTCGCTTTGCAATAATTCGTTGATCAGCTTTCGTGCAGTGGGTGAAAGGGATATTTTTGCTTCTTGATATTCTTCAGACAAAGCAGATTGAAGTAGATCGACTCTAGAAAGCTCTTTATCTTCATCCAGATTATTCAGTAGTGTTTGAATTTCTTTTTGATCGATCAATACATATTCACCTTTGATATTAACAACCCCGGAGGTATGCTCAACCAATTGCCTAAATTCAGCAATAGGAATGGTCTTATCGCCAATAGCAATTTGCCATTTAAACTGTAGCATTTCATCTAAATTCAGATAACTTTTGCCTGTAGAATCGGACTGGCTACTATCTAATTTCAGTGAAGCTTTTGGTCGCGCAAGGCTTTTCAGCGCATTCGGTAATAAAATACGAATACCTAAGAGCTTAACCAATGGCAATATTTTAAGTAGTACTTCCGCAAAACCATCTGCATCAAAGCTTAGGTGTGTTGCGCCTGATGATGAAATAAGTGGCTTTATCGCGGGAAAATCATCTGATAAGCTAGCCAATGATTGAAATAATGAGGCCTTGAAGGTATTGTATTTCTCTTCTCTGATAAATTGCTGAAGTGCTAATGGCTTCTGCATAGAATCTTTACGGTTCTCAACCCATAATTGCAGATCAAAAGTATTATTTGCTGGCTGGTCTTCTATTTTAATCAGTGGAACATATGATTTATCACTTAGATAAAAGCGTTGGAGGTATTGGTGTATGGCTTCGGGAACTTGCTTTTCATTAAGGCTTGTAAATGCAAGACTTTGGTTATTGAAAAATAATTGTTCGATTTTAAGCCCTATATGCTCACTTGAATAGTTAGACACTGTTGACACCTCTTTCATAAAATGGGTAAGAAAAAGGGCAAGCAAGGTATTGGTCTGCTCATAAGCCGATAGGTATTTATGTTTATTTGCACTTATCTTAACTTTAACCAAATCGGATGAGATGGCTTCTTGAAGCATAAGAAATAAGTTTTTGACCTCTTCATTTATAAGGGCTGGAATATACCTAATGATATGCTGCTTTTCCTTTAACTTAAACAATTGAGGGACGAAGGCTCCACATTCGGCCAATTTCAGACTTAAATGATATGCATAGTACAGCAGCCTTAAATCTGGAGAAAAACTTTGTTCATACTTCTTTGGTAGTCGTGCCAGGAATTTAATTAAGGTATCGAAATCATCATCTTCAAATTTCAAATCTTCTTCTTCTGAATGCAATACAGCATGACGGAAAAAAGTGTCAGCGTCAATAAAAAGCTCCACCTTTTCGATACATTCAAAAGAGGAGAACTTGAACTCTGTTACCTCATTATTCAACAAAAAGCGGGAATATCGACTTGCTGCTTTATAGTTTTTTCTCAATAAAGTCGGCAAGGATTTATCGTAGAATACAGCTTTTGTATCAAGTAGAGACAATAGATTGTTTGCCTGAGGAGTTACTTTCGACAGATCGAAATTGCTCGTATTCAAATGTTGCTGTTCTTCCAAATCCGAAGCTTGATCAAGAAATAAGTGCTCAAAACTAGTAACACTCATTTCTTTATTGAGTATCATTCCTGTTTTGGTAAGCTCTTTTAGAATATCTAGCCCATGCAATTGGAATATCAAAAAAGGATCACGGTCTATTTCTGCCGATAACATATAGATGACTGAAGCCAGATGCTTGCAGGGCACTGCCCTGTCTGGGCAAGAACAATTCATCTCAAAGTCGGACCACTTTCCCGGAAAAACAGCTATACGATGCTTAAGTGCAATTGCATCTAGCTCGTCGGGCAACTCGCGATTAAGTAGTTGTGCTAGTACTAATGGATCATCTGTAATGGCCTGCATCAATTTTTTCTTCTCTCTATCAGTAAACAAAGGAAGTGTAACATTTACATTATAGGGCCTTGGGCGACTTCCTTTAACTTTGGCATTGATATTATTTTTCTTAGTGGTAATCTCCTTCACATAACCATTACGGGCATAGCTTTTTCCTCTGGGCAATCTATTAGAATAATCAATATCTGTTAATGCTTCTAAGAAATTTTCGCCCCACCATGTTTTACCGAATTGCTGAGCCATATGAATCGTTCCTGTTTGAATAATTTGTTAAAAAGAATATCTGGTGTGCAAATATTATATTTATTGTTTAAGAATCCCAAAAATAAAACCAACCCGATAATTATTGATCGTTTTGCAAATACATTAATAAACACCCACTACCTTATATTCGGTTCATAATTGAACCGCGTATAAATAAAAAAAGGATATGTGTAGAGGGCGACGAAAATCGTCCCAAAAATACAATCGTAGGGGTGGACTTTCGGCGACCCCCTACGATACGATTCAACAAATTATTATTAAATCCGCGTTTTGCACTGGCAAATATGAAATTATTTCAGTTTCTAAAATATCTTTACTCAATACTTTGTACATAAAGGGTTATTGTTTTTGTTGTCTTGCAAGGCAAATATTAATAACCTTTTATCTTTTCATAATTTATTAGCCTATATTTATGCCTTCATCTTAAAGTCGAGATAAGTTCACAGGTAAAAAAATAATCAAGACAAAATAGAAAATAACACCAAAAAATCAAGCAAAACATGATGCAACATTTACTAACTGAAAAATTCGATTGGTGTGAGTGAAAGTAAAATAGAATTAAGGTCATTAAACAAGTTATTAGAACATAGTTACTTTATTCCATCCTATCAAAGAGGTTATCGCTGGACAAAAACAGAAGTAGAAGCTCTACTTAATGATATCTGGTCGTTCGCAATTAATCCACCAAAGCAAGAAAGCTCAAAAGTTCGTCCTTTCTATTGTTTACAACCTATTGTATTAAAATTAATCTCTGGTGAAGAAAACGAATGGGAAGTGATTGATGGGCAACAAAGACTTACAACCATTTTCTTGATACTTAAAAATCTTGAAGCTCAAATTGAGAGAGACCAAAAGAATCTAAAACGCTTACATTACGAAACCCGAAAAGACAGTGAAAACTTTCTTCAAACTTTAAATGAAGAAAAAAAGGAGAAGAATATAGATTATTACCATATATGGAATGCTAATCACACTATTCAACAATGGTTTAGGGATAAGGCTAATACTACAGATTATGCAGCTCCAAAGGCTTTATTTGCTCCGACTTTTTTAACCGACACTAAGGTTATTTGGTACGAAGCAGAACAAAGCTCTGATTCGATTGACATCTTTACTCGTTTAAATATTGGTAAAATTCCATTAACTAATGCGGAACTTATTAAAGCCTTATTTCTACAAAAGGGTAATTTTTCCGAGGAAAAAGCAACATTAAAACAGATTCAAATAGCATCGGAATGGGATATAATTGAAAAAACACTACAAAATGATGCTTTTTGGTACTTCATCTACAATCCTAAAAATCCACTTAAATACGATAATCGAATTGAATATATATTTGATTTGATGATGAAGAAAAAGAAAGATGATGAAGACCTTTATACCTTTCATAAGTTTTACAATGAATTTAGCGTAAGCAGCAATCTTAATGAAGGAAAACCCAATATTGATCACCTATGGTCAAAAATTAAAAAGTTCTTTTTAACCTTCGAAGAATGGTATAACAACAAAGAGCTTTATCATCTTGTTGGATATCTGATTGAATTTGGAGCCGATATAAATATTTTAAAAGATGAATCGGCAAATTCATCCAAGAGTAAGTTTAAAGATGAATACTTAAAATTTGAAGTTAAGAAAAAGGTTAATTGCCTTGTCGATGAATTGAGTTATAAAGGCAAGCATATTAAAGAAGTATTATTACTCTTTAATATTCAAATAATACTAGCAACCGAGAATGCGGATATACGCTTCCCATTTTTCCGATATAAAAACGAGGAGTCTGGTTGGGATATTGAACACATACGTTCCCAAACAGACAAGCAGATTACCAAGGACAATAGAAAAGAATGGGCAATTGATGTTTTAGAATACTTCACCGGACTTAGAAAATATAAGTCGGAAAAAACTATTGAAAAGCAAAAGACTGAAATTAAAAAACTAACCAAAGAAGCAAAGAAAGGTTTGGCTAGTGAATATGATTTGGCGAATCGATTATTAGAATTTGTCGGTGCTTCAAAAACGGAAGATGAAATCTTTGATAAATTATATACTGATATTGTAAAATTCTTTGAAGAAGACAAGGAGTTCGAAGATAAAGATGGAATTGGGAATTTAACCCTATTAGATGCTGTAACCAATAGAAGTTATGGGAACACTATGTTCCCAATTAAACGAAAAACCATTATTTATAACGATATGAATGGTGTTTTTGTACCCATTGGAACTAAGAATGTTTTCTTGAAATCATATAGCAAAAAACTGGGTAATGTAATGCACTGGACAGAGAACGATGCAGAAGCATACCGTTCTATGATAAAAAAAACATTAAAAGAGTATTTACCAAATCAGGAAAATGATAATGACAAATAGCGATATAAATATACAATCAGGTGAACGTTTGAGCTTTTATCAAATGTTTAAACAAAAAGACTACCACATTGAAATTCCAATAATCCAACGAGATTATGCACAAGGAAGAGAATCTAAAACAGTGGTTAGAGAAACTTTTTTGGATGCTTTACATCAATACTTAACTGATAATAAACCTAATAGAGATTTAGATTTTGTTTATGGTAGTTTAAGTAATAATGGCTGTATAAAATTTATTCCACTTGATGGTCAGCAACGACTAACAACTTTGTTCCTACTACATTGGTACTTATCTAATCTTGCCGAAAAACAATCTGATTTCAGAAGTGTAATGTCGGTAAAAGATGGGGAACAGCTTGTTTCCAAATTTACATATGAAACCAGAACAAGTTCACGTGAGTTTTGTGATGAACTGATTCGAAATGATTTTGACATGAGTAATCTTTTATCTCCAGATAAAGAAAAGTCAAACGAATTGTCAAAAACAATAATGGATAAAGGATGGTATTACTTATCATGGCAAAATGACCCTACAATCCAATCTATGCTCACAATGTTGGATGCCATACATCTTAAGTTTAAAAATAATCCAGAATTCTATAATCGCCTTACAAACCTAGATAGTCCGATTATCACATTCCTTTTTCTTAACCTTGAAGAGTTTAAGCTTACGGATGATTTATATATAAAAATGAATGCTCGTGGTAAGCCTCTTACTACATTTGAAAATTTCAAGGCAAGGTTTGAAAAATATATTAATAGTTTATCATGGGATAAAGAAGAACACAGAACTTTAAAGAGAGAGAATTCCGAAAGTATAGTCCACCCTAGAGAGTACTTTTCATTTAAAATTGATACAACCTGGGCTAACCTCTTTTGGCATTACAGAAATGTCAATGGTAAGGACAATGCCTTTGATGATGAATTGATGAATTTCATTAGGGTTCTACTTTCTAATGAATATGCAGGAAGCAATAAAAACACAAAATTTAAGCCTAATCTTGAATACATAGTTGGAACTTCAGTCGCCCGAAAAAAAAAGGGATATACCGATGATATTTCATTTCATCAGTTTAAAGAGCTTGGAGTATTATCCAAAGAAGCCATTGACCAATTAATGAAAGCTTTAGATGTATTAAGTAATGGAGATAACAGTATTCATAAACATTTACCTGACTGCTTTTATTATAATGAAGAAAGTATATTTAAGGAGACCTTAAAACACAATCTTAATTTTCCACAGCGTATTCAGTTCCATGCCTATTTGAAATTCTTAATAAAAAATGGTAATAAAACAGAGGAATTATATCAATGGATGCGTGTTATATACAACCTTACGGAAAATAACCCCATTGATGGTGTTGATGAATATGCAAGGGCAATTAAATCTACAAACGAATTAGTAAAGGAATTAGAAAAGCATAATCATAATATTCTAGAACTCTTAAAGAATAGTATGTTTAGAAGTAACTTCTATACAGGTAGACAATTACAGGAAGAAAGAATCAAAGCCCACCTTCTTGGTAAAGGTGATAATTGGAAAGTTGCAATAGAAAATGCAGAAACGCACTCATATTTTAAAGGGCAAATTGGCTTTTTACTCGAATTTTCAGGCATACTTAAATATTTTGAAGAAAACAATAGTTGTGATTGGGATGATGATAACAATGCCAAATATTTAGATTTGTTTACTAACTACTCAGAAAAAGCATCTTGCATATTCACTATTATAAATAGCAAAGGCTCTCATAGCATTGATTACTTATGGGAAAGAGCTATTCTTACAAAAGGAGATTATTCATTGCCTGCTACAGCCAACAGAAAGAACTTACTAAGTACTTCAAAAAATATGAGGGATTTCAGTTGGAAAAGGCTATTGCGTATTCAACAAGAGAGTGAAAAGAATCCGTTTAAATGGATAGAAAAAAGGGAACTCGTAAAACAGGTGTTTGATGATTCAATATTCGATCATAAAAACATTAAAAGCTCTCTTACAGCTATTTGCAAAAACACACCTAATGATTGGAGAAGATATTTTGTGGAAAATCCTGAGATTATTAAACATTGTAAGCAAGGATTTATAAAATACTCAGACGATCATGATATTCGCCTGTACGGGGAATCACAGAGCAATCATATTCATGCTGAATTGTACACTTATGTGCTTTGGGAAAAATACATTAATCCCAATAAAGAATCCTATAGACCATTCGATAATTTATACTATCAGGAAGTAAGAAGTATTCAGGAATTCCCGCACATTGTCCTTCCAAATTTTTGGCACAATAAAATACAATACCACATATCCATCTACTATTATAATAATGACAGTTTGCCCCATCCTTATGAGATAGCTTTTCAAAAGACAAAAGGCACTAATCATCCTGACAAATATGGAACTCATATTAAAACCGCCCTGGATGCAGCTGGTTTTAAATGGTCAGAAAATTTATACCCGCAAGAGAAGTATATAGGATATTATTTTTCCTGCAATAGCGATAAAGAAGTCATAGAAAAGATTAAGCAGCTGAATATTGAGTTATTGAAGCTATAGAATTAATTTTTTTTTATTTTTGGGATACAGTGATAACTTTAGATTAAAAACATTAAATACAATACGCTTATTTAATGTTTTTAATCTAAAGTCTTAATAAACTAAATACAAAATTTATTACTCACTTCCCATTCTAAGCAAGCTTGAATGGACTTTCACCCAAACTTCTTACTCAAACCCCCATAACCAATACCTCAATATATTTTTTGATCTTATCCGCCACACGAACTGTAATAGACTTCCTATCTTTTAAACCAATCTTCACTTTACTAATTTTTTGAATCTCCTTGGCTTGTGGCTCTTTGTTATTAAATTGATATCGTGCAATCAATTCCTTTACACCATCTTCTTTCAATGATTCCTCTTTGGCAAAGTCTTGAATATATGCTACTCTTTCTTCTTCAACAAATGCTTCGAAAGCTTCATGTATAAGGTTAAGGTCTTCGATATGTGGCAAATGCTTTTCGATAAACTTATCGATAAGTTCTTTCTTACTTCTTAGATTTACCTCTCCTGCAATGATTCGTTGGATATCTTCACGGCGTTTCTGCTCTTCAGCTTTAGGTACACTTCTGATAGTAGCCAATAATCGTAGGATGTAAGCTACATTGATTTCATCTTTTTGAATCAGCTCTAATTGAAAGTCAATTTCATTGAGTATACTTACTTTTTCTTTTTCTGTCTGGCGTTTTACACGATCGTACAAATCGAGGTACTTGCTTTTGTAGTCTTCAAATTCTTGTGCTTCGATTTCAATCTTGTCAGATTCATGATGACTGAAAGACTCAAGGATATTCTTAAGCTTCATGATTTCGCGAAAGGCCTTCACGAACTCAGCCTCCTGATTTTCATCAACCAACTCATCAACGCTATCCACTTCTGGCACCAAATCTTTTAATTTCTCAACTGCCTCCTTCATCTCCGCCTGATATACTTCATAAGGCTTCATTAGTATCTCCTTTGAAGCATCAGCCTCGTTATTGGAAAAGAGCAATATGGATTCGTCTGTTGCTTCTTTCAAGTTGCGGAAGCAGACAATTTCACCTTGCGACTTCCGTGCATTCAATATGCGATTGGTACGCGAAAAGGCTTGTATCAATCCGTGGTACTTCAGGTTTTTATCAACATAAAGGGTATTCAAGGTTTTGCTGTCGAAACCAGTTAAGAACATATTTACTACCAATAATACATCTATCTTACCATCCTTCACCCGGCGGGAAATATCATCTTTGTATTTATAGATGCCTTCTCTGGTAGAGAAATTCGTTCCGTATGATTTATTATAGTCTGCAATAAATTCGTCTAGCTTCTCTCTGGAATGTTTGTATACGATCTCTTCATCGCAAGTAGCGTAAACAGCTGCATCTTCTGCGGCCATATGTGAGGATGTTGCAATAGCATATGAATTCCTTCGACTCTCTTCATTGGCTTCATAGCTATAAACGGTGGCTATCTTTAAGTCGTGCTTCCCTTCTTCTTTCTTCTTTTTAAAGATCTCATAGTATTTGATCAAAGTTTCTACACTGGAGACACAGAATATAGCCGTAAAATCTCTATGGTGTGTTTTTCGATCGTGATTTTGGATAATATAATCTGCAATAGACTCCAATCTGAGTGGCGCTTCCATCACTTCTTCTTCATCGATATCC
>JBGRQE010000088.1:0-12244 GCA_041725955.1 Bacteroidales bacterium
TCCGATCTCATATAAACAGAAAAAGTACTGTTTTAGATAGAAAAGCTTAAATTACCCTATTTTTATGAGAATTATTTTTCTTGAAATTTACCTTTCATTATAGTGATTTCCTAATTTTCTATCTAAAACAGTACTTTTTCTGTTTATATGGGTAAAAACACGATATAATTTAAGGGGGTTAAAATTGGGTGTTTTTCCGTCTTTACAATGATTGAAATAGCCCTTATCTTTGTCACTGATTTATTCATAGCTTTAGAGTTAGTTTTTTTAGCTTTAGGTTTTAGAGTTTAGGTTTTTAGAGTTTTTTAAGGCCGGGTTCCTACCTTATGCTCGGGATTAAAAGACAGAGGTTTGTTCAGAGATGGGCAAACCTTTTTTTGTTTTGTCAAAAAAAAGCGGAGATTCGATATGTAATATAAGCATCGAATCTCCGAAAAACAGGAGTAATAACAGTTAAATTTTACCTGAAATTCCAGGTAATATCTTTTTTAAAGTAGACTTTATCAAGTCTCTATCTTTAATATCTTCATTCAAAATCAGCAGAATAGTGTCATCTCCAGCAATCGATCCTATAATTTCTTCGGGTTGATAACTATCAATCATAGAAGCAATGCTATTTGCAAATGCCGGTAAAGTTTTAACAACAGCCATGTTTCCACTAAAAGTAATTCCCTTAAAGGCATTTGCAAAAACGCTAAGTTCATTTTCATCTTTTATATTTGATGGCAATGAATATATATATCCTTTCTCGGGATGAATAACTTTTATAACATTCAGAGTTTTTAAATCTCTGGATAGTGTAGCTTGTGTTACCTGTATGTCATTTTCAGCTAACTCTGCTACGAGCATTTCCTGACTTGAAATATTCTTCTTTTGAATTAAATCAACTATTTTTGATAATCTTGTCTTTTTATTCATTTGTTGAATAATTATTCAAAAGGAGTGGCAAAAATATAAAAATATGCATAACTATACATGTTATTTTACGAATTATGTATAATTACCTTTTCCAACGCTCCCTTTAAAATGTTTTGTCTGTCTTCTTTAGGGAATAATTCTATAGCACAGCGTAAACTTGTTCTGGAGATATAATTGTAGTTCTTTTCAATAAAATTGAAAGTAACCTTCATGTCTCTCTTGCTGATTTCACGAAGCATCCAACCCACAGCTTTTTGAAGAATGTCTTCTGTTACTAATAGTTTTAGCTGTAGGATTTCTAATGGTTCTTTATATCTTTTTAATCGAATAAAGCTTAAGCAAGAAACAATTCCTATTCTTTGTTCCCAGATGTTTTCTGATAGTGCTAATTCTTTGAGGAGCTTTAAGGGTTCTGCATAGTCTGTTAGATATTCTCCAATAATTTTTGGTGCAGAACAATCAACCAAATCCCAATTATTTATTCCGTTTGTGTTGTTGAGATAGAAGGTTACTATTTTTTTTCTTTCTTCTCTTATCTTAGTTTTCTTATATTTTATGCATAAAATTATCAGTGCAACTCTTCTTATTTCATGTATTTCTGAATTTATTAAACATTCCAAGTCTTTTAAAGAAAGAGCGATGTTTTTTTTGGCAATTTCATTGATATAGCAGGCTCTAACCCCAATAAATTTATCTCCTTCTCCGTATCCTCCTTCATAGGCTTTGAAGAATCTGGGGTAAAAAATTGCTTTTTCTTCTTCAATAAAGGGATGTAGTTCGTCTAAAAGAAGTAGTTCTATTCTATTCATAATTTGTTTAAACCTATTTTGTCAAAAAGTAAAAGCAAAGCTATATAATTTGAAGAATTATATAATGAAAATGGCTTATAAATATAAATTGAAAATATATTAGACTAGTCCTATTCTAGTTATCAATTAATTGTATTACAAAGT
Organism: Bacteroidales bacterium; assembly: GCA_041725955.1. Taxonomy (GTDB): domain Bacteria; phylum Bacteroidota; class Bacteroidia; order Bacteroidales; family JBGRPZ01; genus JBGRPZ01. The sequence goes on from JBGRQE010000088.1 coordinate 1,872, forward strand.
CTTAATAAATCTTAAAATATAATAATATGTAATTGTTTTCTGTTCTTCTCAAAAAATAGAATGAAGTTTTTCAATAATTCATTTCTGTTTGAATACCTCCCAAAATAGCTTACTATTATTAGTAGTTTCTTCGATTTGTAGAATAGAATAACAATGCCTATGTTATTTATTGGTCTGGACATTGGAAGTTCCTCAATTAAAGGATCTTTGTTTGATGCAGCACAGTCGAAAATTTTGCGACGTGTGCGTTTTCCCGAAAAGGATATGTTAATTTCTTCACCTGCTCCTGGAATGGCAGAACAGGACCCCGATTTATGGTGGCAAGGAGTAAGGCAAGTTATACAAGCCTTAATGCTTGGTCAGAATAGTGCCCAGCTTAAGGGGATTGGCATAATTTATCAGATGCATGGATTGGTATGTGTTGACGAAAATTTGGAGTTGATTAGACCTGCGATTATATGGTGTGACAGTCGTGCTATTGATATAGGCAGAGAGGCAAAATCTAAATTGCCTAAAGAAATTATTCAGAACAACACCTTAAATATTCCCGGAAATCTTACTGCATCAAAATTGGCTTGGGTAAAAAAGTATGAGCCCGAAAATTATAAACAGATTTATAAGATTCTATTACCTGGAGATTATATTGCCACTAAATTATCGAATGAATGCACTACTACAGAGAGTGGCCTGTCGGAAATGGCTCTTTGGGATTTTAACGCCAAATCACTTTCTGATGATTTGATAAATTACTTTGACTTTTCGCCTTCTCTTATTCCCGAAATAAAGCATAATGTAGATATTCAGGCTAGAGTTTCAGATCAAGTAGCAAAGGAACTTAATATTGAAGCAGGAACACCTATTAGCTTTCGGGCTGGCGATCAGGTAGGAAATGCTTTTGCCCTTAATGTTGTAAATGTTGGTGAAGCAGCTTGTAATGCAGGTACTAGTGGTGTTCTTTATGGGGTTCATTCAAATCATATTGGTGACTTAGAGGGGAGGTTTAATTCTTTATTGCATGCTGCCCCAAAAGGTGATGAAGAGAAATTGGGTTATTTATTATGTATAAATGGATGCGGTATTTTGTATTCATGGCTTCGTAATAATTTATTTCCCAATAAGACTTATGATGAATTAAATCAGTTAGCCGAAAATGCTTCAAACGGAATAGATGACTTATTTGTATTTCCTTATGGCAATGGTGCCGAAAGGAGTTTATATAATAAGATTGTTGGAGGGCATTTTAGTAATATTGATTTCAATAGACATTCGATTAATCATCTGCTTAAGGCTTCTATTGAAGGTATTGCATTTTCTTTCCGCTTGGGTCTGGATATATTGAATAATCAAGGTATACATTTCGATAAATTGAAAGCTCCGTATGCAAATTTGATGAAGAGCGATTTTTTTACACAAACCCTTACCGATATTACCGAAATACCCATTGAACGTAGTTATACCGAAGGTGCAGATGGTGCTGCACGTGGAGCTGCCGTTGGCTCGGGGAATTGTAATTTATCCGAAGTGTTCTCTTCTCTCGAAACACAAGCTTTATTTACAGCAAAGCATAATTCTTCCTTACAAGAGAAATATGAAGAGTGGAAAGAAAAGTTAATGAAATTATCATAAATCTATAACAAATGACTACATCAGGAAAAGAGTTTTTCCCGGAAATAGGAAAAATAAAATATGAAGGAAAAGATTCAAAGAATCCTTATGCCTTTAGATATTATGACAAAGATTTAATGGTTGGCGAAAAGACTTTAGGTAAATGGCTAAAGTTTTCTATTGCTTATTGGCATAGCTTCGGGAATATAAGTTCAGATCCCTTTGGTAAAGCCACAAAAGCATTGCCATGGCTGTATCATAACGATTCTGTAAAAGTAGCTTATAATAAAGCGGATGCAGCATTTGAGCTGATGGCTAAGCTTGGAATAGATCATTATTGTTTTCATGATTTTGATTTAATTGATGAAGGTGATGACTTAACCGAAAGTGAAGTCCGCCTGCAAATTATTTCCGATTATTTGTTGGAAAAGCAAAATGAAATGGGGATAAGACCTTTGTGGGGTACTGCAAACTTATTTTCTCATCCACGATATATGAATGGAGCTGCTACCAATCCAGATTTTCATGTTCTTGCTTCTGCAGGAGCTCAGGTGAAAAATGCATTGGATGTTAGTATTAAGTTGAATGCCGAAAACTTTGTTTTTTGGGGAGGTAGAGAGGGTTATATGTCTATAATCAATACTTCAACAAAAATTGAGAAAGAGAATCTTGCCCGATTTTTAAGTGTATGTCGTGACTATGGTAGGAAAAACGGCTTTAAAGGAACATTCTTTATCGAACCTAAACCTATGGAGCCATGTAAGCATCAGTATGATTATGATGTAGAAACAGTACTCGGATTCTTGTATAAATATAAGTTGGAAAAAGATTTTAAATTGAATGTAGAGGTGAATCATGCTACTTTGGCAGGGCATACCTTCGAGCATGAGTTGCAAATGGCTTATGATAATAATATGCTCGGAAGTATTGATGCCAACCGAGGTGATATGCAGAATGGGTGGGATACCGACCAATTTCCTATCGATATATTTGAGTTAACACATGCTATGTTAATTATTTTGGAGAATGGTGGAATCGTAGATGGTGGAGTAAACTTTGATGCAAAAACCCGTCGTGATTCTACCGACTTAGAAGATTTGATTATTGCTCATATTGCAGGTATGGATGCTTTTGCCCGTGCTACAATTGCAGCTTATAGAATTCTTACTGAATCAAACTATGCAGAGTGGAAGAGAAATCGTTACCAGTCTTATAGTAAAGGTTTGGGTAAAGATTTCTCTGACGGCAAACTGGATTTAGAAGATTTAAAAGATTTTGCTTTGGAACATGGCGAGCCATTGCAAATTAGTGGTAAGCAAGAACGCTTTGAACAACTAATATCCATGTTTATATGATCAATGTTATTTCTCATTACAAGGGTAGAATAATAAGGTTATCTCTAATTGCTACAATTGGAGGACTATTATTTGGTTATGATACGGCTGTTGTTAGTGGAACAGTAGATAGTTTACAGCATTTCTTTATTAACAGATTGCATCTTTCTGCTGATGGAGCCAGTTCTGTTTTAGGATTTACTGTTTCCAGTGCACTTATAGGCTGTATTATAGGTAGTCTTTTTTCGGGAATGATAAATAATCGTCTGGGAAGAAAGAAAACCATGATGCTTGCGGCAGTATTTTTTCTTATTTCTGCTATTGGTTCTGCAATGCCGGAAATGGTTTTCGGACATATAGGTGATCAGACCACAAACTTTTTACCTGCATTTATTACTTATCGAATAATTGGAGGTATAGGAGTAGGTTTAGCATCTATGACATGTCCGGTGTATATTGCTGAAATTGTTCCTCCTAATATCAGGGGGCGTTTGGTAGCATTAAATCAATTTGCAATTGTACTGGGAATATTGATATCATATTTGGCAAATTATTATATATCTCTTGGAGCTACAGATCGTTGGTTGAATCTTGTAGGTTGGAGATATATGTTTGGAGTGGAGGCTATTCCTGCAATTCTGTTCTTATTCTTCTTGTTGTTTGTTCCGGAAAGTCCTTATTGGCATCTGTTAAAGAATAAGGATCAAAAGGCAAGGAAGACATTGTTCTATCTGTCGCCTGTTGAAATTGCCGAGAAGCATATGTCAGAAATTAAAGAGACCTTGCATCATACCAGTTCGAAGATATTATCTTATGGATGGCCTGTTTTGATTGTAGGCTTTTTAATTAATGCTTTCCAACAGTTTACAGGGATCAATATAGTGCTTTATTATGCTCCGGATATATTTAAGACCTTAGGAAATTCATTTCAGTCTGCTTTATTGCAAACAGGTTTGATAGGAGTGGTGAATATTCTATTTACAGTAGTTTCTATGTATACTGTTGATAGTTTAGGTCGTAAAGCGCTATTGGTTATAGGATCGTCAGTGATGAGTTTATCATTGATTATTCTGGGATTTGTATTCTATTTCCATGTGGGAGGCGTGTTCCCTCTTCTTATGGTGATTATATTTATTGCTGCATTTGCGGTTTCTTGGGGACCTGTTGCATGGGTCGTAAACTCAGAGATTTTCCCAAGTAAGATTAGGAATAAGGCCTTAGCTGTTTGTATAGCAGTTCAGTGGGCATTTAACTATATAGTTTCTTCAACTTTTCCTTTATTAAATGAGGATGCTCATTTAACTAAACTCTTTCATCATGGATTTTCTTTCTGGTTATATGGAATATTGACATTAGTCTCATTATTCTTTGTTATTTTTATGTTACCTGAAACTCGAAAGAAATCACTTGAAGATATAGAACACTTATGGTTGAGAAGAATGAAGAAGAAAAAGTAACCAGAAAATCGCCTACCTTACTGGCTATTATGGCTGCAGCAGGAAGTCTGCTTTTTGGCTATCATTTAGCTCAGATCAGTGGTGTGGTTCCTGGTTTGTCGCATTATTTTATTGAGCCCTTAGATTTGAAAGGCAATTCCTCTAATTTATTACTTGGATTCTTAGTTTCTGCTGCGCTTTTAGGCAGTATTCCGGGGAGTTTATTTGCGGGTAAGTTTGCCAATAGATTTGGGCGTAAGTCGTCTTTACTTCTGGTAACGATTCTGTTTTTTATTACTTCTTTTATATCTGCTTGGCCTCAATTGGGGATTCATGCATCGGAAGGTAAAAGTATTATAGGTCTATTGATATTTGTAATTAGCCGGTTGGTAAGTGGTTTTGCATTGGGAATGGTTTCGGCAATAGTTCCTTTGTATATATCAGAGATTAGTCCTGTACGAAAGCGTGGGCGGTTAATCGGTTTGAGTCAGATGGGTATTGTTGTAGGTATTTTGTTGGCCTATATTGTAAACTATGGAATAGAATCTATGGGCAACCAGAAGTTTTTGATCGATGTAGGTTGGCGTTATATGCTTATGGCCGAATCAATTTTGGCGTTGATATTATTCTTCCTATTTATAAACCTTGAGGAAAGTCCTCATTTTATAAAGCAAACAGAAGCTGTTTGTGACAAACCAAAGGAGAGAGTATCTATAAGTTTTTATGGTAAGCTTGTGGTGATATTAAGTTTTTGTGTCTTTGCTTTTCAGCCATTTTGTGGGATGAATGTTATCTTTTTCTATGCTCCAAAGATTTTTGCAATGAGTGGAGCAAGTATACATAATTCATATATGCAAACCCTATTTCTTGGAGGTATCAATTTTATAGCTACCATTTTTGCGCTTAAATGGGTAGACCATATAGGCAGGAAGAAGTTATATTTATTGGGAGCATTAGGAATGTTTGTATGTATAAGTTTGTTGGGAGTTGAAATTTATACAGGTTATAAAGGAATATTTATGTTAATACTGGTTTTATTATTCATTGCAATTTTCGCCTTGACTTGGGGGCCAGTAACATGGATTTATGCATCAGAAGTTTTACCTCCAAAGATAAGACCTCAGGTTATATCTATAGGAGTAGCAGGACAGTGGGTTGTAAATTATCTGTTTACATGGATGTTTCCGGTTTTGGCAGGATCAAAAATGTTGAATGAACTATTCAATCATGCCTTTCCATTTTGGTTTTATGCTATAATGATATTGATTCCAACTTTAGTTGTTATGTTTCTGGGCTTTGAAACTAGGAATAAAACAGCAAATGAAATTGAAGAACGTTGGCTTAAGAAGTAAAGATTTTTTATTTGCATGAAAAGGGATTCGTTCCTTTTGAGATAATCCATCCCTTTAAGCTCTTGTTTAAATCTTTGTTTGTAGCTCTTAAATCTTCGTAACCCGCCTTTATATGACCATCAAATTGTATGTAGTACCATTCTGCACTATCGGTTTTTAGCTGGTCGAGAATCTCAATTTGATCTCCTACGGTAAAGTACCACTTTAAGGCTCCATCTATATTTGTTGTATCATATAATATGGTATTACCATCATTAATCCAGCAATATTCGTGAATAACATCCTCTTTAGCGGCTGTTGAATTTGGTTTTTCTTTTTCTGTGTTTTCCATGCAGCTAAAGGATAAAGCAAGGATTAGCAAAGGAATTATAAATATGATTTTCTTCATTGTATTATGTTTTACGGTTTCTGAATAAAATTAATAAATTGTTTTTCACGTCTATCCAATTATTCCAATATTAATTTAATATTAATATTTGAAATGCCTACAAATTCCTTGATTTTGAAAATAAATATTTCTGTAGTCGTTTTTATGAAATAGTATTGAAATCGAGATTGGGTTTTTACCAATGTATTGTTCTTGATGTCTTGTAAGCTACCTATTTATAGGTGTTTGGGACGTATGAGGTATTTGCGGTTTTTAAAATTGCAAAGTGACACTACTAAAATAATTCCAAAGTGTGATTAAAAAGTATTGATTCTTGGGGTTTTTATTCCATAGATTATTACTTAATATTGCACACCGTTTTAGCGGAGGGTTTGGAATATAAAATCAGAAGTATTACTGACAATCAAATGGAGACACTAAGTATTGTAGGACAAGTGCTGACTTTGGTCGGTTCTTTGGGGTTTTTCTTGTACGGAATGAAGCTGATGAGTGAATCGCTTCAGAAAGTGGCAGGAAGTAAAATGAGGAATATTTTAGCAGCGATGACTTCCAATAGGGTGAAGGGAGTATTAACTGGCTTTTTGGTTACAACAGTTATTCAATCATCATCTGCAACAACAGTAATGTTAGTAAGTTTTGTTAATGCAGGCTTGCTGTCTTTAATTCAATCTATCGGAGTGATTATGGGTGCAAATGTCGGTACAACCGTTACTGCCTGGATTATTTCGTTGCTTGGATTTAAGGTGAAGATGAATATTATAGCTTTACCATTAGTAGGGATTGCTTTTCCACTTTTATTTTCGAAAATAAGTAAACGCAAGTCGTGGGGAGAGCTAGTTATTGGTTTTGCTATTCTATTTTTAGGATTAGACTTTCTTAAGGATGCTGTTCCTAATGTAAATGATTCACCACAAATTTTCCAATTTCTAGAGCGCTTTACAGATCTTGGATACATTTCTGTCTTGATATTTGTTGGTATTGGAACCTTGTTGACTGTTGTTATTCAGTCGTCTTCGGCAACAATGGCCTTAACCTTAGTTATGTGTAACAGTGGATGGATTCCTTTTGAAATGGCTGCCGCCATGGTATTGGGAGAAAACATAGGAACTACTATTACAGCAAACATTGCAGCTATGGTTGCCAATACATCTGCAAAACGTGCCGCCAGAGCCCACCTTTTGTTCAACTTATTTGGTGTGATATGGATGCTTATTGCCTTCTTCCCATTTTTAGATATAATCAATGATTTTGTAACAAAAACCGAAGGAATTTCTCCTTATACTCAGGTAGCTGCAATTCCGGTAGCATTGGCCACATTCCATACTGTATTCAATTTGTTGAATACCTTTATTATGATTTGGTTTGCCCGCTTTATTGCCAAGACTGCTACAATGCTTGTTCCTTCGCGTGAAGATGAAGACGATCAGTTCCGTTTGCAATATATCCGTGTGGGTTTGTTGTCTACTTCCGAATTGTCTATTGTTCAGGCAAGAAAAGAAATTGCGTTCTTGGGTAAGCGTGTCAATAAGATGTTTGATCTTATTCCTAAGCTGCTTGTCGAAAAGAATGATAAGAAATATAATAAGCTCTTGAAGAAAGCGAAGAATTATGAGGACATTATTGACAGGATGGAGGTTGAGATTGCTAACTACTTAACCAAGATTTCTGAAAGTAAAATCTCTCGTAGAGGTGCTATGCAGATTCGTGCCATGCTTAAAATTATTGACGATATGGAAAGTATCGGCGATGTTTGCTACAATATGGTAATGATGATTAAGGGTAAAAACGAGAAGAAATTATACTTTACTCAAGAGCTGAGAGACAATCTGGATAAGATGTTTATTCTTGTAAGAGAGTCGCTCGAAAACATGCACGAAAACCTGAATATGGAATATAAAGAGGTGAAGCTTAACAAAGCTTCAGACCTTGAAGCAAAGATTAACGACCTTCGTAACGATCTTCGCAAACTCCATGTTGAACAAGTGAAGCAAGAGAAATATTCATATCAAACGGGTTCTATTTACAGTAGCATCTTTACTAACTGTGAAAAAGTAGGCGATCATGTAATCAACGTCTCCGAAGCTATTGTAGAGAATCAGCCGTAACATAAGATATATATAGAGAGAGGGCTGTTGTGGAAGAATATAAATTTTACAACAGCCCTTTTCATTACCATGTTATGAGATATTACTTTTCTTGCAGAGGCTTGGCATAGCGATCAACATCTTCTTGCGTGATTTGATTTGACGATAGTATTACCAAGCGTTCCATTACATTGTGAAGCTCGCGAACATTTCCCGACCAATAGTACTTCTGAAGGGTTTGAACTGCATCGTCTGTAATTTGCATTTTAGATTTTCCCTGCTCTTTGCATATTTGTTTTATAAAGTGTTTTGCCAGTAGAGGAATATCGTCAATTCGATCTCTTAATGGTGGCACATCTATTATAATCACACTTAAACGGTGATATAAGTCTTCTCTGAATCGTCCTTTTTCTATCTCTTCCTTTAAATTCTTATTTGTTGCTGCAACTACCCGCACATCTACCGAAATATCTTTCTCGCCACCCACTCGCATTATCTTGTTTTCTTGAAGTGCGCGCAACACTTTGGCCTGAGCCGATAAGCTCATATCACCAATTTCGTCAAGGAATAGTGTTCCTCCGTTGGCCTGTTCAAAGTTTCCTTTTCTTTGTTTTATCGCTGAGGTGAATGAGCCTTTTTCGTGTCCAAACAGTACGCTTTCTATAAGTTCAGACGGAATAGCCGCGCAGTTTACTTCAACAAAAGGCTTCTTTATTCTATCGCTTTTTTCATGAATCCATCTTGCAACAAGTTCTTTGCCTGTTCCGTTTTCGCCATGAATAAGAACCCTTGCATTTGTTGGAGCCACCTTTTCGATAAGGTCTTTTATCTCTACAAGAGACTCCGACTCTCCAATCATTTCAAATGTTTTACTAACTCGGCGTTTCAGTTTTTGAGTTTCACTTACAAGGTATGAGTTGTCGAGAGCATTTCTTAGAGTAATTAATAGTCTGTTAAGATCAAGAGGTTTAGCGATGAAATCGAAGGCTCCTTTTTTTATAGCTTCAACTGCAGTGTCGATGTTTCCGTGCCCACTAATCATAACCACAGGAGCGGTATATTTTAATTTGATTCTTTCTAACACTTCAATGCCATCCATTTCGGGCATTTTAATATCGCAAAGTATTAAATCGAACTTCACTTTTTCGAGAAGTTCAAGGGCTTCTGGTCCGTCGGATGCTATGGAGACTTTATATTTTTCGTATTCCAGAATATCTTTTAGGGTATTCCGAATACTTCTTTCATCGTCGATTACTAAAATATTGGCCATAATAATATTTTGTCTTTTTGAGGGTGATACCAATTTTATGCCAGTTCTTAAAAATAGAAAAAGAATAACTGTTAAATTGCATTAGTCTTTTGTCGTAAACAAATTTATCAAGACTTTTTGTTATGAGATCAAAATATACAATTTTAATTGGGCTGCTCTTCTTTTTATTTCCTTGCCTTTATGCACAGACTCCCTCTGTGAATTCTGACGACAACAATAGTGCGGCATTGCTCTTTCCTTGGTTGGGCGGACTTAATTCTTGTCAGTTTGGCGAAATTGATTTAGATATGGACGGTGTTAGAGACTTTATTGTTTTTGACCGAATGGGCAACCGTCTGATTCCTTTTTTGCGCAAGAAGACACGGGGGAAGCTGAATTATACTTATGCTCCTGAATACATTACGCGCTTTCCTTATATTGATGCTTGGATTATGTTTCGCGATTATAATAATGATGGTAAAATGGATTTCTTTACCTGCGATCGCGATAATGCAAGTATGAGGTGTTATACCAATGTTAGCGATCCGGACTTGAAATTTAGAATGGAAGGTGAATATATAACCACTTTGTCGGGCTCGGGAGAGGTAAATCTTTTTCTCACTTATGTTGATTATCCTGGAATTACCGACTTGGATGGTGATGGCGATATGGATGTATTAACCTTTTGGGGGTTGGGGCAGTATGTAGATCTTCATCAGAATATGTCGGTTGAACGTTATGGAAACGCCAATCATCTTGAGTTTGAGAAGGTGAAAACTTGTTGGGGCAACTTTGAGGAAAACGAGGAGTCTAACGAGTTGAAATTTGGAGTTTGCAAGAATAATGACGTCTGGAATAAGCACAGAACCAATAAGATTAGGCACACCGGAAGCACGTTTCTTGTAAGAGATTTTAATGGCGATGG
>JBGRQE010000089.1:0-11932 GCA_041725955.1 Bacteroidales bacterium
CTTACCAAAGACTTATATTAAAACCCCAATTAGATTAAAATATTTCTTTTTACTGTTTTTATTTTTATTCACTCTAAATAAAGCCATAATCAAAGATTAACTAACCCTCCAAAACGCCCTATTAACAAAGAGAAAACACAAATTACGGTTCGAAATATAAAAACCTTAAATTAAGTTAAGTAGAAGAATAAAAATAACTTTTGTGTAACAATTTAAGGTCAAATGGTAATTATATGTAAAAAAGACATATGAAGGAAATACTCAACTTCTCCTTTTTCATCTTCACATTTCTTATTTTGCAGACTAATCTTTTTGCCCAATCAATCGAAAATTATAGAGTGAATACCATGAGCTTAAATCAAAGTTCTATTGCAAACAACACCTATATTGATATAAACCTTAACCCTGCAAGTTTATCATATTTACAATCTACAGAAATCTATGGCAATATTCAGCGGAAATTTAATATAACAAAACTAAATGTTAACACTCTTGGAATCCTTATAAAAACTCCACTGGGAAACATGGGTATTCAATACAATAACTTTGGATTTGCTAATTATATTCAACATATTTATCAACTCTCATTTGCCAGAAAATTAAGCAAAGCATGGTGCATGGGCTTGAGTGCTTCGATGATTTGCCGAAAGCTGCCCGAACCTTATATTCAAGATTATAATTTAATGATTGACCTGGGAAGCATAATAAAACTAGGTAAAAAAGTAAATGCTGGCATAAGCTATAGCTATATAGCTGCTCTATCATCAAATAAAACTACTTATTTCGGAAATGCTAAACTAGGGATTTCATGGAAAATGCTTCCTTCTTCATCTCTTTATATGGGAATAATCAGTCGTGAATCAACAGTTATGAATCTTAACTTTGGCTATGAACAAAGTATAACATCCTTTGGCAAACTATTCTTTGGCCTTGGATTCTTCCCTGAATCTATTTCTGGTGGATTTCAGCTTGTATATAAACATATTGCTTTCTATTTTTCTGCCTATTGGCAAAAAGAGCTTAACTATACACCATCCGTAGGATCATCATATATTTTCAAGCCCTCTTTACTTCATCAACAGCATTAGAAACAAACCAGTTCAATACATCTATTCTTATATGTACAGACTTATTCTTGTTCTCTTTTTCAGTTTTAATCTAAGTGTGCTTCTTGCTCAGAATGATAATATAGACTTGTTTCCAATGAATGATATAGAGCTACAAAATTCACAAGCTATTTTTGAGCAAAATCAACAAATTGTCGATGAACTTACCAATAATCCTGTAAACATAAATTCACAAGATATATCAAGGCTTTATGATTATGGATTTATAAGTTTACAAGACTATAAAGCCATAAAATCATATATCATTGCTTATGGTAGAATAAAATCCATTCCTGAATTATATCTAATCAAAGGTTTAAACAAGAAAACATCTGACAGAATAAAGAATTATCTAGATTTTAATGCACACCCTCAGAGGAAATATAATATTAAAGAACTCTGGAAAAGGGGAAGACACAAACTACTGTTTAGGCTTAAACCTGACTTAAAGCATAAGGAAAACTATAGATCATATAAGAAATCAGAGGCATATTTAGGATCTCCATTATATATGGGAGTAAAATATAGATTCAATAGTAGCAAAAGAATAGCCTTTGGATTTACAATAGAAAAAGATGCAGGAGAAATTCTAATTAAACAAAGATATCTGGAAGACAAAACTCCCCCCCTACAATTGAAAAAAGGTTTTGATCTATTTAAAGGATTTGTTCAACTTAATGGAAATCGAATATTCAGACAACTAATAATAGGAAATTACAGTTTAAACTGGGGAGTGGGACTGCATACAGGCAAGGGATTTGCATCAAGTAAAAGTCATATACTCACCGGACCACTACTTAAAGGTTTTGGTTTACGACCAGAATCGGGCTTCTACGAATCGTCAACTTTAAATGGAGTTGCATCTTCATTTAAATGGAAACGTTTTAAATCGCACCTATTCTATTCAAACAATCATGAAGATGCAAGTACATATTATAATAAGGACATACGCTTTTTTAATACCATAAGCAAGTCAGGATATCACAGGAAACAAAGTGAAATATCCAATAAAAACACGCTTCAACTTAATGTTTACGGAGGTCGTTTATCATACGAAACAGAAAGCTTTATTGTAGGAAACACCTACTCCATAAGCAAGACAAATATCCATAAACATTATTTCTCTGATTGTTTGAATGCAAAACATATATACTTCGATAAAATACAGAATTATAGCGTAGATTTTTTATTTCAGCATAATAGTCACAACATTAAAGGAGAATTTACAATAAATTCGATACGAGGCTGCGCTTTCTTTATAGCCCATAATATGATAATAAATAAGCATTTGAAGATTCAACAAAGCATTCGAAGATATAACGAGAATAATTATAGCTATTTAGGAAAAGGGCCTTCTGCATTTTACAAAGCATCTAATGAGGTAGCTTATTCATTGTTTATGGATATTCAGCTTACCGATGATTTAAATATAAACCTATTGAACGATTTTTACTATACTCCAAAACCCTTGGCTGAAATCTATGATAAGCGATATGGCAGAGAAAGTGTTTTACGAATCAAATACAACATAAGTCGAACTCAATCTGTAATTGCATCTATAAAATATAGAAATCAAAACAAAAAGCAGAATACTGAACAATTCAAAGAATACCTTTTGGCTTACCAAGCTAAATATTCAATGCAAGTTAAAATCCAAAAGGAACTTACAGATCAATGGAATAGTCAGATGTGGATAAATTCAAATTACTATTCTATAAACGAAAACGGACTTGCTATGGGATTAAATCTAAAATATACAAATCCAACAAAAAAATTCACATTAAACTTATCTCATTTCTATTTCAACAGCAGTTCGTCCTCTCTTGCTATATATTATTATCGTCCTGGATTAAGTCAATCCTTTAATTTTATGAGTCAATATGGAAAAGGATATCAATATAACTCAAGCATAGGATGGAAAGTAACAAAACATATTAAATTCGAAAGCTTGATAGGTGCGTGTTTTACAGAATCTAATAAATATAATATGACAAATGAAGTTCAATTACAGATAAAACTCAGGCTATAAAAAAACCAAAGCTATAAGGGTGAAATTGAGTAGTAATCCTTATAGCCTTGGTTTTATTAAAACTTATTGTCGTACTGACAAACTTTCGCAAAATAAATTAAACGGAATAGTCTATCTGCATGTAAACAAACTATACCCATTCTTTAAAATCGAGTTATAAAATATGACATTTACTGAACCCAATATAAGAATTTTTTTGCAATCTATCTTAACTTCTTTCAAAAAGAGATTAATATTTTCATATATAGTTTCATGACTAGTATAGCTTTTGACGCTTTAACAAATAGTTTAACAGCACTTTATCAAACCCATATTTTAAATCCGCATTTACATAATCAATTTTATATTGATAACATTTTTCTTTCAATTTTTTGAAGAAAGAGTTAGTACTAGCTTCATAACTCTCTCTAATCTCAGCCGGATTAAGTTTTATCTCCTCCCCACTCTCCATATCTACAAATCTATAAGGGCGATTTGGGTAATTTAGCTTCAGCTCTCGGTCAACATCAGTGACATGAAATAGAACTACCTCATGCTTATTATGTTTCAAATGCTGAAGAGCTGTAAACATTTGTTCTTGCTTTGAAGGATCTTCAAACATATCTGAGAAAACAAGAATCAGAGACCGTTTATGTATAGTTTCGGCAATTTGATGTAAACATTCTGCTGCCGAAGTGTTTATATTTTGAATCTTATCTTTTTTATTCAGCAGAGACTCCAGTTCGTGTGTTAAAAAAGAGTGATGCGAAGTACTGGATTTAACAGGAGTACTTAATGTTACTTTATCAGAAAAAAGGCTAAGTCCTACAGCATCACGCTGTTTCTTCATCAATTGCATTATAGAAGCAGCCGAAAACACCGAAAACCCAATCTTATTCAGATTATCAATTCCTGGATTATTTATGGAAGGGAAATACATAGAAGACGAACAATCGATTACAATTTGACATCTAAGGTTGGTTTCTTCTTCAAATCGCTTTACAAAAAGCTTATCTGTTTTGCCAAAGACTTTCCAATCTATATTTCTTGTCGATTCGCCCGGATTATATAATCTATGCTCAGCAAATTCAACTGAAAACCCATGATAGGGACTTTTATGTAATCCTGTCACAAACCCTTCAACGACCTGTCGCGCAATAAACTCAATTTGACCAAATCGGAATAAATTCTCTTCTGTTATTTTAAGCCCCACTTATTTATATTTTTTTATTCAGTAAATATATATCCAATTGCCGAACAAGGTTTTCTTTTGATATCATGCCAATATGACGGAACACTTCTTTATCCTTAATTTTATAGACCAAAGCGGGTATCATTTGGAAATACGCCTTTTCACCTTTCACCTTCTCAATATCCAATTTCTGGAAACAAACTTCCTTATTATATTCTTTTTCAACTTCATCGAATATTGAAGAAACTACACAGCTGGTAGTATCCCAATTTGCATGTATCAATACTATTTCCTTATTCTTATCCATTCGATTTTAGATTAGTTAGACATATTTTCTTTTCGGAATGTCAAATTTACGGAAAGGAGCAATGGATTCAAAGTAACTATATACAAAAAGCTGCCCAATACGAGCAGCTTTGTATTTAATTTCTTTTAAGCTTAAGATTAGTGCTTATAGAAGGGCTTCTAATTTGCTTACAAGCATTTGCTTTGCAACTGCACCAACTTGCTTATCTACAATCTCACCATTCTTGAAGAAAAGAATAGTAGGGATATTACGAATACCAAACTTGCCAGCTACTCCTGGATTTTCGTCAACATTAACTTTACCAATCAGAGCTTTACCATCATACTCACTATGTAACTCATCGATGATTGGACCAATCATTCTACATGGTCCACACCACTCAGCCCAGAAGTCAAGTACTACAGGTTTATCTGAATTTAGAACTAGCTCCTCAAAATTGCTATCTTTAATTTCTACTGCCATCTGCGAAAAAATATTAATATGAATAAATGAATTCGAATTTACAAACTATCAATTTTATGCCAACAAGGCAAAAAATATTCCAATTATAATTTATGACATTATGTCAAGTCCTACTTAAATAGACAACCCAATAGCAACAAAAGTTGCCCGACCCAGTGCCATCAAATTAGGTAATTAGAACGAAAAAAGACATATGTTTGTTTAAACTTTTAATCTATTTAAGTATTAGCTCAGTCTATAACTCATGCAATCAACACTTTCTACATACTGTAAAAATGCTGTTGGGTCTACTCTTCTTGAGCGTGACACCAAACGCAGACTCATATTTTGAGATTCATCTTTTACCTTTACATTTAACTTACAATTACCCGGATTCGTCTTTACTACATCGTCGAGTTGCTGTATATACTCCTGATTTAAGTCGGATAGATTCATAATCAGAGTAATTTCTTTGGTACGCTTTTCCAATACCTCATCAAGGAAACAGATGCTATTTACCTTTAGCTCCAAATCATCTGGATTATTGAATCGTGCCCTTACACTGGCAGTTATCATAAGAAATGCCCCTTGTACGTAGTATGGCTGATTCTTTCCATAGTCTTCAGAAAACATCATTAGAGTTATTCCATCACCAAAGTCTTCCAGAGATAGAGTGCCAAATGGTTTTCCGTTTTTGGTGGTGCGGTGCGCAGCTTGCGTTACAATTCCGGCAAAGGTTATTTGCTTATTTTTCAATGGATTTAAATCGCCCTTAAGCTCGGATATTGTATGCGTACAAAAACTATTTATAGCAACCTTATGTTCGTCTAGAGGGTGGCCAGAAATATAAAAGCCTGTTACCTCTTTCTCTTGATTGATCTTTTGGATTTTGGTATATGCCTCGCAAATTGGTGCTGGCATTTCGGGAAGATCGACTTCTTGTGAATCGCCGAAAAGACTTACTTGCGCTGAGTTCTTCGACTCTTGATATTGATGACCAAACTTTATTATCTTCTCCATAAAGATCGCATCACGTTCACTTTGACGGAAGAATAATTGAGCACGATGAATATCATGGAAGTTATCAAATGCTCCGCCCATGGCTAAAGCCTCTAGTCCCTTCTTATTGACGGTGCGAAGACTTACACGTTTAACAACATCATATAAGTTTTTGTATAGGCCATTCTCTTCACGTTCGTGTATCAATTCGTCTACGGCACCATTCCCCAATCCTTTGATTGCGGCCATACCGAATCGAATTTCTCCGTTCTTATTTACTGTAAACCTTGAATGACTCTCGTTTACATCGGGACCCAACACTCGAATTCCCATACGCTGACACTCTTCTATAAAGAATGTAATCTTTTTTATATCATTCAGGTTTCGACTCAATACGGCTGCCATAAACTCGGCAGGATAATGAGCCTTCATATATGCAGTTTGATACGAAACGTAGGAATAACATGTTGCATGCGATTTATTGAAAGCATACTTTGCAAAGCTTTCCCAGTCGCCCCATACCTTTTCTACTTTCTTCAGATCGAGATTATTCTTCTCGCAACCTTCAACAAACTTCACCTTTAGGTCGTCCATCATGGCTTTTATCTTCTTACCCATTGCTTTACGCAATGAATCGGACTGACCACGAGTAAAGTTAGCCATTGTTCTCGACAAGAGCATCACCTGCTCTTGATACACTGTAATACCGTATGTTTCCTTAAGCTGATCTTCCATTATAGGCAAATCATACTCAATGGGTTCACGTCCGTGCTTACGGGCAATAAACTGTGGAATATATTCCATTGGTCCCGGACGATACAAGGCATTCATTGCAATTAAATCCTCGAAACGAGTTGGCTTTAGCTCCTTGAGGTATTTCTTCATTCCATCAGATTCAAACTGGAATAGTCCTGTTGTTTCTCCTTTGGAATATAATTCATATGTGGTGGCATCATCCAAGGGCACATTCTCGATATCTACATCAACGCCTTTAGACAACTTTACGTTTTCGACAGCATCTTTGATAATAGACAGGGTTTTCAATCCCAGGAAGTCCATCTTCAGCAGGCCTATATCTTCTACATGTTTACCATCATACTGGGTAACATAAGTCAGTTCCGAATCTTTGGCAGTACTGATGGGAACAAAGTTCTCCAGATCGTCCTTACCGATAATAATACCACAAGCATGGGTTCCGGTATTACGAACCGAACCTTCGAGCACTTGCGCATATTCCATTACACTAGACACTTCGGGTGTTCCATGATCGCGTTCATCGCGAAGCTCTGGAACTTCATCAAATGCTTTGGAAAATGATGTTCCTGGTCTTTCTGGAATTAGCTTTGCCAAACGATCGGCTTCTGGTAAAGGCAAACGCTGAACACGGGCAACATCACGAATAGCCATCTTCGGAGCCATCTTACCAAAGGTGATAATATGAGCCACGCGTTTTGCACCATATTTATTTACTACCCATTCCAAAATCTTTCCTCTACCCTCTTCATCGAAGTCGATATCAATATCGGGCATAGAAATACGATCGGGATTAAGGAAACGCTCAAACAGCAAGCTATATTCAATTGGGTCAATTTCGGTAATACGCAAACTATAGGCAACGGCAGAACCTGCTGCCGATCCACGACCTGGTCCAACACTTACACCCATATCTCGTGCAGCTCTTAGGAAATCCCATACAATCAGGAAATAACCTGGGAACCCCATCTTCTTAATGGTTTCAAGCTCAAAATCGATACGTTCTACTCTTTCTTCGGTAAGTCCGTCTTCACCCCAACGCATCTTAGCTCCTTCGTATGTTATATGACGTAAATAGTCGTCTTCATCATCAAAGCCTTCAGGAAGAATAAAGTCGGGCATAATCGGATCAACATCCAATTTAAACGACTCCACCTTATCGACAATTTCTTGTGTTGTAGCAATTGCACGCGGAAGATCTTTCCACAACTCCTTCATTTCGTCTTGCGTCTTCATCCATTCTTGTTTGGTGTAGCGCATACGATTGGGATCGTCGAGATCTTTACTTGTCGACAAGCAGATCAAACGATCGTGAGCCTCTGCATCTTCAGCATTAATAAAGTGAACATCGTTGGTAGCAACATATTTGATACCTGTTTGCTGCGATATCTTTAATATCTCGCGGTTTACAAACACCTGATCGTCGTAAACCTTTTTATCCATTTCTGGGTCACCACTTGGGTGGCGTTGCATTTCGAGATAAAAGTCGTCGCCAAAAATACTTTTATATTCCAAAGCAGCTTCTACTGCTGCCTCAGTGCCTTGATTCATTATCTTCTGAGGTATTTCACCTCCAAGGCAAGCAGACAATGCGATGAGCCCTTTGCTATATTTGCGTAAGTATTCTTTATCGGTTCGTGGCTTATAGTAATAACCATCGAGCCATGCAAAAGAGACTATCTTCATAAGGTTATGATAACCTTCAGGATTCTTCGACAAAAGAATAAGGTGGTAACCACTACCATCTTCCTTGTTTTCTTTTTGATGCATACCTCGGCGAGCCACATAAACCTCGCACCCTAATATGGGTTTTATACCTTTTCCTGATGCTATTTTATGAAAAAGCTTTACACCAAACATGCTTCCATGATCGGTAATAGCAACAGCTTTCATTCCGTCGGATTCAACCTTGTCAATCAATCTGGGAATATCGGCAGCACCATCAAGAATAGAGTATTGAGTGTGTAGGTGCAGGTGGGTAAATGAGGAATCACTTACTGATTGATCTGAGGATTCCTCTACTTCAACTTCTTCGACAGAAGTTTCTTCAGTATGATTATCTTCGTCTAAATCATTCGGATTATAAGGTTCGATATTTAAACCTATTGCTTCAATAACTTCTGAATTATGCTGACGGAAATTATCCAGAAACGAAGCTTCCTCATTGATATCATTATAGGTAATAACATTCAATCGCAATAGCTCAAGAAAGCAACGAGCAGTAGCTTCCACATCGGCCGAAGCATTGTGAGCTTCACCAAAAGCGGCACCAAATAGTTTTGAGTGTAATTCTGTTAGTGTGGGCCATTTGAACTTTCCTCCACGACCTCCGGGGATGGCACAATAGTTTGTTGCCAATTCCTTAGTGTCAAGATCGTTCATCTTCATCAATGGAGTTTCGCAATTACGGCGGAAGTATTCAGCCCCCATAATATTCAAGTCGAAACTTACATTATGCCCTACTACAAACTCTGATTTCTGTAGTCCTTTATTAAACTCTTCCAAAACAAAGTCGAGACTTACTCCTTGCTTCATTGCTCTGTCGGTACTAATTCCGTGCACCTTTTCAACGGCATAAGGAATCGTAAAGCCATCAGGCTTTATTATAAAGTTCTTTACCTCAACCAAAGCCCCATCCCGATCGTGAATTTGCCATGCCAACTGCACCAGTCGTGGCCAATTATCACTATCAGAAATAGGCGCATTAAAGTTCTTAGGTAGACCAGTGGTCTCGGTATCAAAAATCAGAAACATAATACTTATTGCTTTCTATATATTTTGTGGAATTCTGTTGGCAAAAATAGAATATTTACAGAAAAGCAGAGAGATTATACAAATAAAAAACAATGACAAGACACCCCCCTATCTTTTTTGCTTTTTATGGGTAAACATCTTTAGAGTTTTGTAAATGATTATCAGGACTGCTGGAAATAAACCAAAACCAACAATCTCCCATGAATTGGTAAAGAAAGAAGCGGGAATAACAATAACGAAAATAACTAAAATTCCAGGAAGAAATTCCTTTAACCACAATCTGACTTTTTTTGTATTCATATCCTTCTAAATAAAATTAATAAACATTCAATCCCCTAATTTACAAAACAAAATCTAACATCATAGCCAGCTCTATAATTATCCTTAACTTCCGCATAAACGAACCTCAAACTCTCCTGGATCATCCATAAACCCAGGATTACATCCTGGATCATCCATAAACCCAGGATTACATCCTGGATCATCCATAAACCCGTGATTGGCATCCTGGATCATCCATAAACCCGTGATTGGCATCCTGGATCATCCATAAACCCAGGATTACATCCTGGGCTGAATTAAATTACGCCTTCAGCGTAAGGATACAACAACATATTGTCCTGTAAGGACAACCTATTTCAACCCGGGATGTAATCCTGGGGTAATGATCAACCCGGGGCCAATCCTAGGGTAATAACCTTCAGCGTAAGGATACAACAACATATTGTCCTGTAAGGACAACCTATTTCAACCCGGGATGTAATCCTGGGGTAATGATCAACCCGGGATGCAATCCTAGGGTAATAACCTTCAGCGTAAGGATTAATTTCATATTAACAAAACATTGTCCTGTAAGGACAACCTATTTCAGCCCGGGATGTAATCCTGGGGTAATATGATCAACCCGGGATGCAATCCTAGGAAAACGATCAAATATCAACATCATGTCACAGTCATTATCAAAATTCAAAGAATATATCGAATATAATATTCGTCATATGGAACCCGGTCAAGTTGGTGGTATTGGTATTACATCTGAACAACATGATGAAATAGTAAAAACATCTGGAACAGCATCCCTTAACTATTTCATTGATAACAAAAATTAATTATCATCTTATAATTTCTTCTGTTTATCCTATTGCATGTAAATTGGAATCATGCCTTCATTTCTCTTTTTCTAATTCAATGTCCTACTACATTCATAAAAATGGAAGGTAAAGGATATTAAAATTACATAGAACATAAATTAACCATTTCAAAAAAGGCGATATAATTCATTAATGTGAATTGTATCGCCTTTTTATAATTATCCTTAACTTCCGCAAAGCAATATCCTATATCAACCTAAAATCTAAAACATGGATTACACTTTATATAAAAACAGATTCAATCCGAATGCAAAACAAAAATTTATTGCGCGACATACAAATATCCAAAGAAAGTCGTTCGACAATCTAATCAAGCAAATCACCAAACAAGGTTCAATATTCAAAGAGCCTGAAACCGTTGCTATTATTCATGAATACTGGAATACCATTAAATCGTATATAGAAGATGGCATAGAATATCAGGATGATTATATTGACTTAAAACTGGGCATTTCAGGACCTTTCGATGATGAAAACGAAGGCTTCAATAAGAAAAAACATAAAGTTACAGTTTCGCTTACTCCGGGTGGAGTCTTGAAAAAAAGCACAAAACACATCGAAATGCATCATGTTAACCCCAAATTGAATGTCGTTAAACTGGAACGAATTGCAGGATTTGGTATGAAGGAAAATGAAACAACCTTCAAACCAAAATCAATTGTAGAAATCAAAGGACAGAATCTTAAGATATATTCTAAAAATGATAAGGAAGGCATTTTCTTCCATAATGTCGCTACGCAAACCGAATATCAGGTGGAAAACATCTACGTAAACGAACCCCAAACTCTTGTCTTTATGATTCCCACCCTCGATAAAGGTGATTATATTGTTGCGATCAACAATAGCAGTAGGAACGGTTGCAAGCTTCGAAATGCCAGCATAAAGGTATCGATCGAACAATAGGAACTAGTCAAACAATCAAAGTAAGCCCGAACACTTACCCATGCCACTGTGTAGCATTCGCTATGCTACTATGTGGCATTCGACATGCTACTGTGTGGCATTCAGCATGCTACTGTGTGGCATGGGCATGCATAAGCCTTTGCATTATTGATTCGACTGGGGTGATTGGATAATAAACATCCATAAACCCAGGATTACATCCTGGATCATTTGTAAACCCAGGATTGGCATCCTGGATCATCCATAAACCCGTGATTGGCATCCTGGATCATCCATAAACCCAGGATTACATCCTGGGCTGAATTAAATTACGCCTTC
>JBGRQE010000090.1:0-11706 GCA_041725955.1 Bacteroidales bacterium
ACCTCGGAGGTTTTCGTCAAATACCTCGGAGGTTTTCATCTAATACCTCGGAGGTTTTCATCTAACACCTCGGAGGTTTTCATCTAATACCTCGGAGGTTTTCGTCAAATACCTTGAAGGTTTAGATATAATAAAGGCAAGATTCCCAGTAATTAAAGGTAGGAGTAACGGCAATTAAAGGTAAGAATGATGGTATTTGTTCGCTGAAGAGTAACTTACATTATTTTAATAAATCCTATAGAAGAACAATACTCAAAATACGTCTTCAATAATTCTAAATCTGGGGAAGCACACAAAATATCATATTTTGCTAATATTTCAGCTGTTCGCCTTGAATCGACCCAAGTCTTTGTTTCTTGTAAAAATTCATCTGGTCTAAATTTCATTAACCTTAACGCTGGACTATCATAGACTTCTCCATTTACAATAAAGTTATCTTCTAAAATCATTTTTTTATAATCATGAACGGGAATAACATCAATAGGCAATCCCATCATTTTTAAAGCATCTACAACATCTGAAAATTTCAAAACTTGAGGATTCTTTAAATGAAAAGTTCCGAACACAGGTCTATGTTCAAAAATAAAATGAAGAATACCCCTACTCACATAATCAACAGGAGTAATATCGAAAAAACGATTTATATCTGCTGCCATTCGAGTTTCGAAAAGCATTTTAAGCATTTCATAATAAATCCCTCCAACACTTGTCAAACCTATTGGATATAATCCAGTTTTAGAATCACCATAAACATCTCCCAATCTAATAATTGTCCATTTAAGTCCTCGGGATTTTGCAGCTCTAACAAGAATTTCTGATTCAAATTTAGATTGTTGGTATCCCATATTTGTAAATCTCTGACCTACATCCATATCATACTCTGTAAAAGGAATATTATTCTTTACAGGAGCATCGCCAAATATGCTGTAGCTAGATACAAAAAGTAAAAATTTATCTTGAGTAGACAGAGTAAAATCAATTATCTTATCAGTTCCTCCAACATTATTGGCAGCTACCTCATCATAAATACCATGAAGACTGACCTTTGCTGCACAATGCACAACTGCTTCAATTTGATTAGACAAATCGACATAAGTTTTCTTATCTAATCCAAGCAAAGTCTTATTTAAATCTCCTTCAATAACTTTGATTCTATTTTGCCATTCTACAGGGATTTCGCCTCCCCCGTTATAAAGCTCTAGAATATTCAACAAACGATCCAAAGCCTTAATATCCTTTTTATTTCTAAGCAAACAATAGATTTCAGAAGAAGTCTTGGCCAGTAGATCAAATAATAGTTTACCACCAACCACACCTGTAGCTCCAGTAAGTAGTATTTTTGAAATACTCATATTTTTAAGTCCATCCTCTTCTTTTTCAACCAATCGTTTCCATCTATAATTTTTATACCATAAAACTTCTTTCTCTCCTTTGACTTCAGGTCTAAAAAAGTCGGCCTTACCAGTTTTCATGGCTTCGGCTAATTCTCCAATCGTGGGATTTGCATAAATCCAATCTGCAACAATCCTTTCTTTATACTTCTTTCTCAACAAATTATAAAACTGCAAAGCCATAAGCGAATCCATTCCAAATTCATCAAGATGCATTTCCTCGCTAACTTTTGGAAGAAAATGCTCACTAATATGCTGTAAAATATCAATGATGTCTTTTGATACTGTATCCAACTTCACCGAATTATTCTCTTTTACTCCACCTGTATTTCTTTGCTTATCTAAAATGATTTCATCAGCTAAAGCACGGCGTTTTACTTTAAGCAAATTTGTTTTTGGTAAAGAGTCTGTAAAATACACATGTCTTACTCTTAATCTATGTGGCAACTTTTGATTACGTAAGCTTATTTCTTCTCGAATTTTTTTCTTTTTATCCTCAGAAGATATACCTTCCGATTTATCTTCCAGCACAATTGCAAGATATGCTTCATCACCACGATTATCACTAGATTTTACGCCCAGAGCAACATACTCCTCGATAAAAGGTAATGATTGAAAAACAGATTCTATTTCTGCGGGGGCTGTTTTTTTACCAGTAGAAGAAACTATAAGTTCTTTTTTTCGACCCGTAAGGAAAACATTTCCTTTTTTATCAAGATAACCCACATCACCTGTATAAAAAAAATTATTCCGTAAAGCTTCTTTTGTATTTTCAGGATCACGAAAATATTCATCCATTATCATATCGCCTTTAATCTTAATTTCGCCAATTCCTTGGTCATCGGGCTCATGAATACCAACCTCAACCCCTGGTATTCCAGATCCCACAGAGGCAGGTTTTCTATTGTTCCTGGCAGAATAAGTTACTGGTCCAGTTGTTTCTGATAATCCAAACCCCACATGAATTTCCAATCCACACGATTCATAAAACTGCATCAAAAAAGGATCTAAAGGAGCTCCACCACAGGTTATATTGCACATTCTCCCCCCAAACACTTTATAAACTGGCCAAAACAACAATTTCCCAAACCACCTAATTCTCAACTTTGTATGCACCCAATAAGACAATCGTAAAAGATCACATGTTAACCTTAACTTTCGATTACTCATCTTACTCAATTGCAACTTTATTTTTACATAAACCGCTTCCAAAAGTCTGGGAGTAGTAATCATTCCTCTTGGTTTCAGATCAGTAAAAGCTTTTTGAATATTATCTAAAGAGAGATCTTCAATTTGAATAATTGAGACACCCGAATAGAGTGGAATTATAACATTTGTTACTAAAGGATAAATATGAAAATATGGAAGAACAGAAAAAACAGGATCACTATTACGATAATGTTCTAAAAACACAGGATTACAAGCTTGTGAAATAAGAGATTGATGATTTTGCAACACAACTTTGGTGTTTCCTGTAGTTCCTGATGTTAAGACCATAACAGCTATTTCGGAATTCCCATCATCAATATTAGGTTCGACCATTTTTATAGGTCTACCTTTTTCCTGAACCGGAACAACATCAGTCTCAAGAATATAAATTGGAATTTCATTTGGGAAACTTCCGTTATAGGTTTCATACATTTTTCTTGTCACCAATATTGCAGATAAATCTGTTAATCGAATTTGAGCAATATTTTCCTCTGGAGTAACCATCGTACTTAATAAAGCGGCTGTAGTTTTACTTTTCCATAAGCTAAGGGCTGTAACGATCCATTCTGGAGATGCTTCCATTAAAATGCCAATCCGATAACCTTCATTTATTCCAAAATCTAAAAGTTGATTATGTATACGATCAACCCAATCAAGTAAAAAATCAGATTTATATGATAACCATTTTTCACTCTTCAACTGATTTATCAATATCTTATCGTCATGTCGAGACATTTGTTTTTGAAGCAAAGAATAGATAGTATTATTCATAATTATATGTTTTCATTTTTTAGCTAATCGAACTGCTTTAAATAGATTCACTTTTTTTAGAAAGCTCAAAAAAACAACAGGAAGGAATCTTTCTATCAAAATAAACACTCGAAGAATAATAGGATAAATATATTCAGATTTAGGTCTTTCTATTAATTGTATAATTTTCTCTGCAGCAGTATCTTTCTCTATTTCAGGGATAAACTTTGACAATCTTGGATACCAGTCAGGGTCAGAGGAATTCACTTTTAAATAATCTGTTTTCACAAAACCAAAACAGATTAAGCTAAAATATTTTTCGTAGATAGGATATTCATTTCTTAAAGCCTTTAACATACCAGTTAATGCATATCGAGGAGTGAAATATGCTAACATATAAGGTAATGGAATATAACTAGCAGGACTTGTAACAAAGATAAAATGAGGAAATGTTTTTTTTCTGTATTTTAAGAAAAACCATGTAATAATCATCCCTGCTTGTATACTTAACTGAGTAGGCTTAATTAAATCTTGAATTTCGTGATTTTCAAATTTACCATTAGTTCCATTTCCAGCATTATTAACAATTACATCAGGACAACCATAATTTTTTAATATGTTTTTTAAACAAATTTGTAACTCTTCAATATTAGTTAAATCACACTCATAAAAGACTGCTGTTGAAGCAGTGGTTGAATTTATAAAAGAACATATAGATTGTAATTTATTTGAGGATCTGGAGATAAGTATCAAAAAATTATTTTTTGAAGCTAATCTCAAAGCCAAAGCTTCTCCTATACCTGAAGAAGCCCCTGTAATTAAAATTTTCCTCTTCTTTTCTTCTGACATAAGATTATTCCTTAAAAATCATATATCAAACAATTGTTTAAAATACTCATTCAGAAATCTATTATCTGAATCAAACTTCAATCGAATTTTTTTAAAAGTCTCTATCCGTTCTCCAAAAGCACCTTTAACTAATTTTCGATTCAAATGTTTGGATTGGTTAAACATTGGGATTCCATCAAATTCCGAACAAAAGTCATTATACGCTTTCAAAAAATCATCCCAACCTTTTCCTCCAGTAGCAACAGGATCGGCAGTCATAACATGCCCATCATATGAATATGAAAACAAAGGATTTTGATCTTTAGAGATACGGTATCCAACGTTTAGAATATTACAGCGATATCCTGTATTTCGATAATATTCCTTACAGAAATCAAAATATGCTTTCAATATTTTAGGATATCCTTCTTCAGGAAATGCCCAAATACTAAAAGTATATTTACTTATCCCCTTTTCTTCAGGATATCTAATTATTTGATCATTTGCATAAGTATTTTTTGAACAAATTACTTTATCCAAACATGCACGTATAATCTTATTTAAAACATCTACTCCTCTATAAGCAATTTTTTTGCATGGAATAAACGATGTCAATAAATAGCCTACTGCAGGAGCAAATTTTTTCCAAACAAAATTTCTAAACTTCCAAATGAAAGGGTTTCTAAAGAAACAAATATCTCTATCTAAATAACTACGATATTCAATTGTAATCTTATCTTCAAAAGGAAAAAGATAAAACATCAAAGATTCCTCTGATTTACATAATTGAGGATGAATAAATTCAAATTCTTCAATCGAATAAGTTTTATGATAAACCTTCAGAGATTGTATTTTTTTAATTTTAATAGTAACTTCAAATACAATTCCATATAAACCATAAGATGAACGAACTGCCTGAAGATCATCAGGAGAGCTTTCATTTATAGTAATAATTTCTCCTTTCCCATTAATCATTTTAACTTCTTCAATATATGAAGCCATCTGACCAAACTCTCCATAAAAACTAGCATCCTTAGTTCCACATGTTGCGGCACTACCCATAGATATATTACCAATCTCAACATTAACATAAAATTGCATACCACATTTACGAAGTTCTTGGGCAACATCAATAAACAAACAACCTGCCTCAACCCGAACAGTATTTTCATTAATCTCAATAATCTTATTCATATTCCTCATATCAACAAGAGTACCTCCATCAGCAACAGCACATTTTGTAGTTGAATGCCTAGAACCACTAGGTCTCAATGGAGAAGGATATTTCTGATTATTTTTTACTATATTAATTAACTCATCAATATTTCTAGGTTTTACGATAACCGAAGGA
This sequence comes from Bacteroidales bacterium, assembly GCA_041725955.1. Classification (GTDB taxonomy): domain Bacteria; phylum Bacteroidota; class Bacteroidia; order Bacteroidales; family JBGRPZ01; genus JBGRPZ01. The sequence goes on from JBGRQE010000090.1 coordinate 5,530, forward strand.
AGTAAATCAATGCTTCCTTCCCAATTTTGAATATGTGGGATTTGTGAAGACATAAATCTTTTTTTATTTAAGAAAAGGGAAGAAACTAATTAAAAACACCTGAACAACAATACTTTAGAATATAAATATACAATTATTTATCTTGAAACGATTTGTTTTTTATTATATATTCAATTTGCATATAACTTTATATAGATATTTACAGAAATAAATAAAGAAATGAAATCAATTGGCATACTTTCAGATACTCACTCTAGTATACATAAAGGTATTTTAAATTTCTTCCTTGCCTGTGATGAAATCTGGCATATTGGGGATATAGGAAGTATAAAATTAATTCAAGAATTAGAAAAAATAGCACCTGTAAAAGGTGTTTATGGAAATATTGATGACTACGAAATCCAAACAATCTTTCCTGAAATAAATACTTTTGAATATGAAAATACAAAAATTGCAATGATCCATATTGGTGGATACCCAGGAAGATATAGTCCTAAGGCAACAAAAATAATTAAAGAGTTTAAACCCAAGATATTTTTATCAGGACATTCTCATATTTTAAAAGCTATTTTTGACAAAAAAAATAATTGTTTACATTTAAATCCTGGTGCAGCTGGAAGATATGGATTTCACAAAGTTGTAACTGCAATGCGACTAAAAATTAACAATGAAAACTTTAGTGATCTAGAAATTTTTGAAGCCGAAAGGAAAGCTTCAAAATTTTTAATATTCTAAACTAAAAGGAAATTCCTTATTTTTGAGCCTTCATCCAGGAGATTACAATTTTATGCAAAATAGATTATATTTTTTCAGCTTTCTATTTCTCTTTCTAACTTTGAATTTAAAGAATTCTATTGCACAGAAAGACTCATTAACAAGTGAAATTCAGATCGATTCAACTCAAGTAAATTACTTTGTTGGAAATATAGATAGCCTTTCTCTAGGAAAATTACATTCTTATGATACGATACTCGACCGATTCTCTGATTACGACCCATTAAAAATTAATCCTCACTTTTATCAGACATTAAGTAATATTGGTCTTCCTGCAAAATCTAAGATCTATAAATTTGATGACAATATCGGTTTTGACCTTAGAACAAAGTATATTTCAAACTACCTCTATTCTTATAAAGACACAAAATATTATAAATCGCTAACTCCCTATACAAATCTGAAATATGCAAATGGGCCTAAAAAAGAACAATTATTTCAAGTTATCTTTAGTAGGAATTTTTTCAAAGAAAGACTCACTTTAGGAGTTGATTTCAGATATATTTTTAGCCCCGGAATTTATAACAGAGTCTTCTCTGACGATAAAAATCTTTCTGTTCAAGCCCAATACTTTACTAAAAACAAAAGGTATGGTATTATAGCAAATTATGTCCATAATAAGCTTCAATGGCAAGAAAGCGGAGGTATCACATACGATAGTTTGTTTTCACAAGATATCGAAACTGACCGAAAAATAATAGGCGTAAATTTAAATGAAGCGGGAAATTTAGTTCGAACTGCAAATGTGTTTTTCAATCATTATTTTAATCTAGGAAGACCATCAATACAATCAAAAGATTCTACTGACAGTGGCAGCAAGGGAATGAAATTAGGGCGTCTGACACATTCTTTCTTATATGAAAGAAATAACTATGTATACTTTGATAATAACCCTATTTCCTCTTTTTATAAAGATTATGCAAAACCCTTAGATCCTGAAAAAACTTATGACTCAATATTTATCAAAAAAATAACCAATGATATCAAATGGAGCAATTTAAATTATGAGGAAAAACCTGAGGATAAAAATGTATACTTTTATGCTGGCTTAAAATCTGAATATTCAGAAATTGGGGGATTTTATAATAAAAGAAAGTACACACAGTTGATTCCCGAATCGGGTTTCGCCCTTAAATTTCTAAAAAGTTTCTTCCTCAACGTTGATGCTTCCTATGTCTTTGGGAAATACAATACAGATAATTACAAACTAAATGCTTCTTTAACTCAATATCTTGGAACAAAAGATAAAAATATTGGACAACTTAACCTCTACTCAAAGATCGCACACTCAAGCCCATCATGGTTCTATCAGGAATACCATGCAAATAACTTTGACTGGAAAAACAATTTTCAAATTCAAGAAATTCTAAACCTTGGAGGTACATATAATATTAAGGGAATTTCACTTGGTGCAGATTATTCACGAATATCCAATTATTTATACTTTGATGCAAAAGTACGCCCAAGTCAATATACTGATGGCCTGAATATTTTAAAAATATTTGCACGAACAAAAATACCTATTTGGAAACTCGTCTTTGACAGTTACTTTGTATATCAGAAAACTGATAATAGCGATATTGTAAGGATTCCTGATTTTATTGGTAACATATCAATTTACGGAAACTTTTTCTTATTCAATAAGATTGCAAGCTTCCAACCTGGATTTGAAGTAACTTACAATACAGAATATTACGCTGATAAATATATGCCTGCATTAAGGACATTCTATCTGCAGAATGAAACCAAAATAGGAAACTATCCCTATGTCGATATTTTCCTTCAGTTAAAGATAAAAAGACTCAGATTTTTTGTCAAATATGAACACTTAAACGGATTGCTTAAAGACAATAGATATTATGGAACTCCAGAATATCCATATCAAGATGCTGCTATAAAATTTGGGTTATCTTGGATTTTCCACAATTAGATGAGCTTGGAAAAAGGAAAAGATTTTATACTGTAAATTCTTTTCCTTCAATAGCACCTTCAATATTTGGAAAAACCTCTGCTCCTTCTTGTATCAATTGATTTGAATCTTTATAACGTGCTGAAAAGTGACCAATTATTAATTTCCCAACCTCTGCTTTCATTGCAATGGTTGCTGCATCAACGCTAGTACTGTGAAACTTATCTTTAGCATCAACAGTTCTTGAGGCGTCAAATGTTGCCTCATGGTATAGGAGATCGACCTTTCTTACATAATCAACAACGGGTTCAAAATATTTTGTATCTGAGACATAGGCAAAAGATCTGGGTGGTATTGGAGTTCGTGTAATCTTATTATTCGGAAATAAAACTCCAAATTCGTCTATATAATCTGCTCCAGCTTTTATCTTTAATATATCTTCGACACTTATATCTTTCTCAATAATAAAATCACGATTAATATTTCTTAGTTTTTCTTTCTCTCGGAAAGAAAAACCCCATGTAGGAATTCTGTGAGACAATGGGAATGCACAAATTGTCAACAACTCATCATCATATAAAACTTGAGACTCTTTTGGCTTTAAAGGATGAAAGATTAAATTATAGCGAAGATATGTTTGGGAAGCTTTCAGTTGAACACGTATAATTTGCTCCAAATTTGCATCTCCATAAATATGTAAATCCTTTGATCTTCCCAACAAATGAAAGGTAGATATTAATCCCACAAGACCAAAAAAATGATCTCCATGCAAGTGACTAATGAATATATGCTCAATTCGTTGAAAACGAACATGAAACTTTCTTAACTGTATTTGCGTACCTTCTCCACAATCAATCAAGAATAATTTCTCATTGATATTCAGAACCTGGGAACTTGGATTATGACGCATCGTAGGCAAAGCAGACCCACATCCCAATATTTTCAGGTTAAAAGTTGTCATTATTTAAGAATGATTAAAAGAACAAAATTGTTTAGGAACAATCTCAATTTGCTAAAAAAATGAAAAGCTGCCCCAAACCTGGAGCAGCTTCATATAAATATATCGTTATGATTATTTATTTTCTTTTGCTTGCTTTTCCATATCAGATTTCAAAGAAGCTAAAGCTTCAAGATCACCTAAAGTAGCACGCTCTTGGTTGTTATCAACAACTTTTTTAGGAGCACGTTTTTCTTTTCTAGGTTCTCTATCTTGAGATGGTTCTTGGAAAGTATAGGTATGAGAAAGAATAATTTTCTTATTATCCTTAGAGAATTCAATTACTTTGAAATCTAAAGTCTCATCAACTTTCGCTTGCTCACCACCTGCTTTTACCATATGACGATTTGGAACGAATCCTTCAACACCATAAGGAAGAGATACGATAGCACCTTTGTCGTTTGCACTTACGATAGTTCCTTTATGAACAGAATCTAGAGTAAATACAGTCTCGAATACATCCCATGGATTTTCTTCAAGTTGTTTGTGACCTAGGCTTAAACGACGGTTATTCTTATCTAAATCAAGAACAACAACATCGATTTTCTCTCCGATTTTAGTAAATTCAGCAGGATGCTTGATTTTCTTTGACCAGCTAAGATCTGAGATATGAATCAAACCATCAACTCCTTCTTCCAATTCAACGAAGATACCAAAGTTAGTGAAGTTACGTACAACAGCAGAGTGTTTGCTTGCTTTTGGATACTTCTCTTCGATATTTTCCCATGGATCTGGAATCAATTGCTTCATACCAAGAGACATTTTTCTGTCTTCACGGTCAAGAGTTAAGATAACAGCTTCTACTTCATCACCTACTTTCAAGAAATCTTGAGCAGTGCGTAAGTGCTGTGACCAACTCATTTCAGAAACGTGGATCAAACCTTCAACTCCAGGAGCGATTTCGATAAACGCACCGTAGTCAGCAATAACAACCACTTTTCCTTTAACTTGATCACCAACTTTAAGGTTAGTATCAAGAGCATCCCATGGATGAGGAGTAAGCTGTTTAAGACCAAGAGCAATACGTTTCTTGTTATCATCAAAGTCAAGGATAACAACCTTAAGTTTTTGATCTAACTCAACGATTTCCTCTGGGTGGTTGATACGACCCCAAGAAAGATCGGTAATGTGAATAAGACCATCAACTCCACCAAGATCGATAAATACACCGTAAGAAGTGATATTCTTAACAGTTCCTTCAAGAACCTGACCTTTTTCAAGTTTGCTGATAATTTCAGCTTTTTGTTGTTCAAGTTCGTCTTCAATAAGAGCTTTATGAGAAACAACAACGTTCTTGTACTCATGGTTAATCTTAACCACTTTGAATTCCATTGTTTTGTCTACATAAATATCGTAGTCACGAATTGGCTTCACATCGATCTGAGATCCTGGAAGGAAAGCCTCAATTCCGAAAACATCAACGATAAGACCACCTTTGGTACGACATTTAACGTAACCAGTGATGATAGCTTCATCTTCGAATGCCTTGTTGATATTATCCCAAGACTTCAAGATTCTTGCTTTCTTGTGAGAAAGAATTAGCTGTCCGTTGTTGTCTTCTTGACTTTCAACATAAACCTCTACCTTGTCACCAGCTTTTAATTCAGGATTGTATCTGAACTCAGAGCTAGGAATAACTCCATCAGACTTAAAACCAATATTGATAACAATTTCGCGGCTAGTAATTGCAGCAACAGTACCTTCAACAACTTCATGCTCAGCAACTGAGTTTAAAGTTTTGTTGTACATTTCTTCTAACTCTTTGCGATCACCAACAGCAAAACCTTTTTGTTCGCTTTTAGCGGTATCCCAGTCGAATTCTCCTGGTACTTGTGGTTCGTAAGCTGATTTGAATTCTTTCTTTGGAGCTTCCTCAGGAGTGAGGTTCTTCTCGGTTGTAGTCATTTAATTTTTATATACGGCAAGATGAACGATAACGGCGACATTCCTACCTAGGTTAAACATAAAATATTCATTTAAAAACCTGAGCTACATCCCGTTATAACGTACACCAGATTTTAAATGCCGTGCAAAATAAAGATATTTATTCCATTTATGCAAATATCCTTCTGCGTTATATTATATTACAACTCTCTTTTCATTGAGAAACGAGTAAATCCAAGAAAAAAGTGTAGTATCGAAGAGACATAAGACATCGCATTCTTTTTCAAAAAACGAAAATCATAGGTACTTACAACTCTTTTTCAATATTTTTCCTAACTAGGACTACTCTGGGATAAATATAAGGTTCTACGATACTGTCTACTATGTCATACCTTTCTCTTATCCAAGAGTACCCTGGAAACCCCTCCAATGACCATGGAGCTATTAACAGTACTTTTTTGGGCTTATGTTTCTCGATATCTGACTTAATATCGCTAATTGAATACACAGGGAAAATATTCTCTTGTGCTAATTTTTGAGTCACTGTTTCAGGATTTTCAAAAATTAGCACAAGAGAATATTTTCCCTGTGTATTCAATTAGCGATATTAAGT
>JBGRQE010000091.1:0-11507 GCA_041725955.1 Bacteroidales bacterium
AAAAACACTCCATCAAAACATATAACCAACAGTAATTCAAGCTTATTAGATAATAAAACTGATTGTAATCAATGTTCAATAAAAAACTTAATAATTGAAAAGAAAGAAACTCAATTAAAAAATGCTCAAGAAACGATTGATGCACTAAGAAAAGTTGTACATCTTCTTTCAGGAAATCAAATATAAATTAAACAGATGAATATTTGCCCAGATTAAGTTTCATTATAAAAATAAGTTTTGTCCATTAATAAGTTATTTAGGATATTCGCTACAAATTAATTCAAGATTCACATGCAAATTAATAATAATACAATAAGTATAATTTCTGGCTCAATAACTTCTATAGTACCTATTACCAACATGGTAAATCAAAACAATGCCATATTTGAAGTTTTTGTATTGGGAATAATTGGTGGAGCTTCCGGATTAATTGGTAAATTAATTGTAGAATATATTCTAAAGAAGATCAAAAAATGGCAAAATTTAACAAAGCATTAGATTTAATTTTTTCCAATCAACCAATATATATACTAACTCATTCCTTAATAGATGAAAAATGCTATGGCATTAGCAGAAGGTTAAATCCAGATTGGAAAGGTTGGGTAAGAATAGATCAGATAAAAGAAGAATTTTATTCAGCAAAATGGCCGGAAGTAATCGCAAATGATTTAAAGCCCTTGGCTATAAATTTTATTTTAACAAATTATTGGAAACCTTTAAAGCTTAGATCTATTCCTTTTTGGTTAGCTAAAGTTATTTTAGAACTCGCATTAGAAAATGGTAAAAAAGATGCTATAAAAATAATTCAAAGAGCAGTAAATTCTGTAAATGGAACAATAATTGGACTAAAAAACCTAAAAATAGATGGGTACTTAGGAAAAAAAACACATGATTCCATCACATATTTCTTAGACGAATTATCCCATATCCCAGAAACATTCTTTGACCACAAAGCCTGTCTTCTAAGTTGGATAATGTATTTTAAAATGGATGATTTTTATAAAAATAAAAACGAAAAAAATTGCAAAACTAATTCAATCGTAAATTGGACGATTAAACAGGTTAGAAATATTTTTGATAAAAATATTTTTAAAACCTCTGCATAATTGCATAGAACATTTATAAAAAAAAGTTAATCTTCCTCAGCTTTTACACATACAAAAAAAGGTGATTCTAAAATTTAGAATCACCTTTTTATATTATATAGCAAAAGAGTATTATTTATACTCTTTGGGTTCAGTTTCGTTTTTCAAAACTCTAAGTCCGTTTAGAGCTAAAGCTTTCATTTCATCTTCACCAGGGTAAACATGAACAGGAGCGATTTTGTAAACACGCTCGATGATTTGATTACTGAAATACTTATCGTATGCGATACCACCAGTGATAAGAATAACATCAACATCACCTTTTAGTACGCAACTCATAGCACCTATTTCTTTAGCTACCTGATAAGCCATAGCATTATAGATTAGTTCAGCTTCTTTATCACCTGCCAACACACGTTTTTCAACATCATAAGCACTATTGGTTCCTAATAAAGAAACAAGGCCACCTTCGCCTTTTACCATCTTCATAACTTCTTTTTGGCTATAGTCGCCACTGAAGCATAATTTTACCAATTGACCTACAGGAAGGGTACCACTTCTTTCAGGAGAAAAAGGACCTTCACCATCTAATCCTTGGTTTACATCTATTACACGTCCTTTTTGGTGAGCGCCAACGGTTATACCGCCACCAAGGTGTGCAATAAGCATATTCATATCTTCGTACTCACGACCAATTGAACGAGCATGCTGACGAGCAACAGCTTTTTGGTTTAAGGCATGGAAAACAGATACGCGCTCAAATTTGCTGTGTCCTGCAACACGTGCAATATCATCCATCTCGTCTACAACAACAGGATCTGCAATAAATGCTCTTGCCTCTGGTAAAGATTTTGCAATATCATCTGCAATTAATCCTCCAAGGTTACTAGCATGCTCTCCGATAGGACTGTTCACCAAATCCTTCTTCATTGCATCATTTACTTCGTATACACCAGACTCAATTGGTTTTAAAAGACCTCCTCTACCAACTACTGCCTTGATGGTGTTTAGCTCAATACCAGCTTCTTTTAATTGCTGAAGAATAATATCCTTACGGAATTCAAACTGATCTGATATTTTTTCGAACTGCTCTAATTCTTCATTAGAATGACGAAGTGTTTTAATAAATACAGGCTCATCACTATTAAAAACAGCAATCTTTGTTGAAGTAGAACCTGGATTGATAGCTAAAATGCGAATCTCTTCCATTTTTGTTTTAAACTTTAAATTTCCCTAGTCTTTTGAAATTATAGAATAGAAACTTTGTGCAAAGCAAAGTTTCTATTCTATAAAAATATTTTTTTGCCCCTGTAAAAGTTCTATTACTTGGCAGCCAAAGCTGCTAGTGCAATAGAATATAGTTTGGTTTTGGTGCTATCACCACGGCTACTTAATACTGCAGGAACTTTTGCTCCAACAACCATAGCTCCTAATTGACTACCTGCCAATTTAGTGTTGGCTTTGTAAAATACATTACCTGATTCAATATTTGGGAATAACAGACAGTCTGCATCACCAGCAACCTCACCGGTTAATTTCTTAATTTCAGCACTCTCTTGGTCAATAGCAACATCTAAAGCCAATGGTCCATCAACATAAGCACCTTTAATTTGACCTCTGTCACCCATTTTCGCTAAAATTGCAGCATCAACACATGCAGGCATTGCAGGTGACACTAGCTCGGTAGCAGCAATAGCAGCAACTTTAGGCTTTTCTATTCCTAATGATTTGGCAGTGTGAATTAGATAATTGGTTATAGCTATCTTTTCTTTTAGCTCTGGTGCAGGAAGGATTGCAACATCACCAACAACCAATAGTTTATGGTAAGAAGGACACTCCATAACAGTAACATGAGTAAGAATAGCCTTCTTTGGCATCAATCCGTTTTCCTTATTCAAGATTGCTCTCATATACTTATCAGTAGAAACCAATCCCTTCATGATTATATCGCCTTTACCATCGTTGATTAACATACAAGCTTTCATAGCAGCTTTTTGCTCGTCTGCCTCTTGTACAATGGTAAATTTACTTACATCAATTTTCTCTTCTTTACAAACTTTTTCAATTGTAGTTTGATCTCCCACTAAGGTTGCATCAACAATTCCCATATCTACAGCAGTACTTACTGCTTCAATAGTGTGCGCATCATTTGCATAAGCAGCAACTAAACGCTTTTTGTTTTGTCCTTTAAGAACCTCGAATGTTTGATCAAGCTTTGTTATCGCCATGGTATATATCCTCCAGAAATGTGTCTATTAATTTGTTCTGTAATAATTTTGCTTAAAATAATTAAAATGAAGTCATTTTAAACGCGAGCAAAATTAGAAAACCTAAGCAATTTTGCAAATAATATGGGCAATTTCGTGAATTTGTGTGTAAGGTTTTATATTTCTAAAAACGAATTCACGAAGCACTAAACATAAATAATAACACAGGAATAATTATGCCGATAAAAAATAATATAGCTCCACGCCAAAAGAATCCATTTTTTCCTTTTACCATAACTAAGCCACTAATGGCAAGAAAAATCAACACACCAGCAAAAAAATCAGAAAAGAAGGTCCATGCACGAAAAGGATTTAAATGCAAGTAATTTATTTGATGAAACAACCAACGCTTTTCAAGTTTCTCAAAAGTACCTTTATGGGTTTGTGTATTTATTTCGATACTACCAGACTTCAGAAAGACCTTAACATTATCTTTATTTTTAGAGTAATGCTTTTTATAATTCTTTTCTTGCCCTAGCTTCTTAAGCATTATTTTTACGTCTGATAATTGTGGATTGGAAGGCAATGGACTTGTAAATTCTATAATATTAATCTGATAATTAGGATTCCAATCACGTAAATGATTTATGGCAATTCCCGATAAGGAATAAATAATAGTCATAGCCACAAAAAAATATCCCAAATCTCTGTGAAGGATTCTAATCCATCGACGAAATAATTTCATAATTCTTTAAGTCTTGAGTCTTAATCTGACATACTACACTCAAAGTTACTAGAAAATAAAAAGCGGATTGATATAAAATATCAACCCGCTTCCAATAAAATATTTATTTTTATTCTACTGTGTTTTCTTCAGCCTTGATTTTCTCTTGAGCTTGTTCCTCTGCTACAGCAACGCTTTCAGTTGATGAAGCTAGAATATAGAACATACGAGGATTTTCCTTTTGAGCTTCAATGGCAGCTTTTTCGCTATCACATTGGGCATCAGCATCATGATTATGTCCTTCATGATTATGAGCAGCATCCTGATTATGAGAATGCGCATCATGGTTATGAGCCTCAGCACTATGATCGTGACCTTCATGATTATGAGCATCCCCAGCATGATGGTCATTAGTGTCCATAGCTAGTTTTTTCAAATGATCCTGATCAACAACCATTCCGTTTACAGTAAGTTCAGTACCTTCCCAATCAGTAGAAAAGTTTGGCATATCTTTATCAGCATATACCATTACACGATCTTCAGATCCTTCAGTAACCAACATCAACTTACGACCACTTCTTTTGCAAACATGATCAACAATACCTTTTATTACTACAGGTTTTTGATTTAATCCTTCTGCCTTAGTAGCAAAATTAGCTACTTCAACAATTACAGGGTCATTGGTAGCTTCAGGAGTAGTTTTAACTTCTTGTACTGTTTCTGTTTTTACAGCTTCTTCTGCTTGTGCAGGAGCTTTTGTTTCATTATTACATGCAGTAAAAGCAAGTGCAATTGCAGATGCGAATAAAATTCTCTTCATGATTATTAGATTCCTTTATTATTTTATGCTTAATCCGAATCAAATTTAAATTAATATGAAGAGAAAAAATAAAAAAAAGTTATTTTTTTATAAGAATGAACAAAAAGACCTAGTCATTACTTACAAAAACCCCATCTATTTTTTCTTCTTTACCATTTTTATAGGTAATCCACACCAAAAGAGTACCATCAGTAGCATACTCTCGCCAAGTTCCATGCTTGCGGCCCATTTGATATTTACCCTGCTCACGCATTTTACCATTTTCATAATAATATGAATGCACACCATGAGGTTGTCCTTCTACAAATTTTCCATTGAAACTTTGCTTCCCATTATCATGAAAATACTTCCATAATCCAGTTTTTCGTCCGTTAGCATATTCGCCCACTTCACGATGATCGCCATAAGATACTATCCATTTACCTATTCGCTTTCCTTGAAAATAATTGCCTTTAGATATAATTTCACCTTTTGGATTATATTCGATAGAAGAGCCATCATGCATTCCATTTTTGAAATATTCTGTACGCCAAATATTTCCATTTGAATAATACCACATCCATTTTCCATCAGGATTACCATTGATATCATAAAGGCCTCTTTGTTCTAATTTAGCGTTAGGATAATAAAACAACCACTGTCCATATCTCTTATCATCTATAAATTGCCCCTCAGCACGTATGGTACTATCGGCATATAACTCAAACCATTTTCCTTGCTTCAATCCATTATCCGTAATTAGCCCTTTACCCGTTAATCTACCTTTATAATAAACAGCACCACCAGTGATATGTCCATTTTTATCATATTCCTTACTTAAACCATGCCGTTGATCACCGCTATAGCTGACTTCATTTTTTACTTGTCCGTTTGAATAATAATCCTTCTTAATAACTATATGTTCATAACTTTCGGTTTCATCAATTGGATTACCATCTTTATACCGTTTTGAGTTTATGGCAGACCCATCAGTATCGAATTCAACAAAAATACCATCTTCTTTACCGTGGAAATAAGTTCCCATTTTACGCACTTGCATATCGGAATAAAACCATTTCCACCTTCCATGTTTTTTTTGTTGACTATCGAATCTATTAATTCTTTCTCGCGATACAACATAACCTCTGTCATAGGTTTGCACTTCAACAATACGTCCTTCTTTATTAAATATATATGCAAACCCATTCTCCAGGCCTTTTTGAAAAGGAATCTGTCTCCAAATACTTCCTTCTGGATAATAAATATTAGTCATTCCATGGCGACGACCATTCACAAAATTCTCTTTACGTATTTCATAAGGAAGATATAAAGTACGTATTCCATCTTTTTTACCATTTGTATAATTTACCTCCATATTAATTCTACCATCATTATTATAGAAGCGCCAAAGACTATCGAGCAAAAAATTCTTACGATTTCCTTCAGAAATCAATACACCTTTATCATTATAAGTTTTCCAAAAGCCATCGGGTTTGCCATCGCGCATTTTACCTTCAGACGATTTTACTCCATTAGGATGGTAAAAAACATTATATCCATTAGGATCAATATCATTCTGTGCAGAAGAAAAAACAGAGAATGACACAAACAGAAAAAGTAAAAAACACTTGTTCATAAGTAGGGTATTTGTTAACAACATTGTTGATAAGTCACCAAAATGTTTATAAGTATGTTTAAAAACATAATAAGAATTAGGAAAGCCTAAATTTACAAAATATAAAAGGGAAAATTAGAGAAGCTGATTATCAAAAATAAAAAAAACAACAATCTTTATAAACATTGCAAAAAAAGATGTGTATAACCTTATTAACAGAAGTTGTTAACAGGTGTTGATAAATATGTGTTTGTGTTTCGTGTTTCATTTAAAAAATCCGAAACACAAAACACCAAACACAAAATAAATTATATCAATCCCAAATCGCGGGAAATATCCAACATACGAACAATAGGTTTCTTTGCTTCCTCAATAACCTGAGCATCGAGTTCAATAGCAGGCTGCTCGTTTTTCATACACCTATACAGCTTTTCCATAGTATTTAGCTTCATATAAGGGCAATCATTACAAGCACAAGTTTCGTCAGAAGCAACGATAAAGAACTCTTTATCAGGCGAATCCTTTTTCATTTGATGAAGAATACCACTCTCGGTGGCTACAATGAATTTTTTACACTCACTGGACATGACATACTTCAGCATAGCAGAAGTCGATCCTACGAAGTCGGCAAGCTCCAAAATCGGTGCTTTACATTCGGGATGAGCAACCATCTCCGCATCTGGATTTTCCATTTTAAGGCGAATTACAGCCTCTGTGGATAAAATATCATGCACTTCGCATGTTCCATCCCATAAAACCATATCGCGGCCTGTAATGCGGTTTACGTAACCGCCCAAATTACGATCGGGAGCGAATATGATTTTTTGATCTTTTGGAAAAGCTTCAACAAGTTTTACAGCATTTCCACTTGTACAGATTACATCAGAAAGCGTCTTGATTCCTGAAGAACAGTTTATGTAAGAAATTACTATATGCTCGGGATATTTGGCTTTAAAATCGCGAAAATCCTCTGTAGGACAACTATCAGCCAAAGAACAGCCTGCTTCTAAATCAGGGAGTACCACTAGTTTATCCGGATTTAAAATTTTTGCAGTTTCAGCCATAAAGTGCACTCCTGCAAAAACAATCATATCGGCATCTGTTTCTGTAGCTTTCTGAGCCAAGCCCAGGCTATCACCAACATAATCAGCTATGTCCTGAATTTCAGGTATCTGATAAAAATGGGCAAGAATGATAGCATTCTTTTCTTTTTTAAGCTTTAAAATTTCCTCTTTGAAATTTAGCTTATCAGCAGACTTCATATTCATTTTTGTAAATTCCTGAATACTTATTAACAATTATCAACTAGCAAATAAAATAAATATTCATTTAAGTTTAAATATGTATTATTATATATCCTGTTAATAAGTTGGATAACTTTTGTTGAAAAAGCTTGATTTTCTCGTTTTTCACCACTTATTAACAAGTTATTCATAATTATATTACTCTAAATTTATTGATTTTTAAATTCTTTTCATACTTATTAACATTATGTGGATAACTTTGTGTGTTGATAAAAAGTACAATAAATTGATGTGAATATGTGTTGAAAAACTATTAATAACTCTTGAAAAACTCTTCTTGACTTCATTGATTATTTATCAGGTATAAAGACATGTTAATAACCCCTGAAGGTTATAAACACTTATTCACACTTATCAACATTTATTAACATCTCAATTGTTAATAAAGTTATAAGTTGTTGTTTTTCAATAATTTTATACTAGAATAACTATCTTTCGTATTTTGGAAGTATCTGGATTACAGATGAAATCATATCTGTATAGATTTTTCGCTAATTTTGCATAAAAATTAAAAAGAATGTTTGATAAGAAGAAGACTTTGGCATTGGGATGCGATCATGCTGGTTACCCAATGAAGGAAGCTATTAAAGCTTTTTTATTAGAGCAGAATTATACTATTAAAGATTTTGGTACTGATTCCGAGGAGAGCGTAGATTACCCTGATTTTATTCATCCTCTTGCTCACGCTATTAATGATGGTGAAATTGAAAGAGGAATTATTTTCTGTGGTAGTGGTAACGGAGTTCAAATGACTGCCAATAAATATCCAAATGTACGTGCTGGTTTGTGTTGGGATACTACCCAAGCTCACTTAATACGCGAGCATAACAACGCAAATATTATGTCGCTACCCGGACGTTTTGTTTCTATCGACGATGCCAAGAAAATGGTAAGCGAATATTTGGAAACAGAATTTGCCGGAGGAAAACATCAGAGACGTGTAGAGAAGATCAATCAGATTATCAAATAAAACTCGAAGTATGTCTGACACCTATAAAACCTTTAACAAGAAATCTGAAGAAGTATCTTTTGATCTAAATCATCGGAAGACTATTCAGTTTAATATGGGAAAATACCAGAATTCCTTTACTAAGGGTAAAGCGCTTTTTGGAGACTTAGAAACAGCACGACAGAGGGCTGCCAATATTAAGATGAAAGTTTTGAACAATTTGGATCAATACTTAATTGATTTCGAATCGAATTTTGAAAAAAATGGCGGAAAGGTTTTATGGGCAGAAGATAAGGATGAAGCTATTCGTTTAATCCAGGAAATTGCGCATGATAATAATGTAAAATCAGTAGTAAAATCAAAATCGATGACTACTGAAGAAGTTTCCCTAAACGAAGCTTTTGAAGAGAAAGATATTGATGTTTTAGAAACCGATCTTGGAGAATACATTGTTCAGCTTGCTGGCGAGCACCCCTATCATATTGTTACTCCTGCTATGCATAAGTCGAGAAAAGACATTCAGGAGTTATTCAATAAAAAATTCAATAAAGATTTGCCCGACGACCCTGTAGTACTCACGGCTTTTGTACGTGATTTGTTGCGTCAGAAATTTACTTCTGCCGATATGGGGGTAACCGGAGCTAATTTTCTCTTGGCTGATATTGGAGGGATTGCCATTACCGAGAACGAAGGAAATGCTTTTATGACTTATTCCTGGCCAAAGGTTCATGTTGCTTTGGTGGGAATGGAGAAATTGCTTCCATCGGTAGACGATTTAGATCTGTTTTGGTCTTTATTGTCGGTTCATGGCACGGGTCAGCATCTCACATCATATAATTCTGTAATTACAGGTCCAAAGCGTGAAAGTGATATCGATGGACCTGAGAAAATGTATGTGATTCTGATGGATAATGGGCGCAGCGACTTGCTGGCACAGAGTCCTCAAAAAAGAGCATTATCGTGTATTCGATGTGGAGCATGTTTAAATGCATGTCCAGTATATAAAAATATCGGTGGTCATACCTATGACACTACCTATAGCGGTCCGATAGGATCTGTAATAACTCCTTTTTTACGTGGAGTAAAAGAATATAAACATTTATCCTTTGCTTCAAGTCTTTGTGGAGCATGTACGGAGGTTTGTCCGGTAAAAATTCCTTTGCATGAATTGTTATTATTCAATAGAAATCATGCAGTAAAGAATAAACATTATACCACAATTGAAAAAATTGGACAGAAGGGTGCTGAATATGCTTTTACCCATCGCTCGTTTATGGATATTACTGGCGGTGGAATGAAAAATATGTTTATGAAAATGTTTGTTAAGAATGCTTGGGGACCGCGACGGGAATTGCCAGAAATGGCAAAGAAATCCTTTTCTCAAATGTGGAAAGAGAAAGAAAAGGAAAAAGATAAAGAATAAATGAGGCTGCCTTCGGGCAGCTTTTTTTTTGAGGTTTGGATTTCGGTAATTCTGTAATTCGGGATTTGTGGTTCGAGATTCGTTTTTCGACCCCCGACCCCCGAAAACATTGTGTATAACCTAAAACCAGTCAGGTTCTTGAACCTGACTGGTTGTGATTTAACCTGCTCCTTCAGAGCGCAAAAAACACCTTGCATTCATAGTCCTGGGATTTTATCCCAGGCTGAATTGAATTATGCTTTCAGCATAAAAGGGGGGCGGTAATTCGAATCCCGACCCCCGAACCTTGAATTACCAAAAAACGTGATTATATTTACAACGTCTACCAAAGTCCCTATATCTATGCGGATAATAATCCGGTGACTATGACTGATGTTGGTGGGATGTTTGCTGGGGAGCCGGATGATCCGCCGAAAAATATTGGCCATGAAGAAAAGGTCGAATTCTGTCAAGTCAAAGATTGGTTCATAACTAAAAAAGTGAATTACAGGGTTAAAATTGATGATTTAAAAGATGCATTTCCTAAAACAAAAACTATTAATTTAAAGAAGTTAACAACTGTATTGAATAAATATATGGAGGATTTTGGAATTGATAATAATTTAAAATTAGCTCATTTTTTAGCTCAAGGAGCAGCTGAAGTTTCTCAGTTTAATAAAGCTTATGCTGAAGAAAATTTAAATTATTCAGTAAAAGGATTAATTTGTACTTTTTCTCGATTCGTAGGAGATAAAAGAAAATCTGATCAAAACAAAAACTTATTCTTTGCAGATGATTATGGTAGAAAAGAAGGACAAAAAGCTAAGAAAAAAGAAATTGGAAATATTGCTTATTACAATAGAATAGGTAATGGAGATTTAAGTTCTGGCGATGGATATGAGTATAGAGGACGAGGAATTTTTCAGCTTACAGGGAAGTATAATTATGAACAATTTACAAAATATTATCAAAAAAATTATGATAAAGAAATGGATTTTGTTAAGAATCCAGAATTGTTATGTACTGATTATGAAATAACTGTATTAAGTGCTCTTTGGTTCTTTAAAAATAATGTAATGAAAAAGCTTTCTATAAACAAAAACACAACTTCGAATCAAGTAACAGCTATAGTAAACAAGAACACTAATTCCTACCTTAAAAGAGAAAAATATTTCAAAAAAATAATAAAAGTATTAGACTAATGAGATGTATATTTATTAAATTCTTCTTCGTAATGATTACAGTTGCATTTGCAAAAAATGCTTTTAGTCAAAAAACTAAGTATGATAATTTTTCTATTCAGAATGCAGAAAAGGTTCTTTTAGGAAAATGGGTATGTTTGTTTTGTGAAGACCCTGAAAATATTGAATTTAAAGCCGAAGATAATATTTGCTATTTTGAACTTCTCGGTAAGAGTGAGTA
>JBGRQE010000092.1:0-11011 GCA_041725955.1 Bacteroidales bacterium
CCATCGCCATTAAAATCTCTTACAAGAATAATGACGTCTGGAATAAGCACAGAACCAATAAGATTAGGCACACCGGAAGCACGTTTCTTGTAAGAGATTTTAATGGCGATGGGGTGAAGGATTTATTGCTTGGCGATGCCGATTACTCAGAAATTGCTTATATGATTAATACAAACACCACTTTTGAGGCAAACTTTAATAAGCAGGAAGACTTTTTTCCTTCTAAAGCCGAGTCGGTGAGCATGTATAGCATGCCTGCCTTCTTTGAAGTGGATGTTGATTTGGATGGTAGAAAAGATTTGTTGATTTCTCCGTTCGACCCATCGCCCGATGTTTCGCACGATTATCAGTGTGTTTGGTATTACCGTAACATTGGCAGCGAACAGCTGCCTTCCTATAAGTTAATTACCAAGTCGTTTTTGCAAGATGATATGATTGATGTGGGAACTTCTTCTCACCCTGTGGTGTATGACTGGAATGGCGATGGTCTCGACGATTTGTTTATTGGCAATTGGGGGCAATATCACCACTCATACTACGAGCATTCATACTTCTTGAAATCGGAGTATTATGCGTCTATATCCTACTATCAGAATGTTGGAAGCAAGGAAGAGCCTAGGTTCGAATTGATGAATCACGATTTTGCTTCCTTATACAATAAGAAGCTGAAGGGGGTTTTTCCGGCCTTTTTCGACCTGAATAACGACGGAAAAAAAGATTTGGTTTATGGCTGTGCCGATGGAACTTTGCATGGTGTAATTTTCGATATGAAATCAGGTAAGCAAATACATATAGACAAACCGCTGTGGGAGGTTAATGTGGGCAAATTTGCGGCTCCATTCTTTTTTGATATTAATGGCGATGGAATGGATGACTTGTTTGTGGGAAATAAAAAAGGTAGGATTTATGCATACCGCAATATTGGTGGCGAGCAGCCCATGCAAAAGGTAACCGATTTGTTTGGTAGTATTGATGTAACCAATACCGACAAAACCATTTATGGCTATGCAAGCCCGTGCTTGTTTAGGTTGCCTGCAAATCAGAACAAAATTTATATTATGGTGGGCAGCGAAACAGGCGAGCTAAAGTGTTTTGAAGTTGACCCATTGTTGTGGACAAAGGCTTTTGACGAGATAAAGAATCTGGACGAAATGATTCCGGGCTTTTCTATGGATTTTAATTATGGCGATTTTATTTCACCCTGCATATTTAAAGGCAGCAAACAGCTAAACGTGTTGGTGGGCAATCAGTGTGGCGGCATACATTGGGCAGGTCAAGGAGAAAATCCCAAAGCATGGAAGGCTGTTGAAGAAGTTAAGCAGCAAGCAATTGATTTTAATCTATATCCCAATCCGTGCAGCAGAATTATAAAGCTTGATGTTTCAGACCCTACAAAAGCATATTCCTATGCCATTTATTCTTTATCAGGATTGAAGGTGAAAGAGCAACAAGAATTATCGGCTTCCGAAGAGATTGATTTATCGGAATTGCAAAAAGGAGTTTATGTATTCAAGCTCTATTGCCGAAACGCTTGTAATTTGCAGGGAATAAGAAAGATAGTGCTAAGGTAGGGCGGGGGTTATGCCAAGGCAAACCCTGTTGATTTTAAGACACGCCCAAAAACTGGTAGTCGACATGCTCTGTAGCCGAGGTCGACAAGGCTCGTAGCCCTCGAGAACAAGCTTGGTAGCCCTCGGCTACAGAGCATGTAGCCGTCGAGAACACAACACGTTTCTGGTCGGGAACAAAATCGGGAGCCAAAAGCTCCCGATTCACTACTGATAATATAAATATTTTGAGTGTTACGCTACAGAACAGAAAAGCGAATACTACTTTCTTTATACGATATGCATGCATTGTACTCATCCATCAAATCGCTACCTAAAACCCCAATTATTTTGTTGAAGCCAAGTTCTTGATACGATTCATTTACATGTTTAAGGTCAAGAAGAATTGCCTCGTAGTCGGCAATAAAAAGGCTATCAAATTCAATAGATTCGAGGGTAGTAACCTGGCTTTCCATAGTGTTGCTTCCAACGCCGGTTCCTAGTTTATCGTTCTTTTCAATTTCGGCTTCACTATCTTTAATAAACTCCTGAATTTGGTTGTTATCAAAAACAGTTCTCGAAGCACCAGTATCAACAAGAAAGTTACAGTCTTTGCCGTTTACTTTTCCGTTAATCATCAAGTGAAGGCCATCTTCCTCAATATTTATTTTTTGTATAGGTATTTTAACGTCTAACATATTAGAAATTTGGTTTTAATGAATATTGCTCATAATATTCGTCAATTATATTTACCGCCTCTTCAGGAGTGTCAACTACTTTAAAAATACTAAGATCGTCGTGGCATATATTACTTTCTGCAAGCATTTTGTCCTTAATCCAGTCTATTAGCCCCGACCAATAGTCAATGCCAATTAAAATTATGGGAAAGTTAATTAGCTTTTGCGTTTGAATCAGAGTCATAGCCTCGAAGAGTTCGTCTAGAGTTCCAAAACCTCCGGGCAAAACAACATAACCTTGAGAGTATTTCATAAACATTACTTTTCGAACAAAAAAGTAATCGAACTCAATCAGTTTATCTGGGTCGATAAAAGGATTCGAGCCTTGCTCAAAAGGTAAGTTTATATTGCAGCCTACAGATTTTCCGCCTGCCTCGTGCGCACCTCTGTTTGCACCTTCCATAACTCCGGGTCCGCCGCCAGTAATTATACCAAATCCTTTTGCTGTTAATAGCTCGGCAGTTCTTTTTGCCAAATTATAATAAGGACTATTTTCTTTTGTGCGTGCAGAGCCAAAGATAGAAACACATGGGCCAATTTTGGCAAGTTTCTCAAATCCGGCAACGAATTCACTCATGAATTTAAATACAGACCACGAGTCGTTTGTTTTTATTTCATTCCAATCCTTAGCTTTTTTCATTCATATGTTTTTTGATTACAGAATAGTCTCTATACGTAAACAATTAGTATGCTCTTTTTATATCCCACTTTCTTCTATTTGTTGAAGTAAGCTAAAACACCATGTTTTATGATGAGCTATAGGGCTTATAATTTGAGCTTACAAGCTATAAAATTAAGAGGCTCGGCAAAATTACGATAAATATTTACTTTTTGAATCTATCGCAGATGGCCATTTTAACATTGCGAATTTATTTCGAGAAGTATCTCATAAACTGAACTCTTTCGTATAAAATTGGGTTGCTAATTTCCTTTTGAGAGAGTATGCCCTTAATATCGTCTATTTTATTATAGTTATGTTTTTTCATCCATTGCTTTATTTCTTCGAGCATTCCAGGAATAACTATTCCTTTGTCTTTATACAATGGCGACACAATTTGAATGGCAGCAGCCCCTGCAAGAATCATTTTGATTGCTTTGGCTCCGTCGTCAATACCCGATGAAGCCACTAAATCGCACGAAACCCTTCCCGAGTTAATGGCAATCCACCTTAAAGGCAGCGTATAGTTGTTTTGTGGGGTTAGCGCGTCGAAAGGTTTAATTTGCAGCGTTTGAAGGTCGATGTCGGGTTGATAAAACTTGCTGAACAACACCAAGCCATCAACCTTTTCTTTGTCGAGCTTAGTAAGAAAGTGAGATAGTTGCGTAAAGTATGGGCTAAGTTTGAGGGAAACAGGAATGCGAAGTTCCTTCTTGATTTTCTGAACCACCTTTAGGTATAAGTCTTCAGTATGGTTTTTGTTTCCGAGCGACTCCGACGGAGGAATATAAATATTAAGCTCTAGCCCGTCGGCGCCTGCATTCTGAATTTCTCTGGCAAAGTTCTTCCATTCATAAAGCGAATAGCAGTTTATGCTTGCAATAATGGGGAGTTTACTTTCTTGCTTGGCCTTTTTTATAAGAGTAAGGTATTTGGTTATGCGCTCTTCGCGGATTCTTAAATCCAGATAATCCAGATATTCATCGCGACCAGAGTCGGAAGGTTCTTGTTCGAGTATTTGCTCAAACTCTTGTTGTATCTCTTCTTCAAATATCGATTTAAGTACAATTGCACCAGCTCCTTGCTCTTCAAATTCTTTGATTTTCTCAACTTTTGCAGTAAGGCCACAACTGCCAACAATGATAGGACTCTGAAGTTCAAGTCCCATATATTTGGTTTCTAAGTTTATCATATTCGCACAAAAATTAAAGGGTTTGATTACATATTTAAATCAAACCCTTTAATTTTTGTTCAGTAGATAAAAACAATCAGGAATAAAACAATGGATATAAGTATGTTTAATAAGCCAATTATTTTAAGGTACTCTCTCTAAATGAAGCGTAATTTCATTGAATCCTTCCTGAAGATCTATATTCTCTTGAGCCGAGAACAGAACATATTTTTTGCTGTTGTCGTCGTCAATTACTCTTAGCGTTCTTTCACCTTTTATTGAGTAATTTCCTAGCGGGAAGTTTTCGAAGGTAGCACAACCGTTTTTGTCGCCCATTTTACGACCTGCCGTTTTGTTGTTGTCATCAAAAACGGTAAAAGAAACATCTGTTCGAGCCTTGTTGTTTATCAATGCTTTTATGCTTATTATGGCCACCTTTGGAGGGGGAGGGTCGTTGGTTTTGTTACATGCCGAAAGAACTAGTAAGCAACAAAATCCAATTAAGTATAATGCTCTTTTCATATTATGATTTTAGTTATTGAATGTTATCTATCTCTTTTTTCAAATATATTCCGGTAAGATTATTCTTTTTATGAATGATTTCTTCGGGTGTGCCTTCAAAAACAATCTTACCACCTCTGTTGCCGCCTTCAGGACCTATATCAATTATATGGTCTGCCACCTTAATTACTTCCATATTATGTTCGATAATCAGAACAGTGTTTCCTTTATTCACCAATTTGTCTATAACCTCAAGCAACACTTTTACGTCTTCAAAATGAAGTCCGGTAGTTGGTTCGTCGAGAATGTAAATGGTTTTCCCTGTGTCTCTTTTAGATAGTTCGGCGGCAAGTTTTATACGTTGCGCTTCACCTCCTGATATAGTGTTTGAAGGCTGACCAAGGGTTAGATAACCCAATCCAACTTCTTGAAGTGTTTTTAACTTCTGGATGATTTTGGGTATATGCTCAAAGAACTCTACGGCCTGATTGATGGTCATATTAAGAACATCGTTGATAGATTTCCCTTTATATCTAATATCTAGCGTTTCTCGATTGTATCTTTTACTCTGACAAGTTTCGCATGATACCAGCACATCGGGCAAGAAATTCATCTCAATAACTTTTACGCCAGCACCTTTACAGTCTTCACATCGTCCGCCTTTGACATTGAAAGAGAATCGCCCGGGTTTATACGATCTGATTTTTGATTCTGGTAAATTCCCGAATAGCTTCCTGATTTCGTCAAAAACCTTTGTATAAGTGGCCGGATTAGATCGGGGGGTGCGTCCTATAGGGTTTTGATCAATTTCAATAACCTTGTCTACATGCTCTATGCCTTCGATCTTTTTATACTCCAGAGGAGTTTTTACAGAATTATAGAAGTGTTGGTTTAGGATGGGGTAGAGGGTTTCGTTAATCAGCGTACTTTTGCCACTACCAGACACTCCTGTAATACAAATAAGCTTGCCAAGTGGTATTTCTAAATTTACGTTCTTAAGGTTGTTGCCCTTTGCACCGTAAAGGTTTATGGTTTTTCCGCTTCCTTCACGTCTTTTTTCCGGAACTTTAATTTCTTTACTGCCATTTAGATATGATGCAGTTAAACTGTTCGACATTTTTATGTCTTGTGGAGTTCCGTGGGCAACAATTTCACCACCGTGTCTTCCTGCTGCCGGACCAATGTCAATTACATGATCGGCTGCAAGTATGGTGTCTTTATCATGTTCAACAACAATCAAGGAGTTTCCAATATCACGAAGATGTTTCATAGATTGAATAAGACGATCATTATCCCGTTGATGAAGACCAATGCTGGGTTCGTCCATAATATATAATACTCCTGTAAGCTGAGAACCAATCTGAGTTGCCAGTCGAATTCTTTGCGATTCACCTCCACTCAATGTTTTTGCAGGACGGTTTAGGTTGAGGTAGTCAATGCCAACATCCAGCAAAAACTGCAGACGCGATTTGATTTCACGAATTATTTCGTATGCAATTTTATACTGACGCTCGCCCATTATATCTTTGCATCCATCCAACCATAAGTTTAGATCCTTCAAATCCATTTGGGCAAGGTCTGCAATGTTCTTGTCGCCTATTTTAAACCAGAGAGCTTCCTTCTTCAATCGGTTTCCGTTGCATGAAGGGCAGTCTATTTGATTCATAAAGCTTTCGGCCCAACGCTTTATGCTTTTAGAATCGGTGGTTAAGGCATTCTCCTGAATAAAGGAAATGATTCCCTTGAAGTTGACGGCAAAGGTGTAAATAACGCCTTGACGTTCCTTTTTCACCTCAAAGCTTTCGCGGGTTCCATATAGAATAATCTTTACAGCCTTCTCAGGAATATCTTGTATTTTGTAGTTTAGATCAAAGTCGTAATAAGCTCCGATGGCTTCAATCTGATTGAATATCCAGTTTTTCTTGTATTCGCCTAAAGGGGCAATCCCTCCCTTATAGATAGTCATATTGGGGTCGGGAAAAATCTTGTTTATATTCACCTTGGCTATTTGCCCTAAACCATTGCATTCGGGACATGCACCATAGGGTGAGTTGAACGAGAAAGAGTTTGGCTCTGGCTCATCATAAGCAATGCCAGTTGTGGGGCACATAAGTTTTCTGCTGAAGAATCGAATTTCGTCAGATTGATAATCCTTTACCATGCACAAACCTTTTCCCATCTTTAAGGCTGTTTCAATTGCTTTGGCCAGACGAGTGGTGTCGGATTCATTGACAAGAATCCGATCTATAACAAGCTCAATATTGTGGATTTTATACCTGTCGACAGACATTCCTGGCTCAATCTCTGTGATTTCACCGTCAATTCTAACTTTAAGATACCCTTGCTTTCTGAGCTGCTCGAATAAATCGCGGTAATGCCCTTTCCTGCCTTTAACTATAGGAGCTAGGATTATAATTTTCCTCTTGTCGAAATTGTCTACGATTAGTTGTTGCAGCTTCTTGTCGGAATACTTGACCATTTTCTCTCCTGTCTCATATGAATATGCGTCGGAGGCTCTGGCAAAAAGTAGACGTAAGAAGTCGTAAATCTCTGTTATGGTACCAACCGTTGACCTAGGATTCTTGCTTACGGATTTTTGCTCGATGCTAATAACAGGACTCAATCCGGTTATCTGATCGACATCAGGCCTTTCCATGCTGCCTATAAATTGACGGGCATAGGCAGAAAAAGTCTCCATATATCGCCTCTGACCCTCTGCATAAATAGTATCGAAGGCCAAAGAAGACTTTCCGCTTCCGCTGAGTCCTGTAATAACCACAAGCTCATCGCGAGGAATTTCCAGGTCGATATTCTTCAGATTGTGCTTTCTTGCACCTAGTATAGTAAGTTTATCTTTTGATTGACACATAAATCCGTAAGTAATGATCAATAAAATAATGCGACAAAGTTAGAAAACTTTACATTCTCTACTTTATCGCATTATCGAAATTTAATATTTTACTTTAAGCTGAAAAAAGAGGGGATCTTATTTACTTAGAATAATGGTTTTGGAGTATCTCTTTGGATTCTTATTATCTGATTTTATTTCAACCTTCACAACATAGCAACCTTGAGGAACTAGCTTTCCGTTAACTTTGCCATCCCATTGCTCGTTGATATCCTCGGTAATGAAGACTTTCTTTCCTTGCAAGTCATAAATAACACATTGATATCTTTGAATGTCACCTTTATATTTAATGGCAAAATAATCATCTTTCCCGTCTTGATTTGGAGAGAAGATTGTAGGAATAAACAGGTCGTATTCAGAATTTACCTCGTCTTGAATGCTAGGCTTTTGATCATGTATCCATAGAGTATCAGCATAAAGATAGTAATCGACATTTAAGGGTTTGTATGCAATTACTACACTTTTGGGCTTCTCTGTACAATTTCCTGTACTGATTATTTGTGTATTCTTTGTATTGTTACTTTCAACGATAAAGTCGACTAAGTCATTAGCCTGATTATTTAGATTGTCATGTAAATAGTCCACTCCACGAACTGCAGTTCCAGAATATTCTAATTCCATCTTTCCTTTTTCTGTAAATTCACCTTCATACTCAAAATGTAAATCTGCATGATTTATATCTTTTGATATGATTTCTGTTTTAGGATTGGAGAATTCCACTTTTAATTCATAGAATGGAATATTGAATTGATTATTTTCAATAAATACAGCAGAAATTACTTTGTCATCTTTCGCATCTGCAATGGCAATTTTAATGTGATAGGTTCCACATGCTAATGTTTTATTTATAATTATTGGTGAGGTAAGCATATTTAATTGAGATAAACTACCTTCAGAAAAGTGGTCGTTCCATATTAGAAAGCGTGCGTGTTTTCCTATGGTATCTCCTCCAAGTTTCTTTGCCGCAGGTTTTTCTTTACAATTATCATATTCGCCGCAATGAATATTATTAGTTCCCATATAAGTTTTGGTTAAAGGAATAGTGGCAAGATTTTCTGATTCATTAGAGAATTCTCCGGTAATTTCACCTTCCTCATCACTTATAAAAGTGCCAAAACAATCATTAATCTCTGTGCCATGAGAAGACGTTCCATATTCTTCAGATCCAAAAACATAATAAAGGCGAAAACCTCTTGAGCATATTGCATGGCAAATTGTAATGTCGAATTCGATAATAGAAGCGTCAAATGTATTCGTTCCAGCCAATTGATTCATGTCTGCATTATCTTTTATGCCAATATTGAACGGCCCGGTATCAGAGTCACAATCAGAGTTTGCACCTTCAATATGATCGACAAGGCCTGTAGCCATGACAATTCCTGTGCTATTAGTCATACCAAGAGCATCACCATTGGAGTAGTATCCTATACTTCGTGGATCTCCATGAAATTCCAAGTTCTTTACAATATGACGGTTTCGAAGATCTTTAAGAAGGGTGGAGTCTAATAATTGGAATACTTCTGTTTTACTCTTGCAACTTACAATTTTTAAGTCGTCTTGTGCAAAAGACTGACTTATAAAAAAGAAAGAGATTAAGATTAAGGAGTAAACTTTTTTCATACGATTTGAATTAAATTTAGAATAAGATTATGTTCGTTGAATAGGCTTTGGTTGATTTATAGAGCTTATATCAATTGAATGAGGTGGGTTGTAAACAATTGATATTTACATGGATTTAAGTCGTGATTTTATTATCTCACAATAAATACCTGTGATTTAAATTTATTTTTACCTGCCAGAGTTTTATACTGAACCTTTGCGATATATGAACCTGAAGGAATAGTTTGTCCATTTACAGTAGCATTCCATTGCTCATGGATATCCTTGCTTTGATAAATCTTCATGCCAAGCATATTATAAATAACACAATGATAATCTTTGACAGCTTCTTCAGACTGAACTTTAAAGTAATCGTTATCACCATCGCCATTTGGAGAAAGCAAACTTGGAATGCTTATTTGATCATTAGCGTTGACTTCAATCATAGCATTAGGCTCTTGATCTTGAATCCAGATTGTATCTGTCAAATAAGCATTGGTGTGATAATGTTTAAGATATTTAATAATAATGCTTTTTCTTTCGTTGACGCTGTTTCCTGTACTTATAAACTTAATTGGTAAAGAAATTATTTTCGATTGAGGAACTATGGCAGTGTCGCTTGCTAAATTGGTTTTATTATCAAAGAGATAATCAACGCCTCGGATAGCTGTTCCTTCGTATACTAAAGGTAATTTACAATCTTGGCTGAATTGACCCTTGATATTTAATTTATATTCCACTTCGTTGACATTTTTGCAGATCTCCTTTTTATAATCTGAGTTGGAATAAGAGATTTCAGAAAGTACAAATAAATCAAAAAAGCAGTCGTCTTCAAGAAATAATGCAGAAATAACTTTGTCGTCATAAGCATCTGCAATTGCAATTTTTAAATGATAAGTACCGCATTTAGGTATACCATATTGTGCTGTAAATGGAAGTGAAAGGATGTTTAGTTGAGATTGGTCACCTTTCAGAAAGTGATCATTCCATTTTAGATACTGACAATTCTTTCCAAGATTTAAACTATTATCTTTTTTTGCAGGAGGAATTATCATACATGAATTAGAATTTCCACAATTTAGGTTGTCTATGCATACATAATCATTTGTAAGTGGGACAATAGAAATGTTATAAGCTTTATTACTAAAAGGGCCTTCAAATTCAGTATTCAATACTTTTATAGCGCTAAAGAAGATTCCCATACAGTCATTATGCATTTTTGAATGAGTAGTGTTTCCATATTCCTCAGTTCCGAAGACATAATTAATTTTTAACATGTTGCCTAATGCATAGCAATGATCAAAATCAAACTCTATAATACAACCGTCATAAGTGTTTGTATTTGCAATCTTATTTAAATCAGGATCGTCTTTTATTCCAATATTAAAAGGACCATTATCTTTATCACAGACATTATTTGCTCCTTCCAAATTTTTTACTAAACCTGTTGCCATTACTACACCGTTTTGATTTTCAGGGAATGACAATCCTTTCCCATTTGTGTATGAACCAACGCATCTTGGATCTCCATGAAATTCCAGGTTTTTTATCGCTTTAAGTGTTACAAATTCCTTTAGAATTGTTTTTTTTAAAAGTTGTTTTACTTCTTGTTCTGTTTTGCAAGGAGTGATTTTCAGGTCTTTTTGCCCGAAGGAATAATTGGTCAAAAGAACAGAGATAAATAGAATAAAGTAGATTTTTTTCATAAAAACTAATTTTGTTTTCATTTAACTTATTGGTTAAAGGTTTTGGCTGAGTTTGGACAATCGATTAGGTTTATCTATTTACAATAAATACCTGTGATTTAAATTTTACTTTACCTGCCAGAGTTTTATACTGAACCCTAGCGATATATGAACCCGAAGGAATAATTTGCCCATTTACAGTAGC
>JBGRQE010000093.1:0-10906 GCA_041725955.1 Bacteroidales bacterium
CAAAACGCTTAACTCTTTCATTTTCTTCCAAAAGAATCTTTAAAGAAGGAATTGCTTTACCTTCTTTAGCCATTGCAACCAATCCGTAAGTATCAAGATTATGTCCAATAAATTCACCTATACTAGAGTATGCAAAATTAAATGGAGAATTTGGTTTTTGTGCAATTTCACTAAAACGGGTACTTAGCATAATGCTATAAATATTGTCTTTAAGAGACTCTCTAAGATCACCAAGAGTTACCTCAGGCTTTGAGTGACGCTTAAAATACACTTGAACTGAAGTACGTGGTGCTTCAACATCAGATACAATTGCAACTAATGGTTGTTCATTATCTGGAATACTATAAATTTTACGTTCCTTAGCATTTTCAGGATTCTTATACTGAGAGAAACGCTCCTTAATTTTCTTTTCAATTTGGTCTACATCAATATCTCCAACAACAACTAATCCTTGAAGATTTGGACGATACCAAGTTTTGTAGAAAGCTCTAAGAGTATCATGGTGATGGTTACGAATAACATCAATCAGACCAATAGGAATACGCTCTGAATAACGACTTCCTTTAAAAATAATTGGCCATGATTTTTTACGCATTCTATCGCTAGCACCTTGACCTCCACGCCATTCTTGTTCAATAACGCCTCTTTCTTTATCAATTTCTTCACCATCCATGGTTACATTGTTCGCCCAATCTTCAAGAACAAGCATAGCTGTATCCAAGATACCAGGAGAAGACAATGGAACACTTAAAGTATAGAAAGTCTTATCAAAGCCAGTAGCAGCATTAAGCTCAGCACCAAAGCGAATCCCCATTCTTTCAAGAGCACTAATCATTTCATTTTTTTCGAAATGCTTAGTACCATTAAAAGCCATATGCTCGGTAAAGTGAGCTAAACCTCTTTGAGCTTCAGTTTCTAAGATAGCACCAGCCTTAACAGCTAATTCTAACTCAACACGATTTTTTGGAGTCTCATTATGACGAATATAATAAGTCATTCCATTATCCAAAGTTCCAATACGAACTTCCGGATCAGTTTTTAACTTTTCCTGAAGATTTACTTCTTGTGCAAATAAACCACCTGCAAAAAACATAAAAGCAAGTGTTGCCAAATAACGAATTTTCATAGTCTAATCTTTAAAATTATTGCAAGAGTAAAATATCTCAATAAATAATCCAATTCTTTAAACAAAGAAATACCTTAAGAAAATCTTAAGGTATTTCATATATCATTATATCTTTCTTACTACCAGATCTTAGCTCTATCTTCTTTCTTTATATAAAGAGGAGCATCTTGTGGAATATCAAAAGCTTTATAAAATTCATCCAAGTTGAAAATAGCCTGATTTACACGAGCAGCAGCAGGTGAATGAACATCAGTCTTAATACGGTTCATCAACTCTTTGTCTTTCATATTAATTCTCCAAACGCTTGCATATCCTAAGAAGAATCTTTGCTCTGGAGTAAAACCGTCAATAGATTCCATTGGAGTTTTTTCCATTGCTTTCATCATAGCATTATAAGAAATATTCAAACCACCTTGGTCAGCAATATTTTCACCAAGAGTTAGCTTACCATTCACATGTAAAGAATCAAGCACTACATAATTATCGAACTGATCAACCAATACCTGAGCTCTTTTTGTAAACTTATCAGCATCTGTAGCAGTCCACCATTCTTTCATATTACCATCAGCATCAAACAAACGACCTTTATCATCAAAACCATGAGTCATTTCATGTCCAATTACAACACCAATACCACCATAGTTAACAGGATCGTCGGCATTCATATTAAAGAAAGGAGGTTGTAGAATTGCAGCAGGGAATACAACTTCATTACGAAGTGGGTGATAATAAGCATTTACTGTTTGTGGAAGCATTTCCCACTTATCCTTGTCAACTGGCTTTTTCAAGTCTTCCATATTCTCACGATACTGGAATTTTGCAGAAGCAACAAGGTTTTTGAAATAATTCTTACTTACTTTATAATCAGAATAATCTTTCCACTTATCAGGGTAACCAACTTTTACAGTAATTACTTCTAATTTATGTAAAGCTTTTAGTTTAGTTTCCTCAGACATCCATTCTAGACCTTTGATACGATCTTCAAATGCAAGTCTTAAATTACTTACCAACTCAAGCATTCTTTCTTTTGCTTCAGCAGGGAAATGTTTTTTTACATATAACTGACCAATTGCTTCACCTAAAGCACCATTGGTAGATCCAAGTACTTTTTTCCATCTTGGAGATTGTTGATCAATTCCAGACATAAATCGTCCATAAAAATCGAAAGACTCATCAACAAAAGGAGAACTCAATGCGCCAGAAGCATCACTTAAAATATGCCATTTTACATAAGTTTTCCAATCTTGGATAGGATATTCTACCAACCAATTATTGAATGCTTTAAAGTATCCTGGATTAGAAATAATAACTGAATCAGATTCTACTCCTAATTTTCCAAAATAATTATCCCATCCATAGTTTGGATAATCAGCCTTTAGATTTGTATAAGAAATCTTATTATAAGTAAGTTTAGGATCTCTTCCCTGAACACGGGTAAAATATTTATCCGCCATTGCAGTTTCCATTTTCAAAACAGTTTCTGCATCAGCTTGGGCTTGAGCTTCATCAATACCAATTAATTTTTCCATATTCACGATATGCTGAACATATTTTTCGCGAATTTCAATAGAACGTGGATCATCATTCAAATAATAATCACGATCTGATAAAGATAAACCTGCATTAGTTACACAAAGCGCATGTTGATCACTCTTCTTAGCATCCTGACCAACATAAACATAGAAACCTGTAGGTGTAGATTCTAATTGAAGATCAGACATTAAATCAAGTAAAGAGTTAACATCTTTTACATTATCAACAGATTCAAGGTAAGGCTTTAATGGCTCATAACCAGCTTTCTCTATAGCAACAGTATCCATACCACTATTATAGAAATCTCTGATTTTCTGATTTATACTACCGTCTGATGCGTTTTTATCATTAGTAACCTCATTAATAAGAACCTTAAGGTTTTCTTTACAATCGTCAGATATCTTATTAAAAGCACCATACGCAGATTTATCACCAGGAATAGGATTCTTTTTTAACCAACCTCCATTTGCATATTGGAAAAAGTTTACTCCAGGTTTTGCAGTTTGATCTAGATTTGCTAAATCAATGCCTGGCTCAACTTTAATCTCCGCCTTATTTGCAGTTTCTTTATTTCCCTGCGTTTTCTCTTCATTCATACAACTTGTAGCTAAAAGTGCTGAAACACCAAGCAAAGCTAACTTGCCTTTAAAAATCATGATTGATAAAATTAGTAATATAATAGTATAAAAAATTCAAAAACCATACTCAACCCTTTAACACACTCATTATTAGCTAAAAGGCAAAAACCTTACCAAACTCCATACCTTTTGAGTGTTCGAAAACAAACACCAAGTGTTCATTTGCGTACAATTAAAATTCCAATTCCAAATCAAGACTTTCCCTAAGTTTTGATAATAAAGGAAAGTCCTTTACTAACTTATGGTACTTCTCTTGGTCTGTATAATATTGCCTTTTGACATTAGTAGCAACTTTTATGGCTTTCAATTGTATTAAATCATTTGACAATTCATCTTTCAGAAATGCCAGAAGGTTCGATAAATTTATAACATCACGACTTATCAAATCATTTTGGACTTCATAAGCAATTTCATACCCTTTTAATATTTTGGGATTACTTGATGCAATAGCATTTGTAAAACTTCTGATTTCGTGCCGATAAGCATTTATAAACTTCGACCAAGCTAAATTTAAATCTTGCTGAGCAAAAGGTTTACTTCTCTTTTCTTCCTGTAGCCCATCTTGATTGCCATTTTCTTGTTTTTGAACATTATAATAATTTCTTATTGATAGGGTACCCGACCTTCTGATACCAGTTCTGTTCTTGTCAATATTTCCTGAAACATTAGATACTACTTTAGCTGAAGTATTGAGTTGTTTTGCTTCTACTTTTTTTTCTTTTTTTACCTCTTCTTCTTTTTTAAGAAGATAGGTCAATAATTCAGTTGGTGGTAGTCTTAATTTTTTTTTTTGACTCTCACCTTCAGGAAAGTGGAGTGCTGCTAATTGGAGTAAATTTAATTCAACGAAGAGCCGTTTATTTTGACTACTCCGATACTCTAAATCTGCTCGTCCAATTAACTCTAAAGACCGTACAAGCAAAACAGTATCAAAAACCTTTGATTGATTTTTATACTTTTCCTTAACTTGCTGACTAGTCTCCAAAAGATTTAAAGTTTCTTCATCTTTACTCATCAATAAATTCCGGAAATGATTTCCTAAACCTAAAAGCAGATGATGACCATCAAATCCTTTTCCAAGAATTGAATTAATAAAGATTAAAATCTGTGTTATATTTTTCTGAACAAGATGGTCAGACAATTTGAAGAAATAATCATAATCTAAAACATTCAAATTTTCCGCCACCTTTGAATAATTCAAATCCTTTCCGGTAGCATTCACTATTTGGTCAAACATAGACAAAGCATCTCGCAATGCGCCATCAGCTTTTTCTGCGATCAAATTAAGTGCATCCATTTCAAAAGCAATACCCTCCTTTTTAGCAACAAACGAAAGGTGCTTTGCTATATCGGAGATTTCAATTCTACGAAAATCAAAAATCTGACATCGGGAAAGTATTGTTGGTAAAATTTTATGTTTCTCGGTAGTGGCAAGAATAAACTTCGCATATGAAGGTGGTTCTTCTAATGTCTTTAAAAATGCATTAAATGCAGAATTCGATAACATATGAACCTCATCAATAATATAAACTTTATAAGCTCCACTTTGAGGAGGAATTCTAACTTGTTCTACTAAACTACGAATACCTTCTACTGAATTATTACTCGCTGCATCTAACTCATATATATTTAAAGAAGCATTATTCGAAAAACTTTTACATGATTCACACTCATCACATGCTTCAAAAGTATCAGATAAATTTTGACAATTTATAGTTTTTGCTAAAATCCTGGCACATGTAGTTTTGCCAACACCCCTTGGACCACAAAACAAGAAGGCCTGTGCCAACTGATCATTCTTGATTGCATTTTTCAAAGTAGTAGTTACTACCTCTTGCCCAACAACCATTTCAAAACTTGAAGGTCTGTATTTTCGTGCAGAAACAATAAACTGATCCATATTTTAAATTTATCTTAACTCAGGCCAAAATTAGAAAAAGATTTGAGTATTAGAAACTTTTATTTTATCGAAAAAAAAACTTCCTTGTTAATTTAAAAAATTAAAATCCTAATTTTGTCTAAAACGATATTAAATTTTTAATGATTAAGACTTTAGAATTTTATTTTTTACTGAATATCTTAACTTTGTTGCCAATATAAAATCATAATAAGACCATTCCTATTGAAGCATTTAAAACACATAATTTGGCTTTTCCTTTTTTCTGTTCTGTTTTTTTCTGGCTGTTACCCTCTAAAAAAAACTCCAAAGGGAAAGTATATTATAAAAAAATACGAAGTAAATATTAATCCTAAAAACACTAAGATTAACTCTTCGGATTTGGCAGCCTATTTTCCTCCAAAACCAAATAAAACAATTTTAGGTGTTTGGAGACTTAAATTAGGGGCTTATTATATGGGAAATCGAGGGAAAAATAATTGGTTAAACAGATGGCTGAAAAATACAATTGGTGAACCTCCTGTTTTTTACGATCTATCGGAACTTAAAAACAGTGCCCTACAAATGAATAAGTTTCTTCATAAAAAAGGTTACTTTAATGCTCAAACTATATATACACAGAAATTCAGAAAAAGAACTGCTAATGTTTCTTTTTATGTCGACTTGGGAAAACCATATACAATAAGATCGGTGAAATATAGCATTCCTGATACTGGAATCAGAAAATACATCTTACGAGACACGATAAATAGCTTGATAAAACCAGGTGATATTTATGACGAATATTTAATCGATAATGAATCTTCTCGGATTACAGAAAATCTTCGAAACAATGGATTTTATTATTTCTCCAAGGATTATATACTTTTTGAGATTGATAGCAATGGTATGGATAAAAAAATGGATATTTTTATTCAGATAAAAAATCAAAACAATATAAATCTACCAACAACAAGTAAAAATATAGCTTATAGTAAGCTTCCTCATCAAAGGTTCTTTATAAATAAAATAATAATAAATCCAGACTACAAGCCTCTGGCAAAAAACTTAAATTCTCCTGACACAGTTTTAGTAAAAGTACATCAAGGAAAAAAAGAACATGCCTCTACTTATTACTATTTTGTGAAAAATGGGAAATTTAAAGTGAAACCAAAAACAATTACACAAGCCATATTTATATCTGAACACGAACCTTTTTCTTTAATCAATTTGCAACGTTCTTACAAAAGATTAAATAGCTTAAGAATATTTAGGTTTACAAATATCCAATTCGACACCATTATTCAACATCACACTATGGCAGACAGTGTCAAGAAACTACTGAATTGCTATATAAGTCTTCAAAAAGCAAAACGCCAATTTTATAAAGTTGAAATTGAAGGAACAAACTCTGGTGGTGCTTTTGGACTGGGAGGAATTTTAAACTATCAAAACAAAAATATATTTAGAGGCGCAGAAGTCTTTAATGTCCGTACCTTTACTACACTTCAAAGAATACAAATAAGTGACGACCTTAATAAAGGCTTCTTTGCTTTTAACAATACAGAATATGGTTTTAATATAAATCTAATATTCCCTAATTTCCTTCTACCCATTCGACAAGAAAGATTCCCTAAATTTTTTGAACCTAATACAGCATTTAATATCGGATATACCGCCCAAAACCGCCCCTCCTACAATAGGTTTATAACCACAGGATCTGTTAATTATTCATGGAAAACATCTGAATACTCTAAACACTCATTAGTTCCTGTCGAGATAAATTCTATTAAAGTAAAAGGAATATCTTCAGCACAACTTGATACTCTTGATCCTCGAACTCGAGTTCAGTTTACCAATCACTTAATTGTAGACACACGATATACTTATATCTTCAATAATCAATCCTTAACAAAACAAAAGAATTTCTTCTATATAAAAACTTCTATTGAAACCTCTGGAAACACTTTAAATCTAATAGATCAGGCAAGCAGAGGTAAAAAGACCGAAGACGGTAAATATACAATTTTCGGAATTCAATATTCTCAATACATACGTGGCGATATTGACTTTACTTATTACAGATATCTCACTCAAAAAGATGTTTTTGCATTTCGTTTCTATTTAGGAGTAGGAATCCCTTATTCAAACAGCGAAGCAATGCCATATGAAAAAGCTTTTGTTGCTGGAGGAGCCAATGGAATGCGAGGCTGGGGATTCAGACAGTTAGGGCCAGGGTCATACGCTGGTACTCTAAATACCAACGATCGAATTGGGGATATGCAATTGGAAGGAAATTTTGAATATCGATTCCCTATTTACGGTTCATTAAATGGTGCCCTATTTACTGATATGGGAAATATTTGGTTGGTAAGACCCAGCTCTAGTTTTCCGGGAGGTTATTTTAAATTTGATAGCTTTGCCGAAGAAATGGCATGGGATGCAGGCTTGGGGTTTAGATACGACTTGAACTTAATAAATATACGTCTGGATATTGCTATTAGACTAAGAGACCCTGCTAAGCCAAGACATAATCGTTGGGTATTAAAAAACACAAGCTTAAGAAGTTTAAATTACAATTTTGCAATAGGGTTGCCATTTTAAAAAAGCAAGTATGTTACAACAAGAACCATGGGCTGATTATATTATAGAATCACTTCCCTTTACTCCAAATAATGAACAAGAATCTTTTGCCTATTTATTTGAAGAATTCATGACTTCACATAAGCAAATTTTTGTTCTTAAAGGCTATGCAGGTACTGGAAAAACCAGTATCATTAGTGCTATTGTAAAATCTTCTAAAATGCTTAAGCGAAAAACTTTTTTGATGGCTCCTACTGGTAGAGCTGCTAAAGTTTTGGCAAATTACAGTAATCAAAAAGCTTTTACAATTCACAAAACTATCTACAAACTTCAAACAAATATCACAGGCATAAGTAGCATCTCTTTATCAAAAAATAAATCTCAAAACACTTTATTCATTATTGATGAAGCTTCTATGATTCCTGAATATAATATGGAAACTAATCTTTTTGGAGACCGGAATCTCCTAGCCGATTTATTCCATTATGTAAATCAAGGAAAGAATTGTAAAATACTATTTGTTGGTGATACTGCTCAATTACCTCCTGTTGGAATCAATTTAAGCCCTGCCCTTGATCTGCAAGGATTAGAATACAATTTTAACGTTCCTGTTATGAGTTTTGAACTAAAATCTGTTATGCGACAAGCTTTAGAATCAGGAATATTATGGAATGCCACCAAGATCAGAGAAAAAATTGAAAATGACTACTATGATCCCCCCTATTTCTTTACACAAAATTATCATGATTTCGAGAAATCTCCGGGAGGTTGGGAGTTGCAAGAAGAACTCTCTACTGCCTTAAACTATAACGGAACCGACCAAGCAATTATAATCTGTAGATCAAATAAAAGAGCAAATATTTACAATCGTGAAATTCGAAATCGAATTCTAATGCGAGAAGAAGAAATTGAAGGTGGTGATATGCTAATGGTTGTAAAAAACAATTACTATTGGTTGCCCGAAACTGAAGGAAGCGGCTTTATCGCAAATGGCGATCTTATTGAAGTATTGCGTGTAAGAAAAACAGAAGAAATATACGGCTTTAGATTTGCTGATATCAATATAAGACTTTCCGATTCTGATTATGAGAAAGAATTGGATGTAAAAATAATTCTAAATTCTATAGAAATAGAAGCTTCTTCTCTTCCATGGTCCGACCAGGAAAAACTATGGAATAATATTATGATTGACTATCAACATTTATCAACCAAAAGAAAACAAGTTGAAGCCGTAAAAAACGATCCCTATTATAATGCCCTGCAAATCAAATATGCTTATGCACTAACTTGTCATAAAACACAAGGAGGACAATGGCCTCAAGTTTTTATAGATCAAGGTTACATTACAGACGAAATGATTGATGCCGAATATTTAAGATGGCTATATACGGCAATTACCAGAGCACAGGAAAAAGTCAGTCTTGTTGGATTTAGAAATGACTTTTTCCATAATGAAGAATATGAGTAATCGCCCATTACTTAAAGCAAAATACTTCAAAAAATGGATATCACCCCTTCAAAATCTTACATTTACCCACAATCTGATTTTTATAGATTAGTCTGACCATAAAAATACCTTTTTGCCATTGTGAAGTATTGATATTTATTTCTTTTTGAGAATTACTTAAAGAGGATTGAAAAACGATATTCCCTTTTATGTCAAGAATCTCTATTGTAGTATTATTTTGATATTCGTAATATTGTCGGACAGCAGAACTATGTTCGGCATTCTGAGTAACTTGAATAAATTCGGGAAGAATAATTTTGCAAAATTTAACGCAAGGATTTGGAAAAACCTTAAGTAGGTGTTTATTTTCTATAGAAGGAATTGGGTTTAGCTTTACAGGTGTAAAATCTTCAATAAAAATAGTATCGCTTTTTATAGCCTTTGAACAAAGATAATCATAATCT
Organism: Bacteroidales bacterium; assembly: GCA_041725955.1. Lineage (GTDB taxonomy): Bacteria > Bacteroidota > Bacteroidia > Bacteroidales > JBGRPZ01 > JBGRPZ01. The sequence goes on from JBGRQE010000093.1 coordinate 9,668, forward strand.
AATTTACGATTATCAATTTTAGCATAATTAAGATCCTTATCATATTTATGCAGATAGGCTGTAGGCGATTCCTCCATTTCTGGATCAGAAAAATATAAATACAAAAATTTATTGTCAGATGTTTTGATAATACTTCCTCCAAACCCATCCATTGTGAGTTCTTCCTTTTGAATATTCATTAAAGTATCAAAAAGAGCAATACGCGCGAACTTATCTATTTTTGGGAAATTTTCTTTACTAGTTTTTGTTTGTTTTTTATAGACAACAAATGGATTATTAATAATTTCGTTTTTTAGAGCTTTTTTCTCCGTATTATCTAAAAATTCCATTAACCAAGACATATGACCAATAAATTTTCCTTCACCTGCATATGCAAATTCACCAACTCTTCCAATTACACCACCTGTTTTTAGTGTATGGCAAGAAATTTTATTTCCTTGAGAATCTATTTTTAATAAAGCAGGATTAGATTTATCATAATTAAAAAAGCTCCTTGCTCCCGTATAGATTTGTTTTTGATTGGAAGATTCTACAGAAAAAAATGCCGAATGATTATAATCATCTTTAATAGCTACATAAGAGTCTATTATTTTTTCCCAAATAATTTTTCCTTCTATATCAATACAAGTATAAAAAGCTTTCATCGTAGCCTTATTTTGAATAACTGGATGACATTGTCCTGTAATTAGAATATTGCCATTTTTTAATAGCTGAATATGCCGACCAATCTGGTTATATACTTTGGAGAAATTTTTCATATAATAATTCTCCCATACAATTTTTCCTTCGGGGTTAATTCGCAATAAGCACAATCGCTTTTCCATATTAACGCAATTAGATCCTGTTCCACGAGTAGGTGCAAAAACAATCATATCTCCACAAGGAAGAAGTATTATTTTTTTAAACACTGCTAACTCACATTGTGTAGGATATGATTTTACCCATAATAATTCACCACAAGGATTTAATTTTATTATAACCGGATCTGCATTTGTTTTATTAATCTGGAAATCAGCAGCAATATAAATATTACCCTCTTTATCTTCTAAATGATCAAAAAGAATACAGCATCTATTTTTATTTCCTATGGTTTTTTCCCAGAGCTTATTTCCGTTAATATCCGTTTTTATAAACCATCCAAATTTAGGATAGTGACCAGGCTCAGAACACCACACAGTCACGGCTGACGGGGTATGGGCTCAGAACACCACAGTCACGGCTGGCGGGGTAGGAGCTCAG
>JBGRQE010000094.1:0-10762 GCA_041725955.1 Bacteroidales bacterium
TCTTTGTTAACCATCCTTCGATGTTTAGTTCATTAATATTATCAAATATTGGCTTTGAATAAATTGATGATACACTATAATTTCCGTAGTTGGATTCAATATTTACCTTGGCAGATAATCCAACTCTAAATTCATTCTGGAAAATAGAAGCCAATTCTAATTTAGTTTTTGTGCCAACACAAATATCTTCTGTGCTAAGTTTAACTAATTTTCCATCATAAGTATAAGTGGATAATCCATATACTTGAGTTTCCTTGTAGAAATTATATGCAGATTGAGATTGGTAAATGTAATTTTCATCACTACATATTTTAAACGCATATGTGTGATTTTCTCCAATATTTAATTTCTCTTGCCATTCTAGATCTCCATCTAAACTATAGCAATTTAAAGTAGCATTTCCGATATTATCGAGTAGGAAATTACCTCCACAATAGATTTTATCATTTTTCAATAAAATAGAAGTGAAAAATCCATCTTTAATAGTTTTCTCCCATACAAGTTTTCCTTGTTTATCTACTTTTTGTACTGTACCACTTTTCTGATCACTTTCTATTAAATAAACGTTTTCATCTTTATCGCAAGTTGCAGCAATAAAAAACTGTTCAGGATCTGAATTCTTGAAATATTCCCATGCTACTTTTCCGTCCTTTGAGTTTAAGATAAAAGAATAAGGGGTTAAAGGTATATTATCATTGGTTTTAAAACTAGAGACGACTATATCATTATTTAGGGTGAAGTCCATTCCTACTGCACCTTGCTTAATAAAATCTTCTGAAGTATAAGACCATATTATATTTCCGGTTTTATCTAATTTTGTAATGTTAGTTAATACAAATTCTTCAATGATAATATCTGAAGCAACAAAGATATTTTCTTTATCATCAATGATAATCGATACAGGTCTTATGTCTTTGAATATTTTATTAGAATGATCAATTTTTGTTTCCCATATTTTTTCACCATTCTTATCTAGCCTCATAATTATAGGCTGGATTATTTTATCTTCGATAATTCCACCGGCAATTAAGTAATTGTTTTTTACTATTTTTAGATGGGTACAACCTGCTTTTGAATCTTTTAAATATGCTTTTTCCCAAAGAGTTTTACCATCTTTGTCTTGTTTGAAAATCTTGAAAGAGAAAAGACTTTTTATTCCGTGGTAAACATTATCTTCATTATCCAAGACACTTTCATTTAATTCTAATTCTGAGTTATTGATTCTCTTAACAGAATGTTTAAATACAAAGTTTTTTTTGGAATCGATAGCGCAGAAAAACAAGTCTCTTCCTTCGTCCATTACATTTACGTATGGGTTACTAAAGAATAGAATTTGGTTGTTCTTATAAAAGAAATAGTTGGTAAATTCATTAAAGTGATCAGCATCGCACAGATAAAAATCTTCACTTAATTGTTTTCCAGTATTGTCAAAGCAAACTATAGAAGTATTGAAAAAATTTCTTTTTTCTCCTTTAACAGTTGCCCATCCACAGAAGAAAAAGTTTTCGTCATTATCCACCAATATGTTTCTGTATTCAGATATTACAGATGTTTTATTATCATAATTTGCTTCAAAAATTAGAGAACCATCTTCAGGATTTAGCTTTACAACCTTATTTGTTCTTCCAAAACCAAAACCAGCACCACTTATTAAAGCGAAGATATTTCCTTTAGATGATATTATTAATTGACCTAAGTAATAATCTTGAGGATTAGCTTTGAAGTTTTCTTTCCAGATTTCTGTACCATCAATTTTTGTTTTCTGGACAAAAGTATTACCTGATTCATTTCCTAACTTATAGATGAAATTATCCTTAATAATAACTCTTTGTTCATAGATATTTTGATCTGAAACATTTTTTGAAATTAATTTTCCTTCTCTACTTAAAATATAATGAGCAGGTCTTTGTTTGTAGGTTTTGTAGTTTACTGCGCTGCAAAAAACTTCAAGCTTGTTTGATTCATTAAAAAATGAAGAGATGTAAGTATCACTATTTTCTTCTGATTTAATATCCAACTGCCAGTTGATATCACCACTATTATCTAGCTGAGTAATATTAATAGCATGTTTTGAATTACCAATGCCAATATTATTTATTAGCCAAATTTTATCGTCTCCATCAACAAAAACATCTTTTGGATCGATGGTAGAGTAGTTGTCTTTACGAATATATTTTTCCCATTCTTTATTTCCGTCTTTAGATAATTTGGTAATAAAGATTTCATAGTTTAGTCCATCACGAATAACTTTTCCTAAAACAAAAGTATTGCCATCTTTATCGATAAACAATTTTTGACCTTTAGTATATTCATATTGATCGATTGTTGTATTCCAAATTTCTTTTCCTTGCTTGTCAAGTTTTATTATTTGGCATTTTGCACCATAAGGTTGCTTACCATTAGTACAGGAATAAATATAATTTCCTTCAGCATCCTGTTTCATATCTTCGAAAGTGACATCTGGGCTATGATCGGCAGAAGCGATTTTAGAATAAGAAATAGGTTTCCAGTTTGGAGAATTATTTAAAAAAGAAGAACTGTTTGTTGATGATTGTGCAAAAACACAAAAACTCATCAGAAGTGATAATAATAAAGTAGAAATTAATTTCATTTTCCAAATTGATTAATTTATAAATTCTTGAGCTAACGGATCTTGTTTTTTATAAAAACGTATAGTTGAATCCTGTTTTACAAATTTAGGTGATAGTAAGTTTTTTTCATGAAATAGCTTTAATAACTTATATACTAGTACTGTTAATATGTATTACATTTTCAATACAACACTGTTTGTAACTATTTTTGTGTGTGATATTTTCAATACAGCTATGTTTAATGAATTTTTTTTTCTAATTTGCTTGAGGGTTCATATCTATTATCACTTATGAAAAAAAATATAAATATTGTTTTTCTGTTGTTGTTGTTTTCAAATACTTTGTTGGCGGATTATAAAAAAGACACTATTGATTTATCACGTTTTAACTTAATTGAAAATCCAGATTTGTTGTCGAAAAAAGTTCTTGATGTATTTGATCAAGAAATAAATAAAGATGTGCAGAAATCAAATCAGCTAATTACTAAGGTGTTTGAAGTTGAAGATCAGTTGAATGATACAAGTTTAATTCGATTTTATGGTTCTGTTGGTCGTTTGTTTTTTGAGCAAGGAGCTTTCCATTTAGCATATGATTTTTTTCATAAACAATTGAGCTTACAGAATCAGATTGATAGTTTAAATACAGAATACATTTATTTATGCATTGGAAATGTTTTTTGCAGATTAGAGAATTATTCAAAAGCCAGGTATTTTTATGAAAAATCCATTAGTGTTCTGCAAAAGCATCATAAAGCAGTAAACATTGAGAGTTATTTAGGGTATAATAATTTAGCAGTTATTGAGCGCAATGAGAAAAACCTTAAGAATTCGAAGGAGTTGTTAAATGTTTATTTAAAGGAAGCTGAAAGAGTAAAAGATACAGGAGCAATTATTACTGCTTATCATAATTTATCCAATACTCTTTTGGATTTAAATGAAAAGGAGAAATCGCTATCGTACTTGAATAAGGCGATTTTTTTAAGTAAAAAGAGTGGTTGTGATCGAGACTTGCTGGTTCTTTATATAAACAAGGCTTCGCTTTATCATAAAACTTTTATGAATTCAGATACTTCCTTGTACTATTCTAATTTAGCCTATAGTAAAAGTAAAGAATTGGGGTATTCTTTTTTTCAGAAAAAAGCGATTCAATGGATGGTCTATGAGTATGAAAAATTAGACAATTATAAGAAGGCTAATCATTTTTTGCATGAATACATTCAATTATCTGAAGAAACTCTTGGTGAACAGATTCAAACAGAATTAACTCGTGTTGAATTGCAATATGAGTATGAGAAAAAAGAACAAACTCTTTTGTATAATCAAAAAAGAAAGGAGATGTTTTATTTGGCAGGAAGTATTGTTTTACTGCTTGTGATTTCTTTTCTTTTTGTTTTGTTTAGATTTCAACAACAAAAAACAAAGCGTAAAAATGCTGAAAATGAAAAACTTGAAGGTTTGTTGTCTGCTAAGACAAAAGAGTTGACTAGCAATGCTATGCATAAATTGCAAATCACTGAAATTATAAATGATACAGTAAAAGAACTTGAAAGAATTCAAGAAGAAGAAGAAATACAAATAAAAAAAGAATTATATAGATTAATCTCCAATTTGAAAAAAGAAGGGCAAGGAGTTAATTGGCATGAGTTTGAAAAGTTATTTGTGGAAACGCATAAAGATTTTTATAAAAAACTATTAAAAGAGCATCCTAATCTTACTCAAAATGAAATAAAACTTTGTGCATTTTTAAAAATGAACTTAACGACAAAAGATATATCTGGCATAACGAAGCAGAGTTATAATAGTATTACTGTTGCACGCACTCGTTTGAGAAAAAAATTAAATCTGTCTAATGATCCTCAAAGCTTGATTAGTTTTTTGGCTAAATATTAGATATGAGAGTTAATTTTATATTTCTTTTGTCCTTTGACCATTACAAAATCAAAACAAAAACTGAATTTATTGTTTCTTTTTGAAATGTGTTGAAATATAGATGTTTGTAGTTTTTTTACTTTTTGTATTTCTTTATTTGTATTGCATTTGTAATGCTCGGTTTTATCCAAAGTTAAGGACTAAATCGGATATTTGTTTTGAAAAATTAATTCTGCTGGATATGAAAAAAAGTATACTATTTATCTTATTCATTCTTTTTCATTTTGGATTGAAAGCACAAAGTGAAATCTCTGAACTGCGTGTTGCTCCAGATTGGACTCTAACCGATATTGAAGGGAAGGAGCACAATATGTATGATTACTTGGAGAAAGGTTATACTGTTTTTATTGATTTTTCAACTGTGTGGTGTTCTCCTTGTTGGAATTATCATAAAACAAATTCTTTGGAAGAACTTTTTGCTAACCACGGACCTAAAGGTTATTCAGGAGTTAGTGAGAATACGACTGATGATGTAATGGTTTTTTTTATAGAAGGTAGTAAAGCAACTGTTGCTCAATTAAAAGGAGAAAAACCTTCACTGGGGAATTGGGTTGAAGGAACTCCATATCCAATAATTACTACCAGTGATCCAAATAATGATAAAGTCTTATCTGATTATGGTATCGTTTCTTTCCCAAGAGTTTTTAAAGTATGTCAGAATCGTTTTTTGTCCTTAGCAGGAACATTAACTGCTGAGAAACTTTATGCTCAAGTTTTGGATGGCTGTGATAATGTTGGTGATTATGCTCAAAATGCTAAGTTGTTTAATCTAAGATTTGTTGATCATGAAAATTGTAGTGGAGAACTTAAGCCAAGAGTAATGCTTCAGAATTATGGAAGTGAAGTTTTGAAAAAATTAGATATTACGTATTCTGTTGATGGGGTAAATAGAAAATTGGATTGGACAGGTTATTTAGAACAGTATGATTATGAATTTATAGATTTATTACCATTTTACAATATCAAAGAAGGTGCTCAAACTTTTATGGTAAAAAGTAGTAAACCTAATTCTGTAGAGGATGAATATCTTGATAATGATATTTTGATTAAAGATTTTACTGTTGATTATTCAAAGAAAGAAGTTATTCTGGAAATAAAAACAGATGATCATCCTGAGGAGAATAATTGGGAGTTATACTATAATGGGAAACTAATTAAATCGGGAGAAGGATTTTTAAAGAAACAAACTATTTATCAAATCCCTATCTGTATTGAAAGTGATAAGTATTATCGACTTAAGTTTGTTGATGCAAAAGGAAATGGTTTGCAATCAGGTGATGCAGGATGGGGTACTCTAAAATATAATGATAATGTATTAGGAAAGTTTGACTCTGAATTTTCTATGTTCTCAGCAATTGATTTTACTGTTCAATCGTCTGCTATTGATGAAACAGAAAAATCTATACCTGTAGAGGTATATCCAAATCCTGTAGAAAAAGATCTTAACATAGTTTTAGATCTGGAAAAAGAGAATCAGATTAAGATTTATATCCATAATGTTTTGGGAGAAAAAATTATGGAAAGAGAAGAGAAAAAATATCCACCCGGAGAAAATACTATTTCTGTAGATATGCATTCGTTAGATGCAGGTATTTATTTTCTCGTTTTGAAAATAGGAAACGAGACCTCTGTAAAAAAACTTGTTTTAAGTAACTAGTTTAATGTAAGGTAAAAGGCTGTCCTAAAAATATTGGACAGCCTTTCTTTCGAATTTAATTATTTTACTACACTAATCTTTTGGGTAGTAAGCATTTTATTGTCTTTTACAATAATTGCCTGGTAGATTCCTGCATCCCATGCAGAACAGTTGATATTTATCTTATTTGTATTTATATCTTCCTTGTAAACTGTTTGCCCTTTAAGATTGTAAATTCTTAAATTTCCTCCTTCAATATTTTCCATATTGATATCGAAATTTGAAGTTGCTGGATTAGGAGCAATTAGCATGCTTGAATTATTTTCAATATCTTCGGTGATGGCTGTTGGAGCTGCTTTAGATTTGAAACTTTTGTCAAACAGTACTTTTGAAAGAGATTGATAATTGTTTTCTTTTTCTAGATAATCTCCAATATTTTTGGATGATCCCAAATAGTTGTATACTACAATTCCGGCATCATTATTAAAGAAAGTTCCAATAAAACTATTGTCTTTAATTCCTGAGTAATTATTTGATAAATATTCTGATACAGCGTATTTTAAGTATATGCATGCATTGTAGTTCTTTGTTAAACCAGCGATATTGTTTTTTGTGTTTTTTAACCAAAATGTGTTGTTTTCTATTTTAAATTTCCCGAAATTTTCAATGTAGACACCTGCTCTTCTTGCACTAATTTTACTTGGGCCTCGAACTTCTATTAAATGTTCTATTTTAATGCTGTTTGCCCTAAATGTTATACCTCTCATTGCTTTTTCAGAAGTGGTACATGCTTCAACTACTAAATAATAATCATAAGCAAGAATTCCGTTTTTTGAATCATAGAAACAACTACGATATATACGTTCACCAGTTTCTAGAGTATTAATAGAAGTGTTACTTTTTCCAATATATTCAATATAGTAACAATCTTTACCTGGAATTTCACCGAAAAGATCTTTTTCTTTGGTAGTAGTTCCTATTGAGCTTGTTGGATGGTAATATGATTTAAAATCATTTTGGTAGCAGCTGTAAGAATTAAGATTATAATCTACAGCTGTGTTCATTTTTCTAAAATCTTTAGATATTGCTGTCTGACAACCTACAAAAGTTGTTCTTTGGATTATGACATTTCCACCTTGATTTCCTCTATTACTGTAAAAACTGGTTGAGTCACTAAACGAAGTCCATGTGTAGTTTGAAACACCTACCTGAGCATATAATAAACTAGCATTATTCATTATAAGTTTGCCTGAAGGTTGAGTGCTTGATTTGCCACAAACCTGAATACCTTTCCATGTCTTTGGAAGTGGGTTAACAGGTGGAGGAATTATATTTATTAAAGGATCTTTACTAGAATATATTTTTCCATATATATTCAGTTTACCTCCAGGTTTTACAACTACCTTAGTACCTGCTTTCATGGTTAGTCTAGCATTACTTTTAATGGTAACTGTAATATTTGCATTTATGATAAGATCACTGGAGCAGTGCTTCCAACAATCTTCAGTTATTGTAATATTTGTTGTTGGTTCGGGATTAATATATCCACTGAATGATATAGGTCCAGCCATTATTACATTTTCTAAACTTCCAAATGCAATAAAAGCAATAAAAAGAAAAACAAGTTGTATCTTTTTCATAGCAATTTATGTTTGCTCAGTATCCCTCTGAGCAATGATTTATTATTTAAATTAGAGTTTCAGTTTCAAAAAGCAGTGGTACTGCATCTAATGAATGCAAATCTAATTAAAAATAATTATAGTGTCCTATGGGTAAATTTACCCAAAACACAGAAGTTATGGTAAAATATGATGATTAGCATAGTTTGAGTAAAGTCATGTTTTATATAAAATTTGTTTATTTCTATTTGCTTTAAAACATGATTTTTTGTCGTATCTTCAAGTAAACTAGAAATCTAACAACTATGATTATTCCTAAAGAAACTATTTATAAAATTATTTACTACGGAAATAGAGCCCCTAGTAGTCATAATGCTCAGATGTGGAAAGTTTTTCAGCGAAAAGACTCTGAGTTGGAAATTAGAATTAATGAAGAAAAAATACTCCCTTATGTTGACCCTTTGAATCGTGAGGCATGGATTTCGATAGGTGCATTTGTTCAGAACTGTATTTTGGCAGCTGCCGATTTAGGAGTAAAAGTAGATGTGGACTTTAAGGATAATTTTGTTCTATTGCGATTTGATACTTCTAAAGCCTTATATACTTATCCATTTATTCCTTTAATTGAAAAAAGACAGACTGTGCGAAATACCTTTACCAATAATAAGAATAATAGTTCTAAGATAAATCGAATAATTAGTGATGAAAAAGAAATTTTATTCTGTGATATAAAATCAGATTTAGCAACGAAAATTAAGAATTTAGCAATACAGTCTTTTACTCAGCAATTAAATAATCCTAATAAACTGAATGAATTGGCTGAGTGGAGTAGTTTTTCGACTGATATAGTGAAGAAAGAAGGTATAAGTTCTTTTTGTATGGGCTTATCTTGGATTGAGCGTTTTGTCTGCAGTATGACAAAAAGTGAGAAATTTATGAAAACTAGCTTTTTTAAATCGGGAGCAATACGTAGTTTCAAAAAACAGCTTAAGTCTTGTAGTGGTTATGTTTTGATTACTAGTGATAAAAATTCTAAGTATGCTTGGTTTCAAGCAGGACGAATTTTGCAAAGATTTTGGCTGAATTGTACTGCCAATTCACTAGTGGTTCATCCTTTTAGTCAACTTATAGAGGAAGAGAACTATTATGATAAATTGAAAAATCTTCTGGAGAATGATAAAGAAGTTCAATTATTATTGCGTATAGGAAATGTTCGTAAGCTTAATCCATTTTATAGTTCCAGACGAGAAATGTCAGAAGTGATCACCCAGTAGGTATATTTTTAGATTGAATATCTGTTTGTTTATTGTTTTCTTTTTTTTGTTTTAAAATAATCCTGGAATTTTTACTTTTTAAATGGAATGAGGTTTTGTCTTACCTTAAAATGATTGTATCTTTGAAAATGACTCATCGTTACACATAGGTCTGACAGCTAATTTTAAAGGGGAAATATGTTTTGGAATTTTTTTAGAATCTATTTGCGTTTGGCAAAAAAGAATCCATTTACCTATAGTATAAATATTTTGGGTTTTTCTTTTGGTATTGCTGCTACATTGTTGCTGCTAATATATTTAGATTATGAGTCGAGCTATGATAAGTTTAATAAGGATAGCGATCGTATTTATCGGTTAATTTCTAATATACATTCTAAGAATAAAGATATAAAAGTTGAGCTGAGTCAATATTACCAAGCTAGTTTTTTAAAAGAGCATGGAGATGGAATAGAATCTTATTGTAGAATTTTACCTAATATGAATGAGAGTAGAATTTGGCAAGGAGATGCGAAAACCTTACTTGCTCGTAGAGCTATTATTGCGGATACCAATTTTTTCTCTTTCTTTCATTTTCCTCTAATAAAAGTTGATTCAAATAATTTTTTAAGTAAAGAGAATAATATTGTTATTTCAAGAGCTCTCAAACAGGACTTGTTTGGAGATTCTGTAGCCATAGGGAAGAAGATAATGTATTATGGTTATCCCACTTATGTTTGTGGAATTATGGAAGATATACCTTCAAATTCACAAATAAAGGGAGATTTTTTTATGCCTTTAAATTTTGCGATAAAGCCTAATAAACAGAAACGAGATAATGTTATTCAGTTTATTTCTTATTTGAAATTTAAAGAAGATTTTAATACTCCTCAATATAGAGATAGTTTGATGTCGAAATTAGAAGTGTATAACAATAAGGTTTTTGAGGAAGATAGTCAAGGCTTTTATTCCGAGTTTCAACCAATGGAAGATGTCCATTTAAAGAGTTCGTCATTATACTATAATTTCCTATACCATGACCGTGGTAATGTTGAATATATTTTAATTTCATTTTTTCTGGCTGGCTTTATATTGATTATTGCAGTAATTAATTTTATAAATTTAACGACAGCTTATGGAGGACGAAGAGCCAAAGAAATAGGGATACGTAAGGTGTTGGGAAGTGGAAAAGGTTTAATACGTATACAATTCTTGGCAGAATCAGTATTTACAAGTCTGTTTAGTTTATGTATAGCTGCAGTGATTGTATTCTTTTTAACTCCTGCCTTTGGAACATTAATGAATAGACCCTTACAATTTAATTCTACCGTGCTGTTTGTTATTGGTCCATATTTATTAATAGGGGTTGTTATTGTTGGTTTATTGGCAGGACTATATCCTTCTTTAGTGGTGTCTAATTTCTCTCCTTTAGTTAATATACGAGGATTTATTACAAAACCTGTTAGGAAAAGTTTTCTTCAAAAAGTATTGGTAGTGTTTCAATTTATGATTTCAACTTTTCTTATTATTTGGGTTAGTGTTATTTTCTTGCAGTTGAGGTATGTAAAAGTTAAGGATTTGGGTTTTGAGCAGAATAAAATTGTTCTTTTTGAATCCTTGACAGGAAAAATCTCTCGCTCTTATGAAAAACTATTAAAGGATATTCAGAATATTGAAGGAGTAGAAAGTGTTGCAGGATCGATGAGTGTTCCTGGAAGCTTAAAAACAGTTAAAGAAA
>JBGRQE010000095.1:0-10454 GCA_041725955.1 Bacteroidales bacterium
CCTTAAACTATCAAGATAGATAAATGACTTATTTTCCATATTCTTTGCATATGGAAACCAATCTTGATAGTTTAAGGCTATTTTTACTCCTTTTACAGGCTGAACCTGAACACCTGCAATTGCTTTGCTTCCATCCTTAAGTAAATTCCATGGTATAAACTCATCATCAGAATTATATTTATTATTGGAATATAGATAATCATAGCGAGCAAAGAATTCCCATTTCTTTAAAAAAGCAATTTTCCCATAGGTAGAAAATCCCGAAAGATTATAATTGTTCTTAAATTTTGAATTCCCCTTATAATTATATTCAAAACCAATATTGAATAGTTTTTTATGTTTATACCCCACAAAAGAAGCCAGAGTATATTGTTCTAAATGTTTCTTCTCATAGTCACTATAAATACGAAAAACAATGCCTTCAAAAAAGAAATCTTGTAATGTAATACCCAAGCCTGCTTTATAAGTATTATCCGATTGCAATTTTTTGTATCCTTCACCATTCATAAGGGTAAAATCAGCAGAAATAATATTTGAAAACTTATATTTTGCACTTATTCCAATATCAGCACTAGAACCAAATTTATATAAATCCATAAAAGACTTTTCGACATAGCGATGGCCCCAAAACTTTTCTTGTAGCTTAAACTGGTATAGATCGATCAAACCACCCATTACAGTCAAATTATTTGCCTTATATACCAGAGCTGCATTTTTAAAATAAGCATATCTTTTTAAAAGAGAATACTGAGATTCATCATTAGGACTACCAATATCAAGCTTAACAATAGCACTATAATGTTCACTAATTTTAGATTTATAACCCAAATAGGCGCGCCTTACTTCCATTGCCGACTTATCACTTGCTCCATTTAGAGGAGAATGGTAATTTGCAAACACCTTTAAAATTGGTTTTCCCGAATAGCTTTTCTTTTTTTCCTGCCCATTTATTCCCTGAGAACTAAGAAGACTAAAACATACAACAACTAAAAAAAAGTAGTAATTTTTCAGAAACTTCATTATTGGTTTAACTTTGAATTAACATTGATTTCACGGCGCAATAATAAACATTATGGAAATTGAAATGCCCACTTAACTTAAACTTAACACTATCTTAAAGTGAACATATAACTACCCCTAAACGGCATTTTCTAATATTGCAACAGAAGTAAAATCATAATCAAAAATGGAAACTATTTTTATTATCATTCTCGTTGCATTATTTGTCCTAGCCATATCGGATTTAATAGTAGGAGTAAGTAATGATGCAGTTAACTTTTTAAATTCAGCAATTGGAGCAAAAGCTGCTCCATTTAAAGTGATTATCTCAATTGCCGCACTTGGAGTTTTAATTGGAGCTACTTTTTCAAGCGGACTTATGGAAGTTGCAAGAAAGGGAATTATGAACCCCGGAGCATTTTACTTTTCCGAAATCATGATTATCTTCCTTGCAGTAATGATTACTGATGTCATTCTATTAGACACCTTTAACACCTTTGGTTTACCTACATCGACAACAGTTTCTATTGTCTTTGAATTATTGGGTGCCTCGGTTGCAATTGCTATTTTAAAAATCTATCACTCAGATGGTAATAGTGCAGAGCTTAACACATATATAAATAGTGGAAAGGCACTGGCTATAATTTCAGGGATTTTACTTTCGGTTGTAGTCGCCTTTGTATGTGGAGCCATAGTACAATTTATTGCCAGACTAATCTTTTCTTTTAAATATCAAAAGAAAATGAAGTATTATGGTGCAATTTGGGGAGGTTTAGCCATTACAGCCATTACCTATTTTATGATTATAAAAGGAGCAAAGGGAGCTTCATTTATGACAGGTTCAGCAAAAGACTTCCTAATGAATCATTCAAACTGGATTTTGCTCATAAGTTTTATATTCTGGACAGTAATTCTACAGCTATTAAATTTAGCTTTCAAATTCAATATACTTAAATTCATTGTACTAGTTGGTACATTTGCTTTGGCGATGGCCTTTGCAGGTAACGACTTAGTAAACTTTGTTGGAGTACCATTAGCTGGTCTTGCATCTTTCGATTTCTTCTCGAACAGCCCGGGAGCAGATCCAAACCTATTCCTTATGACTGAACTGGCTGGAAAAGTAAAAACACCCACCTATCTACTTCTAATTGCAGGACTAGTTATGGTACTTACCTTATATTTTTCCAAGAAGGCTAAATCAGTTGTAAAGACATCCTTAGATTTAAGTCGTCAGGATGAAGGTCCAGAAAGATTTGGGTCTACAGTTGTTTCAAGAGCAATTGTAAAAAGCAGTATGCATGTTTACAATACCGTAAAAATTATTATTCCCAAAAGGATTCAGAAAAAACTGGCCAACCAATTTCAATCATCAACAGAAAGTTCATCTGCAAACACAGGTGCTTTCGATATGCTTCGTGCCTCTGTTAACTTAGTTGTTGCCAGTATCCTAATATCTTTTGCTACATCATTAAAACTACCTCTATCAACCACCTATGTAACATTTATGGTTGCCATGGGTACTTCATTATCAGATAGAGCATGGGGAAGAGAAAGTGCAGTTTATAGAGTTACAGGAGTTATTTCTGTAATTAGTGGATGGTTTATTACAGCCTTTGTTGCTTTTACAGTAGCATTTATTGTTGCAGCTATCTTTTACTTTGGTGGTATAACAGCCATGATTATATTAATGGTTATAGCTCTATTGGTTGTTATCAGAACACATACAATTCATAAGTCTCGTATGAAGAAAGAAGCTGAATTGGCAAAGGTTGAAAGTGAACAAAACATCACTCAAAAATGTCAGGATAATATATCTGTAGCTTTAGGGATGATAATTAATATTCAAGGTGAAGCTCTTAATGGTGTTATCAAAGAAAAATTCAAACTTCTAAAAAAAGCAAAGAAAGACACCATTGCTTTAAACGTATACTCTAAAAGACTCAAAGATCAGGTTCACAAAACTGTTGCTAAACTTCAAGCAGATGAAAATGAAGAAGCGGGATTACATTATATACAAGTATTAGATTACCTAAGAGAAACAGCTCATTCTTTAACCCATATTGTAATTCCTTGTTTCAATCATATCGACAATAATCACAAACCTTTTATTGAAGAACAAATTGAAGAAATCAACAGGCTAAGGTCTGCCATTAGCAGACTACTAGTAATGATTAAAAATGCTGTTGACTCCAATAATTTTGATAATTCAGACGAATTAATTGAGTTACGTCAGAATTGTATTGATATGATTAAGAGTTATCAAAAGAATCAGATAAAGAGAATTAAGAAGAATACAGCAAGTACAAAAAACAGTCTCCTTTTCTTGAGTGTCCTTGATGAACAAAAACACCTATTGCTCCATATATTCAATCTATACAAAGCACAGCGTGATTTTATGAATCAAGAAACAAAAACAAATGAATAAAGACTTGAGAATTATTTCTGGAGGTCAAAGTGGGGTAGATCGATCTGCCCTCACTTTCGGCCTTTTTTTTAGATTTAATATTGGCGGATTTTGTCCAAAAAACCGAAGAGCCGAAGATGGTCCTATAGATAATCGATTCCCTCTTCAAGAAACTTTAGAAGAAAATTACCAGAAACGTACAGAGTTAAATGTGTTATGCAGCGATGCAACTCTTATTATCTATGATCGTGAGATTGATGCTGGCACAAATTTAACTATAGAGACAGCAAAAAAGTATAATAAAACCCTTATGCTTTTCAATACACAAGATCAGCCCTACCCTATAAAAGAATGGATTGAACAAAATGAAATAAAAACTCTAAATATTGCAGGTTCACGCGAAAGCAACTCTCCTGGAATATTTGCAAAAACCTACGACATTCTAAAGGTTTTACTTAACTCCTGATAACATTCTGTTTTTTCCAAAAAAGTCTTGCCTTAAAGAAATATTCTTAAACCCAACACTTTCCATCAAAGATATTGTCTCTGGTGCGTAACCTTCATTAATTTCAAAAAACAACTTCCCTCCTTTTGACAATCTTTTTATGGCAAAAGCGGATATTGCTTTGTAAAAAAGCAATGGATTTTCATCTGGAACAAACAAAGCTTCAGAGGGCTCAAAATCCAAAACATTAGAACGCATAAACTGTTTTTCCTTATTCAATACATAAGGAGGATTACTTACAATTACATCAAAAGTAGTTTTAATCTTATCAAAGATATATTCCGACAAAACATCTAAACGTTTAAAATCTACAGCAACTTTATTCTGAACAGCATTCTGTTCGGCTACCTTCAATGCTTCTGCAGAAATATCTATTGCAGAAACCAATGCCTGTGGAATTTTTTTTGCTAGGCTAATTGCAATACAGCCCGAACCTGTGCCTATATCCAGAATCTTCATACTTTGCTTATTTACATTCTCTGTTACAATCCAATCTACCAATTCTTCAGTTTCTGGTCGTGGGATTAACACATTAGAATTTACATAAAAATTAAGATCAAAAAAATCTGCCCGACCAATTACCTGTTGAATTGGTTTCATTTTTTTTAAGTCTTTAAATGCAAAATGCACCTTTAACAATTCTGATTCTCCTATATATTCGTCGAAATGCAACGACAATTCATTTGGTGGAAAACCAAAAAAATGAGAAAAAATCAATCTGGTAATTGCTTTAGCCTCTTCCAGAGGATATACTTCTTGCAATTCTGACTGATAGTAACTTACTACATCTATGATTTTATTCGATCTTACTTTCATATGAATTTAATAAGGCTTACAAAGCTATAAAAGTCGCAATAATAAAAAAAAACTTCTAGGAATCACCAATTTTCTTATTTTTGCGCTCCCTTAAAAAGAAAAAAGAATGGCATATATATTATTCGTAATATTATTATCTACCAGCATTTTTATTTGCTTTAAATTATTTGGCAAATATTCTGTTGATAATAGATTTGCCATTACCATTAACTATTTGGTTGCTGCAATAGGAGGATATTTGATTACTCCGGGCTCATTTTCTGTCACTGATATTGTAGAAGCAAAATGGTTTGTTCCATCTATTTTTTCAGGCATCTTATTTACTATTGGTTTTTACTTATTTGCACTGTCTAACCAGAAATCGGGTGTTGCTTTGACAGCTGTTGCAAGTAAAATGTCGGTAATAATACCTGTTTTATTTGGAGTTTTTTCTTTAAACGAGCACTTATCCTTAGTAAAAGGTGCAGGAGTTGCATTTGCTCTTATTGCTTTATA
Organism: Bacteroidales bacterium; assembly: GCA_041725955.1. Lineage (GTDB taxonomy): Bacteria > Bacteroidota > Bacteroidia > Bacteroidales > JBGRPZ01 > JBGRPZ01. The sequence continues at coordinate 5,220 of JBGRQE010000095.1, forward strand.
CTTGACTCTTAAGAAGAAGAACGACAACAATAAGCGAAAGAATATCAATTACTTAATTCCATTAGCAATCTTTTTCGTAAGTGGAATTATTGACTCATCACTAAAATTTTCCATAAATAAATTCGTCGAAAACGATTATACACTCTATCTATCAACTATATTTGCATTTGCGCTAATATCAGGAATTGCCATTAGCTTATTAAGGAAAAAGAAGAATTTTGTTTTTCCAAATACGAGAAGCATTATTGGAGGAGTTGTTTTGGGGGCATTAAATTTCACAAATGTTTATTGCATGCTTAGAGCTATGGATTTATTTCAAAGCTCTATCCAATTTCCCATACAAAATATAGGAGTAGTTGCAGTTTCTGGAATTGTAGGATTAATCTTATTCAAGGAAAAACTAAGTTTAATAAACTGGATTGGAATTGGATTGTCTTCATTAGCCATATTTTTAATCTCATATCCTTGATGCTATGGAAGAAGATGTGTACAAAACTATAATCGACGAATCGGAAGGTTTCTACAAAGATAAGGGAAGTAAATTTATTTGCCATGCCATCCCTGTAAAAACTGAGGAAGAAGTTAAAGAACATCTCGATGTCTTACGTAAAAAATATTATGATGCTCGTCATCATTGCTATGCGTATAGATTAGGAGAATATATGGACAAATTCAGAGCCAATGACGACGGAGAACCTTCAGGAACCGCAGGAAAACCAATATTAGGACAAATTCAAAGTTTCGAACTTACCAATATATTAATTGTAGTAATTAGATATTTTGGGGGAACGAAGCTAGGAGTTTCTGGATTAATTACGGCATATAAAGCAGCTACAAAAGATGCTCTTGAACAAGCAAACTGTAAAGAATTTACTATCGATGACGAATATTTACTAACTTTTGAATATCCTATTCTTAACCAAGTAATGCGAGTGTTTAAAGAAGAAGATATAGATCGCTTGGAACAAGATTTTCAATTGGATTGTAAGATTAAGTTTAAGGTAAGAAAAAAGGATTCTAATAAGCTCTATAAGCGATTCAAAAAAATACATCAAGTACAAATCAAAAATCTATTAGAGGAAGAAAATGAGCAAAATCATTAATTTATATATGAGTTATTTTTAAAAATAACTCAAAATAAAAAAAACATAAAAGTCAAGTCGAAAAGGCTTTTTTTTAAACTTAAAAACTATGATTTTTGCTTAAGGTATTTAAGTCAAATATAAAATCCTTAAGTTATAAAATCAATAGGTTACAATTTATTTTTTAACGAGCAGACAAAGTCCGATAAGCGAATGAAAAAGAATCATGTACAGGTATGGGAGAACTGTCTTAGAATTATAAAAGACAACATCCACTATCAAAGTTTCAAAACATGGTTTGCCCCAATCACTCCATTGAAATTAGAAAACAGCATCTTGACTATACAAGTTCCAAGTCAGTTTTTCTATGAATGGCTAGAGGAGCATTATATCGGTTTATTGAAGAAAACTATACGTAAAGAGCTCGGACAAGAAGGAAGACTTGAATACAGCATCATTATGGATGCTTCACAAAGCAAAAGAAAACCTTATACAGTAAAGGTACCTACCACAAATAGAAAGGCAACTCATAATCCTGCTATGAAAATGCCTCAGGGAATGGCTAATAAGGAACCAAAAGACATTCCTAATCCATTTATTATTCCTGGACTGAAGAAAATTAAGGTAAATTCTCAATTGGTCGACAGCTACTCATTCGACAATTTTGTCGAGGGAGATTGCAATAGATTAGCAAGAAGTGCTGGTGTTGCTGTGGCTCAAAACCCTGGAAAAACATCATTCAATCCTCTATTGATTTATAGTCCTGTAGGTTTAGGGAAAACACACCTAAGCCATGCCATTGGACTCCAAGTAAAGAATAACTTTCCTGAAAAGACTGTACTATATGTATCTACAGAGCAATTTATTGCTCAATATATAGATTCTGTAAGAAATAATAATCAGAACGACTTTGTGCATTTCTATCAGATGATAGATGTACTTATTATGGACGATATTCAGTTTCTTGCAGGAAAAGAGAAAACACAAGATGTTTTCTTCCATATTTTCAATCATCTTCATCAGAAAAGCAAACAGCTTATTATTACCTCTGATAAACCTCCTGTGGAAATGAAAGGCATGGAACCTCGTCTTTTATCTCGTTTTAAATGGGGGTTGGCTGCAGATTTGCAAATTCCAGACTTGGAAACAAGAATTGCAATCCTGCAAAAGAGACTATATAAAGATGGCTTAGATATTCCTTCTGATGTAATTGAATTCCTTGCCTATAATATTACAACTAATGTGAGGGAATTGGAAGGGGCATTAATTTCTATACTGGCTCAATCATCTCTAAATAAAAGAGCAATCTCTGTTGATTTAGCTCGCCAGATGATATCTAAGTTTGTAAAAAACACACAGAAAGAAATCTCTATTTCTACAATTCAGAAAGTTATTAGCGAGTACTTTAATATTTCAGCTGAACTACTGAATTCGAAGACAAGAAGACGTGAAATTGTTCAGGCACGCCAAATTAGTATGTATTTCTCTAAAAAGAACACAAAATCATCACTTGCTACTATTGGGCTAAATCATGGAAACAGAGATCACGCAACTGTTTTACACTCATGCAGAACGGTAAAAAACCTTATCGAAACCGATAAGAAGTTCAGAACTTATGTCGAAGAAATCGACAGGAGATTAAACGAATAGGGAGACAAGAATCTTTATATTTCTGGGTTATATCTATAGGTAAAAGAAATCGACAAATTTTCATCCATCTTTTACATTCAAAAATTATGCATTCTTAAGAATATTCATTATATTCTTCGGATCATAAATCCTTTATTTAACTAAACTCATTTCATATGAACATACTATTCGTTTGTTTAAATAATACAAGTATCTCTCCTATCGCTGAAGGAATTCTTCATAAACTTTATTTTGAAAAAAACTTAGATTATAAAGTAAACTCTGCAGGTTTTGAACCTTATTATATCAACAACTATCCCGAAAAAGGAGCTTTAGAAATAGCAAGTAAAAACTCTATCGATCTGTCTAATCATCACTCTCGACTATTCCAAAAGGAAGACTTCAATCACTACGATAAGATATATGCTATGGACACACGAAGTTATCGTGGAGCAAAAGATCTTGCTAGAACAACTGAAGATTTGAATAAGATCGACTATTTTATGAATGTTATTCGTCCTGGAAGAAATGAAATCATAGAAGATCCTGAAGTAATTGGAATAGATTCTTATCCAGATTTATTCTCTACCCTTCTTATCGGATGTAACTGTATTGTTGATCACATTCAGAATAAAAATCGATTTGATAAAGAACAAATAAATATAACTTTCGAACATCTAAAAGAATGTGCTAAACGTATAAAGCCATTTATACATAAAACACCTGTTCTTACAAGCGAAAGTATCAATGAGCTTTTGGATTGTAAGATATTTTTTAAATGTGAAAACTTTCAAAAAGCAGGAGCTTTTAAATCGAGAGGTGCTATAAATGCAGTATTTTCACTCGATGAATCAGAAGTATTAAATGGTGTCGCAACACACTCCTCTGGAAATCACGCCCAAGCTCTTGCACGTGCAGCAAAACTTAGAGGTATTGAATCTTACATTGTTATGCCTGAAGAATCTTCCAAAGTAAAGGTAGAAGCTGTTAGATCTTATGGTGGACAAATTACATTTTGCGAAAACAATCTTCAATCAAGAGAGCAAAATCTATTTTATATTCTACGTGATAAGAATGCTAGCGAAATTCATCCCTACAATAACAAGAATATAATTATAGGTCAAGCAACAGTTGCCAAGGAATTATTTGAAAAAACCGGAACATTAGACTTTGTCCTTGCTCCTGTAGGTGGTGGCGGACTACTTTCAGGCACTGCGCTAGCAACGAAATTGATATCTCCGAAGACAAGCATTATCGGGTGTGAGCCTGAAAAAGCTAATGATGCATATCTTTCATTCGAAAGTAAAAAGTTTGTGCCTCAAGAAAATCCCCAAACCATTGCAGACGGATTAAGAACTTCTCTTGGATCATTAACCTTTCCTATAATATTAGATAAGGTTGACAAAATATTCACTGTCAAGGAAGAAACTATAATTCAAGCAATGAGATTGATCTGGGAAAGAATGAAAATCATTATTGAACCTAGTGCTGCTGTACCTTTAGCCACAATCATTGAAAATAAAGATTACTTTTGCGGTAAAAATATCGGACTAATTATCTCTGGGGGGAATTTAGATCTCGATAAGAAATTATGGTAAAATAAATCACAATGTCTAATAAAGGGATACTCTACTTAATACCTACTACTATAGGTGATACTCCGGTAGCTCAAGTTCTACCGGAATACACCTTGGCAGTTAGCAAATCATTAGATACTTTTATTGTTGAACAGCTTAGAACTGCACGTCGATTCTTAAGCAAGATTAAAACTCCTATACCTATAGATGATATGACGTTCTTTCCTCTAAATAAGCATACTGAATTAAAAGAGGTGTATTCATATCTTGCTCCTGCTTTGGAAGGAAAAAACATAGGTCTTTTATCAGAAGCGGGCACTCCATGCATAGCAGACCCTGGATCAATTATAGTGGAACAAGCTCACCTTAAAGGTATTCAAGTAATTCCTCTGGTAGGCCCCAACTCCATTATTCTTGCCTTAATGGCTTCTGGCTTTAATGGTCAGAATTTTTGTTTCCATGGCTATATTCCTATCGATCAAAATCAAAGAAGTAAGAAATTGAAAGAAATGGAAGCCAATGTTATAAAAAATGACCAAACTCAAATATTTATTGAAGCACCTTATCGTAATAAACAAATACTGGATTCTATTTGTAAAACATGCTCTAATAAAACCAAAGTATGTGTAGCTGTTGATATTTCCTTAAAAACAGAATATATCAGAACAAAAACTGTAACTGAATGGAAAAAATCATTCCCTGACTTCCATAAAAAACCAAGTATCTTCTTAATTTACAAATAATTCATTATTTTCAGAAAAACACTTTTGGTTAATTAAATTTTGAACCAATTCAGAATATAAAAACCATTAGTCTTTTTTTTATCTTTGCAAACACAAATTGAAAATATCGACTCTATGGATGCTAATGAAAGAGCAAAAAAGCAAAACGAATTAATTGAGAAAATAGGTGTACATATTGAAAAGGAAGGCCTGCAGCCTGTAGCA
>JBGRQE010000096.1:0-10559 GCA_041725955.1 Bacteroidales bacterium
GTTTGAAGTTTCTGCGATTATGTGGTTTTGGAAATGGATAATACAATTATAAATAAAAAGATTGATGAAGCAGTTTTTAAAGACCTTTAAGGTATTACTTTGCACTCTTTTGTTTATTTTTTCTTTTGCAGGCAAAAATTATGCTCAAAGCTCACTAGAAAATCAAGGAGTATACCGAATTAGAATCGAAGTTTATAATCATCAAATTGATGGTTTTTTGTGTTATCAGAAATTAGAATCTTCAAGGGCAAGGGTTTTGATTACGACGTTTAGCGGACCCAGTCTTTTGGATATGGAAATGGATTCGGCACAATATAAAGTGAAATTTGCAGCAAAGAAGTTGAATAAAAGAATAGTGTTGAAATTGCTTCACAAGGATTTTTTATGTATTCTTTCTCCATTGTTTTTTTCGGATAAGAATAATACAAGCGATACTGTAAGATTATTTCCGATTAGCAGAAAAAAAGAAGTGCAAATATTTTATAACCCCCAGGGGCAGGTAATTCAAACCAATTATCAAAAAAAAGGGAAAGTACTTATAGAGGCAAATCTTGATTATAAGAATCAAAAGTATCCTCAGATTATTACACTCCATCATAAGAAGTTTGATATGACGCTTTCTTTGGAACGATTTGAAAATATTGATGAAAGATAATTTATTTACTATACAAAATAGAAGAGAAGACTCGGGTAAGGTAATTTTTGATATTGCAATTAACCCTGAACATAAAGTCTTTGAAGGTCATTTTCCTGATATGCCAATACTTCCAGGAGTGTTGCATTTGGAATTTATCCGCGATCTTATGTGTAAAGAGCTGGGGAAAAAGTTGTTATTTCAGAATATTAAGGATATTAAATACTTAAGTCCAATAAATCCTATAGAAACACCTAATATTCAGATTGTTATAGAACACTTTCCTGTTGATTGTTGTTACTCTTTAAATGCCATTGTAAAGTGGGATAAGAAAACTTTTGTTAAACTAAAAGGAATGTTGAAGGAGATATAATTATGGACGTGGGGCAGAGATCCTTAGCTAACAGAAAAAGAGTTTGTATTATTATTCCTACCTATAACAATGGGAATACCCTTGGCAAAGTAATAAATGGGTGTTTGGAGTATAACTTGCCAATTATAGTTGTCAATGACGGATCTACAGATCATACTTCTAAAGTTATTGGTAATATAGAATCCTCTCTTTTAGATGTAATTACTTTTTCAGAAAATCAAGGTAAAGGAATTGCTTTGAAAAAAGGTTTTGATCATGCCTTTTCTAAGGGGTATTTGTATGCTATTACATTAGATTCTGATGGGCAGCACCATCCTTCCGATATTTCATCATTCCTAGAAGTAATGGATCAAACTCCCTTGGAAGAAGATATTCTGATTATTGGAGAAAGAAATATGAACCAGAAAGGAATTCCACAGAAGAGTAACTTCGGCAGGAAGTTCTCTAACTTTTGGTTTATGGTTGAAACAGGACTTAAAAGTAAGGATACGCAATCAGGCTTTCGCCTATATCCCTTAAAGCCCATAAGTGAAATGCGCTTTTATACTAAAGGATTTGATTTTGAAATAGAAGTTTTGGTTCGGCTTGTATGGAAAAGAATTCCTTTGGAAGCTGTTGATGTCCATGTTACTTATTTCCCTGAAGAAGAGCGGGTTTCTCATTTTAAGCCCTTTAACGATTTTATGAAAATAAGTTTACTGAATTCTATTCTCTGCATATTTGCATGGGCGTATTATCTTCCTGTAAATTATTTTAAAAATCTTACTAAAAAAGGATGGAAAGAAGCCTTAAAGGACATGATTATGGGGGCTCATTTAAGTCCTCATAAAAGAGCATTAAGTATATCTCTGGGATTATTTATGGGAATTGCACCTGTGTGGGGGTTTCAAATGCTTATAGCTTTGGGTTTGGCAAAACTTTTTAGATTGAAAAAAGGCTTGGTTATATTATTTGCCAATATTAGTATTCCTCCATTAATTCCATTTATAATTTTTGGGAGCCTACTGGTGGGTGCATGGATAACAGATTCTGAGGTTCCTAATTTGGCAACCGCAGAATTAAATATTGAATTGGCTTTAAAATATTCCTATTCCTATTTTATTGGAGCAGTGGTTTTTGGAGCATTACTGGCGTTGTCGGGATATGTTATAAGCCGAACACTATTTTTTATTTCAGCAAGAATTAGGAGCTAATAGATAATGATTCATATTTTTTATTTTTTCAAAAAGAATCCAATTGTTTACTGGATCTTTTTTTGTGTAAGCATACTTGTTTTGGGCTTTTTTGCTTCCCGTATACATTTTGAGGAAGATATTACCAGGGCCTTTGCCTTTGATAAAAAATCGAAAGAGATGAATACTCTGATGAATTCATCTCAGGTTTTTGATAAAATTATGTTTCGAGTTTATAGCTCGGATAATCATTCTGAAGACGACTTATTTCAAGTTGCAGATAGTTTAAAAGAAGTCATTCAGCATAAATGTAAAGATTATGTTTCTGAGGTAAATTATCAGGTTGATGCGAGCCAATATTTTAAAGTTGCAGAGCTGATTTCACAGAATTTTCCTTTATTCTTCTCGGATAATTATTCTTATAACTTATTGAAAAAGAAACTGGATAAGAAAGTTTCTCCTCAAGAGATGGAATTAGGCTTGAATGGATATCTAAAGCAAATGGCACTGCCTAGCGGTTTTGTGGTGCGTCCCATTTTGTTAAATGACCCTCTGGGATTATCCCTACCTTTTTTGAGTAAACTTAAAGGTTTGCAGAAAGGGAGTGGGTTTAAGATATATAATGGAGCTTTATATTCTGCAGATCTTAAAAGTACTTTTATCTTAATTAAACCATTAAATGGAGTTAATGAAACAGGGAAAAATCAATATCTGGTAGATGTATTAAAAGGAATTACCTCAAGCTTTAATCATAAACAAATTAAAGTTCAATATTTTGGAAGCACTCCAATTGCTGTTGGTAACTCAAAACAAATTCAAAGAGATACTTACTTAACTATTTCTGTTGCTGCAGTTTTACTTTTACTTCTTGTAATATTCACCTTCGGAAAAAAGAGAATTCCTTTATTGGTTCTATTAAATATTTCTTTTGCTGCTCTTTTTGCCCTGGCAGTAATTTCATTCTTTAAATCCTCGATCTCTGTTATTGCTATCGGAGCTGGGGCTGTAGTTTTAGGTGTAGCCATAAATTATCCGATACATTTCTTTAGTCATCTTCAAGACAATCGGAATATAGCCAAAACAATAAAAGATATGTTTACGCCCATGACCATAGGTAGTCTAACTACTATTGGTGGCTTTTTATGTCTTCTTTTTGTGAAATCGAAGTTATTAAATGATTTGGGATTATTCGGTGCTTTAAGTTTGATTGGAGCTTCTATTTTCTGTTTGATTTATCTCCCTCCATTATCTACAAAATTGGAAGGTAACTTTGAGGAAAAACCACATAGATTCAATCGTTTTATTTATAAGATTTGTAGGTTTGAGATGGAAAAGAAGAAATATCTTCTGATACCAGTAATTTTACTTACTCCTATACTCTTATATTTCTCGTCAGATATTAAGTTTGAAAATGATATGCATGCCCTAAATTATCTCACTCCGGAGATGAAAAAGGCAGAAAAAGACTTTAATGAACTTACCTTCAATAAAAAAAATACAATCTATGTATTATCCGAAGGAAAAAACCTAGATGAAGCTCTGGAAAACGCATTTGCTCTTAGAACAAAAATCCGAAGCTTAAACAATGATAGTATTCATCTTAATGGTATAGTCGAATTCCTTCCTTCTGCCAAGGAGCGTGAAAAACTTAATGATTTTTGGAAGGCTTACTGGACTGAAGATAAGAAAGCTCATTTCACCAAGGATGTGAAAGACTTATGCAATAAGCGAAGCATTGATTTCTCATTATACAAGAATACCATAGATAAGATTTCAAATGGTGGAGAGATAGATTCTGCACAGTTTAATCAAATGGTTTTTATGTTGGGCAAAGAGTTTATAACTCAGAAAGAAGGAAATACTTTAATTGCCTCTCAGGTTTATATCGGCGACCAGAATAAAGATAATATCGTAAAACAACTGAAGCCTATAGATGGAAATCAGATTTTAGAATGGAAGAGTATTACCGATAATCTTATTGCAATGGTTAACGACGATTTCCAGTTTATTACCTATTTCACAATGATACTGGTGTTTGTGGTGCTATTGCTTACTTATGGGCGATTGGAACTCGCTCTGATAGCTTTTATTCCGATGATAGTTTCCTGGATTTGGATATTGGGTATAATGGCTGTGTTTGATATTAAGTTTAACTTAATAAATGTAATCCTTTCTACCTTTATTTTCGGTATTGGCGACGACTACTGTATTTTTACGCTCGATAGTAAAATTAAGGAATATTCAAGAAACGAACGCAGCCTTCCTGTTGTAAGAAAAGGAATTCTAATTTCCGGAATTACCACATTAGTAGGTATGGGAGTAATGATTTTTGCAGAACATCCTGCATTAAAATCTTTAGGATTAGTATCTATTATTGGTGTTGCTTCTGTAATCTTTATATCTCAAACCCTAGAACCTTATTTATTTAATCTGCTTACTTCTCTGAATAAAGAACGCGTAAGAGAGCCGCTTACTATAGGAGTGTTGTTGCAGTCTGTTTTTTGCTTTGGATTCTTTTTGATTGGATCTATTGTTCTTGGAATATTGGGTGTGTTTATTGTTTTAAATCCTTTTTCGCGTAGAAAAGGTAGAAAGATATTTCGTTATCTGATTCATAAATTTACCAGATTGATATTTAGATTGTCGTTTCTACTGAAAAGAAAAATTGTAAATCCAAACCAAGAAAACTTTAGGAAGCCAGCTATCGTTATCGCCAACCATCAATCGATGGTAGATATATTATTGATGCTTGCATTAAATCCAAGAATTGTAATGCTTGTAAAACCATGGGTCTGGAATTCAGTAGTATTAGGGCCAATTGTACGTTTGGCAGGGTTTCAATGTGCCGACGACAATCTTCAGATTAATGAAAAAAAGCTTCAGGATTTGATGAGCGAGGGTTTCTCGCTATTAATTTTCCCTGAAGGGAGTCGCTCCGATGGAAAAAAATTAAAGCGTTTTCATAAAGGATCTTTTTATCTGGCTCAAAAACATAAGCTGGATATTGTTCCTATATTGATTGATAATACAGCATATGTACTGCCCAAAAAGAGTTGTAAGCTCTTGCCTGGTTATGTAGGAATCAAAATATTGGATCGAATTAGCAGTTCAGACCTTTCTTATGGAGCAACATATCAGGAAAGATGTAAAAATATATCGGCCTATTTTAAGAAGGAAATGGATATTTTCCAAAGCCAACTGCATACACCACAGTTTTATAAATCAAGATTAATCGCTGCGTTTCTACATAAAGGTCCCGTTCTGGAATGGTATATGCGTGTGAAGCTGCACATGGAGAATTACTATACCAGCTTTGATAAAATTATACCTAAAGAAGGGAAGATTGTCGACTTAGGATGTGGCTATGGTTTTTTGGGTTATATGCTAAAGTATTTAAAACCTAAACGAGAGATCTTAGGAATGGATTATGATGGCGACAAGGTTAGAATAGCAAATGAAAATCTCTTAAAGCCGGAAGGTGTTGAGTTTCGATATGCCGATTTAAAGAATACTGAATTGCCTGCAGCAGACTGCTTTATATTTAGTGATGTTTTACACTATCTTCCTGCAAAAGATCGTGAAAGTATACTATTTAACGCCTATCAGAACCTTTATGCAGGAGGATCGATTATTATCCGTGATTCGGATACGTCGGAAAAACAAGAACATCATAATACAGAAAAGACAGAGTACTTTTCTACACGTTTTTTCCGATTTAATAAAGCCGATAACCCATTGGATTTCTTCTCTATGAAATCTATTCTTCATTTGGGTGAAAAATGGGGGCTTAAGGCTTCAGTTATGGAAAATGATAAATTCTTTTCAAGCAAAGTGGTCATTCTAACAAAGAATAAAGATATAAAATGATTTACGATATAGTTATTATTGGTGGAGGATTAGGAGGACTTTGTTGTGGCAATATCCTTTCCAAAAAAGGATTCAAGGTTGCTATTCTTGAAAAAAATCCACAAATAGGAGGATGTTTGCAATCGTATATAAAAGCGGGTGCTACATTCGAAACCGGATTACATTATTTGGGAAGCCTAAACCAAGGACAGTTACTAAATAAGATCTTTAAGTATCTGGGAATACTCGACAAAATCAGCCTGCAGAAATTAGATGAAAATGGCTTTGATCATATTACTTTTCATAATGATCACAAGATTTATAAGCTAGCTCAGGGGTATGAAAATTTTATTGATGTTTTAGCTAAAGATTTCCCTGATGAGCGTGAAGCTATTAGAAGCTATTGCGATTTAGTGCAGAATACCTGCAATCAGTTTTCTCCCTATCAACTTAAAGAAGGAAATTTTCACGATAAATTTAATATCTCTTCTTTTAATGCGAAAGATGAAATTGAGAAAAAGATAAAAGATCCGGTTCTCAGAAATGTAATTGGAGGAAATAATCCTCTTTATAGTGGAGTAGGAGAGAAAACCCCATTTTATATTCATGCCTTAATTACAGATAGTTTTATTCAGAGTGCATATAAAATTAAAGGAGGAGGAAGTCAACTTATAAAAGCACTTAAAGAATCGTTTGTAAATCATGGTGGTGAGATATTTACCAATTCTCAAGTTGAAGTTGCTTATGAGGAAGATAAAAAGCTTACTTATGTAGAAACTACAGATAATAAGAAGTTTTATGCTAAGGAATTTATCTCTTGTATCCATCCTGAGTCGATGATTAAAAAGATAAAAACCAATTTGTTTCGCAAAGCATTTTATAAGCGTTTTGAAATGATGGAGCAAACCATATCTCCATTTGTTGTAAATATAAAATTTAAAGACTCATACTCTCCAATCAATCATAATCACTATCACTATACAATTAATGATGTCTGGGATGCTTGTGCGTATGAAAAGTATAAATGGCCAACTACTTTTACCTTATTTCATACTACCATAAATGATCATAATGTTAAGTCGACTTCTTTATTTTCGTACTTAAAATATAAAGATGTACAAAAATGGGATCGGTCGTTTAATACTGCTTATAATAAACATGAGCGAGGACAGGGATATAACGAGTATAAGCAAATGCTTTCGGAAAAGCTTATTGATGAGGCAGAGAAAATATATCCTGGATTAAAATCTCAAATTGATAGTTGTCATACTTCCAGCCCTTTAACCTATAGAGATTATTACGACAATAAAGAAGGCTCGTTATATGGCATACAAAAGAATAGTCAAACTCCGTTGAATTCATTTATACATCCACGATCCAAAATCTCTAACCTAATTTTCAGTGGGCAAAATATTAATGTTCATGGAATAGTAGGTGTTTCTGTAAGTGCACTTATAAGCTGTGGAGAATTATTGGGACTTAATAATCTAATCAGAGATATTAACCATGATTAAACGTATACTTAAATACTTTCTGTTTTCAATACTTGCTTTATTTGTTATCACATTCTGTATTCTTTTGTATTATAGTGAAAACAGCCCTAGCTTGCCATTGAATAAAAAATTGCATGATCTTAAGGTTACAGAAATTAATTCGAAACTAAGTGTTTGTGGTGATTCATGGATGCATCTTTCTGATGATGGCCTTTATGAAATATATGTTCACGGAAATCCTTTGCAAAGAGGAGCAAAAATTGGAGCGCTTTCAAAAACTTTAATACAGAATCAGGAAGAAGTTTTTGTTTCCGAAATAGAGAAAATACTTCCTTCTAAAACCTTTATGCATACAATGAAATACTTTGTAGGGCTGTTCAATAGGAATTTAGGAGAAGATATTCCTGAAGAATATAAAGAAGAGATTTACGGGATTTCCAATTATGCCAGTTCTGATTATAATTATATAGGAACTCCATACCAGAGAATAATGAATTACCATTCTGCTCACGATATTGGTCATGCTGTTCAACTATTGGGACTTGTAGGATGTACCTCGGTAGGAGTGTGCAAAGAAAAATCAAAGGATTCAACCTTATACCTTGCTCGCAATTTTGACTTCTATTTTGGAGAAGATTTTGCTAAGGATAAAATAGTAATGTTTATTGACCCTACAAATGGCTATAAACATTCTATTATTACCTGGGGAGGAATGATTGGTTGTGTATCAGGAATGAATGACCAAGGTTTGGCTATTGTTTTGAATGCAGCCCCATCACCACCTCCAACACATTCAGGAACCCCTGTTTCAATTCTGGCCAGAGAAATACTTCAATATGCATCAACCATTGATGAAGCTTTAGCTATTGCGAAAAAATATAAAACCTTTGTTTCTGAGCAATTTATTATTGCTTCTGCAAAAGATCAAAAGGTATGTTCTATAGATAAGCTAGAGGATAAAACAGCTCTCTACGATTCAGGAAAATATATTACAAGTTATACCAATCATTTCCATAGTGATAATATTTATACTGCTGATTCTGCAATAAGCTTTGCTTCCAGATATCGGTATAAGAAATGTCAGGATTTAATAAAACAAGATTCCCTATTGGGCAAGAAGGAACTGATTGCCTTGCTACGTAATGATAAAGATTTGTCGGGGCAGCCTATAGGCTATGGCAATGAAATGACTATCAATCAGTATGTGAGTCATCATTCTATATTATTTGCTCCTGAGAAGAATATCTTTTGGATTTCTACGGGTCCTTATCAAGAAGGAAAATTTGTTGCCTATAATCTCGATTCTGTTTTTAACAACCCTAAAGTTGCTATAGAATCTATGCCTTTGCAGGGGCAAGAAATTGAAGCAGATTCTTTGAAAACCGATATAGCTTACCGAGTACAAAAGCAAAGAATGCTTTTACAGAAGATTGAAAATGAAGATCAATTTGAAGCTTATATTCATGAAAGCATCAATCTAAATCCTGATTATTACCTTTGCTACTACAAAATAGGAAAGCGATATTTCAAGGAAGAAGACTATCAAAATGCTCAGGAGTATTTGAATAAAGCCTTGATGTTTAGAATTAGTCATCCCAAAGATGCCGATGAAATATTAGCCCTCTTGAAGAAATGTAAAATCAACCAAAACAGTAAATAAAATGAAAAAGAGCTACCCCTCACAGCAAGAGCAAAAAGAGCTACAAGAGCGGAAGTTAAAGCTCTTAATCGATCGCTTATATAATAAGTCGACCTATTACAGAAATTTATTTAAACAAAACCTTATTGATCCTCAAAGTATTCAAACTCTCGAGGATTTACAAAAAATACCTACTACCGATAAAGATCAGTTGCAGGCTAATAACTGGGACTTTCTGTGTGTAGACAAAAATGAAATTGTAGAATACACTTCTACTTCGGGTTCCTTGGGGAATCCTGTAATTATTGCTCTTACAGAAAAAGACCTTAAGCGCCTTGCCTTAAATGAATACTTTTCTTATCAGGAAATGGACGCTAATTCTTCCGACATTTTCCAACTGGCCTTAACCCTCGATAAACAGTTTATGGCTGGTATGGCCTATTACCAAGGGTGTAATATGCTTGGTGCTGCAGCCATTAGAACAGGTCCGGGAAATCCGTCTATGCAGTGGGATAATATTCAGAACTTAGGTACTCAGGTTATCGTTGTGGTTCCTTCCTTTTTGCTGAAGCTTATAGATTATGCAAAGAAAAATGGGATCGATTACCGTAAGTCAAGCTTAAAGAAAGCAATTTGTATTGGTGAAGGAATCAGAGATGCCGAATTTCAGTGGAATACTCTGGGAAAAAGAATCCATGAACTATGGCCCGAACTTCAGGTATATTCGACTTATGCATCAACTGAAATGCAAACCGCTTTTACCGAATGTTCACAAGGTAATGGAGGCCATTTGCACTATGAATTACTGATTGCCGAGGTGTTAGACGATTATGGAAAGGTATTGCCATTTGGTCAAATTGGAGAGTTGGTAATTACTACTCTTGATGTTGAAGGAATGCCTTTGCTACGTTATCGTACAGGCGACTTATGTTATCTTACCAATAAGAAATGTAATTGTGGGCGTGAGTCTTTACGGATTTCTCCGATAATTGGACGGAAAAAGCAAATGATAAAGTTTAAGGGAACTACCTTGTTTCCTCCTTTGATATTTGATACCCTTAATCAAATTCCTTATATCGAAGATTATCTGGTAATCCTTACAGATAATGATATCTATACGGATGAATTAGAAGTTGCTGTAAGCTGTAAAGATTCTTTTCATAAAAAAGAAGCTATTGCCCAAATTGAGGTTTTTCTGCAATCAAAACTTAAAGTAAGACCTAAGGTTCGACTCGAAACTTTAGATTGGATTCAGAAAAGACAAAAAATTGGTATAGGAAGAAAGCTGTCTAAGCTCTTAGATTTAAGAGAGTAGTGGTGGGTCGTGGTTCGGGGGTCGAGTTTCGTGGTTCGGGATTCGAGATTCGAAACACGGAATCCGAATTACCGCCCCCCCCTTTAT
>JBGRQE010000097.1:0-10094 GCA_041725955.1 Bacteroidales bacterium
GACTAATTGTTTTCTTTTTAAGTTTTTTTTCTTCCCTTTAGAGAAGAAAAAAAACTTAAAAAGAAAACAATTAGTATTTCATAAGAGATAATTTAAAATAGCTCTTTTATATTCAATCCAATAAGAAAAGGCAAGCAGAAGAAATTCTACTTGCCTTTTCTTATAAAGCCTATTTAGCCCTTCTTTGCATATTTCTCACGTGCAACACGCGATTTCAAAACCCTGAACAAAAAATCATACACAACCATTTCATGTATACGATTCTTTGAGCGGAACAGCCGATTATTAAACATATGCAGATAACTTGAAATTAAATCATCAAACTGAACTATCAATTTGCTTTCATTTCTAATCTTTATAATTTGCTTAATCGGCTCTTTTACTTTCTCAGATTTCTGTTGAATTAAATCTAAAGCTGGTTTCATTTCGCTTTCTTCATCTTTTTCAGGATTTAAAATATCTTGAATCGCTTTTTTCTCTTCACGAAACTTCTTAGACAACTGTCTGGCCAACTGCTCATCCTTATTATGCTCCTTTCCAAAAGATTGGCTAATTCGAAACATAACCTCCATTTTAGATTCTGTATCAAGATGAAAATCAGACAATATAGCATCCATTGCCCGTAGACTAAACAACCATCGATATCTTTCTCCGTCCTCACCTTCAATCATCTCCAGAAAATCAACAATCATCTGGCTATCATGATAAAAAATAGTTTCGGCTTCATCCATAGTATTTAAGCCATATCTTTCTATTTCTCTTTGATAAGTATCAATAACGACCTTCCAAACCAAGTTTTCTTTCACAAAATACTCCAAGCTTTCTGTCATCATAGTAATGATATCAGAAATAGCCTCTTTTTGTGTAAAATTAAAACGAACTCGAATATGGAAATCTGGGTCACTATAACGAATAAAGAACCACCGATGTATTTTTTGAGATTTCAATAATGTTTCAGAAACCTCTCGAATAACATTAACTAAAATCTTATCTCCGGTTTTAGGTCCACAATACAATTTAAAGTACACCCACTGATCGCCAGGAATATAAGACCTTGAGATATTATCTTCTTGAATTTTCAAATCTAACATAGAAACAATATTTACTCTTCAGGAATTTCCTGACGATAAAATGAAACAATAACCTCATTGGTAAAACAACCTTCCTCTGAACGAACAACTGCACTATCTCTGTCAAATAAATATTCCTTAAGCATAAAAGCTTCTCTGTTTTTAATTTTTGAAAACATAGTTTGAATGCAGCTAACATTACTTAAATCGAGGAATAGTTCATTATCCATATCTGCCAAATACACCTTTTCGGGTATACCTTTCTTTTTTCTAAGAGCTGTAAATTCTTTATAAATTTCGTCCTCATCTTCTAATTTGGAAATAGACTCATACTCCTTTTTATGCAATTGCCATTGTGCAGGCGAAAGAATAATATTTTTATATTTAATTCGAGGGTAACAGTCTGCTAAATTATCTAATAATCCCCATGAAAATCCTATACTCGAACGCTTATCTTGAGTTTGCAAGTCGCATAAAAACTGATATACAGGAAGTGCATTAGAAGAAAAATTATGGGCAGTACTCAAACGAGGAACAATTTCTTTTGCTAAAGACTTAGAATAAAGAACCAATCTACGTCCAATCATTCTCAGGTATAAGTCACTTAAAGAAATTTGGAATTCTTCAGGAACAGCACTTTTGCCAAGAAAAGGGATTTCATAATTTCTTAATATAGGACGAAGCAAAATATTTCCAGTTCGCTTTTCTGGAAGGTGAATAATTTCTGCATAAATACGATCGGGATCAAGGCCTTCTTCAACATCAATAATTTCCTTTACAAATTTATAGGTATTTGGATCTGCGTGACAAAAACGTCCTAACAGATTTGCGGAACTAGATCCTGAAGCAAAGGAAATTCCCAAAGAATATTGCTCATTTTCTTTACCATAGACTCTTATCATAGAACTCATTGTAAGAGGCAAGTCATCCCAATTTTCCTTAAAGTCCTTCAACTCATCATCAGTAATTTCCGTTTCATTGTTAGAACTGGTAATCCCTTCAATAAACTTACGCATAAGGTAAGTCTGCAAAGAACGGTTAATCATTACCTTTTCAAAGCCTACTTCTTTTGGGGTAATCATAATATTATCAACCAATGGAGCAATATCACCTTGGTCACTATCAGGGCCATATCCTATACCCATTTCAGTATCAAGAACATCTAAAATAGGCATTTCACGAGTTTCGTATCGCTCTTCAAATTTATTTTGAAACTTCTCAAGAGTAGTTTCCGGACGTTTAGGAGACAGTTTATTCAGCACAGAAATAGCCTTAAGACAGTCCTCAGCAATAGATGTATCGAGTCTACATCTTTCAGGTATTTTTGCCATATCTACCTGATAAAAATATTTCTCTTCGAATTTGGTTCCCGTTTTCCTAAAGGCATCAGAAATCGCTCGATAATCTTTTATATCAGCTCCCAGATCCTGAGCATCTACATTATCTAATTTATTTCGGGTAAGACGTAAAAGCTGAGTATATTCCTGTACTTCAGGAACTTTTTCTAAGTTGCCAATTAACTGATTTATAAATTCCTCACCCGTAATCGCTGGATCCATTTCTGAAACTACCACTTGATTATCTATAAGCTCATCAATAAAAGCTGTTGCGTCATCAATAGTAATCTCATCATCTACCAAGCACTTGGCCATATCTTCGTAGAATGCTCCTTTCTTACATAACGCCAAAACTCTTTGTAGATAAGAAGAATAATCTACAGCAACAATGTGGTGATTTCTTCTATTTTCGGTATAAGTATATTCAACATACCTAAGTTGCTCACCAACAGGATAAGCACTTGTGTTTGGAAACCACAATAATTTTTTTCGGAGAAAAGGGTCTTTAGCCAAATCAATCCCTAAAGAACAAAGCACATCCATATCTAAACGTGTATGGGTTTTACTTTTCTTAAAGGACTGGAGATAAATATCAGAATCAGACGACCATTCTCCAAGACAAAAACCTGCAAACATTCCAAAAGGCGTACAACGAAAAGACATACGCATAAGGTAACTAATTAGAGAATATTTCAATCGCTGCAAATCTTTCTCTTTCATAGTAGTCCCTTGCAAGAATTTTTCCAATTCAGCATATAATTCCGGACTTGCTATAAAAATTGCTTCTTTAACTTCTGGAAGTGCTAATTTTTCCAAAAGCATTTTATCAGACACCTTTTTATCTTTAAGCAATTTTTCGGCAAACTGAATTGGCATCAAAGGGCTACGTACAACAAATTTTTCAAAATACTTATACTTAAAGCGTTGTTCACTCATAATAAATAGGAGATAAGAGTTAGCTAATTAATAAGGATTCATCCCATGTAGGTTCCTGAGAAACTATGGAAGCAAGTAGGGCTAGTCCAGCTCCTGAAACACCTTCCAGTAAACCCATCTCAAAATAATAGCCATCAAGTTTAAAAACAGAATATCCTAAAGGAAATTTATCATTGCGCATAAGCTTCAAAGTTTCGGCTAGCCAGTGCATTGCATAATCCTTATATTCTTTCTTTCTGACAATACCATAAGCACGATTATAAATCTGCAAAAGGCTTGAAGAGCCATGACACATACAAGCATCTCTAATCCCTGAATCGTCGTATGAAGTACGACTCAAAGAATTATCAAGCAATTCTACAGCTCGTTTTTCTAAATCTAGGTTATTGGTACATTTTGCAGCAATTAACATTGCAATACCAATTCCCGGATCGCCATAGCACCAAGCAACACGATTTCCTTTTGAAATTTCTTCTTCTGAATCTAGAGGGATCCAACCAGGATAAAGACTTTTATTGGCAGTAAACATATTCTTTGTATGCTCATAATACTCCAACAATTGATCTAAAAGAGATTGTGCTAATTTCAGATTTGGAAACCTTTGAATAATTTTACCCAATATTCCAATAGTTGCAGCCATTCCGTGTGCTAACGAATAATTATATACCCAAATTTGGCGAGTTTCATCTGGAAAAACAGGTGATTTCCATTTCAATCCTCCTTTTTTATCTTTTGTAGCTAGGCGCTCGTAGCTCTCCAAAAAAGCACCTAAATATTCTTCTGCTTTTGGACTAGACTTACGATTCAAAAAATAAAGGGCACTCCCCAAAGCGCCATGAAGAAAATCCCAATTATCATTTTGCTCCAAATTATTAATCATGGAATCATAAAGAATCTGATCACAATCTCCCAAGATTTCATTGGTATCACAATCAATAAATCCTTCTTGAGCAAGTAATTCAAGCATATAAGCAACACCCGATAATCCACCAGCATGAGTATCTAATATTGAGCCACTACCCAGTTGAGCAAAAATACTTTCAACTAACGACAACCCTTTATTAAATGATTTTTCTTCTTCAAAAGCAGCACCATAATACAATAAAAACAATGCATTACCCGAGGCTCCACCTAATAATGAAAATCCATCTTTTTTAATTATATCATTGTCATCAATTTTTTGAAGATAGGAGGAGATTTCTTTTAGTTTATTTCTGATAGGAAGATACAAATCATGATCCTTCCCAATAAGAGGCTGCCAGTTCATAAGTTAATCTTTAGGAAAAATAGTTTAGAATTTAGTTCGATTGAATATCAAACACTTAAGCAATAAAATTGTTAAGAGCAATTATTTAAAATAAGAAAATAATCTGATATATAATATAATACATATTAGGAACGAAAGCATTGGAATATATAGTACTTATTGGACAATTCAATTGAAAGGAGAATAAAATTTTACATTTTTCATGAGTACAAAGAAAGTTGATTTTCTATGCTACCAATTAATTTCTCACGCTTTAATGGCTTTGCAATAAAATCATCAAATCCTGCTTCCATAATTATCTTTCTACGATCGGGATTTGCATATGAAGTTTGTGCTATAAAAGGCACCATAGCATATTCGCCATAAAGACTACGAAAATGATGCATCAATTGAATACCATCCCAACCATCAGGCAGATTAATATCCATAAGCACTAAATCGAAAAGCACACCTTCTTTTTTCTTCTCAGAAATTACTTTCACAGCTTCTTCACCACTACAGCTTAAAGAAATTTTATAATTTTCATCAAGCATCCGAGACATAATAAATCTAGACAAAGGATCGTCTTCAACAATTAAAACAGAAGGTTTTCTAAATCTAGGATTTTTACTTTGCTTCTTTAAAGGGTATTCTTTGGCAATTCCTTTAGCCACAGGAACAGACAACTCTATTCGTTGGACATCTTCAGTATTTATAACACATAGTTCACCCTGAATTAAACGCAATAAACGATAAGCCAGCAAAATACCTACATCCATTCCTTTTTTAGTATCCTCTTGATGAAACACCTCTTTATCCAGTAGTCCCTGAACTTTGTCCATCCAATGTTGAGGCATTTTATTATCTAGAAAATTAAGTTTTATTTTAACTTTAAACAAATCCAGCTGAGCTTCAAAAGATATTTTACCATCAGAAAAATAATGGACAATATCATCCAAAATTAAACTTAAGGCTTTAAAAAAAACTTTTTGATCGCCATAAACAAAAGGAACACTGCAAAAAGAAAAAGAGAATGATATATTTTTAGAATATGCACGGAAAGCATAAAACTCCTTTACATTGCGTAAACTTGAATTTACATCAAAATCTTCATTATAAAGGTCTATTTTTTCTGTTTCCAAGCTTGTGAGGTCTACAAAATTATTTACAAGACGGAGTAATCTCTCACAACTTTCCTGTATAGAGCAGGCATATTTACAAATTTCATTATCATTTTGCTCAACTTCTGTCTCAATTAAGCTAGCAAGACCCATTACACTGTTTAAAGGAGTACGAATTTCATTGTCAATATCTGATAGAAAAAGAGTTTTCATATCTTCTTGTTTAACAATCTCATTTGATTTTTTT
This sequence comes from Bacteroidales bacterium, assembly GCA_041725955.1. Lineage (GTDB taxonomy): Bacteria > Bacteroidota > Bacteroidia > Bacteroidales > JBGRPZ01 > JBGRPZ01. The sequence goes on from JBGRQE010000097.1 coordinate 5,958, forward strand.
TTCAATTCCTCTTCAAATACCTTAATATCTGAAAGCCGACGCTGATAATTTGTTTCCAAAACTTTAAAACGTTTTAGGTGATCTTCAAGGCGTCTTCGATAGCTATACTTTAAGCGCTTCACAAAATCAACAAAAGAAAAGTAATGCCCCAAAAACAGTAGTAAAATAACAACACTACTAATAGTAATAAAAAGCAGAATCATTATTATTGGGGAAAATAAATTATCAAAATGAATAATCAAAAGAGAAGACAAAAGATGGATCGGAAGAAAAAAAAGACTTTTCATCTAAGAAAAACATTTACAATGACAGATTAATATACCACAGAATTAAATAATAATCAACACTGTGCAAGTTAGATAAAAAGCCAATCAAAAGAAAAAAAAGAACAATTATTTCAAAAGAAACCTCGCATTTTACATACAAACATTCATAAAACGCGAGGAATTAAATTTCTTAGTTTTGCTTTGCAAAAGCAGCTTGGATATTGCTTGCAATTTTTTCAAACTCTTCATTTGTCAATTGAAGCTTGTCTTTTTTAAAATCCATATCATATATGGTATTTATAGGGATCAGATGAATATGAGCATGAGGAACCTCTAGACCAATTACGGTAATACCTATTCTTTTACATTCAATAACCTCTTCAATAGATTTTCCCACTTTCTTTGCAAAAGAAAATAATCCGGCATAAAGTTCATCTTCAATATTCAAAATATAGTCAATTTCTTTTTTGGGAATCACAAGGGTGTGCCCTTTAGCTAAAGGATTTATATCCAAAAAAGCATAAAATAGATCATTTTCTGCTATTTTGTAAGATGGTATCTCACCATTTACAATTTTGCTAAAAATTGTTGCCATAATTTGTAGAATGCCTGGAATTAATAATTAGGGGAATAAAAGAAAACTAACGACTTATTTCAACGATTTCAAAAGGAATCACACCAGCAGGAACTTGAATATCTGCTTTTTCACCTACAGATTTACCTAATAAGCCTTTAGCGATAGGAGAATCTACTGAAATTTTTCCAGCACGGATATCTGCTTCTTTTTCTGGAACCAAAGTATAAGTCATCACAGAATTATTTTTCAAATTCTTGATTCTTACTTTAGATAGGATGTAAACTTTAGAAGAATCAAGTTTAGACTCATCAATAATTTTTGCACTAGCTAGTGTTTGCTTTAACTTAGCAATTTTAAGTTCAAGCATTCCTTGAGCTTCTTTTGCTGCATCGTATTCTGCATTTTCTGAAAGATCTCCTTTATCTCTTGCTTCAGCAATTTGTTGTGAGATCCTTGGTCTTTCCACATTTTCCAGTTGGTCCAACTCAGCTTTTAGCTTTTTTAAACCTTCTTCGGTAAAATATTTTGATTCTGACATACCAAGATAGTAATTAATAATTTTAAAACAGATAAATAAAAATAGACCCTTAAATCATTAAGGGCCTTAATTCATTGTATTGTTGCAAAGATACAAAAATTTAATGGTATCAAAAACTCTTTACTTTAAACATACTAAAATTGTAAATCAATCTTTTCCAGATAATCTAATGTATCAGGGCCTAGGTTAAAAAGCAAATCTAACACACTTATCCCCTTACCTACAAAAGACATTTTTTCGGCAAAAACTTGTACATAAGACTCCTTATTAAACAAATCATCTTTTTTAGGATGAATAACATCTCTTAAATCACGGTATCTACAATTTTCTGTTTTTATATAAGACTCCGAAAGTATAATTTTAGGAGTAATTCCAATCAAATCGCATAATAATTCAATCAAACTCAGATTATGAGAAAACAGATTTTGTTGAGGATTACATATCAGATTCTCTAATTCATCCTTATAATATAAAAAATAAGGAGATGCATTATATGCCGATTCTATAGCTCGCCAATGTTTTATACTCCAAGATTCTTGATCTGAAAACAATACCTCTTGAATAGGAGTTTTACTTCCTTTACTTTTCAACACAGGAGCACTTAAATCTAAAGAACCATTAGAAGTAACAATACGACAACGATTACGCCATGTTTGCTTTATAAAATTCTCATTAGCTTCTAAAATCACCTTTTCTTCAGATGCAAGAATCCTCATATATTCAATTGGTGGCAAATATGCTGATGACAATAATATTTCCATTGGTCTTATTTTATTTTTTTAAGGACACAAAATAAGCTATTAAATTTAAAATGAGCAAACAGAAAAGATAGTGCATAAAAAAGAGACTGCCCAAAAAGTATTTAAGGGCAGTCTCTTTATATATAAATATGCTTTTTATTTTCTTAGAAAATAAGCTTGATACCTACACGGTGGTCACCACTAAAGTTATCAGTATCGCCATAAGAATAATCAATTCCTAATTTAGATCCTGATTTTTTGTTTAAAGGTAACTGAACAGTAGCTCCTAATTGAAGTCCTGTGTGTGCAGTTAATCGGTTAGGATTATTAACGTTCTCGTTAATACCAGCCTCATAAACATAACCTGCTCTAAGCATCAATAAGTCTTTAAAGCTATACTCACCACCACCAATTACTAAATCTTGAGTGAATGAGTTAGATTGAAAGTTTGCTGCAACAGTAAAACGCTGTCTGTCGGCAAAAAGAAAATCGTAAGCTCCACCAATTGACAAACTTGCAGGAAGTTCAAACTCTGCTGAACGCTGCTCGTAAGTAGACTGATAATTTGATCCTGGAGCGAAGGCTCTAAAAGAAATACCATCACCAGTATATTTCATAGTAGGTCCAATATTCTTTAAGGTAACACCAAAATGAATATTTTCTTCCTCACCAGTTACATACTGAATACCTGCATCAATTGCAAAACCTGTTGCAGTCAAATCAGGTAAAGATTCAGCAATAATTTTTAAGTTAAAACCTCCATAAATACTGTTAGAGAACATCTTTGCATAAGCAAGATTGATATTCAAATAACTTGGCTTAAAAGTAGCTCCTGAACCCTCTGGATTTGCGACAGTAGTAACAGGAAGCTCTCCAAATCCCATATTCATAACACTAACTCCAAAAACACTAGACTCATTTATTCTCTTAGCAAAACCTCCTGCTACGATTGAAATTCCAGCGCCTTTAAGATAGTTTGTATGAGAGAAGTTCACTTCTGTGCTTTTGGTAAACGCCAAACCTGCAACGTTAACCCATTGGGCTTCCAAACCACGAGCACATGCTACACCTGCACTACCCCAACCAGCAGTTCTTGCCCATGGATTAATTAATAATTCAAAAGCACCTGCTTGACCAGAACGGTCTTTATTGCCCGCATTAGCTCTCTGAGAAGGAATAACAAGAATCCCAGTTAGAAGAGCAATAACTAAGCATTTATAAATATTCTTCATAATAGCCTTTTTTTTTGTTCTTTATCTTCTTAATGAATTAGATTTTGTTAAGGTCAACTTTTCTGAGAACTCCAAACCATTTAATAATACGTTGTCCATGATTGCTCTTAATATGAATCAAGTAAACACCACCAGAAATAGGCACGTTTGCAAAATTCTTAAGATCCCAATCAATCGAAGTTACCCCATCGGTGTCCTTCTCAAATTGACGAACCATTGTACCTTTAGAACTATAAATAGTAACAGTACATTGGTTTGGAAGATTAGTAATCTTCACACGGTTATCCAGAGGGTTTCTCTCATAAGTTGAGTATCCATAATATGGATTTGGAACCACTCTAATTTTATCTAAATCAGACTGGAATTTCTTCTCATTGAAAGATTCCGGAACAACACCTTCAGTTGTGAACTGATAAGCAGGAAGCTGATTGTTATAATTTAACATATCATCTTTCTTTGTCGCTTCATTTTCAAGACCAGGAACAATTCCATCTTCATAAGGTCTATTAATTCGAATTTTCAATCTGTAATCGCAAGACAACCATTCTTTACCTTTCTTAGCAAGAGGCATACCTACGTAATCAACTTGACCCCAGAATTCACTCTTTACAGCATCAGGAAATTCGGTACCAAGGTTACTAGCTACATCATAGTAATTATTAATTGAATCAAGATAGCGCATGATTTTCTTACCTCCATCATATGCAGGCATAAACATCTTTAAGGTATCTGCAACATCAAGATATCTTTCTCCTGGAGGAACATCAGTTTCACCAGGAGAAAG
>JBGRQE010000098.1:0-28371 GCA_041725955.1 Bacteroidales bacterium
GTTTATTCATAATCTTGTTTAGCTTGAGGTTTTACTTTGAATACTTCTTTCTTAGGATTATTATTCCCATTTGATGCTTCCACCCATCGATGCGCAAAATTGAGGAGTTGATCTTTTCCTTTTTTTCTGAGTTTAGTGATGGATCTAAACTGATTCTTCCAAAATGGATCTTCTTTGGCCCACTTGACAGCTTTTAATAAGTCAGGATAAGGTATTTTATCTAATCTATTACACTGATCAATAGTTTTTAACCATTCAGTTTGAACTGTACTTTTAATTGCTTTCTTTTCAGTTTCTGTAAGCTGATCATAAAACCATCTGCAAATTTCTTTAGCTTCCTTTGGGTATTCTACTGCTTTTGGTTTTTCAGGAGAAGTTTCTGAAGAAGAACTCTGTGAAGCATCTTCTGATGCGCCTTTATTATCTCCTTTATTATTAACTATACTATTGGGTTCAGTTTCTGCACTACCATCCTTACTAGTTCTTGAACCATCCTCAGTGCATTTTTTGCGTTGGTGGTTCAGTTTCTGCACTACCTCTGCATTATAGGAATAGGTACAGAATTTAACCTTATTGATGATTCTTTCTGATTTTACTATTAGGCTTCTGTTAACAAGATTTTTCAAGGATTTTAAAACCGTATTTCGAGATGCATTAATACTCTTCTCTAAATAACTTAATGAGCCATTAAACTCACTACTCTGATCTTGAGAGAATCCGTAAATTATAGCAAATACTGAAACATCATTTCCTTTAATCCCTAAATTATTAACCATCCACCCATGGGTGACATAGAAGTTACAATCTTTCATCTTTAAGTTTATTAGTGAAGTAAATCTGCCCTTTGCCAGCAACTTTGGTGGTTCGTAGTATTTTTGAGTTATCACCAGTAGTCATAACTCTCTCTACAACCTTAAAGACTCCTAAGTCCATAGATTTCTGAGTGGGCTCATTAGAATTCTTGCATAAATATTTATTGTCTCTCAGCCACTTAAACAATCTATTTCTTCCAATATTAATTCCAGTTGATTTAAGTTGTTTTGCCAAGTCGCCAATTAATATCAAATCATTGGAATTGCTCACGGAATTTGCAAATTCAACTTTAGGTTTCATTTCTAAAACCTTAGCCTCTGCAATGTTTTTTTCATTTATAGCTAACTGCTCTTTTTCTTTAGAGTCTGCCCAAGCACGAGCTGCAGCTATAGGATCATTAAAATCCGGAATAAGAGTTAACCTAGAGGCTAATTTGTCACGCTCTATGAAATACGTTCTGGCTTGCTTTCCTTTTTTACTACGAGCTAGCATAGATAATTCCTTGGCCATATCAGTTGTGATAGCGTATTCCTTAGATCTTCCTCCGGACGGTAAATTTTTACCGAACGTCACATAGTCATGATATTCAGTAAAATGGAAATCTTTTATATAATTCTTTATCCAATTTCTAAAATCAGACTTAACTTCTAGGAACGCATGTAATTCTCTAGCATCAACTATAGATTTACCGCCTTCACTTTTCGTTATTTTGATTAATTCCATAACTTATCTGCTTTAGTGAAAATTATAAATACAGCACAACTAACCCATCCTACAGAGAAGTCTGGAATGTTGGCATTAAATACTTTATTAACAACAGTAAAAGCTAATATGACAACAATAACTACAATAATTCCATTCAGCCATTTCTTCATAACTAATCTCTTTCAAGGTTCAACAATAACATTAACTGATTCTCTCTTTCCAAAGGAAGAACTTTCTTCTTATTAAGCCAGTCACTTAAAGTGGGACTTCCAATACCAATCTTCTTGGCTATCCAGCATTTTTTTATACCTCTTTCTTCAATTGCATTGTTAATTTTTTCAATCATCGGAGTTTTTTTTTGATTACGAAACAAAGGTAGGGGAATTTTTCTTCCCACCAAATATTTATTGCGAATTTTTATACACTTAATGCGTAACTATCTGATTTGCAGTGATAAATAATTATCAATATGCGTACAATTATTATTTAGTTTCATTCTTAACAATACTATGCTTACTTTTGAGTCATGGGAAAAAAGACACCTGACTATAAGAATTGGAACGCTTGGACCACAGCTAGATTTTGGACATTTCTTAGAAGTGCACTTAGAGTAGCTTGGAATAAATATCCACCAAAATATGCTGCATTAAAGAATGCTAGTGTTGGAAAACAGATAAATAAAGACACTGACAGACTTGCTGAGCATTTTAGATGCAATGAGTGTCAGGATTGTTTTCCTGCAAAGAAAGTTCAAGTGGACCATATCCATGATGCAGGTACTTTAAAAGACTACAGTGATCTACCTAGGTTTGTTGAAAGGTTATTTTGCAGTGTGAATGAATTACAAATTCTTTGTAAGCCTTGTCATGCTAAGAAGACCAAGGAGGCTAAAGAAGCTTCTAAGTGTACAAAATCAAAAACTAAGCAGTCATCTCTATTATTTGATGACGAGATTTTACAATAGTGCCATAAGGCTAAAACAGTCAAAAATTTAATTAAATGCTATTAGGATCAGGACCAGAAAGAGTATTCAAATCGTTTCAGGAAGAACAGAGCGATATTTTAGATGTGTTCACTAAAACTGAAGTTCGATTAGAGAATCAGAACATTAGAATTTCCAATGAAGTTTCTAAAAAAGAAGCTGAAATAAAGGAAATGGAATCTTATTGTAAAGAAATCAAGGAAATAAAGAAGAAGAATTTAGGTATTCTTTCTCGTATTAAGTCAATCCTTGGTGGTGCTAAAATCTTATCTTTTTAAATTATGGAAATACCAATTAAGGAAAACAAGACAGAGTTTGATGTATTCAAAGATCAAATGTTATTAACTCTTGAGAAGTCTCAAGAAGCTAAAACTAGACTGGAGCAAGTAGCCAGGAAGTTGTCTAATTACAATTCAGGCCCTAAAGAGTCTGTGGAAGAGGAGCCATCTACATGCTTTTTGCATGATGTTCATACAACTAAGCATAAGATTGATGAGAACCTCGATGAAATCCATGAAATTTTAAATAATTTGCAGAGCATAGTTTAATTGATACTAATAAGACTCATGAAAAAAAGGAAGCTAATTAAAGCCTCCTTTTTTTTATTTCTTCTTTCTGCCACCCTCATTCTTCCTTCCTCTATTAGTACTTGATTTTACATACCGGTTAACAGCATGGTCAAAATCCTTTCCTTTTCGATTAACTCCACGCTTATCAGCTGCACTATTCTTTTTGCCAAGTTCTCGACGCTTAGCCTTTTGTCCTGGACGAGAATTAACCTTCTTACTAGTTGTATCCTTTTTTTTTCTCGCTTTAGGATTATCGCGAAAATACTTGGCTGATTTACAAAGTTCTGATCTTTTTTTTCTTGGAGGTGCCATTCAATTCAGTTTTATTGTTGTACAAATGGTTCTTGTGATTATTGCTGTTGAAGAGGATCTACTTGAGCATCTCGGGTTAATTTGTCAATTTCAGCCTGACTCTTGAAGTCAACTGCTCCAGTCTTCTTATCCCTTTGATCAATCATTTTAGACTGTTGGTCAGCCTGAATGTTTGTTCTGTCGTCTTTACGATCTTCTTTGAACTTATTGAGCTCTCTGTTTGCCAACACTTCTTTATCCTTAAGGAGCAACTCATATCCATACTTTTGTTTCTGAAGCATGAAATCAGTTTCTCTCTCATACTGAAGAAGCATAGATTCTTTTTGAGCTTCAGCATTAAGCTTGGCCTGATTAGCTTGAATCTCCATACTGAGAGTTTGCTGTTTGGCATTCTCTATAGCCAACCCTGCACGTTCTTGACCTTCTATTTTAATCCTCTCAATCCTTTCAATATCTTGCTGCTTTATTCGTCTACGCTTCTCAATTTTGATCTTCATAGATTTCTTAGCGAGTTTCAGATTTTTGGTATCCATCAACTCAAGCCTATCATCGTAATCGATTTTATCAGCTTGTACAGCTAAGTCGAGAGAATCTTTAAACGATTGTCTTTCTTCAAGATCTGGAGCAATATTGATATTGATTCCCATCTCGAACATGTGTAATGGTGCAGACTTCTTCATTGTCTTGTAAACACTTTCGCCTACGAGATTTTTCATTGCATTCTCGTAGTTCTCACCAGCCATACTTAAATTCTGTATCCTAGAGACTGTAGATTCACATGATCTTTGCATTATAGATAATGCGCCTGTTCCTATGTGTTTAGTTGCAGTATTCGCTGCATTTAATGAGTTCTGCTGAACTCCAATAAGTGCTCCCTTAGTTGGAGCTGTTCCGTCAGCTACTGGGTTTATACCGGTGATATCATACATTGAACGAAGATCCTGATTATATTTCGCAATCAGTCCGTTCAGCTTATTCATATCACTATTGGCAATTGGCGTTATTGGAGGACCAGTTCTGTCACCTTCAAGAGTTGTTCCTGAATAAAGCAAGTCACCTCGTTGTCCAACGTAGTCCAAAACTCCCTGTGGATCCAAGACACCACCTGAAGCTAAATCAACCTCAGTAAGTCCATCAATATCGATAGCTAAACCATCAGGTTTCATTGTGTATATAAGGTGATTAATCTTAAGTCTTGTTGAGTGAATATCATCATTGACAAGCATCAATCTATCAACCATAGAAGGCTCATCAATCGAGTAAAGAATGTATGGAGGCATAACCTCATTCATATCTTTATTTGATCGAATCATATCCTCTCTTACGTTGTAACTGTAAATAAGTTCATTGCTGCCTATAACATATTCACCTTCTAGCCATACATCGAAACTTCCTTTAAGCTTCTTACTCTTTGAGTCCGGATGAAGTTCGAAGTCGTCATCTTTCTTAATGAGCTTTTTGTATTTTTTCTTGTAAACTTCTGCCAACGTTGTTTTCCACGCAAATCTTAAAACCTCAACCTCATTACTGAAGAAGTCTGTATTTTGAGAATTTGCAGGATCACCAATAACTCCACCATACGCTCTTCCTCGAATAGCAGATCTTAATTGTTTCTCAGTGAATTTATGCCCTGATCTTTTCTGAAGTTCATCGATACGCATTATCTTGATTTCACCAAAATAATAACAGCCTCGTTTGTCTTTGGAATATTGGTAGTCTCTTGAGAAAATCATATTTAAAGGATTCACTCTTCGATATTCAATAACATTCGTAGGTGACGTTTCTATAGCTTTAACTGCGAATCCGTATACTATCAAGTCTTCAAGAAGTAATTGATATATCGGCTCCCATCTATTTACGTCAAATATTTTTCTAAGGCAAACTTCTATCGCTATCTCCTGAGCTTCCTTATAATCAGCCATTATGATATCGACTTCCTCTTCTGATTCAGGAACGTATCCCTGTGGAGTAAAGTCTACACCAACTCCCTTTGAAAAAGCTTTTGCAAATGGAGCAGAAAGCATCTGATCTTCAAGATTTTTTCTATGCTTTTCTTTATCACTAAGGGTTTGTCCATCAAGTCCCTCAGCTTCTATTTCAAATATTTCTAATGGGAATCTATCTCTAATGATGTCAATAAATTTTGGCACCAAATTATAGTAGGTCCAATCAAACGCTTGATGTGCTTGGTCTTGACTTACGTTGAATAAATCTCTCCATGGAGTAGTGTCGACGTAACCGTCTTTGTATGATCTTAATACTTCAAGTCTTTGTCTTCTTTGGTAATAGCTTTCATTCAATCCACTATTATTACTAGTGGCGTCGTCTTCATTGTAATACCATTGATGTTCAATAAACTTTGCAATACTTAAGCCATAATCGTCACTCAGTTTCGTTGCATTGTCTGACAACGGATCTGGATAACCTCTATGCAATGTAGGATTTCCCATAACTAGTTTACTTTTTAAATCTACCTGGTCTATTATTGTACCTTCCTGCCGATCTTCTCGACGATGGGTTTATTTTTTTTCTTACAGCCTGTTCGTCCATAGGCTTAACTATGGCTCTTGCTCTTACTCCTGTATTATCAAACCTTCCGGTTACTCCTTGAAGAAGTTCTTTCCTTTCTTCTGCTGTGGACGAAGACTTCTTAACTCCTCTGGTTGCGCCAATTATTGCTAATGATGATGATATAGAAGCATCTCGCTTTGTTCTGTTTTTCGGATCAAATGCAATCCAGTCTAAAAGTGTTTTTACGAAATACATTTGTCCATACTCCTGATCATCTATTTCACCTATTCTATGTTCAATATAGAATTCCAGTGCCGTACTTTGTAGCTCTCGAACTGATTCATTCTGAGCAGGAATACCTCCATACATCTCCTCATCCGTAGATAATTTACGCTTAGACTTATCAGGTCTTCTTATAGAGTAACCAGAATAACCTCTCCTATGCATTTCTTTAAGTAAGTCATCTACGTTATTCTCTATTAATGCCGGAATTCCGTAAAACACCATTGCCATGATCATGTCATCGCGGAAAGTAGGCTTGTCCTTAGGTCTACATAAATATTCCAAGAAAAAAGTATGACTTGGGCCATGGGTATTTTCTTTTGCATATCCATGCAATGAACCTTTCGAACCTTTACCATCTGCGGCTTTCGTTACACGATAGTCATCAATACCAAAAGCACCTATGTCTGGGTTTCCAGGGAATTTCCTCTTACCCTTAAGTATTACTTTGTTCTGAAGACTCTCGCTTGGCATCCAACTAATGAGAAATCTTCCGTTTGGATCATCTCTCCATAAAACCTTGCCACAATCCTTAATACCATCTTTCCACTCAAAGTTACCTCTTCTTAATTCTCCTGGTAATCCATGCTTATTTTTCAGTAGAGAATCAATAAATGACAACTGATCAACAATGTTTCCTTGGTTAAAGATACAGTTTCCGTCTTTAACTGCAAAGCCATCTTCCTCTCTCATAGGTGTTTTTCTCAAAAATTCAATTCTTGCACGAGCATTTCCTTTGAATGCAGCAAGTTTATTTTCAAGAATAGTCCTAATTCCTTTTGCTGCAAGACCACCATTAAATGTTTTTATAGGCTTAGGTGGATCTTCTACTATTGGATAACCATATATATCAATCAGACCTTCATAGTGCTCTAGAACAGACACAAAGATTTTATACAGTCCAGATAAAGTTTGTCCATTACCATCCCTTTCGGTAGGAATTGAATTGTAATATATTTTTTTATACCTATCACCTGCTAATGCGTCATCATCTTCATCAGGATCCTTGCCGGTATACTGCTCGACTGTTGAGATCAAGAAAATCTTTCCGGTTATCCGGATACCTTTCGTAATCGATTTTTGGATCATTTCTAAATGGGAAATGGTATTACCATTCTGTTTTTTCCACTTAGAAAACTCATCACCTAAATAAAATAAAACCTCGTCACCATCATAACTATCCTCTGTTGTAGATTCATAATTTATGATTGTTTCAAGACTGTTATCTTGAATTTCTTTATCCTTATTAGTTTTACTGGTCCTAGATGACGGAGACATAAACTCAAGTGACGCTTTAGGTCTTTCGTCTCTACATATTGGTTTAAAATAGAAGGGAAGGTTCGCAAACATATAAGTTTGACGAATAAAGTTCTTTTTAGCATCAGAGTCTTTTTTGGAAGTCATTCCGGCAATAGCTTTCCTGACTGTTATACTCTTACACAATCCCATTCCAGATAGACAGTCTGTAGCACCAAAACGTCTAATCTTCTCGAATATCATTCCATAGGAACGCTCATCACACCAGCATGCTTCTGCATATATAAGAAGCTTTTGTTGTGCCTTTGTAAAGTGGTAATAAAAACCATCTGCACCGGTTCGACAATGATTCATTACAAACCAATGAGCACCAGTTACATATTCTTGCTTGCCATTATTCATGAACCATATACCTTCACGCTTACGCTTGAATTCATCATGAATAAAACTCTCGTGAGCTTTCGCTGTTTTCTTACCTAAAGTTCTGGGGGGTGCCTGTCTTCTCCAATACTGATCCTTTTTTTTCTTGTCGTTAAAAAGAGTTTTGGTCTTTGGAGGAGGTTTTGGCAATGCAATACGGAGGCCCTCGATGACAATTATTTCACCGACAGTTCCATTTGGACAAATCTTGACAGCATCTAAATCAGGATCATAACCTGCTTTTTGGCTAAATCCTTTTGAGTCTCCCCATTCAGTATACTTGTCTGCATATATTTCACAATAACCCTCATTGAATTCAGTATCCTTAAGGACAATCTCATCTTCACTTACAATGCGCTCCAACTCATCAATATGAGTCATTATTACATATGCATCGTTAAATGCTAAAATCTTAGATTCAACAGCATTAGCAACATCACCGGCATTCTTGGCTATCTTGTCTACGTTTTTTATTTTGTCATCTAGAGTATCAATAAGTAACTCTATAGAACTCTTTCCGGACGTTATGAGGGATTCAACGGATTTTCTCGCCCATGCTTGTTGATTGTAGTCAAGCTCAAGAATACCTTTTATGATACTCTTGGCTTCTACAAATGTTTTCCTTTTTGTCTGAAGAGCTTTCTTGTTCTCCAGGTTACTAACTGTATCATTATTGTCTATAGGAGCGTCGAGAACCTTAATCAGCTCATCGAAACCTGATTTTGATTTTAATATAAATTGTTTTTTAAAATCACTCATAGTGTACTTTTCCTATAATTTTATCGCTTGTCATTCGATATAGCTTTTCTCCATGGATAGGAAATTCATACATCGTCCATTCAGCGAAAGCAACAACCGCACCGTCTTCTAATCCAATTGATTTCAAGTGCTCATTACCATGCTTGAGTATTCCAACATATGGAATCTCTTTATTTTTATCTACAGTGAACAAACCACCCTTTTCTTTTACATGATCATTTTGAACCGGCTTAATAAAGCAGTAATTGTTTGTAGATTTTACCACTCCATCTCTCTCAAATGCAAAAACTTCAGTTGCAGGGCAGTGATATAATCCTTTAGTTCTATCTATTTCGAAAGAACCAAGAACCTCTCCACTGTTATCCATAGAATATGAAGGTGCTGTGATATTGTGGTGGAAATGAATTATGTCACCAATAATAACATCACCATCGTATCCAGGAGGAAGATACAAAACCTTCCCACATCTAATGGTGTTCTTTATCTCATCAGGCATTATGTAATTATAAAGACCATTGGTCGATTTATCATACACAGCACCTTTTGTCTGAACTAAAATATCGTGAGCAGGCTCTATCATGAATCTATAACTTGAGTGAAGTCGTTTTCAAAAGACCAGTTAGACGAGTTTGGTAAGTTTACTTCTTTCCACAAAGTTTCGCTATTACTGTCATCTTTAACGTAAATCTTAGCTACAGATCTATCGTCATGCTCTACTTTCTCAATAGTGCTTATAGTGGTCTTACCTCTACACACTCTTTGATCAACAGAAAAATTTATAGTTCTGTCATCTTCGTAATATGTAACTTTTCTTTTCTTTTCCATTATTTCGCGATTAGAAATCCACCTACCACACCTATTCCGACTTGAACATACCACTGATCTATAAACCTCTTTTTTGGCCTAATGATAAAGCTTTGAACGCCACTAATATTAGCATTTGGATTTGTGTTAACTATTTTAACGCTTGAATAACTCTTACCTAAGAACCAATCTCGTTTATCCCCAATGGTAAGCGATTGCTCATTGTTAAACTGAAGTTTATGGAAAGCTAAACCTTTATTAGTACTAAGTCCCTCAATTAAACTCCACTTGTCTTTGTACTTAAATGGGACTTCGAATTCATAAGGAATATCAATATCAACAGGATATGGTATTCTCAAAGTATCCTTGTACTCAATTTTAGTCTTCCATTTTACAACCACTTCAGGCTTATATCCTTTTATCACATCTCTCAATGAATCATTTAAGCCTTTAAGTTCATTTTTACTTATCACAAGAGATCTTTTCTCGGCAACAACTCTGCCGTACTTATCTTTATAAGTACGTACAGAATCTTGCATTGCCTTGAGGTTACTCTCGCTTTTCCCTTTAGCAGCACTGATGGATTGCATCTGGTGCACATTGTACAAGACAGACACTACCAAAAGTGCTGCCGCGAACAAGGAAAAGTTAGTCTTCTTTAATTCGATAGCCTTTAACTTCATGATATCCTAAGTATAAAAGTGTTTCACCATTGATAACTATTTCATTACCAGCTTCAGGTCGGTAAACAACTAATGCACCAACCTTCATTCTTGCGTCAGGTATTTCTTTGTCAAACTCTTTGACCTTACCTGTTTTCATTTGAGATCCTGAATTAACTCCAGGCTTGAACAGTCCACTCGTAAGCTTCTCTTCTATTTGTACCGGTTCAACTACTACGTGTCCCTGAATCGGTTCTATTCTTTCTACTAGCATTGTGGGTCCTCCTTGATGATTATACATTCAGTTGTTAGGAGCATGCCTGCAACCGATGCTGAATTCTGCAAAGCAACTCTTGCTACTTTGGCAGGATCAATAATTCCCGATTTGATTAAATTCTCATTCTTTTCTGTAATGGCATTCCAACCAAAACCTTTTTTATTGACCATCACTTTCTCCACCTCCATATCACCGGTTTTGCCGGAATTTATGGCGATTTGTCTCAATGGCTCTTTTAGTGCATCGTAAACGATTTTTGCTCCAATTGATTCCTCATCAGTACCAGAAATTAATGGCTCAAGAGCTTTTCTAGCAATAACATATGTTGATCCACCACCGGAAACTATTCCTTCTTCTAGTGCTGATCTTGTTGCCCAAATTGCATCTTCTACGCGATCCATCTTTTCTTTTACTTCAACTTCAGAATTTGCACCAACAGTAATGACTGCAGCTAAACCTTTAAGTCTTCCAATTCTTCTTTCGGTAATTGTTTTCTGATAATCCTTCTGCTTCTTTGCTCTTTGAGAAAGCTCTTTAATTCTTTCGTCTACCGACTCCTTTGTACCAGCTCCACCAACAATCTGAGTATCAATTTTTGTTATTGTAATTTCATCAGCTCCACCCACATGAAGATCTGGATCAATTCGCTCGATGTTTAATCCTACATCGTTTGATATTACTGTACTTCCAGTTGCAGTGGCTACATCGATAAAGAAATCTTTTCTCAAATCACTACCGTAAGGATTCTTTACAACAGCACATTTTATTGAACCACGAACACTGTTCACAGACATAAATGCTGCAGCTTCACCTTCAATATCTTCACAGAATAACAACAATGGTCTTCCGGATTGCATGGACATCTCACAGATTCCCTCAACCTCCTGAGCTTTACTAGGGGTGTGTTCGTAAACAACCACGATAGGGTTTTTCAAAACAGTTCTCTCCTTAGCTCTATCTTTTATGAATGCAAGACTAGTAGCTCCTGAGTCTATGGTATAACCCTCTGTTATCTGATCATCAGTAACTCCGGAAACTTCTCCGTAAGCTGTTACAATACCATCCTTGTCAACCTTCTTGATAGCTTTGGCTACAACTGAGCCAATCTCTATATCATTGTTAGCTGAAACTCTAGCTACGAAATCAAGCTCTTTAGACTCCACTGAAATAGGCTTAGCCATCTTTTTGATTTCTTCAACAATAACACTGATTGCTACGTCAATACCTCTTTTGATTAAGACTGGATTACCACCAGAGTTCAAAGCCTTTACTCCAAACTCAACTATAGATGCAGCAAGAACTATTGCTGTGGTTGTTCCGTCACCTGCTTGGTCGCAAGTGTCTGATGCGGCACGTATTAACACCTGAGCAGCGAAATCTTTTACCTTGTCAGAGAAACCAATCTCTTTAGCTACAGATACACCATCTTTTGTTATCACATGTTCTCTTACGATCGATGGATTACCACCTTCGTCGTACTTGGTCAATGTCTTGAAAATACCAACATTTTTACCTTTTGGCCCCATTGTTATTTGGACCGCTTTTCTAACGTCCACAATTCCTTCAAGAACTTTCTCTCTTACTTCCTTGTCGAAAACTAGGATCTTATTCGCTACTGATTCCATTTAATTGAATTTAATTTAACATTATTTAAACTGAATCAAAATTACATAATTTAATGCACAAAAAAAAGAGGAAACATTAAAGCTTCCCCTTTTGATTTACAGACACTGTTCGTTATAAGAAATTATCTCTCTTCAGCAAAAAATGTAGTTGTAGCCTTAATAGCTAGTGCTATGACACTTACGACTGCACATAAATTATCCTCAAGAGTAGGATCTATTACAAATTGACTTATAGCCATTGGAAATCCAGTTGCAAAAACTAGGAATGCATTACCAAATTTTCTCCAGAATTTAGGAGTAGGCTTGTTTACGTTCTCCGTTTTGAATGTTACTTTTTTCGTGTTCATCTTATTTTATTTAATTAAACATTAATCAAAGATATTAAATTTCTACAACTGAGAAGCTGTCAATACTCCATTTACAACCTGAATCATAAATCGGTTCGTGTTTTCAGTATCTCTAAGGATTAATCCTCTATCAACTGTAGGGTCGTGTAGTATTTCCCAATTAGCATCAAGTTGGAATACGTCAGTAGAATCAGTGCTGTTTATGAAAGCACCAAGCCATCTATCAGCAAGAGAGTAAAGATGTAGTAGTTCTGGACCTGTTATATAAAGTCCACTTCCATAGTCGTAACACTGGATATGAGATACTGCACAAATAGTATTTCCAAAATTCATATCGCTGAAATCGAATTCAGAGGCTGTTCTGTGTAGTCTTATCTTGTGCTCATCCAGTCCGTCAGTCTCTCCACCTTCCAACTCACCATCAACTACAACCCTAACCGCTAATTCAGGGTCAGTAGATACGTCTGTTAAATCCCAAGGTTCAATTGATAGGGTAACTCTATTTCTCTCCTGAACATGCTCAGTATTATACAAATGCGGGTCAAACAACCCAAAATCATCATGCCCATCACCTGCATTGATTGGCTCTCTCGCATAAGTTGCAGGAACTGTATAGCTTTCAGTTACATCATACTCTACAGAAACATAATACGTTAAAGCTTGGTTGGTTTCTGGACTGTCGCTATCATCAATAAATATAACATCCACAACGCCAAAAGTAACGTGCGTAAAATTATGCTCAAATCTTATACCCCATGTTTTACTTCCATATCCTGCGTGTGAAGAGGTAAATGTAGTCCTACCTTGGCTTACGTCTTCATCCGTAACTGTGTATGTAGTTTGGAATGTTCCTTCGTCATTACCGTTATTATCTAATCTAACTTTAACTCTATAGGTAATTGGATAGGCAACTAGTGGGTCATTTGGGTTGGCTATATCAAATTCAGCTTCACCAGTAGTAGATACGCCTCCTAGAGACCCGAATGGATATGATATACCACCACTACCGTGAGTGTTTAGATTTCTAGTAATGGTTCTAGTTCTAGTTCCACCGTCGCCACGACCAATATTGAGATACAGTCCTTCCTGTTCTGATAGTCCAATCAAAGGAGTCGTGCTAGCAGAACCTATTCTAAGCATAGGGGCCTCTTCGCCATTGTTCAATTCTCTTTCTAAAGCATAGTCGAAAGCAATAATCTTTCTGAAAGAATCAGTAATTGGAGTCGTTGCTCCACTTATATTTCTAATTCTAACATTACTATTTTCAATGTAAGAACCCGACCCAGGGAATCCTGTATTCAATTCATCGTTAGGGTCGTTGTACCAAAAGATATTATTATTTGCATACCCTATAACCTCAACGCCTGTTATGTCCTCGAAATAGTTTCCTGTGAAGCTTCTGCGATTCTCATCCCACAATGCAGCAAACTGTCGAGTTAATTGATGTCTTAGAGTACTACTAGACGCTTCTCTCCAACCCGTAGTCGTTCTTACTGTTCGGGTTAAGTCAGTGTCTAATGCTTGTAATACATCAGGTAGCTGCGGAGGAGTTACAGGTGATGTTCTTGATAAAACATCTTCTCCTAAATTACCCACATGAACCTTGAACGTATCATCAGCACCAGATAAGAATCTGTTACTTGCCGTACCATCAACCTGCCATATATCACCAACAGGGTTGTTAATATCAAATCCTGACGTAGGCAATACAGAGGTGAATGCTTGTCTTCCTAAAATTGTACCAATTCGTGTAACTGGATTCTTAATGGAATTATCATCTGTTCTTTGCAATTGAGTAACAGTCACGAAATTTGGCACCAAGAATGTTATAGTTCTTGTATGGTCAAACTCAGATAAAATACCATTGCCTTGACCTACATTCTGGTAGTTGGCCAAGTCATTAGATGCATGGTCATTTATCTTCACATACAAATCTCCAGCTGTCCATGGAGTAGCAGTTCCATCAGTTTGCAACCCATCCAACTTAGCTTCTTGCTCATCGTCTAAAGAATGGTCTGCATTCAATAGTGCTTGAGTATTTAAATCAAGTTTTGTTGAAGGAATTGAATTATCTTTTAAGGTACTAATAAGATTTACATTTTGACTAATATTAAATTGTCTGCTTGTATTTCTTAAAACTACATTAATAGTCTGACCTACATGATAAGTCAAGGAACTGTAATTATCCGTTGCTCCAATAGTGTCAAGTACATAATACGTATCTCCACTACCAGGTAGAACGACACCTCTAAATTCAGTACCTAAGCTATATCTTTGAATGACTTCACCATCGATATCTATATGCTCTAAAAACACATCTCCAATTCGATTAACCATATCAAAGGTTCCATCAAAATCTACATACACTAATGCGTTAGGAGCCTGAGGAGCTGACGCTACATTGTCAAAATTACCCACTGCCGTAGTGTCAGCTTGAAAGTCAAAATCAGCACCATCTTGCTCATCACCACCAATATACTGAGGGGTGTTAGATGGATTATTAACCGTATCAGTAGATGGATTAATGAAAGGTGCCGTAGTTAATATTCTTGGCGATAAGAACACTCTTGCTGCCGTAACATCAGACTCTTCTTCTAACCTTGTGTAAGTAAAAGAATCAACCTCTGTCACTTGATTTAAGAAGTGGAGCTCAGTGAGACTAATTTCACTATTGTGAGCATTTCTAATAATCAACCAATCCTCATTGTCAGAGCTTCTAAGTCTACTTGGGTTGTCTTTCAGTGCTACCAATACGTCATTCTCGCTCACTCCAAAACCTGCAAAGTTCTCATCACCTCTAATGACCCTAAATGCATCACCAGCAGACACGCTAATATCGCTCTGAGACAAAGATAAGAATGTAAGAGTTGTAAAAAAGCTAATTGTAACCGTTGGATTCAAATTAAATACCCCATCAGGCAACAATAAAGCTCCACTTGACAAAGTAACCGTCCTAACCACCCATGGACTGTCTGCGTCCTCTTTAGTTATTGTAGCTAAATCGTTCTGATGAATTTCACTAAAACTCAATAGGGTTCCATCTTCAGTATTTCTTCTTAATTCCTCACCACCCTGAGCTGATAATCTAATTGTGTTATCAGGACCACCAAAAGGCTCTCCTGGAGGTGCAAAAATGGGTCCAGTGGTAAATCTTTCTGTTCCTCCTTGATGCAATATTAACAATGTAACAGGAAAATTACTTCCGATAGTCGCATCTGTAGGTAATCTGAATTCTAGCCTATTATTTGCATTGGCAGCATATAGAGCTAACTCATCATCGAACATTTCAAATGTAGGAACATCATCAATATCTACTGTTTCAGTAAAAGTCGCGATAGGCCTATTAAACTGATTTGGGTTTCCTCCACCTGGAGTTATTCCATTAACTCTTGTTATTAGAGAGTCTAATGCTTCAGTCACTTGCTGAGCATCAGTAGTGTTTAGATTTGATAATGGTGTATCATCAACACTAATTTGAACACCTCTCGCTATCGTTCCGGTAGCCGAGGCAATTTCTTTATCTATTAAATGTGGTGCTGTCATAATTATACGTTTATTATTGCGTTAACTTCTGTAGTGAATTGAGCTTGCGATTGCTTAGTGTACAAGTGATATTGAATACTATTAATCACTCTAGCATTTTCCATTCTAGTGAAACTATCTAAGGCTGGTAAGTTGAACAGTGTGATAGATCGAATATCATGAGTCGTTGGCACTAATATTCCTATATAGTCGTTCTGGTCAACATCACCACTTACTGTAAAGCTACTATTAGTAGTTACATCTACGCTTGTTAATTCTGATAAGGTTACAGTGGTAAAATCATTTGATGACCTGATTCCCCAATATGCCAATTCATGAGGCTCATAAGCTCTAATTACAATTCGACTGTTTATTATAGCACCTGAAGTAGTGGTAGCTCTTATTGTGAACGTAACAGTATCACCTGCATTCGTTAACGTTTCGGCATTAATAGGAACTCCAGCACTTCTAACTGTTGGCACTAATGTGTTTTCGGTTAACACTGTGTCACCTTGAAGTATCGTCAAATGTCCTGTTAACAAATCAGGCCTTTCTATGTTTATCAAGAATGTTTTTAATCCAGATATACTAGTTCCGGGAGCAACCGAGGTTGGTTGTGATTGAAATTCAAATCTTGTAAACCTAGCTTGTGCTTGAGTTGGTTGACCACCACCAGGAATATCACTTTCTAGCACAGGACTATAAACAGTTCTGAAATCATCCTGCCCAAATATCCTAACTATTGTACCAGCCCTTAACTGAATCGTGCTTGCATCTACAGAGGTAATAGGTATTTCATCTCCATTAACATCTAATTGACCAGGAGTCAAAGCACGTATTGTAGCTGTATTCCTATTTGAATTGCCTAATTGATTAGCCGATATTATCCAAAGTGCTGAATTATCATTTAACGAGGCATTAACAAGTGTCAAAGAGTCAGCTTGAGATGGCATATCTCTTCTTAATGTAACTGGATGCTCCCCTGTTATTCCAGAGACTGCATCTGCAACAAAATCTTCTGTTGCAATATCTTGGCGTACAATAGGAATAGAGAAAGTTCTTAACCACATGAAGAAATCGGATTTAGTTGAATCACCAAATCTTACAGTATCTGATCCGTCAAATCCATTACCACCAAGCAAGCTCAAGCCTGTTACGGAAATGTAAGCATCAAATCCTGCATCAAACTGAGATGGATTCAATAATTCTAATTCCCAAACACCGGATCCTAAATTAGCCAAGTTAGAGTCTGAGGTATTTACGGTTTCACTGTAAATGGGCTCACTAAGCTCAGTTAGTCTAACAGAAAAGGTAAATGGTTGGGTAATAGTGCCACCTTCAGGCATAAATCTAACCTTCTGTAACTGAACAGCATTTTGAACAACCTGTCTCATTGTGGTTGTAGTAGTCCCACTCGTTGCATCAGTATTGGATATTTGAACATCAAACAATGCTCCAACTTGAGTATGATCATATACTGTAGCTTTAGAATATTGGGTTCCGGAAAAAAGCTGAATAAGAAATGCTCCTTGATTGCCTGTAGATGAAGATTTAGCAGAAATCATCCTGCCGCCAGACTCTATCACCGAATCTCCAATGCGAATAGATCCTGGGGGGAATACAAATGTTCTACTTGAACGAACATCTCCACTTGGATCTAATGATAAGAAGTCTAAAATTTGAAGCTTATCATCGGTTAATGCATTGGTATCTGCATTTGATTCATAAAGAGTTTTTATTTGAACTGCGGTTAGAATATCAGATCCCTCCGTGAACCAAAAATCAGCAGGAGTTCCCGGGTATACAGAAGGATTACTTTCTCCTGTCCATCTTTGGAAAACTCGATTGCCAGATCCATCATCCTCAAGAATAATCTCAAGTGCTGTAACTAGTTCGTCTAATCTATTTGGGTTAAAATATGCATCCCTAGCAGCAGCATCAGCGAAAATAAGGTTATCTGGGATGACTGAGACAGAGCCTCCGCTAAAATTTGCTATTTCATTTATTGAATCTACTAATTGAGTTACAGTAGCTCCACTAGTGCCATCAAAAAGAATGGTGCCATCTGCGGATCTTGTAATGAAGTTAGAAAAGTGTCTACCATTAGTGATATTTGGAGTGCTTGCTCCATCACTTACAATAGCGATATTATCGCCATCCGCTATAGCTCTATAGCCTTTAGCTTTCGGATCAGAGTCTATTGTGAAAATCCTGCTGTTTACCCTTTGAATGTTTACTGCCATGACATGAAAAAATTTAATTGTACAACAATTCAGGGAAGAATACCTACCCTGTCAATTTTTCCTTGCCCACTCAAAGCGTAGTGTTCAGTTACGCTTTATATTATTTCGATATGTGGTGCATCCCAGAACGTCTGATCATAGAGCAATTCTCCATCTCTATCCCAATTAGCACCACTTCTTACCTTGTGTGTTATTACTCCTTGCTTATACAACAATTCACCTATTGATGTAAAGACTCCAACAAGATACATTAAATGAACCTTGTCATAAGCCAATTCCGGCTTTCCTTTTATGTATGCGCAAAAGTCAAATGCTTCTGACTTTGGCTTCACGTTATGCTTTCCTCTCTTAACCGTAGTCTTACCCTCTGACAATAGCTTATTTTGTCTCTCATCGGATCTGCCGCCTTCTGTTACTATAAAATCAACTTGAGTAACCATTATTGCTGTTTCTACAATAATCTGCAAGTCTCGATGAGTGCTAGACATATTGTCTTTAGATCTTTTGCTTAATTCAAACATATCAATTGGTGTTTCTAAGAATTATTTTAACATCTCCCTTCATTTCATCAACATCATCCTTAATGTATTCTATATTTGTCAAATGAGTATTAAATACTGCTATGTCTAGCTTAGTTTGTATCAGGACATTCAGTTTGTCGTCAGTTTTTGACAACTCCTTATCAGCACTTTTCCTTTCAATAATCTCTTGCTTAAGAGCCCCATACAAAGACTCTCTATCTTCTTTAGCAGCTTTCTTATCTTGGGTGTAAATGTACCCTATCAAACTCCCTGCAAATAACGTGACGGCTATAAAACCTGACATGAATTTGCCTATATGTCTTGAGAACCATTCTTCCATGGTAGTAGTTTTTTAATTGGGATTATAATATATTTAATTATTGGCTCGGGAAACGCTATAAAATGAACTATAGCCATTATAGCAAACATTCCAAAAGTAAAATAATTACTTATCTCATCGTCTTTCATATACTCGAAATAATCCTTGTATATCCCATCTGACATATATGCTGACCAGAACCTAAATCCTGTAAGTCCAACAAAGTATGCCATTCCTCCTAAGCATGATAATATTGACAAAACGTTTGGCAAAACACCCCTCCATTTGTTCAATAAGATTAACACAAATAACGCTCGCACTGTTTTAATGTAAATACTCCAGTAAACATGTTTTGATTGACCAAATTCATCGTAGATAGAGGTAAGGATGAAGAACACCCCTACCAAAACTACGATCCAATATTTTTCAAATATCTTAGTCATCATCACCTTCTTTTGGTGGTTTCTTTGTCTCTTCACCAATGTTATTTAACGGTGGGTCTTCTTCCGGATCTACCGGACACATGTTCAATTGTTCTTTAAGTACCATAATAAAACATTTTGATTATTAATGTATAAAGATAATTATTAATTTTCTATAATTCTATCAGATGTGTCTATTATTATGTATTCAGGATAAGTAACTGGATTTCCTGATAGATCAGTAAGAACAATATTAACTTTAACCGTTCTGGCTGAAGCAGTAGACAATGAAAAAATAAGAGTGGCAGAAGAGATAGTCGTAACTGAACTTTTAAATGTAATTTCATTTGGAGTTCCAAAAAAATCAACAACTTCTCCATAAAATGTAGTAGATTGATCCAGATTTCTGCTTACATCTAAATCAATACTAAGACTTGTTGGCGAAGTTCCAAAATTAAAATTTATAGTTGAATTTCCTAAGCTTATATTGGCAGGAATTACATGAGTATAATTCCTAAACCTCAGCATACTATTAGCAGGAGCATAAGAATCTTGATTGTATGTAGGATCAAATCCCCCTGAATTTGCATTGTCAAAGCAAGACTGAAGAGAAATTAATCCTCCTCCTATTTCATCTGCCACATTTTGAAGCGTGAAAGTTTCTGTATCAGGTACTGCCATGTTAAACCTCCATTTTTTTAATTCCGTTTTCTAAATTATCAATCTTAGCAAGTAAAAAATCTATATACCCTACCTGTAGTTTACCTGCTTCATTTTCATATA
The DNA here is from genome assembly GCA_041725955.1 of Bacteroidales bacterium. Taxonomy (GTDB): domain Bacteria; phylum Bacteroidota; class Bacteroidia; order Bacteroidales; family JBGRPZ01; genus JBGRPZ01. The sequence continues at coordinate 20,136 of JBGRQE010000098.1, forward strand.
CCATCTCAGGAGCTACCTTTTGTAATTCCTGAGCAGATACACCATAACGATCACGATTAGTTTCATCATTCTTATAGTTGAATTTCCTAATATCAATAGAACTTACATCGACTATTGATTCATCTTTAAAATCCTTTAATGTCTCATCGGAACTAAGAATAAAGTTAGTGGCTGTTACAGTACCAGATGCCTCAACATTACCCGATGTTGTAAGAGTTAATGCTGTTCTTATTGTTGTTCCGTCGAACTGTGTAAAATCTGTTGATATAAAACTACCACTATTCTGTGACCTTATCTCAAGTTCTCCTGTATTAGCCTCTATGTATGCAAATGCACCTGCTGATGTTCCTATAAATAATCTACCATCTACCTGAAGAGTATCAGTAAACCTTTCAGCCGTATTAGTTAAGGCAACATTAGAACTTAATCTAGCATCTGCAAGTGTTCCTGATGATATATTGGTTGCATTTAAGCTTGTTAACGATGCTCCTGATCCTGAAAAGCTAGTTGCTGTTACTGCACCTGTAACATCTATACCTGTATTTGTTGTTGCTAGTTTTTCCGAACCATTATACCTTAAACCAACTGCTCCATCTTCTTGGGCTGTAATTGCATATTCATTTTGAGTTGAATTAAATACATACCAACCTTGACTGTCTATACCTGTCTGCCAAGAATGAAATCCACTTCTATTATACCGTATTCCTAAGTTTGAACTAGAAATTATTTGCCCACTAAAAGTACCACTACCTCCTGTAAAGTTACGAGATGCATCTATTACTGTAGTTCCTCCAACAGCCAGTCCATCTGTGATATTTTGTAAAACAGAAAAATTGTTATTTACATTGGTTCTTGCAATATTGTTTACATCAAAATTATTAATTCCTGTACCACCACTTGCAGCAGGTAAAATACCCGACACATCAGAGGTGAGATCAATTAGAGATGCTGTTATTTCCTGTCCGGATAATGATAAATATCTGTTCGGAGATGATAACGTAACAGCATCATGAAATCTTGAATCATTCCCTTGAGCGACTGTCCCTGCAGTGGTTCCGAAATTAAGATTATAAGCTGTATTTTTAGTTGCACCAATAAAGTTGCCAGATGCATCTTTTTCTACTGTAGTATTATTACTCACGCCAGAAAGCATTGTCCTAAGCACCGTGTTAGCTTGAACATCAGTACTCTGAGACACTCTTGTATCTGTATAATACAAATTGGTTAATCCTTCTGGCAACTGATCGGTATTATGAAGTGATAAATTTGTTAGATCAGTTGGCTTATTCTGAACAAAAGAAGTTATAGTATTATCGGTCTCTAGCCAATTCGATTGGACAACTTCTACGAAGAATTGAGGATCTATTATTCCATTTGCATTCAGTGGACAGACTCCATTGGCAACTCCTTTTTGAGATAATGGTATATGACCAATTCCTCTATATGCTGTGTTTGCAGTCACAGATACATTATTTGACACCTCTACATCAAAGTCTGTGATTTGAGTAGCCAATACATTATGAGGATTACCCGTGACAGTACCAATGTGGTTTTGAATATTTGTATTCAGTGTATTAGTAGCCACTGTACTAGCTGCCGTACTTGCATCATTTAAAGTAGGACTGTCCGATATAGGTCGCTGAGTATTTGTGAAATCTGCATTCGCTGGAACATCAGACTCAACCGTATGTCCATTAACCTGCTTCACGACCAACACCCCTCCTTCGATGACTAAGCTTATGGCATCTGGAGGTATATGTTCGTTTTGTACAAAATTCGTTGTCTGGTCATGGTCTATATCAGAAGACACAACCTGCCTGAAAACCTGTATTAGATTGGAGTTTGAAATTTGAGTTTCACCAAACCCATATCTTCCTGCTCCAGCTGTAAAAATAAATGTTTCAACTCCTCTGCCTGGCTCCTCTCTTGTCAAGAACAACATGTCTCGACCTGCAACAACAATAGGGCTGCCTAGATTTACTAGATCCACGATAGAATTCACATTAGATCCATAATCGACAACTCGATACAATATATCTCCTCCAGCTCCACCATTAAAATCCAACTCTCTATTAAAGAAGCCAATCAAGTCTTCAATTGGAAAATTATAACTATTGTCATCAATGCCAACTCCAAAAAGCCTATCCGTTCTTTCAATTACAGGCTTATCGTTATATCTTCTTTGCTCTTCATGTACTCCCATCGTAGTAGTTTATAATGATTCTACATAAGCAAAGATAACTTTTTTTACAATAATTTTATATCTTTACCTTATAATAAAAACAAGATGATACTTAATGAACAACGAGAAGCATCAAAAACGCCATTTCTACCCAACTAAAGACACTTCTGTTAAGAAGAAAAGGTTTAAATGGTTTGTGAAAAGACTAAAAAGACTAAATGGAGTAGCGAACGATGTGAATGTGGCTGCATTTTATCCTTTAATCATGGAATATACGATGAGAAATACAAAACTCGACCGTATAGACATAGAAACGCTACTGAGGGTTGCTAAATATAATAGAGTTGTAGATAAATATGATTTTCATGCTGTACCAAATGGATTTCAATCTAAAAGCACAAATGCTCAGTTCTTAAGATTAGAGCAAAGAGGGTTTATAGAGAGATGGGAAGGTCACAATATGAACTATCGTAGAAAAATACAATACAAGCTTACTTCAAGAGCTAGAATAATGATCACGAATTTCGATCTCATGCTTGTTAGAATGAAGAAAGTTCCGTTAGATCCATCATATAGTGACCTTGAATTCGTTACTCCTAGGGTAAATTTGGAAAATAACAGATATAAAATTGACTGGCACGCAGAAATAGTTGCCTTTAATAAAGAAGTGGATAAGGAAAAGTTAAATCAAAACAATTAATCATGAAAAGAACAATTAATTTAATGGACGTTGAGATTTTTGACATCAAAAACGTTAAATACGACAAGGATCAAATGAAAGAAACTTGTATTCAATTAGCTAATTTTGTTTTTGCGAAAGCAAGTAATTGGGAAATGCTTGAGGTAGCTAGAGATATCAACGAACTTAAGCCTGTTAAGATTAATGAAGATATGAAAGATAGGATTATCGAATCCATTTCTGGTCAAGGTGGATTCTTGTTCTTTGTGTTGGCACCGATCAAAAAGTACTTGAAGGAAGAGTTTGAAAAACCTCTGCCAAAAGAGAAGAAGTAGCATAAAAAAGGGAAGCTTAACGGCCTCCCTTTTTTATGCAACCTCAAATTTATCCTTATCAACCAACCGGTACTTACCGTTGTTGTCGAAAATTGCGTACTTGTGTGGGTGTTCCATTATTAATTCGTATTCCAGGCCTTCTTCAAAAATTGAATGCGCTACTGTACATTTAACCATTATCCATATCTATAAAAACTTTAACACTCTCGTTATCTCCATACGTTCTGACTGACACCAGCTTCTTTGCAACTAATGACTCCACAGCTTTACCAATAGCAAAAGACGTAGCCACATGTTTTCTATCGGCAATTCTATCAACCTCTTCAACTAAAACTTCATGAGAGGCTACAATTCTCTCTGTCTTTGCTTGCTCTATGAGCTCATTAACTGCACCTAACCCAACTTTATCTTTAGTTAAGCTAATTACATCTCTAAGTTCGATTAACTGTTTTATCATCTTTGGAATATATTAGTTTACTTTATTATAACTACTCAAAAGTAGTGATTTAACACCTTAGAATGAATACAAATAAAAAAGGGGAACCGTTAAGCTCCCTTTCTGTAGTCAATAGTACATTATTCTTGTGCATCCCCACTACCAATATTTTCATCACCTGGTCCTTGTTCGCCAGCTTCAGGTGACGACATATCTTGCTGATCAATACCACCTGGACCAGTGCCTATACCTTCATTAAAAGGCTCCGGTTGTGCCTCCGTTTGTGGCTCCTGATCTTTTTCTTTGACAATCTCCTTTGGAGCTTCGTCACTTTCAAACTTCTTCTTAAGAGCTTCGTAAAGATCTCTCATACTGTAACCCTTAACAGGAATTCCTTTTTCGTGGAATTTAATTGATGAAGACTCGCCTTTGGCTGCTCCTACTTCAACTGAAATCGATTTAATGTCCATTTTTTGAAATTTTTATAATTAGAAAATATAAATATACCTCACTAATCGTTTAGAATGAATACAGATTACTCATCAAGATAATTGCCTTCTTCTTTAATTTTGCATGACCTAGCATACTCATACTTGTCATCTACAGTATGAATGTGACCACATAGACCACATTCATATTTCTCTGCAGTTTTCTTTATCTTATCATTAACTGAAACCTCGTCCATAGGATAGCGACATTCTGGGCATAGATTTTCCATAACTACTCGTATGCGACTATATCGAAACATTCGCCGGAAAGACTCTTGTACAGCCCAAGAAAATCATGGATAGTCTTCAGCTCGATACTGTAATTATATGAGAATCCCTCTTCGCCATGCAAGATATCTATAATACCAATAGAGCTACGCACATGGAAGCGTCCAGAATCGCCGTTTAGATCATTGTAGTTAATGTTATTGTTGTAAAACCAAGCACTTGTAAGCGGCTTAAAAGACCAATACGGCGGTGCATCTTTAAACTTACACAATGTTTCTACCACCTCATCAGTCACAAAGAATCCATCTGGCTCTTCACCTGAGCAAACCATGCTGTTAAGCAGACCTATTGTATCGCTCAGTTGTTTAGTTTTCTTTTTTACCATCTTTTTCCTGTTTTAATGCAGAATTAACTGCCTCGTTAACAATTTGATGCAAATATCCGTTCAGGTAAGCATATGGCTCATGATTATCGAGGTCGAACTTAGCCTCCCTAGAATCCATAAGGTGCATAGTCAGATGAAATATTTCGTGAGCTGTAGCTGCCCAGTCATCCGGACTCATTGGATCGAAACTCTTCATCCATACCAAGAACATCTCCTGCTCTTCGTATCTCTCCATGACACCATGGAAGCGAGTCTTGCTCAAATCCTCCATTTCTCTTTCAAGCATCTCAGGAATTCCGGATCCTTCGGTAGTATTACCCTTGACGTACTCGATAATACTTTCTTTGGTGCCGCCCAATGAAAAAACAATCACTGCATTGTACAGTTCCAGGTTCAATAGGAACGCGTAATTTAAGTTACTCATACTACTTCTTTTTATATTTAGTACATGCAGGATCACCTGCTTTAATTTTCTTATCACCATAAGCCGTATCCTTCTGCTTAAACTGAGAACAGTAGAACATCTTACCATAGGTATGCTTATATCGAAACTGGCAGCTACGGCACGTAGGACCCTTATAGGCTTCCTTCTTTGTAACAGGGTAATGGAACAGCAATCCCGACACCTCTACTTCCTCGCGCGGCGGAACCTTTTTCCTCGCGCCGTCAGGCTTCGCCCATAGTCCGGACTCGTCACTCTCAAAGAACGACTTCTTGTCTCCGTCATACGACCTCTCAGTCTCTTTCGCGAATTTTATTTTCTTTTTCAGCATCTCGTACTACATTTAGGACATGAACAGCTGATGTTGTGAACACACATACTACCGTCATGCTTCACTCCGGTCCCAATACACGACGGACATTGGTCGTGCAGACAAGGATGACTGTGCTCGCCACCCCTTACATTACGCAGGTGCTCCTCCTGCCTTCTCTTCAAATCATCGTCATAGTTACTCATGATATCTCGTTTTGATTCACCCACAAAACTACTCCAATCACCGCTTAGAACCAATCTAAACTACACTCCATTTAACATATCTACACACACACCCTTTTTTGTCTCCACTCGGGGAGATTTCACACCAACTCTCTCAGTACCAATTATATCCATTTTCCTGCATATGACCGATTATTGTTCAGTCCGGACCGAGTTAATGATTTTTTGATGATGAAAATTATATTGAGATTAGAGAAAGGGCATGATACCCCCGATTTCGAGTCTTCTCATTCAATCCGAAAGTACCCCCCTCTTCCTTTTATCTGGTCTAAATCTTAATAACATTCCCATAACTTTTAGCTTTTTTACTATGTGATACGAACACATGAACCACCTATCTATTTTTATTTGGATTGAGTAAGCCTAACATGAAAGTACTGTGTTTGCTGGGATGGACTGAAAGTATTTATAATGTGTGAGAGGCAAAGGGGATTATACATCTACCTATCACTCGCCTATAACTTGCTATTGCTTGATGTATGATGAACGAACACAAAACGACAAACACACAAGTACTATGTTCTTCTTACTTCTCTATAGGTGTAATAGTATTAATGTAGGGAGTTCTTCTTATAACTTAGTTTGATATCGAGTTGTCACTTGTTCTATTATATATATAAGTGTGTATGTACTCTGTTTGGCTTTAATTCGATTTATTTAAAAAGTCTCTATTCCCTGTTTACGGTGGTTACGACAGAATAATGCATTTTATTTGATATTTTTTTAATATTTATTTGTTGGCACCTTCTTATTTGTATCTTATTCAGTGCCTACTTAACATATTTTAGTTGTATTCAGTCCTATTTCAACACGTAACTATTTGATTTATTGACCGTTCACTTTGTTTGTGATATTTGGTTAAAAATGACGTTCATATGTAGATGTATTCTGATTATTGTTAAATAGTATTTCTTAACTCACTGGTTATTAGTGTATTTAGTTATTTGGTGGTTTATAAGTTTTGCTCCATATTAGCAATACAGAACGACGAAACAACGGTTTCAAGCACATATCTAGTTTTCTATATATGTCTTCTGTCCTTCATACTGAAAAACTTTATTTATCACTGGTGCACAGCGACACAATATAAATGAAGTGAGCTAATAGGCTTTAGCGTTGCATATGTTATTACCTTATATGTAGTCCTTTGGTTTATTAGCTGAATAGGTTTGATTGAGTTAGTTCTTTTATTTACAGAGAAGGGGTTTTTAATAATGTAGGCATTGTTTTAAACCGGTATCGAAAGGAGGGTGTGACGGTTTAGCCGTGGATTGTTCAGTCAATCGCACTCACAAGTTATATTATTTATTCAAACCCTTAATACATTTGTTATGAGAACGATATCAGGCCGTGAAATAAACATCAAAGCTAATCAAAGCAAGAGAACATTTACTATAAGAGTTAAAGGAGCTAAATATAGAACTTACCCTATGAATACTGATGAGTTTACAAGCTGTGAAAATAACACGGCTAACGACTGGCAGCAATTTTTAAATAATACTTGTGACTACTACAAGGTTAAATAAACAATCATGATAACCAAATATGATTTAATTACTTTGTTGATATCTGAATATGATGTCACAATGCAAGCGGATCTAAGGAATATGTTTTCAAAGGAAAAAGATTCTTTCTTTGAGTCTCAACTTCCTGTTAAAACTATTCGGAAAGGTTATTTTATTATCTCTTAATTCTATTACAATTGGAACTATTATCTTATTAATATTCGTTACAGCTTCAATTTTGGGATTCGTATTAAAATCAATCGAAGCAATCACAAACAAAACTATTTAATATAAACTTTTAATACTTATATGTTATGAACGTATCTTTTAGATTAACTCAGAATTCAAAAAAAGCAACTAGAACAGTTTCATTTGTAGATTATACATATGAAGGAAGTGAAAGAATTGACTTAGATAAGCTTTCTAATTCAATCACTAATACAGTATTTCGCAAACTTGATAAGCAAGTGAACACAGGTGTAAATTTTGGGATCAAAGTATCTCAATCTTTCAACTTAGTTGTTATTGCTGATAACGTCAAAGTTTTAGATCTTAATGAGGTGTTTATGAATGTGACAGACGGCGGCAAGCTGAAAGTTAACATGAAGAAATACAAGGAAGACAGAAGCGCGGCTAAAGAAATGTTTAATGTTGCTATCTATGCAATATTAGAAGAACATAACGACTCGAAACTTGATTTTGCAAACTGTTTCGAAACTGAAGAAGAAGAAAGTTAAAACCTTTTTTATTACTTGCAACTACTGACACAAAAGGCTGTATCTTAATTGGGTACAGCCTTTATTTATCACACGATGCAAACAGCTTGACTGTTATTTATTTATGCTCTTTCAAAAAGAGCGCAAACACTATTGACATGAACGAGATAGAAGGTGCAAAACAAATATTAAGAGAAAACGGGTATTATGTTGACGCTTTATGGCAGATATCAGACGTGACGAATAGATACAAATGCTCAGAAGAAGAGGCTTTTTATGTAATAG
>JBGRQE010000099.1:0-18117 GCA_041725955.1 Bacteroidales bacterium
GTGCTCTTCCGATCTAGCTCTGACAAATGACTGCACGATGGAGCAGATACATTTAAGTATATATTTGTTCGCAGAAAAGAAAGAATTGGAACTTGCGGACGAATAACAATAATAAGAAACAAATTAATCAATATATAAAATCATGCGTTTATTACATCCTAAAACACTAGAAATCGCTTCGAAGCGTAAATACATACCAAAAACAGTTTTATCTCACGCTTGGTCTGAGGTGTTTAAATATTTGGCAACAGGACAAAAACACCCGAAAGTATTTATCACTGATGAATATTATCTAGGCGTGTATATGTCCATGGTTTACGAAATGTCACAGATTAGAGGCTGCAATTTTGATAAATCTAAGATAAACAACTACTCCAAAGAGTTTTCAAGGGGTTTCAGAGAGGAATTAAGTTCAGATCATATCATGATAATGTACACTGCTTATTTTGATGATAATTATTTATTTTCTGACGCGTGCAGCCTGTATTTTAAAGGTATTAATATCTTTCCTGATATATTTGGTGATGAGTGGCGTAAATACGTGCCAGTTGAAAGTCACAAAGAAATTCATAGGCAAATAACTAAAACTATTAATAAGTAATTTGTTGAATCGATCTAAGAAAAAAGATCACAAACTTTATTAACATGACTAATTATAAGGTTGTCAACGGTACAAGCTACCATGCAGACACAAGCGACAAGGTTATTAGTGTGCTTGAAAATGCTAGGCTAAATAATACTAGAATAATTCTAGATTATGGTAACGTCAAGACTGGTACGTCTTGGGGTGAAATGCACGACACTACGGGCTATGTAGGACGTAGCACAGGCACTGTGAAGACACCTCTATTAATATACAATTCTCGTTGCCTTGGTGGTGGTGGTATTTTAGACCACTGCATCATAGGTATCAAAGAAAGCAGAGCCAAAAAAGTTTTGTATAAACATAGCAAGTAAGTCATGCCACAAATCTATTCTTACAAAACTAAGTACGGACAAATAAAATATTACTTCGTACATAATGATATTAGGTGGACGTACACATAAACACGCTGCTATCTGGGCAGCACAACAAATAAAATCATGAAAGTAAAGCATGAAAAAGACAAGTGTCCTAATTGTAATACAACTCAATATTCATATCAAAACCATTCAGATGAAATTCGCTGTGAATGCATAAATTGTGGTGAAGTATGGTTTACTAAAGAATGTGAAGTAACTAAAAAGAATATCCTTATAGCCAACTTTATGGGCTTAGATGTTCTTTATGGATATATGGTTAGCCATGAAAGCGCACCAAACAATAAGGTCACTACTATGAAGTATCATTCTTCATGGGGTTGGTTAATGCCAGTTGTTATGAAAATATCATCCATAGGCGAATGCGGAAGCTTATATGAAGCAGAAACAACCAAGGTTGATAAAAGTTTGCTTCGCCTTAACATATGGCATACATATAAAATGGTTGTCGAGTTTATCAAATGGTATAACGAAAATAAATAAAGCCATGAAAAAAATTACATCAGATCAAATCGTTTGGGCATGTATTATCATTGGCATGCTTTTAATCTTGCTAAGCATAATAAGCTATAGACAAGACATATTAAATACTATCAGGCATCTAATCGCGCCAACTGCATTATGCTTTTGGTTTTTTCCGGTCGGTGTCATAACTTTTGTTGATTAATCGCTCGAAAGGGCATAAAAAATACCTAATATGAAATTTAATACAGATTACCAAGCGTTAGCACATCATTTCATGTATAATAACGATTATTCGGAATGTTACGGCAATAGAATGTTCTCTAAGAACGATACTCTTTATTCTTATGGTCATCATTTCATTATGGCTAAGAAGCTAGACAACGGCGTTATTTTAATTAATGATAAAAGCTGTTCAGCAACCACAGCCAAGCAAATGAGATGCCTAGAAAATGCAATAGGTTCGAATTGGACTAAGTTTTATGTAGATTCATTCACAGATCACCCGAGTACAATTAAGATGTATTTCAAAAAGATTCGTTTCTATGCTGAGAAATTAAAGAAAGCTAGAAGTAAAGCTGACGACTACAGATGGGAGGTTGAGAATTATATTCAAACAATCAAGAGTTTTAAAGAGACCCTGAAGGTTAAGTATAGATTTAATAAGCAGGAGAAACAAATATTGGAGGGCGGAGCTTCCCCTGAAGTGGTTGCATTATTGAACGAGGCTAAGGCTAAAGCTGAAAAGAAAGCTAAGGCCCTAATTCGCAAGCGCAATAGAAAGCAGTTGGAAAAACTAAAGACTGACATAGAGCTTTGGAGAAATAACGAGGTGTCATGGTTGAATAATTATTATATGACTGCCCCTATACTTAGATTAACCAAGGATGAGACTGAAGTCGAAACGTCATACAGATCTTTCGTGAAAGTAGAAAGCGCAAAGAGATTATTTGATATGATCAAAGCTAAGCGAGATGTCAAGGGTCATGAAATTGACAACTACACAGTAATATCTGTCAACGGAACCCTAAAGATAGGTTGTCATGAAATAGAAATGACCGAAGTTATAAGTTTTGCGAAACAAATGGGTTGGTAATCTACAAATAATTATATCATTCCCTGCATGACCTTGAGTCTACCTTTTGATAGGATGCAGGGATCTAGTTTAAATTGAATCTTAATACTTATATAAATATCTTTACACTATGAATAATCCATTTGTCACTTGCGAAATTATATCTCTATTAAAAAATTATGTGTGTTGCATGAATTTTCACGAGGCCTTAACAAAGGCTGAATTCATAGAGAGATTTAAAGAGAACTACTCTATTGATAATGCTAGGAATAAGGAATTCATGGAGGCATTGGAGTCTTATGAGTTTGTGTCTATTGAGAGATATGTTGATAACTTCAAAATAATACAAGAATATGAAGCGTAATACACTATTTATATTCTTCCTTAAGGTATTTTAAATTAAATTTGAATAATATTAATTGACGATATAAATGCTTTATATTTAGTGTTATAAAGCGTTCTGAAGATAACGGCAGGTTTCACTAATTAGGTGGATGAAAAGTTTAGACTGCGCAAACCCCATAAGACAGGTTGGGGTATAGAGGTTGGTGAAACCGTGACAAAACTCACCTATATTGCACATTAACAGCCTATCAGGATACGCTAGAGACTATGAAGCATGTCGAAAGATAGAACAGTGGAGTCGCCCTTGAGATATAGCGAGGCTGGTGTAATGAATGCTTTATAATATACAGTTAAGTCATGAGAAATCGCGAAAGAATACTTTGTGCGGCTATATTATACAATGGCCTTATCATCAGTGGATACCGTCATAGCAATTGTTATGATGTTCTCAGAGAGTTAAAGCCTGATATTTCAGGTGCCGAATTACCGGACAGAGATTGCCAAGGGTTTCTGACATCTGAAGGAAGATATGTCGATAGAAGAAAAGCTTGGAATATTGCCGACATGTCAGGACAGATTAGATCTGATCCTAAAGGTATGATTGATGCCGAGCTTATCAGTGAGAATTTATACGACAACGAATGCAAAACTAATATACTATCAGATGGAAAAAGCAGTTAAACAGGATATATTCCTTAAATATGCGCTTGAATTCGGATGCGTTATTAAAACAGCAGACCACTTTCAACTACCTGTAAAAAAAATTGAAGACATTATTAAGCATGAGCGTAATGATGTTAGACATGAGGCTTATAAGGTGTGCTGGAGAATGTTCCAGGACTATAAGAACAATAAGCTGAACCTTAAAACATTCGCGGAAAAGTACACAATGAGTGATGAGGAAGCTCATCATGTCATTGAACTTGGTCGCGTATTAGATAAAAACAATTTATTCACTAAGTAGGTATGAGAAAGCTATTAAAAACAGATAAAATCAGAGCAAAACGATTATGGTATTGCTTATTTGCTGCTATTTTAGTAGCTGAGATTTATTTTGCATACTATTAATATTCAAGGTATGAATGCAACTGAAAATAAAGTAGGGGTTGAAGTGGATTACGGTGATAGATCAAGCACTATTCACTTTGGTGACAATAAAAAGAGAACTAGCAGAGCTTATGCAGAGAGATGTGAGAGACTTGGATTTTTTATTTTAATTAATCCAAAATCCAAGCGAATCACTGTTCAAGAAAAGATGGCTATAGACTTCCATACAAATCTTAAAGAGCTGCTAAAATCTCTTAGAATTAACTCTAAAGATATTAAGTTTTCTCACAGAAATGTAGTCACTAAGCGATTTAGTGATGGAAAAACAGAAATCTACCATTCAGTATCCATAGAGGTTGGCGAATCGAAATTTGAAGCTAAGTTTGATTATTCAGCGTGGCTGCACTTAGATTTGCTTAACATTCCTATAAGGATGGTTAATAGACTATATTGATTATGAAACAAAAATATAAATGTATCGGACTAGAAGAAAAGATTGTTTCCTATTGGAACACAAGATTTACAATCGGCCTTGAGTATGAAGTCTGTGAAGATGACACCACTACTGAGCATTTATTCTTGTATGACAATGATAGCGAAAAGTGCTATGTTGACAAGTGCCAGTTCGATAAGGTACCACCAGTGCAGGAATGCAAGCAGTTTATTGCCTATGCTGAATCCTTTGATCCAGACCTGACAAGTGAACAAGCTGATTATGTTTTAGATCATGGTGTTTCATTTAAGTTAGAGCCAAGATGCGAAACGATATAGGGTTTTTATCTACACTGAAAGGTTATTAATATTCAATCTTAACAGCGTATCAACTACCTTTGTCTTATATAAGTTTAACAATAGTCTAGATGGACGCAAAATCAGTCCGAAAGGACATAAAATTAATCAAAATGAAAAAGTTATTATTTATGCTACTATGTGTAGCAGTATTGGCATCGTGTAACAAGAATGATGTAAAGTTGGAAGAACAGAAAATTGCTGTTGATATTGATTTGTTGACACCAGTTGACAATGGGTTGTCTGTGAAATCTCAGTCTGAAACTGTAGATAGAGAAAATACACCAGCTTGTGTAAGAACTTTAACTGTTCGATCAGAGCATTCAAGCATGCCTGTAGAATCTAAAGTGTTTACGTTTACAAATCCTACTTTATGGTGGGGAAGTGTTCCTGGATCTGATGAAAATGACCAGACAACAAGAACTGTAACAGGATTAAAAATGAATATGTGGGGTGGACAGCAAACTATAACAGCTACAACTACATCATTTGTCGAAGATTGGTATACAGATCCTATGAGTAGTGAGGCTGATGGCGTAAGCTCAGGTGGTTCTACTGCTGAGTTTATTCAATGGGGAGAAGGAACAGGAACGGATAAGATTGCAGATGCATTAAGAGCAATTCCTCCTTACGCTATTTTCCAAACAGACTTACCAGTATCTTATTCTGTAGATATCGATCAACCAACGGCAGCTAAACTGAATATGATTACAAAGCATTCTAGAATGGTTATGACATTCGAATTTGAAGAAGGTGTTACTGGATATAAAGGTGTTGTTTCTTTTCCTAGATATGATGTTAATGAAAATTTAATCAGTCCTAACGAAGCTCCTAACAGAACTTTTACTGAAACTGATGCTGCATGGTATTATTGGTCCAATGATGAGTCCCTTAATGGTGTTTCTGTTAAACCTGTGATAAAGATTAAGCAGGATGGAAAGATTGTCAGAACTATCGATATGGCTTCCTTGAATCAGAATCACAATAATACTAATATAAATGTATGTACGCTTGTTGCTGGTAAAGACATCTGGAACAAGGTGATTATCACTGAAGGGGGTGTTAAGTTGAAGGGAAACGGATTCGACATCACGTACAACTGGGACGAGATTGATAATGTCGTAAATTACTAATCCAGTATGAGATTTTTACTTACAACTATAATGATTGTCTGTGTACTTAATGTGTACAGTCAATCATTAAAAAAGAAAATTCCGAATAAGTTCGGTGTTACGCATCACTTTATAGCAGAGGACAAGATTAATTTAATGAAGGATGCTAATCTAGCACAAGATCTAATCGATAAGTATAAAACAAATATTACTATCGGTTATGCAGAAACTGCAATAGGTGTTGGAGGTTTGGTTTTTGCAGGATGCTTTATGGACGTACCTCAATGGTGGTCTGATGGAAGACGAGACTCAAAAGCTAGACGGAGACGAAATCTGAGATACGGAGCGAGCGCAATAGGTGCAGCATTCGTAATAGATGGAGTTATTCGAATAGGCAGGAATCATAAAAAGCTCCGAAAGATCCAAGTTACCCTACAACCCACAACTGGTGGGGTTAGGTTTTACTTTTAAATTTTAAATCATGAAAATAAATCGCAAGGATAATAATTCCAATAAGCTAACAGAGGCTTTGGTTATTCCTAATGACAGACTAGATGTCATCATGGAGAACGTGGCCGATGTAGCTACAGATGACGACATGGATCTGACCGATAAACTCAAGAAGATCGTAAGTGTATGCAAGAATGATAACGAGAAAGCTCTTGCCTTGTTCCACTACGGAAACGTTCAGGCTAAATCTCAAATGTATCTTGCTATCTGTGAGAATTATCACCCACAGGAAGCTGAGCAATTGGTTGACTTTATTATCAGTCAGTCTACAGACATGGGCCTTAAGAACAGAGCCAAGGTCTGGAGTAAGAAGTATTACGACGAAGTTCTTGCAATTCAGAAAAAAAATAAAAGCCTGGAGGGTGTTCGTCCACCTATATCAGATGTGGAATATTTTGGAGTGTTTCAATTTTCTGACATTGATAACTTAAGAGAACAATTGTTAGACAGAGACATTGATCCAACTACGATCACTGCAGAAGCTGGACTGAAAGGTGCTCTTAAGATTAAATTTAAAAAATAACTTAAATGAACAGATTTGAAGTAGTAGTCAAGTATGTTGCCATCAGTGAGAAAACTGGAAAGGAAGAAAAGATTTCTCCGATCTTATTGGTTCATACTGAGACGTTTGGAAATGCCGAAGAGCAGGCTTACGATTGGCTCGAAGTGAATACTAAAGGTAGTGGATTCGTTGATTCGATTAAGCGAAGCAATATTGATTCCATTAGAGTAGAAAAAACTGATGAAGATTTCTTCTTTGTTGCCGACATGTTATTCCTTGAAGCCACGAAAACGATCAAGACTAAAGTATTGTTCAATGATACGTCATTGGGTGGTGCTGAAGCTCAGGTCGCAGCCTTGATGTCTGATGATCAATACTACGATGAAGTAGAGGGTATCAAGAAGACAAAAATCATTGAGATCCTGAATCTTACGTAAAAGATTCAGGTCCTCAGATTATTAACAGATGATACTATTAGTATCCTGTGTTGCGAAAGTTGAGGTAATATATGCAGAGCAATTAATATTTTGTGCATTGTACTTGATTGTCGTAATAGTGTGGGCATTAACAAGATCATTAATGGATAGAAAATCCTGAAACATTAAGTAAGCTATGGGAAATGCGAAAGAACTATCTCCTCAGCAAGTCAGATTGTTGGCATTGGAGATAAAGGGTACGCCAAAAACCTACACTAAATCTGCTATAATACAGAGTTTGGTGATAGATTTTAATTTGAGTCAGTCGAGTGTTAAGAATGCGATAAAAGCTAGTAAATCATACATTTCTAAATGTGTGAACGGTCAAGGTGTAACGCCTATTAACTCACGTCCTGAGCGCAAAAGATTGAAGCGATACCTTTCTAAACGCGTTTCTCGTGCTTGTCTTACTATCAGGATTTTCAAAGTGGAAGATGATCATGAGATTTCAATGAGTCCTGTGTATCTCATTACAACTGATGATCAGGTTCCTGATGTCGAAAACATGCAAATGTTGTCAGAAGGATACATTAGAGTACAGAGACAAAAAGATGTACGCTACAAGGTCCGATATGGTAACTACGAGGAAATAGAACTATTATTGTCTCCGTATCACAACATGAGCGTTAGAGATATTTTAAAGAAAGTGAGATAACCCTGATATCAAGCAGGTTAATACTTGGTTAATTTGAAAATGTAATACAATGCAAACAATTAATGAAGAAGTAAGAGAATACTTAGAAAGAACTTTTGGTAATGTTACTAAAATCAGACAGTTTGAAAGTGGATTCAAAATGAATTTACCAAAGCTAAGTAAAAGTGACCTACAATTACTCGATTCTATACCTGCTAACGTTGATATAGAAGTAAAGAGATCAGGAACCGGTCTTGTAGTAATAATATCTTAAGCAGAAACGATGAGAAAGATATCCAAGAAGAGAGCAAAGGAAACTCCTGAATACAATAGAGTGTGTAAAGAGATCAGAGATGATCCGGCATTAAGATTCTGTATATTCTGCTTGCGACCAGTTAATCTTCCTGGAGAAATTCATCACCTTGAAGGTAGAGATGGAGACTTGTATGCTGAAAAAGAAAATCTATTCTTGTCTCATCACGACTGCCATCATCATTACCATCATTCAACAGTAGAGGTTCTACTGAGGTTTAATTGGTATCTTAATTTCGTAAGAAGACTGGAGGACATAAACTTCAGAGTTCATATGAAGGAGATTAATAGACTTGATAAAAGTAATATTGAGTACAAACTTTAATTTAATTACAATGCCAAACATTTATTTGGATATCGAAACCTTTGGTGGAGAAAAACCAACCAAGGAGGATCTATTCAAGGGCCTGAAGCCTGCAGCAGCTTGCAAGACGGACAAGAGTAGAGCTGAGAATATCGAGAAGCAAAAGAAAGCTATCGAAGATGACTTGGAGAATTGCATTGACAAGGCTTGGAGAAAACAGGCCTTAGACTTCTTCAAAGCTCAAATCATTTGTATTGGGTACAAAGTCGATGGAAATAAAACCTACAGTATTGCAGGTGACGACGAGAAGAGAATCATGAAGACTCTCGACAGAGCGTGCGCTAGAGCAAGATCTAAAGGTGTTATTAAGTGGTTTAGCTTCAATGGTAGTAAATTCGATTTAGCTATTATTGGACTTCGTGCCATGAAGTATAACTGTAAGCACGTTTTGGCTACTCTTCCAAAAACTGAGAGAGATAAGAATAATTTTGACTTGATGTCTCGCTTCACTCCTACAGTATGGGGTAGCATGTATTCATTAGCCAATATTTGCAAGTTTCTTGGTATTGAAGTTAAGACCGGTGACATCACCGGAGCTACGGTTCATGATCATTACCTTGAAGGAAATATTGACGGAATCGCTGCGTACTGCAGAGAAGACGTAATAGTTCTTCCTAAGCTTGCTACCAAAATGGGATTCTCTGAGGTAAACTTGGATGATCTTAAGCTGAACGTACCTAAGACTTAGTATGGGAAGTGACTTTAAAAATTGGATAATAGAAGCCTTGAATGGAAGAAAGATATCTTATCGTATTTTTTCTGTAGATATTGGAATGTCAGAAAATTGGATGTCCAAGAAAGCTAAGTCTGATAATTTTAACATCTGCCAAAAGCATTACATAAAAGAGTACATTAAATGTCTTGACGAAAACGAAGAGGTTTCTATTCCTAATCCTGTAATAGAAATAGAAGATCCATCATGGAGCCTATTCGTCAAGTTTGAGTTGTATAGACATGATGTTTCTCATACTGAGCTGGCTAAGTGTATGGATATATCTACATCATCATTGTCTTCTAGAATAATGAACGACACATTTACACGATTCGAAAAACTATTTATTCAAGATTATTTTCAATCATTAAAAAGTAGACATGATTAAATTTAGTATTGACGATCTTAAAAAATACGACCAGATATACTCAGCCGAAAAATGTCCATACTGTGGGAAGTCTACAGAGCTTGGAAATGATAAGCATGGAGCTTTTTATAGATGCAAGCCGTGTAACGCGTATGTAGGCACTCACAGGGACACAACGAATGCTCTTGGAAGATTAGCTAACGCAGGACTTAGGGAAGCTAAGATGGCGGCTCACGATGCGTTTGATAAACTTTGGAAAGAAGGCGATATGGATAGAAAAACTGCATACAAATACCTAAGTGGTAGATTAAGCATTCCTGTTCAATATACTCACATAGGCTACTTCAGTGTAGCTACATGTAAACAAGTTGTATTAATATCTGAGGAGAAATTCTCCCGGATGGAATTGAAATCAGAATAATTATTTTTTAACTGCCGAGAGGCTAAACCTATACTTAGTATGGATATTAATAAAGCAAAGAAAGTGGTGCTAATTGTTGCTGAAATTGAGCGCATTGAGAAAAAAATTGATCTCTTAGGGAATACAGAAGAGTTTTGCAATGTAAGCATTAAAGGTGAAAATGGAGGAGAGAGATCACATACATTCCATATACAGTATCGTAATGATCAGGATATAATTGACAAACTAAGGCCATTTATATTGTCAACTCTTAAAGAAAAGTTAACAAGCCTAGAGAAAGACTTGAAAAACCTGTAACTGAATACATGTCATGCTTGCAAAAATCACACTTACGCACCTGATTGAAGAGAATGTTACCAAAAAACTAACTCTCAATGCATATGAAGATCTTGTTGAAGTATTCGATAAGATCACCTTTGAGGAGGACGAAGTGGCACCGGCTAACGTAGATACTGACTTTAAGTATATTATCCATGACGGATTGCCATGGGAAGCTAAAATTAAAATAATAAAAACTGACAGACATGAGTAAGAAATTAGATTCGTTAAAAAGAGATATTGTTGCCTTTTTAAATGTTGGCGATTTGACGGAAAATACTATCAACTTATTGTTTGATGAGTTTGAAGCAACTAATATAATTGACATTAAAGGTTCTGAGTTTTTCAAAAACCTAGATGATCATGAGCTCCGTAAATATATAAGTGAAAAGGAGGAGTGTAATGAGTGAAGATATTCGAGTAGGGGGCATGGTTGAGGTCATTAAATACGGATCCTTATTGTGGGAGAATAACAACATCTCTGAAGACGAGAGAATCATATCATCACTAAAAGTTTACCACAAAGGCGATGAAGTTACGTGGTATGATATGCAACCATACTTAATAGGAAAGCAAGGAGTTGTAGTTGAATTTAGTGAAACTGGTGGATTTAAGATAGATGGAATTCCTCATAAGACCGCGTGGTATAATGCCGATCAATTAAGAATCATAAAGAAAGGAGTTAATCATGATGGTCCACATAAATAAACTTCCGGAAGAGGATCGGAAAGTTTGCAGCAATTGTGTACATTTTGAGCTTTGGGGATGCTTCATAGGAATGTGTGATAAGCCAGAGGTTGAGGATGATGTCTGTGCATCAGATACGTGTAGTAAATTTGATAAAAAACCTGAATAATGAAACATATAATTTTATCAAGCGAATTAACAAAAACGATGGGCTTGTATGTTTGCGGCAAGAGTGCTTTTACCAGTGAAGAAGAGCTGGTTAAGATTGACTTTTGTCCAAAATTAGTACATGCCAGGTTTGTTGCCAATGAAAAAATAGAAGAAGAACCTTCTTTGTCAATATTGCAGGGAAGATACTTCAAGACTCGATGTCTCGGGTTAGATCACATAGACGGAGAGCCGGTTACAGATCTTCCAAGACAGTCGAACAATAAGAAAAAAATTTCTCACGTCAGAATTGACGAAAGAGTTACGGACTTCAAAAAGCTGTCTGCAGAGAGAGGATTGCAAGTCATTGAAGGTTGGAATACCCGAATGCCATTAGCGGCTAAATACGCCGACATGACGTATGCAGGTGAGCATTACAGAGTGTGGATGAAAGATGAAGCTGATGTTTTTCCAACTATCATTGACTATTCTACTTTTGGCATTATTAATCTGAAGTTGAGTAAAGATGTAGGTAACGAGTATTTTGATGTGAGAAATCCACATTATACATCTGCTGCATGCTGGGGTACTCCATGGAATATCTCAAAAAACGAAGCTCTATTTCAGCACTTCATTGCAAGAAATATGGACGTCAAGACTATCCTGGACTTTCATGCTAATGATCTGAAAAATAATCCTGAAATGGAAGATCAATCTGAAAGAATTAAAACTGTACTTACAGATCAGGTTATTAGATTATCTGAAAATACTACTCTATTCTATATAATTTTTGGGCATGATCCAAGTACACCACAGCGACCTCAACAGAAAGTCATTGAGTACAAATGGAATTCCGGAAGAGATGCAGTTCTTCGAGAATTGGTTGTTGAGGCAGTCAATAGATGGGTTACTGCAGAAGCTGAAGGATGGAAAGCAGAACCTATTCCTCACGCATGTAAAAGTTGTCCTATTAAATGTGAGTTCAAAACTAAAGATATTCAAGTATAATGAGCGAGAAAACTCCAATAAACGACGATAGACTAACTCGAACAATGAAAAGAGTTAGAAGCGGAAGAACTCAAGTCTTTACAGAACAGTACGCTAAGGATGATAACAATGCTATTCGTATTCAGCATGAAAGAAAAGAAATGTATGCCGAGCTTATTGATGGTGAATGGTATTGGGTTAATGGCTGTGCCGAATGTAATGGTGAGCCTAGAGATTGGATGACGTACATTGAGTGCGAAAAACATGACAGGTGCAGTGTTTGCGGAATTAACGCAAAGGAAATCAAAGGAGCTGGTGTTTGGGGAGGAAAACATGGGTGGACTTGCAATTCCTGCCATGATGCCGAAGAATTAGACAGAAGGAATGAAGCTTTCTCAAAACTTGATGGTGAAGAACCAGACTGCAGCTACAGGGATCAAATGATATGCCCTCATTGTGGATCTGAATTGTGTAGTGATGATATCCGTGAAAGTCAAGACACAACCTGCTATGTTTGTACTGGTGGGATATCAGTCGAAGTGGAATATTCATTCCATTACACAACTACTGTTAAAGGTAAAAGAATCACTGAATAATTCTATTATGGAAAAGTTATTGAATATAGCGAAAGCTATTTTGGATGAAAATCCAAACGCAGCCTTAACCGGATCACTAATGCTGAAGCTTAGAGGTATTGATTTAGGCAGAGAGCCGCATGATATTGATATTATAGTCAAAGATTACGCGCCGAAAATAAAGATTCCTGAGAGCTTGGGTTTTAAAGAAACAGGAACAGCCTCTGATGGACATGGTGCCAAGTATGAGTCTGACGGAATAATTCTTGACGTGTTAAGTTCTCAAGAAGAACATGAGATGGTTGATGGAATTAGACTTGGCAATGTAGAAATTCTTATGCAGGCTAAATACAGATTCAGTCTTCAGGATTACGATGGTGCTAAAAAACATCATGATGATTTAGTGAAGATGGAATTCATGTTTCCAGGTCCAATAAAAGATGACGAAGATGAATTACCATTTTAGCTAACGGACAAGGCTAAGTTTAGTTCGCCTTAAAGAACTGACAAAACTAATTGACATAGGAGAAATAAAAATGAGTGGTAATAAAAATAAAGAAAGCGAATTAAATTTAGGTAGTGTTACCTGTTGTTGCGGGAAAACAATATGTGATGATAATATAGACTACAGTAATGGATGCAATGAGCTAGGCGAGGATATTCATAATATAAATGCAGATTGTGATTGTGGTAAGGATTACGAAATAAATGGATGGGGAGAAATAGAGAGCCTGGCGGAAGCTAAAGAAGAATTAGTAGATTATATTAAGGAGCTATAACAGGTAATGTTGTTTGGCTAAGCTCCGCAAACGGGTTTCACGGAGCTTAGCCAAACAACATTAGAACATCATAATAATACCGAGAATTAAATTTTTTAGATATGAAAAAGTACAAGAATAAATTAGAAAGAATGTCGCTAGTGAACAGGTGGAAACAGAAAAAACATTGTCGCAATTGCGATTGGACAATTGTAGGTATATCAAAATGGTACGCGCATTGGGACTCGTTTTGTTACAAAATATGTTTTTTTTGGTTTCGAGGCTTATGTCTGGATTAAAAAAATTGAATGAAGGGATTTTAAGCGAGTGTGCGAGCGTTATGATGTTCTAACGCTAATGATATGTTGCGGCTTAATTGATCTTAAAACGAGTAAATAACTTTAAAAATATAGTGCGATGGATTTGGATTATGGATTTTATTGGGTTAAAAAAAATGATGAGTGGATTATTGCTGACTATAAGGGACGTGGGCAATGGTTTACTATTGCTGTTGGATATTTTCACAACAGTTCAGAATTTGAATGTATTGGTGAAAAGATAGAGTGTGGTGGGGGAGTATTGAAACGAGATAATGAGAGCTGCAATATATCTGATGTTAACAACCGAAGGGAACTGTTGGGTGTTTTGGCAGATAAAATTCTAAGTGAACTAGGTGCTGAACTTTCTCGAATTTCTAAAGAAGAATTAATAAAAATAATGTCACCCAATAGTTATTAACGTATAGTATAAAAAATCGTTTTAATGTTTTTTATACAGTGTTATGTATTGTATAGGCGTTTTAAAACACTTACCTAAATTAAAAGCACAAACTTAGTATTTATTTTTTTAAGCGTTGGCAAAATTAGTTTGCAAAACTAAAAAAAAACAGTATTATATTTATATTGTAAAAGTATTTTAATTAAACATATATAAAATGAAAGCAGAAATTATTAAAGCAGAAGATTACGGATTAGAAACTTCAAAAGCAAATGAATTAACAGTGGGCTTAAAAGTAGTAAAAGCAGAAAGAGAGTTGCTTATTAAGGAATTTGAAGAAGTTTCTAAATTAGAACTAATAGAAGAAAACTTGCCTAAGTTTAAAGAGCTTAGATTGAGAATTGTTAAAAACCGGACACAAGGAATAAACAAATGGCATAAAGCTAATAAAGAGTTCTTTTTAACTGGTGGAAAATTTGTTGATGCTATAAAAAACAAAGAGATTGATATAAATAATCAAATGGAAGAAAAGTTGATGAGTGCTGAAAAGCATTTTGAAAACTTAGAAAAAGAACGTATTACAAAACTACAAGCTGAAAGAGTTGGTTTACTATCTGAATTTGTAGAAGATGCTAATGAAAGAGATTTGGCAAGTATGGAAAATGATGTTTGGGAATCTTATTTAGCTACTAAAAAACAAGCTCATTTAGATAAAATACAAGCTGAATTAGATGCTGAGAAAGAAAGACAAGCCAAAATTAAGGCTGAGAAAGAAGAGCAAAAAAGGATAAGAAAAGAAAACGCTAGATTAAAAGCAGAAGCAGAAGAGCGTGAAAAACTTGCTAAGATTGAAGTTGACAAGAGGGCTAAACTACAAGCCGAATTAAAAGCAAAAGAAGAAGCTGAACGCAAAGCTAAGGAAGAAGAAGAAGTAAGATTAGAAGCTGAATTAAATAAAGGAGATACTGCTAAAGTAAAAGATTTAATTGCAGACCTTGAAGCATTGAAAACAAAATACTCTTTTAAATCGTCTAAAAATGTTAAGATGTACAAAGATGTTGGTTTATTGATTGACAAAATCACAAATCACATAAATAAGTAATATGATACCATATCAAATAAGAATACAACCCGAACTTTTAGAAGAGGTTCAGGAATCTTCTAATAAATATAGTGAAGATAATGTAAATAGAGAGATTAGAGAATTATTACGAATTGGTTTAAAGCAACGAAAAGAGGGAAGGAAAAAAATAAATACGGGCGGTTTAGAACTAGCTTTCATCTGACTTATGACACGGTGTTAGTAGCTGGCGATTATTTGCCCATCACCGCCAGAACGAAGCACTAAAAAAGAAAAGCGAAGCGTGGGGATTTTTATTTAATTAAATATGTTGTAATGTATATAGGAATTATATTTGATAGCGGAGATATGTTATATATAAATGAGAGTAGAAAGAAACTAACATTTGTAGACAGCATAAGTAATGCCTTTAACTTTAAAGGAACACTTGAATTTAAAGTTAGTGTAAAACAGTGGGGATTACCTAAAGAATTAGGGGTTGATGAGAATGTGACTTTTGTAAGCGTGTGTGATAAAAGCCTTACTAAAACCACATTTGACATTAATGCTGTTGAAATCGACACAACAAAAGTATTAAGATTTAATGATAGAGATTTTAGGAAACTTATGAAGTGTGGTATTACCTGTTCGCATTGGCTTTATGATGTGAATGATAATTGGATAGCATTTCCAAAGAACGATGATTTTGATAAAATAGCGAAAATAAGGTATCTCAGAAGAGGGCTTGTTGATGTGATTACTTCACATGATAATTGGGAAGATAGGTACGACAAACATTCTTGGCATCCTTCTTATGAAGGACAACACTCTTTAATGCTAAATCCTATTATACAACAAATATCGTTGCTTAATCAAGATAGTTGTCATGAATTTACAATTGTTAAATCATAATTGCCTGATAAGGCAAAAGCGGGCGGGGCTTTTCTTTTTTTTTGTTCCAAGTTTGCACAGACTTTGATGCGAGAACGAACCCCGCTTGCTACTAACGCACTAATGTAAGTTGAGTGCGAAGATACCAGATAAATTAAATACGAGATAATAATTAAAAATAAAAGAAGCGATGGCAAAAAAGATTGAAGAAAACTGGAAACGTATTGAGGAAATAGAAAAGAAAATACAAGAGCAAACTGGTGATCCTGAAGCAGGTTTTAACGCATCCAGTTTTTGGTTTGGCAGTGATGGCAGACACTTAGCATTACGAGCCATGTATAGGGGCAAAAAGGGTAAGAAAGGACAAGAGACTTTCACTCAAAAATACAATGATATGTTAGTGTCTGCTAAGTTTTGCCCCTTTACAGGTAAGCCGCTATACGAAGACGAAGAGAGTGAGTAGGGTTTTATTTTTAACAACTTAAAAACGAGAACCGAAGCAAGCATTCAATTTACATGTTGTTCTAATCTCCGTTTTAAAAGTGAGCCTTAGTTTTTGTCTTAATCACTTTTTCGAGCTTTTAAAATGGATTAGAACGTACTGTTGTATGAAACGTAGCGACAAATAACCACGAATAATGATTAAATGTACAGAACTAAAAAATTAAAAAATAGGAAGGGAATTTTTATGCAGTATTTTGGAGGAAAAGCTAGGATTGCAAAGGATATAGTGAAGGTGCTTAATGAGTATAGAGAGCCGAACCAGCTTTTTGTTGAGCCTTTTTGCGGAGGTATAAATATTACTTGCCTAATGGGTGATAATGTGATTGCTAACGATAAAAACTTTGAGCTAATAGAAATGTATAAGGCTTTGCAGGGTGGATGGCAACCGCCTGAAAATGTAAGTGAAGATGATTATGAACAGGCGAAAAGTATTGATGATGCTAAACTGAAAGCGTTTATTGCCATAGGGTGTAGTTATAGTGGGAAATGGTTTGGAGGATATGCAAGAGGGCAAAAAGGTAGAAACTACGCTAAAAACGCTAAAAATAGCCTTGCAAAGAAATTTAGAACCATTGGGGAGGTTGAATTTGTAAGCAAAAGCTATAATGAAATAGAATGTGAAAATGCTTTAATTTATTGCGACCCACCCTACAACGACACGACCAAATATAAATTTGGTGCTTTTGATAGTGAGGCTTTTTGGCAATGGTGTAGAGATATGCAAGCTAAAGGTAATAAGGTAATTGTAAGTGAATATAAAGCACCTGCAGACTTTGTTTGTATATGGGAAAAGGAAACCAAAACAGACATAAGGACAAAGGCTAGCGGAAAGGAGTTGAGAGTAGAGAAGCTTTTTACCCCAATGGTTTTGTAAAAACCAAAGCGCGAGGGCTTTTTTAATTTTATTGCATTATAACGGTTTGGGTGTGGATAGTTTAATTGCGGATAAAAACAGATAAAATGACAAAACAAAAAGAAATAGGATACGAAGTAGGAAATATTGCTTGGCACAATTTAGATGGTTACCAAGAACTTTGGAATAAAGCAGACTTTGAAACAAAGGAAAAGATAGTTAATGAGCAAGGAAGATTAGCAATTGAATTATCTATACCTGTTGTTAGCAAACGTTGGACTTACAGAAGTTTATTAGTAGGTGTTGAAATAGGAGTGTTAATAGGATTAGGAGTAGTATTTACATTGATTTAATGTTTGCTAACGCACTTGAATAAAATTTTCGTTGAGGAACGAAATGAATTTTATTTGTTGCTACATGACGAAGTGAACAGTTTTTATTTATTTTTTAGGGGTGGTTTTTAATATTATAA
>JBGRQE010000100.1:0-16623 GCA_041725955.1 Bacteroidales bacterium
GTTCATTTTATAGTTTTAGATTTCGATGAGGGAAATCCCACATTTGAGGAAATTATTTCTATAATTAAAAGATTTCAATTCAGTTGTTTTTTACATACCACAACAAGTCATCGAAAGATTAGATATGATGATTTAGGAATAGAACTACCTAAGATGGATAAGTTTAGGATTATTATTCCTCTGACAAAACCTATTTCTTTAGATGAATACAGAAATATGACTGAATTTTGGAAACAGAAATTCCCAACTATTGATGATACCTGTTTTCACGGCGAACGATTTTACTATGTAGCAAGAAATGCTGAAACATATTTACATAATAGCTACAACGAATTTGGAGAAATAGTATTCCTAAATCCAGATAGTATATTTGAAAAAATGAGAAATAATTTAGGTAAAACATCACCTAAGAGAAAAAGAACAAAAAAAAAGAAAAGAAGAAACCAATAAAAAGTGATATTATACTGGATCTTGATACAGAAGTTACTTTAGAAGATAATGTATCAAAAATTTTGATTAAAGATATTCAAGATCGAACGCCAATTTTTTGCCCCTTTTGTGATCATACTTCTGAGCACAGATCAAATCCAGAAAGTGCAAATGCATTTGTTAATGTAAATGATGCTGGAAGCCACTATCTATATTGTAGTTCAGAAAATACAATTTATTGGGAATCTTCAAACAGACAGCCAGGAGTATACTCAAAGGAAGATGGAGCATATTACAAATCTATTAAACAGGGTGATAATTGGAGAGAGGTTAAAATTTCTTCATTTGAAATTATTCCTAAAGAACTTTTAGTTCTGGAAGATTCGGACTGTTTAGTTTGTGATATAAAAACTGAGAAAGGTACAGTATACAATGATTTTACAATTGAGAATAAAGATTGGTTAAATAAAAGTAAATTGTTAACAGCAGTATGGCCTTCAGACTGCGTGTTTACTGGATCAGATACAGATGTTCAATCCACCTGTAGATTCGTACTCAACCAAAACCCTTTAAATAAAAAAGGTACAAAAGTTATTGGTTTACACAATGATATATGGGCAATCAAGAACAAAAACTTAACCAAATCTGGAACAACTGAAAACTTACTCATACCATATGAAAAAGGTAAAGATTCATTACATAATAGAATCGAATATCCAGAATTATGTAATGATGAGTATGAAAACCTTAATAAAACTTTTCTTAAAAACATTCTAAAAATAAATGATATAAACACCATATTACCTTGGGTTAGTTGGATGTTAACTACACCAGTAAAACCAATAATAAGAAAAAAACTTAAGGGATTTCCTCATTTGTTTACTCACGGTGGACAAGGTGGAGGCAAAAGCAGTACTGGAGCTTTATTTAATAGATTATTCGGACATAATAATGATGAAAATTTTAGTTGTACGATGAAAGAATTCCCTATGTTAAAACTTTTAAGTTCAACAAATGCAGTTCCATTGATTTTTGATGAGTTTAAGAAATCTGATATGAGTGAAGTAGCGATTAATAATCTTCACAGATATATGAGAAAAACTTATTCGGGAGAAGTTGAATCAAAAGGTCTTCAGAATCAAACTTTGGTTAACTATTATTTAACAGCACCAATGGTTGTAATGGGCGAATGGAATATAACTCAACCAGCAATCAGAGAGAGGCTTTTAGTTTCAAGTTTTTCAAATGTAGTCAAAACTGATCTCAAAATGCAGGAAGCCTTTGAAGTAATAAGTCAATTACCTTTAGAGAGTTTTATGAACAAATACATACCATTTCTATTAAATCAGGATGTAGATTATTTGTTGAAATTATCAAAAAATAAAATAAAAGAATTGTTTATTGATATGAAAGTACCGCCAAGAATAAAAAACAATTTAACTGTTTATTATATGGGGTTTGTGTTGTTTAGGAGTTATGCTAAAAACAACAAAATAGAAATAGAAAATATCGATATTGATTCAGTATTAAAAAAACAGCTTGAAGAAATAACTGGAAGTAATAATGGTGAAGTATTATCAGCGGTTGATCAATTACTTCAGGGATTATCAGTCATGCATCAGAGTGAAAGTAACAAAATATTATTACATCAAGATTACAAAATGGCTAGAGTAGATGGAAAATCTGTTCTTGCAATAAATATAAAAGCATTGCTTCCGCGATTTAACGAATGGGCAAAAAGAACACATTATGAGGTAGATATTCTTGATTATAGCTCATACTTAAAAATGTTTGATGATACTGATTATGTAGTTAAAAAAAATCATCCTGTAAATATTTCTCAAAATCTTGCAAGATGTTTATGTATTGACATAGAGAAGATTAAAGAAAAAGAATTGGAACTTGAAGTCTTTGAAGAATTAATTACAGGGAGTTACATATAAATTACAAATAATTGTAATAAAGTATGTTGGAATTCAGTCTAAAAACTGAATATATAAATAAAGTTACATTAGTTACACTATTTTTAGTATACCTTATATAAATGTTTATTTCAGAAATAAATAATATAAAAAAACGATTTTTTCTCAGGTATTAGAATAAGCTGTAACTAGTGTAATTTTGTAATTTGAGGAAGAAAAAAATGTACCATTCTTATTTAACTGAAAAACAGAAAGCAAAAATCAAGAAAAAGTTGTTAATGAAGCAGCTTTTAGATTGGATTACAATAGACCGAAATCATAGACCAACTCTATCAGAGGTAATAGAAAAAGCGAAAAAAGTAATTACACCTGGTTTTAATGGTTTATCAGGTATGGAGTATTATGTATTAAAAGAAAGGAGAGATAAATAATGTTTATTGAAGAAAAACTAAATATATGTAAGATTCGAAATTTAGAAGCCATCACAAGTTTTGTTTGGGAAGATGATATCCACGCGTTCAGTTTTGTAAAACCCGATCCAGCAAAGAAAATTGTAAACAGGAAAGTATATACAATTGAACCAGAATGTTATCTGTGGGCAAGGGTTAGTCCTAATGCTTTTGATGCAGGTGAAACATACACTGAATTAGCAGAACGATTTATGAATATTAAAGATCGAATAATATGGGATAAAAATAATATTATGATTTATTACTTGATAGATACACAACAATACCCCGTATTTGATGTTGTCCAGACATTTTCGTTTAATTTCAGAAATTACGGGATACTGAATAACGGTACTGTAATATGTACTACAGATTTAGAACCAAAACCTCCCTATAAAATTGATCAAGGATGGGGAAGTTGGACTTGGTTTGAATTCGGTAAGGAGCTTACTGAATCTGACACAGATGAAATACAAAGAAAACTGATTAGCGTAACGAAAAAAGATGCTAAAAAATTCGTTGAAGTTTGGAATAAGAACTATAATGAATATATGGACAAAATAAAGCCCTGTTGATGCAGGGCTTTTTTGTTTCTGGAAATGCGCAATTGCTAACCTAGGATAGGTTGGTTTAACCTAGGATAGCTGGGAATATAAATGAAAACTAGCCTAGGATAGCATCCAAACTCGTTCTTTACTGTATATAAAAACGGTACCTGTAATAAATCGGTACTAAGCAGGTAACGCGCACCCAAACTCATATATACGTTTTTTTTAATTGGGTAAAAAAAACAGATCGTGAATTTTTTTTGATAAATTTTGAAATTCAGTAGGGGTGTTTAGTTGAGTAGGTTGATACAGAAGTGTTTATCAACCTGAAGCCCCATATTGAATTTTCATAGAATATGGGGGCATTGAGTTGAGTAATTTATTTTTATTCGTTTTTGTAATCTATTTTAAGTGTTAACATTTCATCATATTCAAACATCTTTATTGTACATTTAATCTCTGTTTTTTTATTAATATATTCAGCCAAATAGTTACTGTTAGTCCCACTTTTATTCTCTAAACTGAATTTTGTATTTATTAAATGTTTTTCATATCCTTTTCTAAAAGAAATCATATCATTAAATTTGTTGTTATCTTTTTTAGAGTAATCACACATCTGCATATAAGTAACGTTTGTGATGAAATCTTCGGCATTTTCTTCAAATTGAATTCCTTCTCCTAAATATGATCTATTCCTTTTATAAAATTTATAGTAGTCATCTGAATAAACGTTTATATAGTTGAATTGATGTTTTCTGAGCAATCTAGGAATCGTTGTTATATATAGTTTTTTATTTAGCAAGTTTTTAGTCAGTTTATCAATTTCTTGATAAAAATGATTGTTAACATAATCTTGTAATTTTATTCCATACTTCATTTTTTCCCCAGTAAAATATCCGAACGTGTAATCAGATCTTTTTGAGTCAGGGATTTCTGAATATATCAAAGTCCAAGTTTTTGGGCTTCGAGGTTTTATTGTATAGTTTGATTTACTTTTCTTTTCAAATTCAGGCTCAAAAATCACTCCTTCACAATCTCCAATAACAAAATCTGTTTTATTGTATGTTCTCTTTATTTTTCCAGCATTTTTAAGTGTGAAATTTACATAGATGTAATTCCCATCACGTTTATTTACAATGTGAGCTCCGTGAATGGTTATACTATCAGCTCCTTCTTCATAACTAAAGCCTATAGCTTCACCTTTATATTCTTCAATATTTGAATTACAACTTGATAACAGGTAACATATCAAAATAAAGGTGGTCAAAATTAATTTATCTTTTTTCATTTTTTATCCTCTCCGTTAAAAAAGTTTTTAACCTTCTCCCACAATCCAGTGCCCAACATTTCATCTGCTACTTTCAGGATTTCTTTTATTACTTCAAGTACGTCACCATCACCAGCCCAATGTTTTTGTACAACTTCTGGAGCAGTATTATTTACTATTCCATTAAGAACAATTGCTGCCAGAGCAATATCATCTGCATACCCGACCGGCCCAACAATACCCTCTGGAATTAAATCAATGGGGGAAACGAAATAAGCTATTGCAGCTCCAAGCTTTGCTTTGTCAGCTACACTTACTTCTTTTTCCATTGTTAGTTTACATAGGAGGTGGAATAAATCGGGTGCAAACATAAGATACTCAGCATATTTGTGATTCTTGCCTGCTTTTGTTTCTAGCCATTCTTTGAATTGTTTACGAAGAGATTGATAAAAATCTAAATTGTCATTTGCCATAAAGTTTCTCCGGTATATTTAATAAACAGGTGCTGTACTGAATAAATAAACCTGGCAGGCTACCACGGCCTCTCAAGAGTTAAATAGACAAGTACAACACCAAGATATATCGGTGCGTCTTCAGTCTTTTTGCTCTTGAGTATTAATTGTGGTATTTGCCAGATCAAAAATCTAAGTCGCTAAAACTTTTATTTATATGTTTTTACTTATTTTCTAATTTTTCGAGTTACCTCTTTTCATTTTTTATGTAATGTAAAATAACTAATTGTATATGATACTTCAAGATAAAGAAAAAGGGGATTGTAAAATCCCCAATAATTTCGATTAGTGTAACAGTAAAGCCAATATCAAAGCTGCCACAGTAGGCATTAATAATAGATAAGGCCATACAACCTCTTTCTTTAATTTTTCTTTGTCGTATTCTAATTCCATTTTATCCTCAGCAACTATAATTGAAAAATTGTACTAACTTCATTGTGGTAATTCATTTGTTGTTTTTTTGAGCAGAGGTGGGAAATCCAGTAAGTCAAATGATTATACAGATCGTACAGATTATCACGTTTAGTTTTTAACTGTTCAGAAACAAATTTAGAAACGTTAGTTCCCATTTTATCTTCAATCTGTAATTTGATGTCACGAGTAATAGGAGTGTTTAACATTTCTTCTATCCTCAACTTAACCAAAGGTAGTTTCTTAAAGCTTCCCTCTACATTTTCCATCAGATTTCCATTTGCAATTCGTTGAGTATGTTTCTGTTTGATTTCCTTTCCTAGGAGAGTACGAGCGGTCATACCATTGGTACATATCTGTCTGAGCATAGATTTCTTAAGACTATAAGCCTCTGAGCCATCGTAAGAGTTAATAAGCATCAGGCTCAAGAAGATTTTACTCTCGTGATCTTGAATCGCTAAGTCAGGAAAGACGATGTGTAATCGCATATTACTGTTGTCCAGATAACTGGATTGTTTATCAATACGCCAAGGCGTATTCAGCTTTTCTAATTGTTCAGTTACCGAATCAATAATTCGTTCGTTGGAAATCATTTTATATGAATTCTTCATAACTGAAATGAGTTCTCCTGTATCGTTTCTCACAATAGCCTTGTGAGATTGAGATTTTTTTAAGTTGTCATTACTAGGAAAATACAATTGACTTTCAGAAACTGGGAATTTATACTCCTCTAATATTTTTGCTTCTTCTATATTCATTTTAATCCTTTCTTTTTGTGTTGGAATAATGCTAGAGCTATTGCTGTTTTATCTACAGCAATTCCTTCACACTTTAATAATATTTCATTAGCTTCTCGAATACATTCAGCCATAAGCTTTTTAATTCCCCAATTATCATCAGCCTCAAAGCCTCTGTTAGAAGCCTCTTGAGAAGCCTCTTGAGAAGCCTGAGCTTTTGAGTCAAGCTTTGTTACTTCATACTCTACAACTAGCCTTGAACCTTTCTCAAGAGCCTTCTTGACGATGATAAACTCATCGTTTTGCTTTAATTGGAGGCTTTGGAACTTTTGATGAACTTCTTCAGTTGGGAAAAAACAGTACTCAATGCTGGTGATAGTATCTATAACCCCGTAAAGAAAATAGTCACGGTTATATGGAGAATCACCAATAATTGGTTGATCATAAAGTAATCTGAGTCTGTAAGGCTGGTTTAGTTCGAGTTCAAGCTTTGGTCGTTTGATAGTCATTCAGACCTCCACTGTTATATGATTTGTAAAATGCTGTGGATATTATCAGAATTGATTTGTAAAGTTTTCTTCAGGTTTCTCTTTTTTCTTCTTACAATTGTTAAAAATGAATATTAATACCATTGGCGCGAACTTTAATACTTCTTTTAAGATTTCTTTGTAGTTCATATGAACTCCTTTAATTGGTTAAGAATGTTTATTATTGTTCTTATACCATTTTTATTAAGAATTCAATAAATTTTATATCGATTGATAAATCTTAATTGATTGAAATAGATTAAGTTTTACTTTATTTTAACAGAGGATTTATAAGATAAATTTGTTTTCTTATAATCCGTTAGGGAAGGGCTGGAAGTGATATGAGAATTCCATTTATTTTTATGGAGGTAGATAAATATGACCTTAGTTCCTTTATGGCAAGGTAATTTGATAATTCCATCATTCAAAGAATCATCATTTAAAATTGGTAAGAATTTTATTGAACGAATCTTGGTTCAGGAATGTATTGATGAAGTAGTTGTTTACCAATCAGAATATCTTGGTTATTTATTAATTAAAACAAATTTAACTTATCCATTTGATAGAATTTACATCAGAAAAAGAGGATCAAAAAAAAATCAAGTTCTATCATCTCCGATTTTGTTATCCTATACAAAAAATCCTATTGATGATTTAAATAAAGGTATTCCGTTCAAATGGGAGGTATTACCCGAAGGTATACTTGCTAAGAAAACACCGAATGAAATAGTTGATTCTTGGAATGGAAAATTTAATCTGATAAACGAAAATGGAGCTTCTGGTTTACGTCCTCTTCAATTGGGGGCACTGCATTCCATTTCAGCATATTTATGCGCTAGAGATTTTTCTGAGCCGGCGACTGTTGTTATGCCAACAGGTACAGGTAAAACAGAGACAATGATGGCAACAGTTGTGTTTCAAAAATTAGAAAAAAATCTAGTATTAGTTCCTTCTGATGCGCTTAGAAATCAACTATCAAAAAAATTCTTAAATTTTGGAGTGTTGACACAAATTGGGCTTCTACCTTTTAATATTGATAGACCTCTTGTATCAACAATTAAAAAATCTGTTCGAAATTTGATAGAAGCAAAAGAACTTATAGAAAACTCCAATATCATTATTGCGACTCCAAATATTTTAGATAAATCAAATGAAAAAGCTTTTGAGTATATATGTGAAAACTGTAATACTTTATTAATTGATGAAGCTCATCACTCACCAGCTGGAACTTGGAATAAAGTTAGGAAACGATTTGAAAATAAGAAAATTTTTCAATTTACGGCAACTCCATTCAGAAATGATGAAAAAGAAATTGGCGGAAGAATTATTTTTAATTATAGATTAGGATTAGCACAAGATGATGGGTACTATAAATCAATTAGATTTTATCCTGTTGAAGAATTTGGAGAATTTTTTAAGTGTGATCAAGTAATAGCAAAAAAGGCAATAGAAATTTTACGTAAAGATTTAAATGATTCTGAACTTAAAAATGTTCATTCTATACTGCCAGCATCTAAAAATATAGAACGAGCTAAGACTGTAGAATTAATTTACAAAGCGTTAGGAGCTGAGTTTAATCCAGTTGTTATTCACTCAAAAAAAACAAAAAATGAAATTGATTTTTGTATAGAAGAAATTCAATCACGAAGATCTAAAATTCTTATATGCGTGGATATGCTTGGTGAGGGGTTTGATTTTCCAGAATTAAAAATTGCTGCAATTCATGATTATCATAAATCACTTGCAATTACTCTCCAGTTCATCGGTCGATTTACCAGATTTAAACCAAACGTTGGAGATGCTGCTGTCATAATTAATATTGCAGATCCAAATGTAGAAAGTGGATTAGAAAAATTATATGCGGCCGATGCAGATTGGGATATTATTATTAAGAGATTAAGTGAAGAGAAAATTGAAAGGGAAATTAAATTACAAAAATTAATAGATAATTTAAAAACTAATGGTTCGTTAGCAAAACAAATTTCCCTTAGAAGCTTACGTCCAACATTTACTGCAAAAATTTATAAGACCTCTTGCAAAGACTGGTATCCACTAAGCTATAAAGAAGTTCTTCCTGAGAACAATAATTATTATCATTCAATTAGTGTTGAACCGAAGTTATTTATTTTATTGGGTATTGTAGAAAATGATGTTAAATGGAGTAGGTATCAAGAAATAAATGATATAGTACATAAATTATTAATAGCATATTGGAATGAATCAGAATCCTCATTATTTGTATACAGTAATGATTATTTAGGCATTAAGGCTGAAAAAATTGTATCTAGAATATTTGATGATAAGGTTGAAATGGTTAATGGTCCACAGGTGTTTAATATATTAAATAATGTTGAATTACCGTTAACTAAAAATTTAGGATCATCAAGATCAGGAGTTATCAGTTTTACTCAATATTTTGGTCCAAATGTTACTGAAGGACTCTCTGATATTGAAAAAAAACAAGCTAATTTGAGTAATATTGCTTGTCTTGGCTATGAAAATGGCGAAAAAGTATTGTGGGGTGCTGCACAAAAAAAAGGTAAAATTTGGTCTTATACAGGTGGTACAATCGAAGACTGGATGAATTGGTGTGATTCTATATGGAAAAAGATCAATGCACCAATGTCAGAGGATAATATTACTAGAAATTTTTACGACCAGAGAAAATGATTACTTATCATATAATGCCCGCAATTTCACTAGACTGGGGTGAAAGAATTCAATTGAAAAATTCTGATAAAGTTAATGTTATAATTGGAGAAAATGTTTATCCATTATATACTATTGATCTTAGAATAAATATTCCAGAAAAAGATGGAGTTATAGAAATTGAAATTGCAACCGAAGTAGAATCAAGTATTTATCGGCTATTAATTGGACCAGAATTTGAACAAGGATACAAATATATCTTAGCTGAAGGTTCTGAAGTATATATTCAAACAAATAAATCTGAACAAACTATATTGAATGAATATATGGTTTTTGATCCATTGATAATCAATTACTCAGATGGAAGCTTTTCATACAACAACTATTTAATAAAACCTAAATTAGATCAGGATTTATTTGATAATGAAAAAATTGAAACTTGGGATTGGACCGGTATTCCATTAAATTGTGAATCGATGGGAAAAGAAATAAATCCGAATACGATACAATTTAGAACGTATGTAAATATAAAAGATAAATATGATATAATAATTAATGATGATGGAACAGGTGAAAGTTGTGATTTACTTTGCTTAAAAGATGAAGAGGAAAATAATATAAAATTAACTTTGATTCATTG
This sequence comes from Bacteroidales bacterium, assembly GCA_041725955.1. Taxonomy (GTDB): domain Bacteria; phylum Bacteroidota; class Bacteroidia; order Bacteroidales; family JBGRPZ01; genus JBGRPZ01. Next base: position 10,092 of record JBGRQE010000100.1, read on the forward strand.
TAAAAATGCTATCAATAAAAGATCTGGAGCTGATATTAGAGATTTATATACAGTTTGTGGTCAAGCGCAGAAATCAGTTAAAATTAAACACAGAGGTCTGAACAAATTGCTAAAAGAGATAAGATCAAGAGAAGAAAAATGGGTAAAAGATAACTATACAAGATTTTTAAAAGGTAAAATGAAAGATTTCATTTACTTAAAAAATAAATCTCGAACATCTAATATTATTTTTGAAATTATAATTGTTCAACCAGGGATTAGTAAATCAAAAATTTCAAATGATATGTTAAGATTGTTAGGAACAACAGAATTGTTAATCAAGAAAACTTCACAGGGAAATTTTCGTGTAATTGGTAGTATTTAATCCGTTAATTTTTAATGGTTATCTAATTTATATTTTTACAAGACACTATGAAATTAGAAGAATTATCAACTAAAAATAAAAATTACATCAATGGTAAAATTGCTTATTTAATAGATGATTTTATAAGAAAAAATAGAGTATGGTCTGAAGAACAAATATTTGAAAATGTTATTAAAACTATATCAAAGATACTAGAATCTGGCCAGCATAAAGTCTATTACGATAAATCTTGGGATTCTAAAGATGCTGATTCTTGGATGCTAACGATTGAAGGAAAAATTCTAATAAAAAACAGAGTTGAATCTAAATTAAAAAATTATAAAACAATAGCTGAAAAAATAAGCCCAATTTTAGAAAGAGTAAAATTTGGGTTTAAGAAAGTTGAACATTTGGATTTTGAAATATCATATGGTAGGAAATATGGTATTGCTAGAATGAGTAAAAATGAATTAAACAATCTAAAAGCAAAACCGTGGACAGTTGAGCATTTTGAAAATCAATTGATTCAAAATTATAATGTGAACTTAAATCAGTTATATGCTAATTTGTGTACAAGCCATTTAGAAATACTTTTCAAAGATTATTGGATTAAAAATTTTTATTCTAAAAAGTCAAACCCAGTTTTAATACCAGAGTTTGCAGGACCTGGATGGAGATTTTATTATAAAAAAGATCAGAATGGTAATATTTATCGTAATGAAGAAGATACATCTAAAGTTCCATCAAGAGTGCGTAGTGTGAATTTTAGGTTTGATTTCTTAATATTAAATTCTCTCAAAAACAAAGGAATTATAATTGAGTTAGATGGATTTAATTATCATAAAGAAAAAAATGATCAAATCAAAGATAGCATAAAAAGAAATGTGGCTGCTGAAATTGGGTTACCAATCAAAGTTTTTACTAGTGATAGAATTATAGATGACATCGATAACTGTTTTTTAGAAATAAGTGACTACATGAATATTTAAATAGCATAACAAATACGAAAACTCTGACTATTGGTACTCTTTGCCTTGTGTGAGTTTTTGAGTTACTGTAAATTATCATTGTTAGTTCATTAGAGCTTTGAAGGAATAAAATGTGGTAACTGTACTTGTTTGTGAGAATATTATACTCGTTATTAATGTTTAGTATTTTAGTTAAATTAGACCGGCCTATATAGACCGATATTTAACCTGGAGAATTTTTTCTAGTTATGGAAAAAGAAAAAAAAATTAAAGAAGAAATAGCTGAAATCATTAACAAAAATTTTAGGAGTAAATTTAATTCAATCAATATTACTTCAAATGAGTTGAAGAAAAGATCGGGTGGAAGTTCAAAATTAACTAAATATGAATTAGCAACTTCTTCAAGTTGGAATTTATCATCTAAATCAATTCCTGGGATTTATTTTAATTGTTTTGGTCTAACTATGAGTGAGTTTATCAAAGAATACAAATTTGGTAATATTATTTATTTGGAGAAAGATAATTTTATAACTTTTTACAAAGATATTCCTTTATTGAAATGCAGAGGTAAAGTATTAAATTATGATTCAAATAATAAGATTCTTGAACTGGAAATCTCTGATATAATTGAAAGTATTAAAATATCAATTGATGAAAAAACTCCTAAATGGTTATTTGAAATTGATTCAAAAATTTATTTTAAGTGTAAAATCTTCGCATATTGGAGACAATTTAGTATTACTGAAATTGGAAAATTCGATTGGACTAAAGTTTGGAAAACATTTAAACAGGAGTTTAACTCAAACAGGGAATGGGAAGATAATTTTGTAAAAAATCATAGCAAGTAATTCAATTCTACCTATTATTGATATTAATGTTTTAATCAGTCCCATCAAAAATTATCTGGAATTGGAAATGAATAAAAAGTTTTATCGTGGAGATAGAAGAGGTAATGAAACACAACCTGAAATGCATTATTCTTCTGGTTTAATTACTAAATTAATTCAAGGTGGTAATCCTAAATATATCAATCAAAATGGATTACTTAAGACAATATGCATGCATATTCATCAAGAAGATGAAATAGAAAAGAGTTTTTATAGAAAAAGTCATTATCTATCAATTTCTGAATCAATCGATGTAGCAAAGTTTTATCTTGCTGGAGGAAAGGATGATGAATTGGTTTTGACTCCAAAGTATTTAGAATCAAAGTATTTATTTATATTCGATTTTAATGATGAAAATGTTACGCAAATTTCAGATTATATATACCGCATTGAATATAGATGTAATAGAAACTTAATAGAAGGTCATTCTCCTGATACATTAGCTTTTAGCTTATTACAAAATGAACCTTGTCAATTTTGCAATAAAGAAAATTACCATTCATTATTACTAATTAACGTCGTTGATCTATTAAAATCAAATATTCATTACGAGAAATCAGAAAATGCTTTATTGAATGCTCAACGTGATAAAGAATGGTTATTACTTCCAACGGATTATTATTCAAAATTGTATGGATTTAGTGCAATTATTCCTAGAGCTGATTTTTGGTCAGCAAATATTTATAGACTAAAAACTGAAAGAGAAAGAGTTCTGGAGGAAACTTTTACTGGTACTTGGATTTATTAAGCTGAATTACAAATTTAAACAATCAATTTTACAGTATCATCTCTAAATTAAGTACCGCCAAATTCTTCTAAGTTGATAGTATTGATGATACCAGATTGAGTAGATTATTGTATTTATTGCTTAAAAATATAAAAAGAAATTATTTTGATTTATGCTGGATGAGGTTTTGGATAGAGATCCTCATTTCATCTTATGCAATAGAGAATATTGAGTGGTATCAAATATCTAAGAAAAATATTATTATCTAAAATTCTTTTGGAGACTTATATTTTAACTTGAATAGAAACATAAGTTTAAATAACTGACTTGGAAGTGATAAATGAGTAAGCTTAACAAGCAAATAATTCAAATTAGTAATACAATTTGTCAAAACATTGAAACTTTTGGCGTTTCGGATAGAGGTATCTTATCTCAAAATATTTTATCACAATTAAGGAATTTAGTTGAACACATTGCCTTAAAAATTTATTGTAATGGAGTCGAAATTCCTAATGATTATGAGAATCTTAAAGAAGGGATAAAGTTTATCAAAACAAGAGGTGATTTAAAGTTTCTATATAAATTTCATAAGCAACTGCAAATTTCTGCATCTCACTATACTTTTGATGGGGAGAATTCAGAACGTTTGATGTTGAAATATCATATTGATTTAGTCCGAATTAAAACATTTATGATAGAAACCTTTAAAATTAATATTTTAGACAATCTAAATTCCTTTCCACTTAAACAAGATCCTATCTTACATGAATACTACGAGAAGATTTCAAAAATTATTAACCAATCTTCGAAACATAGACCTAAAGTTGAATATAATGATAGATTTTATATTCAAAAAGTAAAACCTTTTGTTGTATCGAATGAAATATTTTATGAGGTTACAATCACACGAGCAAGTGATTTTGTTAGTAAGTTTGATAGAATAATAGCTTTTACGAAATTTGACATAATTCCGAATTATGCCGTTAAATTAAAATTGAGCAACGATTTTATCAAAATATTTAACAAAAATATGCCAATTCAGATAATTGATTCCTGGGAAATTTCTATAAGACCTTGCGAGATTGACAATTTTTCAAAAATATTTGGAATAACATCCAAGAGTGGAAATACAAAAGGAGTACAAGGTTAATGAAATATATGACAACTAACAATCATAATTTGGTTGACATAATTGACCTTCCCAAAAATAAATTCTATGATATGATTAAACAATTATCATCAGGATTAAGAGTAAATCATTTTTTTAATGTTCTTGATCAATGTAGAAGGATTAGTAAAGAAAATGGTGGTGGTAAAAATCTAATTAGATATTTATTATATAATTTTAACAATACAATCATAAAACGACAATACAGGCAAGATAAGTGTTATTTGTTATCAAATCTTTATTTTGATTTTGGATGTATTCCCTTTGATAACATGCCATTTGTTTTTTCATTAAGAGGTCATAATCCGCGAATTTCAGATGTGTTTAATTGTATAGAAGTTGAAGGACGAGAAGATGAATTATTTGCTAGAATTATAAAAAATAATACCGAGCAAAAGGGACTTCTATATACAGATAAATTGGAACTAGTAGGTTTTGAGGATATTGATAGATTAATCGAAAAATATAATAATAAGTTATATTCTAAACATGGTCATAGAAAAATTGATCAATATAAAGAACATCTTTTCATAATGGAATATGAAGAGGATACTTTTAAGATTATTAATACATTGAAAGAATTGGCCCAAACTGGATACAAAAATTTTTCAAACTCGGTTGATGATTGGCTACAATCTACTTCAGAAGTAGGCTGTGAAGAAAAAAAAGTATCATTAAAGAATATGTTTGAAAAATCAAAAGTAGGGTTAGTTTACGGATCAGCAGGAACTGGAAAATCAACTTTAATAAGACATATAGCTAGTTTCTTTAACAAAGATGAAAAACTATTTTTAGCAAATACGAATCCAGCAGTTGATAATTTGAGAAGGAAAGTGAGTGCTGCTAATTCCACATACTCAACTATAGCAAAATTTCTTTATAGTAATAATTTATTAGAGTACGATATTTTAATAATTGATGAGTGTAGTACTGTAAGTAATTCCGATATGTTAAGAATATTAAATAAGGTAGAATTTAAATTGTTAATACTCGTGGGAGATGTTTTTCAGATTGAATCCATTCTTTTTGGTAATTGGTTTAATTTGGCAAAAGTAGTAATTCCCAAAAGTGCGGTGTTTGAATTAGTACGTCCATATCGAACCAAAAATGAGAGTCTTTTAACATTATGGGATAGAGTGAGAAACATTGATGACAAAATTTTGGAATGTTTAACTAAAAACGATTATTCTAAAACATTGGATGACTCAATTTTCGAAAATCTTGAAAAAGACGAGATTATTCTGTGCTTAAATTACGATGGATTATATGGTATTAATAATATAAATCGCTTTTTACAATCTAATAACAATAATACACAGTATGTATGGGGAACACATATTTATAAAGTTGGTGATCCGGTATTATTTAATGAGACTGATCGATTCTCACCATTAATTTATAACAATTTAAAAGGTAGAATAGAAGACATTAAAATTTTAAAAGATAAAATTCAATTTGATATAGAAATAGATAAAGTTATAAATGAATTTGATGCGATAGGTTATAACTTCGAATTATTAGATGATTCCTTAGATGGTAAATCTGTAATTAGATTTTATGTTAATCTTTTTAATAGTACGGACGAGGATGATACTTCAAAAGATTCGATTGTACCATTTCAAATTGCTTATGCAGTATCTATACACAAAGCACAAGGCTTAGAATACGACTCAGTTAAGATTGTTATTAGTGATGAAGTTGAAGAAATGATAAGTCATAATATTTTTTATACTGCCATAACACGTGCAAGAAAAAATCTCAAAATCTATTGGACTCCAGAGACAGAAAATAAAGTATTGGGTAATTTGAAAAAGGTGAATATGGGAAGAGATATATCGCTTTTTCGTTCAAAATATGCAAACCAATAATTTATTAAATTAATGAATAAATTATGAAAGTAAGAAAATTGGAACCAAGTTCTCTGAAAATAAGAAGCATATTCCCATTGTAAATTATTTAATTGATGTTTTTTTAATACAAAAGAAATTTGGTTTCCACTAATTTCCTTATATGCCATTTCCATTTTATTTAAGAAAAACATTTTTACTATTTAATAGATTCAACTTCACGTAAGTCTAATTAAAAGAAGTAGATTTTTTGCCTTAACTCAGTCCCACCAGAATTTCTCAGCTTGATATTATTGAATTTAATCAGGTTGCGGATAATACCAAACTCTCCGTGTAATTAAAGATTATTCCCAATAGGTATTCAAAATTATTTTTTTAAACTTTTGGATTTAAGATAATTAACTAGATAGATGATTTTTCTTAAAAATTTTTTCATCAAAATTCTCAATAATTTATAAATTATAATTAAGTATGATTAAAAAAGTAATAATTAACTTCAAGATTAAAGATTTTATAAAAATTAGGTCTATTTGTATTTTTGATTCTAAATAAACTAAGTTTGTTATTCTATTTATGCAATTAAAAGGGTGGG
>JBGRQE010000101.1:0-15974 GCA_041725955.1 Bacteroidales bacterium
GTATTTTGGCAAAATCGAACATTGGCTTCCTAGATAGTTTTTATTTTCAAAACAACCACCCAAGAGAAAAAAAAAAAAAACTACATCGAGCCTCCTTAACAGTTACAGTAGTTATTGTACTAATAATTACCAACAGTTGCAATCTCCCACATGACTACTCCGTATGACCAACTGAAAGACAAGCATTTATATAAGCAAGTTAGTTCACACCTTTTCTTTTCCTGAGCATCGAGTATAAACATGAATCTTAGTATGAATATCTTTGCTTGATACCTTCCTCATCCTACTTTTGTCTTCTTTAAAGTGCTACATCAACTGGAGTTTTGCTTTTGCATTTTAACAAAGACTGTGACTATTGACTGAAAGAGTCTTTTCTCAAACCTTCTACTGATGAAAACTGTAAATGTTTATAAACAAGTTAATTCAGAAATGTCATCGAGTAGCGATTCCAGATTTTCGTACCTATAATTGATCGAGGGTTTGCTATACCTTCTCAATAGAACTATTTATTTCAAAACTGATTTTTTGTGATTCAGAAATAAAATGATCCAGTAATTTTAACTCTCAATTTTTAACTATTTATTATTCAAAATCCTAATAACTTCATAAATAATCAGCAATTTAGACTAACAGATGAAGTTTTGAATATGGACAACTTCCCGGCGGAGAAATTAAAATTATTTTATCACTATCCATCTGTAAAACTCATCAAATCAATGTAAATAATGCAAAAATGATAAACAGAATTGGTAATAGGATACAAATGATAAAGAACCATTTTCCTCCTCTTGTTGCGAAATTAACAGTTGTACCGGTTCCAATTTTTTTTTCAACAAATACACGAGGATTGTTCGGATCATAAAATCCAATAAAGTTTACAATTGCATTCATGAATGATGGATAACCTTCACCAAGATATTTGGCTATATGCTGAACAGCTTTAACAAGAAAGATTAATGATATAATCAGAAATACCACACTTGATATTAAAATAAATGGAAAAGGATTGGAAGTAGGATAAAAAATAACTATTGAAACCGGGTAAGTTAATGGAATAGACATAATGAATATTGTTACCAAGCCCAGAAAAAATTGAATCTTATCCAAAGGTTTTCTTTTATTTGAAGAATGTGAAACATTTTCTGACTTTATAATTCTTGGACTTAATCCATACTTAAATATTAATCCCATAAATATGTATAGTAAAAAACTTAAAATTATTCCTGAAAAAATCCATAATTTACTTCCCATACTATCAACATTGCTAAGATGATTCCAATGAATTGGAATTGTATCTGGTATACCACTTAAATTGAACCCACTGAAAACACAACAAAAAATAATTATTGCCAAGCCTAATAAATTCATTTTAATGTTCATACTCCTCATTTTAATCTCCGAAATATTTTATTATAGTATTCATAATTTTAGTACTTGTTCCTACTCAAAATCTCATCCGTGTAAAAAGCATAGATTTTAGGTTATATTTACATTTCTTAAAATTACATTAATGTTAAAAATTATCGAAATGTTCAGATCAATAATGTTATTTCTCAATAGTTCTTTCAAAACCAAATCCCAATTACAATTAGAAAATATCTTTCTAAGAAAACAAGTAGAAATAAAAAAACGATCTTCAAATAAACCATCGATTAAAAAATCAGATAGAATATTCTTTAGTTTGATAAAAAATCTACTTTCTAATTGGAAGAATAACCTAATAATTGTAAAACCAGAAACAGTTATTAAATGGCATAGAAAGGGGTTCAAATTATATTGGACAATTAAAAGTAGAAAGAAAAATGGTAGACCAAAGATTGATGAAGAAATAAGAATACTGATTAGGCAAATGGCTTTAGAAAATCCTCTTTGGGGAGCTCCAAGAATTCACGGCGAAATATTAAAACTTGGATACAGAATTTCACAATCAACTATACTGAGATATATACCTAAAAGTAATAATAGAACCACTGGACAAAGATGGAAAACTTTCCTCAAAAATCATTCTAGGGAAATAATATCAATAGATTTCTTTACCATTGCCACTATAAATTTTAAGATAGTTTACGTTTTGATTTTTCTTGATCATCATAGAAGAAAGATAATTTATTTTAATGTAACTTCTAATCCCACTTCCCTATGGACATCACTACAAATGAGAAACGCCTTCCTTGACAGAGAGATTCCAAAATATCTGATTCGAGATAGAGATAGTATTTTTGGAAATTATTTTAATGATACTATTGATAGTTTTGGTATCAAACAACTTGTAACTTCTTACAGATCTCCCTGGCAAAATGGTTATGTTGAAAGAGTCATCGGAAGTATTCGAAGGGAATGTTTAGATCATTTAATCATCATCAATGAGAATCATCTGAGAAATATTTTAAGTAAGTATGTGAGCTATTATAATAACTATCTCATCTCGGCCTGAATAAAGATTCGCCTGAATCCAGACCGATTCTAAGTAATCGTGTAATTAATAAAACTCCTGTTGTGAATGGGTTACATCATTTTTATTCAAGAAGAGCGGCTTAATAACTTTTATATATTCTGAATTTATTTTATGTCTTGATTGACGGATATGTTGTTATATCTATTTAATACTATTTTTTAATTTCCAAAGTATGTTATGTCAGTGTATCAAACAATTTTTGTAATTTGTTTCATTACTACCCTATCGATTAATATTCCAAACATGTAAAACTCATTATGACTGAACAATAATTGCTGTCAGATTAGGTTTTAAATATGCACAGTCTATTAAGCAGTGCTTAAATTCTCACTAAAATTGAGAATACTTCAGATCTACACACAAATTTTTACGAATTTTGTGCATAGATTATAATTTATTAATGAAATTTATTTTTAATTTTTTTCCATTTCTTTAGTAACAAATTTTCCGATAAATCTGGTAAATAATTCGATGTTTTGGTTTACACTAGCTTCCTCAAGACTTTTCATATATTCGTCCCTTTCTTCTACCGGAATAATTGTCCAAGGATATCCACCAGAAACTAGCATTAAGTTCATTAAAAATCTAGCTATTCTTCCATTACCATCCATATAAGGATGGATATATACGAATATGAAATGTCCTAAAACTGCACGGACAGCCGCATTTTCTTCTTCTATTAATAATTCAAATAAAACCGGCATTGCATCTCTAACTCCCTCACTTTTTAGGGGAATATGAGATGATTGACTAATGTATACCTGATGAGTTCTATATCCGGCAAGATCTGATCTTTTTAATATTCCGGCAGTTACACTTGATGAAAATAATGCTCGATACCAGTCTCCATGATCATCATCCGCTATTTTACCAGAATTTTCACCAATAAATAGTTTTTCGATACTTTTTTTAACTTCTTGGAAAGCTAAATAGTATCCTCTGGTTGCTAATGTGTTTTTCAATTCTTTGTCAGTTTTGTTGTTTTCCGGATCCCAATCACCATTTGTCACCTTTTCAATTAAATCAGTAGTTACCTGATAGCCTTCAATTGATAAAGAATGATATGCATCAGTTTCATAATTGTCTTGAATATTTTTTAATAACTCGTCCTTAGATTGTGAGAGACCTGTTGATTTAGGAAAATTTTCTATTATATCACTTCGCATTTTATCCCACATTATTTTCAATCTACTTACATATGGAGATAATTCTCTACCGCTAGAAGTAAATGTTTTGTCAGTAAATGGATCAATTTCTCTAACATCATATTCTGCTGATTTCATTGTTTTAATTATATCATCTGCAATACGATCTTTTCCAATATTCCTAAATGCACCTGCTAATCTACCTGCAATCCGACTATGGCCACCATCTAATAAGATAGTTAAAATTTTTGATGAATCTTTTATTAATGACAACGCAGTCCTAGTATCTATTGAGTTTCTTGCAAAATAATCTTGTGAACAAAAAATTAGTGCTGAAGCTAATGAATAAATCCGTATCCCCTCAGTAATTTCAATTTCTTCTTCTGGGAAAGATAAAACTGCATCCATAATCGATGTATTGTGAGGAAGCTTAGTTACATTATTACTTGCTTCTGAAGCCCGAATCAAAAGTTGTTGCGGTACTGTCCAATTTCCACTATGTATAGAAATCGAATGTTCAGGTGATACACACCAATTATCACCAAATCTATTATTTAGATAAGTTGAACAAAAGCTCCAAAATGAAGTATACCAAGCTGTACTTTCTCCTTTTGTGTCATTTGGATTGGCAGAAATATACCATCCTTTTATAACCTCTTGAATAAATCCATTATTCAAAAGACGTTCTTTATGTGTTCTAGAAATTTCACTTGATTTGAAAACAGCAATACCCTTATGATTTTGTATATTTTTTAACACTTCTAATGATTGAGCAAGTTTTTCTGCTGGTGTAGCCATAATTGCTTTCCTAAGTTTTCTCTAGTTTATTACGTAGTGCATTCTCTAGTTTATTACGTAGTGCATTCTCTAGTTTATTACGTAGTGCATTCTCTAGTTTATTACGTAAAAGTACAAAATAAACTTTGAAAATAAAAGAAAACAAATCATCCTTTAGATATTTTTTAATAATCCAGATAATTAAACTATGTCGCCTCCAATCAAAACCTCATCTGGATGTAAACTAGACCATACACGAGGAATGATATATTCTCCGCAACTCTGTAATCAATAATAATATCAACCAAAGAAACCTTGAAGGGACAATAGTAAGACTTTTAATAAAAACTTGTTGTAGTTTTACCTCTTTATATGAAGTTTCAAAAAAAGATAAATTTTGGACTAAAAAAAATAGTATAGTTTCTAGCATTCAATCTTCGTAAAATTTGGCTTTGGATAAGTCTTTCTCGAGTTGTTTAATATTTTCAGATATTAGTTTCCTTTCTGCTCCGTTAAAATAGTTTTTCAAATATCTTAGTTACTTTTTTCAATTTCCCCTTAACTTCATATCGCTATGCTTTACTCCGTTACTAGGAATTAAAACCTTTTACACAAATCTTATTTCAATACCGTCACAAAATTATGTTCTTCAATTGTTAGCTGTTATTACCATTCTAGTTTGTTTTTACAGCATTTTTTATTTTCTTAGCCTCGTGTAAAGCTTCAGTAGCTCTATTTGCCACATCTTCTAAACAATTATCTTTTTTAACTAATTTAGAAATACCTATACTAACTGAAATTGGTGTATCAACTCCTTTTAATTTACATTTTGATACTTTTTTTTGAATGTTTTTACATACTTGAACTGCCTCAGAAATATTAGAACATCTCAATACAATCATAAACTCATCCCCTTCTTGAAACCGCGCAAAAAAATCATTCTTTGTCAAATTCTTTTTAGCTTCTTCAACATAACAAGAGATCCACTTATCACCTATTTCGTATCCGTATTTGTTGTTAACTTCCGATAAACCATCCAAATCTGAAAGACAGAAATAGTAGTTTATCTCTTCTTCACTTTTTAAAAGCAGTTTTGGAAAAATCTTATTTAAGTAATTTCTATTATAACAATCAATTGTCGTAGATTTATATACTAGCTGATTTAAGTAATGATTTATTATCGTTTGAAAAAGAATTATTAAAAATTGAACAATACTTAAAATTGCCAGAATTATGAGAACATTTTGAATAATAACAGATAAAAGAATTAGAAATGAACCCGTTAAATATAAATTACGATTATCAATTACATTAATATTGTATTCATCAGTTTTTAACATAACTCTCATCTCTTTGTTACTTGAACAAAAATTAATTTTAATTAATACTATGTTATCTTAAACTTCTATTATTCCAGTTTTTTATTAAGGTCAACAACTGTCGGACCGCAATATTCAGAGCAAATATCACGATTAAAACAACCAGTTTTTTCCATTACTAACATCCATTTATCTCTCGCAAGAATTTCTTGAGATTTAGCGTTAATACTGAATTTTTCAAACTCTTTAACATCGTGATTTTTTTGTAAGCCAGCTAAATACGCTTCAGTTAAATACGTACAATTAAAACTTACAGCATTGGGTAAAATATAAAGTGAATCCTGAAGAGTAAAACATTTCTCCGGTAACAAAAACTTCCCATTGTTTCCATTTGCACCGACATAATAATCTACTTTTCCAAATTTCTTTATTCGCGAACTTAAATATGAAAATTTATTATGCAGCTTGTTTTCATCAAGGTATTCCTGAACTTTTACTTTAAAAGTTTTTAATTGTTCAGGTTTTAATGAATTAGAAAAGTTTTCTTTATCTTTTAATTCAAGAGGATTAAAATCGTAATTTCCATCATATTGATTCTCGAAATACTTTAACAAATCAACATAGTCATTCCAATTATTGTTATCTATTACAGAACTAATGTAAATTTTCACTTTGCCCTTTGATTGCTGAATAATCATTTTAATGATTTTTTCTATATTAAATAACAAGTTTGAAACACCATAATTATTCAGCAAATAATTCTCGTTGATTGAGTCTAATGATATGTAGATGCTTTTAATGTTATCATAACTTAAAATTTTTTTCCAAACATTAGCATTGCAAATCATTCCTGAAGTGTTAATTGAAACATCAAATTGATATTTTTTTGCATACTCCAAAATTCCTTCTTTTTCATATAAAGCTTTTATTAATAATGGTTCTCCACCTGTTATATTTAGCATTGCTTTTTCAGCTTTAACCTTGGATATAGATTTTAAAATATCAGTCCAACCTATATCATTCTTTTCTTTAATTAAATTTTTGATTTCTTTTTGATTACAATAACTACACTTCAGTGGACAACTATGGGTTAATCTAAATGTAACCCATCTGAGCTTATTTTTATCGTCTGATGGCAAATAATATTTATCAGCTATTTCCATTTCTTTTTCCTATTGTTTAGTTAGTAACTAAAAATCGTTCTTAAAACTGAAATTCTGAATGAATTATTTAATCAACAAAAGTTTTTTCGCCTCATAAAATTTACCAGCTTCTATTCTGTAAAAATATACTCCGCTTGCTAAATGACCAGCATAAAAATTCACAACATATTCTCCAGGTTTTTGTTCTTTGTTTACCAGTGTAGAAATTTTTCTACCAAGAATATCATATACTATTAACTTGACTTTAACTTCTTCAGGGATTGAATATTTAATGGTTGTAGTAGGATTAAACGGATTCGGATAGTTTTGATCTAATGAATATTTAGTCGGTTCTATATTTTCCTGCTTTTCAACACTCACCCAAACAATCTCTTTACTGGAAATACTTTCTCTATTGCCAACATTATCCTCACTTAAAAACTTAAACTTATAAGTATCATTAGCTGTAACAGGAATACTAATTGTATCGTTGTTGGAAATTGCAGTTAATTCATACGGCTGTCCATTTTTGGATGAATATATTTCAGTAAATTTTTGCCCAGAACCTTTACTATCATCGACTGTCCAGTTTAGCTTAACTAAATTATTTTTATGATCAAATTCTGCTTCTCCAGGATTCGTAATTGGAGCTTCAAAGTCTAATGTGTTAATTACTTCATTTGTCGCAATTGGTTTATTAATGTCGAATGTTATATCTGCTTTATTTTTTAACTCTGTACCCGTATACAGATTCTTCCTTGGTTCAACACTGAATTTTACATATCCTTCGCCTTCCGGTGGATTATGATTAGGAGGTAACTCAATTTCTACAAATTCCCATCGCAGAATATTACCATCTCTTGTAGCTTTTCCCATACTATGACTCATTTCACCAAATTCAACAGTTTCAGGATCAAAGACATTACTGTTTAATGTATCCAAGACAACTATCTTCCAGGCGGGTGCAGTTGCTTCCTTTTTATTTTCAAAGAAAATTGTGTAGTACATTCTGTCATTTGAAGCCATAAATCCCTTTTCACCAAAACCTGTCGGACCTTCTTTAGCATTAGGATCCCAGGACATTACTTTTCTTAGTTCTTTTGATTTCACATTTCCTTTTAAGAAAAGTAATTCGGAATATCCATCCATTTTTATTGGTTTTATTACTCCACTGCCGATAATAGTTTCAACCATACCTTTTGTCATATTATCAAAACAATCGAAAATCGATTTTGCCAGAATTAGTTCTCCAGAAGCCTTCCAAATAAGTTCCGATGCTTTTCCTGCAATACCCTTTCCTGCATTTTCAAATGTTGTAGCATTTCTCATACTCTCTTTTAAAGCACCTTTGATTCCTCGCTGATTCGGATTAAACACCTCATAACAACTTTCTACCATTACATCCCCAATGTAATTAGCAATTACAGCTTTACCTATCCAAACGACTGCCCCAACGACTAAAGGTGCAACCGCTGTTTTGTTTAATCCTTCATCAGGTCTTGCCCCTAAATTTAACCTGAAACTTCTTGTTTCCCTAGGTTCTAAAGGCTCAACTAATAAAAACAATTCATCGTCAAAATCAGTATATGATAATGAATCAAATGGTAAAACTTTTTTCTCACCTGAAATAATTTCTGTTGTGGTTATGTCCTTAATATGAACTCCACCAAACGTATTTAGTTTGATCCCAAACTGTCCCGTTGGTGTAGAACTATAATTTCTGTAAATTATATCATAATAATTTGGAGGACCAACTCGGATAGATGAGTTTCCGTGAATAAATAATTTTATTTGTTTATTACCTAGTGAATTTAAGTTATTTGTGAAATTTAGTTTAGTAATAAAAATATCCGAATTACCTTTTAATTCAGATTGAAAAACCCCATCAGTTGTTGGAAAATTTTCTGATTTAGTAGTTCCTAATATATAAGCAATATCATTTTCACCTAAACTAATACCTGTCGCTTTATCATTCCTCCCCCCCCCTAAATATGTTGAATAAAGTAAATCTGTTCCTTCAGAATTGAGCTTGAGAACAAACGCATCCGTTCCTCCCTCCTTCTCAAATTGAAAAGCTTCAATGTTTGTTGGGAAATTTAAAGAACTTGTTTCACCAACTACGTAAGCAATCCCATTTTCATCTACTACAATTGAGTTAGCTTCATCTTTCCCACTACCTCCAATATAAGTTGAGTATAAAATTTTTGATCCATCCTTATTTAATTTAAGTATATAACCATCGCTGAAACCAGCAATTTCTGTCTGATAACCTTCATTAGAAATGGTAAAATCAGTTGACTGCGTCACTCCACAAACAAATGCATTTCCAGCATCGTTTATACATATTGAAGCAACATTATCTTCCCCATCTCCTCCTATTAAAGTTGAATATTCTAACCCTGTTCCTAATGAATCTAGTTTTAGAATAAAAATATCATTTTCACCTCTTAAATTAGATTGAACCGACTCATCTGAAACAATAAAATCAGAAGAATTAGTAACTCCACATACATATGCTCTTCCAGTATTATCAACAGTAATTGATTTTCCAGAATCATTGCCTTCACCACCTACTAAAGTTGAATAAAGTAATTTTGATCCAGTTGAATTAAGTTTCAAAATAAAGAGATCACTGTTTCCACTCAAATTTGATTTAATACAACCACTTGTTGTTGAAAAATCCTTTGAACGAGTATATCCAGTAACATATGCATTCCCAAGATTATCTATAGAAATTGAAGTACTAAAATCGTCCGCCTCTCCACCAACTAGGCTCGAATAAATTAGATCTGTACAACTTGAATTTAACTTTATCACAAAAACATCTGATGCACCCTTTAATTCTGCTTGAAAACAATTATTTGTTGTAGGAAAATGCTTGTAACTAGTATACCCTGTGACATAAATATTATCCTCAGAATCAACAGCTAACTTATTCCCGCCATCTTCAGACATAAATCCATCCAGATAGGTAGAATATAATAATTTCGATCCTTTTGAATTAAGTTTCGAAATAATACAGTGTGTGACAAAAATATTAAAATTACTCTGAATTGCACCAACTGTTGTAGGGAAAAACCTTGTATAAGTAGTTCCAGTGGCAATTACATTTTGTTTGCTATCCACCTGCATTGACTTAGCTAAATCCTCGAACTGCATAAACCATTCTTTCCCACCAAGAAATGTTGAAAATACTAGCGGGTCAATTATCAATTCTTTACTTTTGTCATAATCAACATCGGAAAAATTTATATTACCTTTTTCATTTTTTTTAAAAGTTATAGGGATAATTTCTTTTTTACCATTTTCATTTACTTGAAATGCTATAATATCTTTATGAATAACTTTACCCAGTGAAGTTTCAATTTCTAGTTCACTTTTGTCATTTATAAAATAATTTTCAGCTCCTTCCATTGACATTTTTATTTGTGATAAATCAGCACCCGGTTTAACAATAAAATCATATCTCAGTAATTCTTTATCAAAATAATACTTTATATCTATTCCATTATAAATATCTTTAAGTAAAATTGTTTTATATAAAGAAACTTTACTTGCCCAATTATTTTTATTTTTTCCATTATAATAATTATGATAGGTATTTAATTTATTAATACCCTTAATCTCAAAGTTTATATTACAATTTTTAAAATTTGATTTTATTATATGACTATTTATTAAAGTATTGTCTTTAATAAATTCATATTTTTTGTGATCAGAAATTTTTTCTAATTCACTTTTCTTATATTTTTTTTTAAATTGATAATAATCATAAACAACTCCATTTTGAGTTATCCAGGCATTCATTCCATCTATTTTTGCAAGAAACTTTACTTCATCCGGCCACTGCCCTTTATTTTCAATAAACAAGTTTTTGTGATTTTTAATTGTAGTAATGTTATTGTTTTGTGATAAAACTATTGCTGACAACAACATCAATTTCAAAGCAAAAATTATAATTTTCATTTTGGATTCCTCATTTTTAATCAAAATAAAATTTAAATTTTTAATGGTGTATCTGGATAATAACAACTATACTTTAGGTTTCCTGAATAATCATACATAAAGATCTTTAAGAATTCAGTACTATTTTTTCTAAGTTTGGTTATATTAATTACTGCTCGTGTATTATTAATTTTGCAAATTTCAGCAGGAGAAGAGCCTTTTAATTCCTTCACCGGTTTCAAGTTAATTTGTTTTTTCTTTAGTAGTTTAGAAATATTGTGTATATAAATATCTCTTCCTTCTTCGGCAAAACCAATTAAGTTTAATGTTACTAACTTTACGCTGCTTCTGGCAAGTTCATAAATAATTTGTTCTTCCCATAAGTATCTTATATTATGCAGCTGTGAGTAATCATTTTCTGAAGTTTTAGGGATTTTTTCAATACGTATCGCATTTTTTTTATTGTACACATATCCTATGTAGTTTTGATTCTCAATAGGAATGGTTACCTCATACCAGTTTCCAAACTTAGCATTCATTCTTAAAAATGATCCTTGGCTTGCAACTGCAATTTTATTTTGAATCCTGGCACTTTTACTGGATCTGATATTTACATATGGGGCTAATATCTTTATGTAATTTACCTTGTGTTTAAACACAGACTTTCTTCTTTCAAGTTCCGAGATTCGTTCTTCTAAACCGGTAAGTTTGTTTTTAAGATCTGCCAATTCAGAATTTGAATTGGCAGATTTTTGTTTAGAACAGGAAAAAGCAAATAAAATTGTTAGAAGTAAAAGTAAATTTTTCATCATCTTACTCCTTCTCTATTTGCTCTTAAAGTAAATGATTGATCGTCCGCTATTATCCTTAATGTTTCAGAATCAAACGGCAATATTTTAACTTCATTTGCTATCTTAGTTAATTCATCTGCATTATTTATTAATTCTGCCAGATGCCCAACTTCAATATTAATTGCTATATATTTTAATTGCGAAGCTGCTCTATCTCTAAGCCATTTAAAATGAGCCAGTTCATCCTGCATTTTTTCAAGCCAATCTTCCTGGTTTTCTATAGTGTTAAGTATTTTTCCCCAAACTGCAAAGAAGGCATCTTTTGAATTTATCTCAGCTTCAATCTTTTTTATTTCAGCTTCATAGTATTTATTTTTTTCACCGCCAGGTTTAATAAATTTCTGAGCTTCTTTTTTTGATCTTTCAAGATCATCCATTACTTCATCAACAGTAATTTTATGCTGTTGATACATTTGACGAATTTCAACAATTCCCTCAGGAGCAAAATTTGAAAGAACATCAATTAAAATTGTACTTAACTCATAAACAAAAGCATTATAGTCAAGATATAGTTCTCTTTTTTTCCTCGTATCTTTTTCTATTACTGCCTGTTTATAAACATCTTTACTAACGTTAACAAAGTGTCTTATAGCAATTTTTAATTTTGTCAATGAAACATTATTCAAAGTCACAGCGTTATTATACTTTTCTAATTTTTTTCTGGAATATTGATTAAGTCCAATGATATCGTGGTCAAGATCAATTAAATCATTTCGTTGAGTTTCTAGAAATTTGGCAGTTAAAAAAATACTTTTTTTGATATTACTCCTTTTAATTAAAATATCTTCTTTCACTTTTGGAGAGATATCCCGAACTCTTAATAAAACACCAGCTGTCACAGCATCTGGATTTAACCCCTTTTCATTAGCTTTAACTCTGCTATAATCAACCAGTTTTCCAATCTTTTCTTTTACTATTTCCTTACTCTCATCATAAACCTTATCAGCGTGAGCTAAAAATTCTTTAAGTCCAGTTTCTTTCTTACTACTTTTTTTAGTTCCCGTTCCCTGTGCAAAACTAAATGTACCAAGAACTAGAATTAAATAAACTACAATAAACCTTTTCATAATTACCTCAAATTAGTTTAGTAGATTTTTGATTTAGTATTAATTAGTAATATTCATATAGTTTAATTTTTAATAACTAGAAATTTGATGATTACTAATTTGTAAAAGGACAGGCACAAACTGTACCAAATATGAAAAGTTTAATTTTGAAGAGATTTAAGGGAAAAAGGCAAATCCCTTTACCCTTAAATCTAAAAATTCTAAATGGTTATTCTTTAAATTAGATCTTTTGATCCAATTTATTGGAAATGTTTTCGAAATGCGGAAATGTTTTTCGATAATTTCTCTTTATCAGCTTCCGGGTAATGTTTTTCCCAGAATTGATGTAGTTTTTCTGATCTTTCTCTGTATTTAACTACAAAGATCTCATCATATGAAAAGTTATTAATAATGGCTTCTTTTAATATTTTATTATATTTACCACGACTTGTTAAACTGTTGTATTCCTCATCTGTAATATCTCTACTAAAGAATTTATCATAATCAAATTTTGATAAATCATCAGATCCATCACTTGTAATATTCTCAACCAAATACTTTTCATCTCTTTTTATAATTACTCTGTCGATATCTTCTACAGATATTATAGAGTTTTCATTTTTCTGATTATTTGATTCTGGTTTGGTTAACACATCCATTAATGTAGCTCTAACAATTTGCCTCAGTTTCCTGACATTCTGATTTGCCCAGTTAAAACTTTCAAGATATTTTATTGCGTCGTCATTAAATTTAAGTTTTTTAAATCCATCATAATGTTTTTCAAATTTTCTCTGAAAATGATTTACGAGTTTTCCTATATCTGATTTACTTTGATTTAAATCAGGTACATCAATTATTATGTCGCTTATTCTATTATATAAATCTTGCCTAAATTTACCTTCCTTAATTAATTTTTGAAGATTTTTGTTCGTTGCACAAATTATACGAACATCTACTTTTTTTGGTTCAAAGTTAGTTTTATTTTGTTTGTTTTTATCATTTGTTACACTGCTTTCTTTATTTTCAATCAACTCACCTATTTTTCTTACTTCACGACTTTCAAGTACTCTAAGTAATTTCGCTTGAAGTGAAATATCCAAATCTCCAATTTCATCAAGAAACAATGTTCCTTCGTGAGCATCTTCAAACAATCCAGGTTTATCATAATCTGCACCAGTAAAAGCCCCTTTAACAAATCCAAAAAATTCAGCTTCTGCTAAATCTTTAGGTACTGCTGCACAATTGTAGGCAATGAATCTTTTATTTTTTCTTTTGGAACAGAGTTTATGAAACAATTCAGCAACTAGCTCTTTACCAACACCAGTTTGTCCACTTATCAATACATTTTCTCTGGAAAAATTAGCCATTCTCATTATTGAATCTTTCAATTCTTTTATCTTATTAGATTCACCAATTATGTTTTTTAATTCTTTTGTATCTGATATTCCAAGAAAACTGGAATCCATTGAAATTGCAGTAGCTGCTTTTTGAGCAATATTAGCGAGCAACAATTTTTCATCTTTTAAAAATGTATAATTTTTTCTCTCTTTGATATAAACATTCAGAACTCCATAAACCTGATCTGCATAAATAGGTACTACCATACATCCAGTAATACAATTTAATTCAAAAAATTTCTTTCTTTCATCCGTATAATCTGGATTCTCTTTAGATTTAACTGTAAAAAATTTATTATCCTTAAAAACATCTGAAGTACAATCAATTAATCCAAGCTTATCATTTTTACTATCTTTTGATTTAATAAAACTTTCAGCAGCCAAATATGCTTTCCAACTTCTTCCGTTTATTTTCTGGTCCATTTTTAAGAAACCATAATCACTTATCTCGTCTTTCTTAAACCCCCTTGTATCAACCACCTTAAGTGTTTGTTCAGTTTCGTCAAATATTCTCAAAATGGCTGCAGGAAATTCTAAATCAGTTTCGATACTATTAAACATTTTATCAATTACATTTTGATATGAGTTCTTAAAATCTAGGTTGAGAATTTTATTATAAGCTACTAAAAACAAATCCTTAGTAACAATGTTTCCAATTATTTTTCCTGCTGCTTCTAAGAATTTTTTATCTCGTTTGTCAAAATAGTTTGATAACGATGAAACACTGATTACTCCTAAAACAACAACTTCATCATTAATCCCTGTATTATGCAAAACAGGAACTACAATTTCAGATTTTAATTCAACTTTATTTGGAAGAAAATATTGTTTAATATGTTTTTTTGCATCTTCATCATCCGGGTAAGCTAACCCTTTCTTTTTATGAATTGCATAAGTGGCAAGGCTTTCAGGGTCATTATTTTTATCAAGGGTAGCTGTTACACATTTATAAAAAGAATATTGAGTTTCTCCAGATTCTAATTTTTCACTATTAAAAATCTTTTGATCCACTAAATTAGAATACTTTTCAACTTTGAATATTTGATTAGGTTGAACAAGATTAGACTTTTTGTTCAGTAATGAAATGTATCCAAAATCAGCATTTATCTCATTACCAATTTTATTTAAGATGAGTTTTAATTTATCTTCCCATTTTTCAGATTCAATAGAAGCCACAGAATCATACAAATTACTTATAATTTCTCTTCTTTTTGTTATTAGCTCTGTTTTAATATAATCTTGTGCCTGCTTTAAAAACAAATGAAGTGTTTTTGTACTAGTTTCTTTTTCGATGTTTTTAACATTCTGATTAAATAATATCAAATCTGCATATTTTTTTTTATGGTTATCTGGAGACATTACCGGAATATAAGTTACTTGTTTAAATAAGAATGGATCGCTAGTAAATACATTATAATTATTCTGTTTCTTGTTTAATAATCGCTCAGAGATTTCTACTCGTGGTGAATCATTTTGATTATTTGTAAAAGATAAAATTAAATCAGATAATTCTTTTTCATTTTTTTTAATAATCTGATCTAATTTTCCGCCAAATGATGATGATATTAATTCGGGATTAATACCTACAGTATCAACAAAAAGTGCTGAATCATAACTTGTATATTTTGCAATAGCTTTGGCAATTGAATTTAATCCACCAGATAAAGGATATTTAGATTCTTTATCATCAACAATATTAATAATCTCACTTGTTCTTACATTTGAGATTCGGAGATTTAAATTATCTCTTAAGTTTGTTAAAAACTTTATATCTTTTTTTGAAATTTTATATTCGAATTTAATAAATACAGAAATAATACCGTAAATAGAATCAGGTCTGGTTGTCTTCAATGGAAAAACTATCTGCGTACCAAATTTTGAAAGAACTGATTGATTT
>JBGRQE010000102.1:0-12793 GCA_041725955.1 Bacteroidales bacterium
TTGGTATTCATCCGCTTTAGAGCAAGAGATTTTCCCTCTTGTACATCCTTTGTACGCCTATTTTATTGGGTGAAAAATTTAAAAACTAAATCGAAATGCTGGTCATTAACCTGATGTATAAGAATTATCAACTAAAACAGAAGTAAAATGAACTTTAAATTACTATTAAACACTATGAATCAGATTTTCTAGTCTTATTTTTAACAATAAAAAATTTTATCGGTTCAAATTCCAATTATGTTTATTTTAGTGTTGAACATACTTGTATAAAAGAAATAACATATATATGAAAATAAGTTTCTATAATATAGGCTGTAAAGTAAACTATGCAGATATGTCGTACCTTCAAGAGCTCTTTCTTGAAAAAGGACATAAAGTTGTACCTTATGGTGATCATGCAGATATTATATTCATTAATACATGCACGGTCACAAATACAGCTGATTCTGACTGCAGAAAGCTAATCAGAAAAACTCATAGACAACATCCCGATGCGTACATCGGAGTATTTGGATGCTATGCACAACTTAAACCAGATGAAATATCTGCTATAGAAGGTGTAGATTTGGTAATTGGTACGAAAAATAAATTCGATATTGATGATATTATAAAAAATATACAGAACAATCAATCTTCAGTAATCACTTCAGATCTTATAGATATAAATTTTGTAGCATCTAGCTCATCTGAAAATAAAGATAGAACTAGAGTATTTCTAAAGATTCAAGATGGATGTGATTATAAATGTACGTATTGCACGATCCCACTGGCAAGAGGGAAATGCAGAAGTATGCCATTTAATGATATAATACCAGAAATCAGAAAAATTCAATCTAGTGGAGCCCATGAAATTATTCTTTCTGGTATAAATTTGGGTGAATATAAAACTGAAGATGGATATAATTTTCAAAATGTTGTACATCTCCTTGATCAAAATGTATCTGATATGCGCTTTCGTATTTCTTCAATAGAACCAAACCTACTGACATCTGAAATAATCGAATGCGTATCACAATCACAAGTTTTCTGCCCACATTTTCATATTCCACTTCAAAGCGGATCAGATGATGTGCTGAAAACTATGAAAAGACGATATAATATTAGTAAATTCAGAGATTTAATCTCAGAAATAACTACAAACATATCTAACGTTTGCATAGGCATTGATGTTATTGCGGGATTCCCAGGCGAAACAGATGAAAATTTTGAAGAAACATATAATTTCCTAGATTCTTTACCAATATCTCATTTACATGTCTTTACATACTCAGAACGTTCAAATACTCCAGCCGCGACTTATGAAAACAGCATTCCAATGCATATACGCAAAGAAAGAACGAAAAAGTTGAGAGAATTAAGCGATAAGAAACTTCAGAAATTCTATGCTTCACAGATAGATTCAGAAAGAAAAGTTCTTCCAGAATCTTACAATTCAAAAACAGGACTTTGGACAGGTTGGACAGAAAACTATGTAAAAGTTTGCTTCCCAGCTCCACAAGATTTAGCAAAAATATTCCATAACGTTCGACTAATAGAAGTTAACGGTGACAAAGTAAAATCTGAATTAGTTTAAAAAAAAGCTCCTCAAATGATATCACTTTTGAGGAGCAAATTTTTTATAAATTGGATGTTTACTTCACTACTGTAAACATCTTTGTTATAGATGAAGTATTATTACTTAGTTTAATAAAATAAACTCCTGAGTTTAAGCCTGCTATATTGATTTTTTCAATGTTATTCGTACCTATTTCAACATGTTCTTTTTCAAAACTGCTCAAACTGTTGCCCATCATATCAACTATTTCTATGCGCACTTTAGATGATTTTTTTACAGAATAGTCAATATATAATAATTCGCTATTTATAGGATTTGGATATAATTTATTGATTGAAAAATATAGATTTTCATCATCTGATTCTACACTCCCTGCTTTAAAATATGCTAGTTGAATATATTTTTCTTCATCATCACACATATCTAACAATATATCAGGATAGTTTTGTCTATTTGCATACTTCGACTTTTCTCCAGCAGGTTTTTCTGTCAAAAGCATATAAAAATCTAGAAAACTATTTAAAATTCTTGGTATATGTGTATTGCTAACTCTTCGCTTAATGTCTTTATCTCCTATTCCCATAGGATACCATTTATCACCTTCTGCTGATCTTGTAGCAAAATTTAAATCAACTACATATATTTTATCGCCTTTTTTAAGTATTTGATTATCATTGATCTTAATATCCTTTTGTAATGTAACATGCTCCTTATTATATCTATAATCAATCCACTTAATCATTATATCACCACTTTTATGTTCTTTAGAGGCTTGCAGTTCCATTCCTCTCTCTCTGTCTACTACTAAAGTATCAGTGCCATCCAATCGTCTCTTAATTTTATAAAATTTACCTGATTCAACATCTCCACCTTTTGCTGCATTTAATTTTGCTACTTGCCTTACCTTCCCCATTCCACTAATCTCTATAAGATGAACTTCACACGAATCTTTATTTTTTTGAATATATATTGGGGTAAAATAGCTATATGTATTTTCGTCAGTAACAATAAATGCTCTTTGAGTAGCGACATCTCCAAATAGATTTGAGAGTGTTTTAAATGAATAGTCATAACCATGTTCTAGCAAATAAAGTCGAATTACAGCTTCTAAGCAAATATCAAATTTTGACCAAGTCTTTCCACCATCAGTTGATTTTTTTACTAAGAGTTTTCTCATTTGTTTCTCAGGATTTTCATCTTTAGTATTATTTAAGCAAGCAATATATATATTTCCTTTGCTGTCAACATCCATATTACTCGCGCTCCAAACTGAAGATTTTTTTTCAGTATTTGCCAATAATTCTTTATCCCAATCTTTTAAAATCTTTGTGTTTTTAATTTCACTTTCTTCAAAATCAATAAGCCCATATCCAAAATATCCATACTGATTTATACTATCCTTCTCTTTTAGTTTTAAACGATCAAATATTGCAATGTCTGTCTGTAAATATTTATTATTAACACGTAATTGAGGTGTTGTCCAATAATAGACATCTTCTGAATCCGGATATCCAAAAGTAAAATCTTCAAAATTATCACCTTTATTCAAGCATATATTCATAGTATCAGTAGATTCATATTTATTCTTGTTTTGATTCCATCTAAATGGAATATATGTAGTTATATATGACAAATTAGAACCATCTTGAAAATGTGCTGGATTGGAAACTGCAAAAGAATATTTAAGAGGGATCCCACCTTGTGAAGGCAGATATTTTTTTATCATCTGGTTTGAAATATTATTGGCATCCCATTCATGTTCAAAACTATATCTCCATAAATGATGATTTTTTGTACCATCAATCAAAGCATTTTTTCCATTATGCGAAGGATAAACAAAGTGATAAGTGTATGAATATGGTTCACAAACAAAAATATCGGAACCTTGATTTAAGGTATTGTTAGGAATAATCCGAAATATTTTTTGTTTATATCTTAAAGTGAGAACGCACGAATAAGTTGAACTTAAAGTTGAACTTATAGTTGATAGAAAAAGTAAAATAAAAAGTGTACGAAATAACATTTTTAACTCCTTGTTTATATATACATGTATAAGATTATTTTCAATGTTATAATTAGTACACTTTAAACTAATTTAAAGTTACACTTTCTCGTTAAAATTATTTAAAAAAAAAGCGACTCTTATTGCTAAGAGTCGCTTCAAATTATAAGTATAATTTTCTAAGAAATTATTTAACTACAGAGAATGGTTTTGCAACTGTTTTACCATTAGCTGTAACGCTTAAATAATAAACGCCTGTATTCAAGCTTTGAATTTCAAATTCTTGAGTCATTACTGAACTAGCTTGAGCTTCGTTGTTGATCAAAGTAAGAACTTTGTTACCAAGAGCATCAACTACATCCATAGTGACTCTAGTACCAGCTTCCATACCCAATGTTACTGATAATTTACCATTTGATGAAGGGTTAGGATAGATAGATTTGATTTCAACATTAGAAATTTGAACAGGATTTCCTTCAACATTACCTTTTGGAGTAAAATCAAAGAACCCAAGAGTAATTTGTTTCCACTCTTTTCTACACAAATCGAAAAGAATTTTTGGATATTTTGCTCTGTGACCTGTTGGGCTACCACTTTGATTGAAATAAGTCTTGTCAAAAGATAATAATTTATTACCAAGAATCATAGGAACTTCTTCCATGCTTGGAATATATCTCGGAATGTATGTCATGTTGTTAATTCTAGTTGGATCATTTGTAAGGTTTACAACTTCATTCCATGCAGTTGCACCAGCTTTTTTACTTGCAGCAAATACGTCTATAGCATAAACTTTTTCGCCTTTGTCAAAAGTTTGTTTTGAGTTTAATGGAATATCTTCTGGCATAGCAACGTGTCCACCATCAGCACGATAGTCATTCCATTTAACAACTAAATCTTTAGAATCTTGAACGCGAGCAACCTGCAATTCGATTGGACGAGTACGGTTAGCAACAATAGAATCTCTATGACCTGTAGGAGAACCTTCACCAACGTTTACGATTTCATAAACAAAACCAGATTGTATTCTTTTTTCATCATTTGCACGAGAATTGTTCAATTGAGCAACTTTACGAACACCCCATTTCATTGTATCGTTTTCTTTTTTACCAAATACTTCAACGATATGAATATCAGCTTTATCTTTATCTTTCCAAACAAAGATTGTTGTAAAGATACTAAATTCATCTTCGCCTGTCACAGCAAAATCAACACTAGCAAATGGATTTTCAAAAGCATTATTGTTAATAACTGATTGAGAAGCACCATTATCTAAAACATATTGAGTAATAAGATCACCACTTAATTCAAAACTTGTCCATGTTTTACCCATGTCTGTAGATTTTGTTACAGCAAATTGTCTTTTATCTTTATCTTTGTCTGCACCTTTTTTAAAGTTGACTGCACAGATATAAAGATTACCTTTATCATCAGCATCAAGTTTAGATTCACTATTGAATGTACTACCAATAGCTGGAGCAGCTAAGAAATAATCATCCCAGTTTCTAAATGCTTTTGAAACTGTCAAATCTGCTTCTTCGATATCCATTGTACCATAACCAAATGGACCGTATTGTTTTTGGCTACTTGTAGGGCTTAATCTACAGATAAAGCCAGCACCAGCAAAATTGCTTTGATCTTTAGCGTTTGTATTCAGAGAAATCATATTTGGAGTTCTCCAGTCATATGCCTTATCAGTGTTATTATCTCTTGGAGATGCATATTCGAAATCTTCCATATCTGTTTCTTTCCATGAAGAAGCTAAAGACATGTACATCTTATCTGCTTTGTAATAAGCACCTTTTGTTGAACCAGGAGGAATTTTCCAAACGAATGGATAGTAGCAAGATGCATATTTCAATTTTGAAGTATCTTTAGATTTTTCAGAGTTTACTACAACTGAAGAATAACTTAAAGTAAGCAATTTCTCGTTGCTTTTAACTTTTGAAATTTGACGAGATGTCAAAACACCTTTTTGGAATTTTGTACCTGTGAAAATAACACTACGTAAGTGAGCATTAGATGGTTTATCTCCCTCACCCTCATCTTTTTTGTAGACTCTATAAAAAGGCATGTGTGTAGTATTAGTATAAGGGTCATAAGAAAGCAAAGTTGCATTCTGTGTAATAGTAAAAGATGGATTTACAGTAGTAAGGATAATAGTATCATTTTGACCTAATTTTTCACGCATTACTGTGAATTTGTTTTCAAGATTTGCTTCATAATTTGCAACAGGATCTTGGTAAACATATTCTTTTACTTGAGGGTCGTTAAACTGAATAGGTTCTACGCCTGCTTCCATTTCTGCTTGTTGACTTGATGCAGAAAAAGGAGCAATAACCATAGCAGCCATAAGTGTAAGTAATTTTTTCATTACTTCTCTCCGTTTAAGTATTTAACAATAGCTTTATTATAAAAGAAATTTCGATATTAATTCAACTCTTTAAACACTCAATTTACACATATAATCATATATTATAAGTTGATGTTACTACTAGTACACATCAAAAAAGAATTTGTTTACAAAAACCAAAAAAAAAATTATACATATGACTTTTTTGTTGCGTTTTTCCAACATGAATTGAATGATTTAAGAATTTTTAGATATAATCCATAGACTTAGTTATCAAAATATTGAAATTTTGATTTATAAACAAACGATATTTATTATTTTCCTTCGTTCATGAAAATAATCTGACGGATTAATACAAATTCTTTATTCGTCATTTTGCTATTAATCCAATTTAGTTTAAATTAATAAAACTCACAAAGTATTGAACATATACTCTAAATATAAAAGGAACACAAAATGCAAAACTTAAATCAAAAAAATCTCAGTGATTTTATCAATAATCTTGTTGACCAAGATTTGGATCAAACCATAGGCTCATTAAAAGCTTTAAAAGATATCCAAGTAGATGGTTCAAACATAGATTTACACTTTGAAATGGTTCAACCTATTCAATATATATCAAAGTATTTACAAGATACAATTACTACCCACGCACAAAAGTTAGACGAAAAAGTTCAAATAAATTTTAAATTCACAGAAAAACCATTATCAAACAACAAACAAGTTTTAAAAGATGTAAAACATATTGTTGCTATTGCATCTGGTAAAGGTGGTGTTGGTAAATCTGCAGTATCCTCTAATATCGCAGCAGCTCTTGCGAAATCTGGAGCTAAAGTAGGTATTTTAGATGGTGATATTTATGGACCAAGTCAACCAACTATGTATGGTCTAAAAGGCTCACAATTGGATGCTATAGAAATGCCTGATGGCTCTACAATGGCAAAACCAGCAGAAAATCATGGTGTAAAAGTAGCGTCTATGGGCTTTGTTATGAATCCGAGTGAAGCAGCTATCGTTCGTGGTCCCCTACTTGCAAGCTATTTCACCATGCTATTCGAGCAAGTAAATTGGGGCGAACTTGATTACTTGTTATTTGACTTACCTCCTGGTACTGGTGATATACAATTAACATTAACACAAAAAATTCCATTAAACGGTGCTGTTATTGTTACTACTCCACAAGAAATTTCTCTTGCAGACGTAAGAAGAAGTATCAGCATGTTCAACAGAGTTGATGTAGATATTCTTGGTATTGTCGAAAACATGAGTTATTTTATTCCTCCTGATATGCCAGAGAAAAAATACTATATCTTCGGAGAAGGTGGTGGAGAAACTGTTGCAAAAGAAACTGAAACAGAATTATTTGGCCAAATTCCTCTTAATATTAAGATGAGAGAAGGTAATGACGGCGGAAAACCATACGTTCTAGATGATAATGCTGGCGAGCAAGGAAGAATTATTGAAGAAATTGCACAAAAATTAGTAAAAAAACTAAGAGTGAAAAACCACGCATCTCAGAAAAATGCTGGTCTTGAAATTCTTTTATAAAAAAAATATGCTTACACCAGAAGAAATAAAAATTAAAGTTGAAGCACTTTTTGAAAGCGATATTCGCCCCTGTATGCAAGAAGACGGGGGCGATATCGAATTTGTGAAGTATGAGGAAGCTACTCGTGTTCTTGAAGTTAGAATGTTGGGAGCTTGTGCAAGCTGTCCTCTTGCCATTATGACTTTGCGAGCAGGAATTGAGCGATTAATCATAGATGCAATACCACAAATTAGAAGAATCGAAAACATTAAGTAATTTTAATTTGGATTCAAACCTAAAAGTTCCTAAATTTGAACTCTCTGATGATGACAGAGGCACTACAAGAGTTCTTAAAGATTTTTTCTTGAAGTAGAAAAGGGCGAGTAGCTCAGTTGGTCTAGAGCACCTGCCTTACAAGCAGGGGGTCGGGAGTTCGACTCTCTCCTCGCCCACTTTTCAACTTAAAACAAAGCATCTGCAGAAGTGGCGGAATTGGTAGACGCGCTGGATTCAAAATCCAGTTCTGGCAACGGAGTGCGGGTTCGATTCCCGCCCCGGGTACAAAGCCTGATAATTGAAAAATTATCAGGCTTTTTTGGTTTCTAATCGCTTTATTTGAGCCTTCAATATAGATCCTTTAAAAGTTTAAATGTTTTGATCTAAATTTAAAATAGATATAATAAAACCATAAACTGAGTTATATTTGTTTCAACGAAATAGATGTTAGTCATGGCTAAAAAGAAAAAGGGTAGGGTCGTAAAGATGCTTAGTCCCGAAAACTATATAAAACAGAAAGCACGCAGCTTAGTAATTCATGAATGTTGGGTAAATAAAGAATGGCAGCAAGGAGGATTAGCAAGTGTAATTGTGGTTAGAAAGCACAGTAATGGAAATTTTACTTTAGGGTTTTACTTGGTTGATTTATTGTGTCAGGGTCTTAAGGATACTGATTATTATTTTAATATCCTGCCCAGTAAGTACAGCGAGTTTATTGAAGATGAAAAGCAATTGATGGATTTAGAAAGCATTGATTATATTTTAGCTCATAATATTGTTTTTTCAGGAATTGAATATGCCGACGATTATGAATTTAAACCCCACAAAGACTTTTCTATTACTAAGCATATTCTTGAAGAAGACACTTATGATATTGAATTAATTGACATTGATTGTGGGGGAGAAGCTTATGAGCCTGTTTTGGTGTTAGGAATAGAGGAGGATAATGCAAAAGAAAAGCAACTTATAGCTCATTTAGAACGAGTAGCTGGTTCGGGGAATTATACGCTTATAAGAGCAGAGGAGGAAGATGGCTTTGATGAAATTGCCCCTTTTTCTGAGTATGATAATTGGTCGGAAGGCAAATTATTGAAAAAAATAGCTGTTTTAATTGAGGATGATGATAAGATCGCAAAGAATTTTTTGCAGATAAATGTTTTAATTGATGTTCTTATTACGAAACGAGGAAATAGGGATAAAGCAGTGAGTTGTTTTGATAATTTGGTAGAGCAATTCTCTGACGTTGAGTATGTGGATGATGAACCTTTGGAGTTCTTTGAAAAGCTACCTGTCCTTTCCGATAAAATAGAAGCATATAGAGAGGAGTATATTGAAATAATAAATTTAATAGGTGCTAAGAACCGAAACGTTTTAAGTAAAATTAAAGCATTAAAAAAGAAGTATCCTGAGAATGCTGCAAGTTGTTTTCTGGAATTATTCTATCATTATGATAGTAATTCGAAAAAAACAGATGTACTTCTTGATAAATATTATCATTTATACTCTGATTTTCATCTTATAGATATGCTTTGGAAAGCGGCGAAGTATGGTAACGGAACGCATAATACTGCCAATGTGGATTTCCAAAATGCTTTTAATACTTATTTTCTAGGCAGAACAAAACTTTCAGAATCAGAACTATTTTTCTTCTGCTTGATGTTAACTACCAATGCAATAGATTCTAAAAATATTGAAGAGTTGGTAGCAGTGCAGTTATTTATTGAAACACTTGAATTCGAGGAGGAATTAAACAATATGCTAATGACGGTAATATTTTCGGGAAAACTGATTTTTACTTGCAATATTGGCAGAGAATAAAATCAATACTATTTTGAAAAATGAAGATTGTATCCATAATTGAAAATGGCATAGCTTATAAGTACTCTAATTCATAAGGCTTTTGTATTGATAAATATAAGTCTGCTAGAAATGAGTAAGCATAAGAATTTTAAATTCGCACAAAATTTTGTGGCAAGATTAAATCTATCCTTTTCTCTGGCAATATAACTTAGTTTAGAAAATCAGCAGACCCTAAATAAATTGAATTTTCAAAACGTTAAGAATACTTCTTAACGCTTTTCTGTATTATTTGTAATTTCGATTTTTCGTTCTCAAGTCACTAAAAGTGTATGGGGTGGTTTCCCTGCACTATGTTTTTATAAATTCTCGAGACAAAACTATAAAATATTTCATTATTGAAGACTAATTCTATTCATTTCTTTATAGCAATACTTCTCAAAACTTTACGAAGTATTACTTGTTGAACAGCCGCATATTTTGCGTGGCTGTTTTACCCCTCAATTAAACGCTTTAACTCTTCTTTATAGGCTCTACCAACAGGAATTTCGGTTTCTCCGATTTCAATGGTGTTGCCATAGTAAGAACTTATATGCTCAATGGCCACTAAATACGATTTATGCACCCGTATGAAATTAAAAGGAAGTAGTGTTTCTTCAATGTTTTTCATGCGTTCATTTTTCATATATTTTTTGCCATCGGAAGTGTAGAACACAACATATTCTTTCATTCCTTCTACGTGGGTTATATCAGAATAATTAATTTTTACCGATTTATAGCCTGCTTTTAAAAAGAAAAAATCTTTTGCTGGAGTTGTTGTTTCTGTTTTTTGTGCAAGTGTTTCAAAAGTATTTACTTTATGTACAGCCTGAACAAAACGCTGAAAACTGATGGGTTTAAGTAAGTAGTCGGTTACATTAAGATCGTAGCCTTCCAAAGCATATTCCGAATAGGCTGTGGTTAATATTATAGCTGGCTTTTTTGTTAAGACCCGAATGAAATCTAAGCCGGTAAGCTCCGGCATTTGTATATCCAGAAAAATAAGATCTACCTCACCTTTTGAAATAATATCAAAGGCATGCGAAGCCCGATTAAATGTGTCCAGCAGCTCAAGTTGTGGCATCTGTTGTACATATTCTTTTAGGTAATTAATCGCAATGGGCTCATCATCAATAATTATGCATTTTATCTTATTCATCTGTTTATAATTTTGGGTTGTTGAAAGCCTGCCAGTCGATTTATACAATTATGATGAATTAATTGCTGTTATCTTTTGAGAGGCAGTTTCAGGAACACAAAGTACGTATTATTTTTAATGTTGTTTTCTAATTCGTAATTTTCTTTATAAATAAGATTCAAGCGTTTTTTTACATTAGCCGTGCCTACTCCTCCGGGTTTCTTTTGGGTTTTTGGGGTAAAAGTATTTTCACATGAAAAATTCAGATTATCCGATTCGAGCCAGATATTTATATTGATGTGAGCCTCGGTATTTTCATCAATATTGCTATGCTTGAAGCAATTTTCGATAAAAGGCAACAAAATAAGAGGAGCAATCTTTAATGTTGAATTGGGGATATCTAAGTTAAAATGAACATTCTTATTATTGATAAGCCGGAGTTGTTCCAGTTCGATGTAATTTTTTAAAAAAGAAATTTCTTTTGAGAGAGGTACATAGTGGCTTTGTGTTTCATAAATAATATATCTCATTGATTCCGATAGCATCAAGATTACTTCAGGAGCTCGCTTATCTTGTTTGTAGGCTAAGCCGTAAATGTTGTTTAATGTATTGAAGAAGAAATGGGGATTCATTTGATTTTTAAGAAAATGTAATTCGTTTTCGGTTTTTTCCAGGAGAATTTTCTGAGCTTTTTGTTCTGCCCTTTTTTTGTTATTGAATACCTGGTAAAGATCTCCGCATAGAATTACAAAAACGATTCTTATAAATCCATATTCAGCTACTCCAACAGGAAGGATATAGCCAGTAAGATATTCTAAAGTTCTAAAACTTGCACGTAGCATAAAAGTTCCGGCAAAAAGGATTAAGAATAGGCTTCCCAGTAATACAAATAGTTTTTTGTTTTCGAAGTAACGAGCTTGTACGTAGGCAGTAGCGTAAAAAGTAATGGCGTAAACAGCATAAAGTAAAGTGCTTATGCTAAATGATTCAAGAATTGATTGGCTGGAAATGCCAGATAAAACTCTTAAAAGTAGTAAGGCAATCCATATCAAGGTGTGTTCTAATATTTTTTTGTAATTCATTTTGTTCATTTGAATACTTTATAGTTCAAAACTTTAGGGCTGTAAAATAACAATTAGTGAATTTTAATTTTCAGCCGCTTTAATTTGCTGTAAAGCAATAAAAATAATTATTCTGAAGCATGAGTTCTTAAACAAACAGTAATTTTATTTAAACGAATAACACATTTTAGTATTTGTTGATTTTCTGTGCGCTTGTTGTAGTTTTTTGGTCGTTGGTTTAAATCTCTTTAGTTTTTTTGACTTGGGCGGTACTTTTATCCTCGAATTCAAAAAAGAAACAATTTATTGTTGAAAAACATATAAGAATAAGATTAGAAATCATAAAAAGCAATAGTGATGAAGAAAACAGAGCAATTAAGAAAAAGAATTAATCAGATAATAGTTGTTGCAATAATTTTGTGTGGATTAGGAATTATGAATGCGCAAGCACAACGAACAGTGGTAAAAACACCACGCCGAACAGTTGTTTCTACTCCAACTCATACAACGGTTGTTCGTAAACCTGTAGCTGTTGTTCGTACTCCTAGAGTTGTGACAGCCTATCCTGGAGGAGCAGTTGCGGTTACTTATGGAGGAATTGGTTTTCGTTGTTACAGAGGAGTATATTATAAGCCTGTTGCTGCCGGATATGTAATTGTTCCTGCACCAATTGGACTTAGAGTAAAAGTATTGCCTCCAGTATATCGTACGTTTGTTGTTGCCGGCAGAACTTACTACTACCACCATGGAGCTTATTATGTGCGCTTTTTACGAGGTTATAAAGTAGTAGCTGCACCAACAGCATTTGTTGTAACTGCTTTGCCTGCAACACACACCACTGTGGTTGTTAATGGAGTAACTTATTATTCTTTCGATGGTGCTAAATATGAGAAAATAGTTTTAGAGTCGGGAGAAGTACAGTATTGTAAGGTAATATTATAAACAAGGATTTAAATAAATATTTTCTATCCTGAATACTCAGGTTAAAATGAAAGATACAAAGCCATGAAAAGAATTATAATTGCAATAGTTGCTGTTTTCACTCTT
>JBGRQE010000103.1:0-10909 GCA_041725955.1 Bacteroidales bacterium
CGGATGCTTTACAAGGTTTGAATATGATGTTTTTTGAAACTTACAAAGCTCCTTAATCAAAACTCCATCCAATGACCATTTTTGAATATGATACGCGCCCTGATAGTTATCGTTAAAGGCAACAATTAACTCATTCTTAGAATTAATCTTAAATGCTGTTGTTGCAAACGAAGAGGAAGGAAACTTAAAGCTAGAAATATAATCTCCACTTTTAGATAAAACCTCAAAACGAGAATTACCCACATTAGCAATTACTATATTATTACTTTTATCTATTTCTAATAACAAAGGCATCAACAACTCTCCAGGCCCTTTTCCTTTTCTGGCAAGTGTTTGAACATATTTACCTGTTTCAGAATATTTATATATGCAATTGTCTTGTGAGTCTAGTAAATAGAAATTACCATCTGAGTCTATTGAAAAATCATTAATCTCAGATAATTCATACTCAAATTTATTAATTAACTGAAACTCCAATGTTTGAGAATACAATTGAATCACTAATAATAAAAGCAATATTAACTTAAGTTTTCCCATAATAATTTCCTATCTAATTAATTGCCTAACCGCTTGCCATACCCGTGCTATTTCTCTTCGCAATTCACTCTTGTTTCCGTATCTGACTCTGTTACTATTGTTACCTTACCTAAATTCATTTTTAGGTTCATTCGCATATCCATATTATAGCTTCTGATATATTTTAGGTTTGAATCATATATAAATTCACCTTCGCCGGTTCCTGTTGCTTCTGATTTAAATTTCTCTGCATTTGTATCTAATTTTATACTAGAGACTACATTGAAATGTGATTTCTCTTCTTCAATTCTTTCTAATCTGTAATCACTTATCACTTTTATTTTCATTATACCCATATTAGCTATCGGGATTTCCAGCGGAACTTCCTGATGAAAAGAATCACCCACCATCATCACGGTATCCGGAAAATTAAATTTGTTAATGGTTTTTGCCATCATTTCTCTTATAGACTTTTCCATAATTTTTGAAACATTTTCACCAACAACTTCTTTAACTTCAAGTTTGTTTTCAGGATGATAAATAGCATTTACTTTAATGTCTTTCATTTCATCAGGAATCAAGTTACCCATATCTTGTCCATTCATTGCAATTTTTGTTTTGTAACCCTTTATTAACATTTCAACATCCAAACAACCGTCAGAATTTGGCTTTGAAGTAATTATTTCCTGATCCATAGAGATTGTTGATTCAGAATGAATTGGTATACTGATTCCACTTTTCTTGATTTCCTTAAGTATGTGACTGTCAGCTTTAAAATCAACAACACTCTCAGATATTATTTCTGTTCTCAATAAATAATGTTTATTTGGCTGAAACTTAAAACTCAAAACAACTGATTCCTGACCAAACAAAACACCAGCAAATACAACTAATGATAACAACAACTTCTTCTTCATTTCATCTCCTTAGTATTACTGCAGCATTGAAACACTGCACGAATAACTACAATTTAAAATTTTATCTCTCTTTCAGAACCATATCTATACACATTACTGCTGAAAGAATTAATTTTCTCAACGTACTGTTTTCCGGAACCTTTTCCGATATCTCCAAAACATAGTTATCTGCACTTGTAAACAATTCTTTTCCTAATCCATTCCATTTCTTTGTCACTCTCGCAAACTCTTCATTTTCCAAAATAAACTTAAAATCCCATCCTGTCCATTTACCTTTCAGTAAACACACAACTTCATCTTTATTATTTAATACATTAAACTTTCCGCCTATAGAAAAAAACTTTTGCTTGAAACCTCCAATATGGTTATCATTTTCATCGTATACCATTACTTCTGAAACAAAAAAGGATACTCCTCTTTTTATTGTTAATAATTTCTGGCCTTCGGGATTTTTTATCTCTATATGAAATGGAGTTAGTGTTTTATATTTTGTGAACCTGAATAACTTTGTAAAGAAGCCTAAATTTTCTTCTCTACATTCCAGAACAATTTCTCCATTTGATGGTTCATAAATATCATAATTATTTGCTGCCTTAAAGATTCCTAAATGTTCCTTTACTAAAAACAAGTTACTGTTTAATACGTGATTCATTAATTCCTCTAATTTCTATAATTTATTTTAAGATTGTTGTTTACTACAGCAACGAAGCACTGCCCAAATGACTATAATTTTTAATCGAACTAAAACAAACATACAAAAATTTAATAAACAACACATATTACATGCTTTCTTACATGTTATGTATAATTAAAGGACAATCTAAAAATCGAAGAGTAAAACCTAAATCGGAATAAATTGAAAAGATAAACGAGTCATCAAGTTTTGATGCTATATTTTAGTATATATTACTAAATATGCTATTCACCTATATTAAATATCTTAATACCATCCATATCTGACATACGTGTAATGAATCCCCAACCAAATTTCTTTTCGGAGATTTCTAGTACTAATTCATTCTTTCCTCTATTTAAAGGTAAGTCAATTATTTTGTGCCCATCAACAACATACCCTCGTTCTTTGTAGTTTTCGGATTCTGTAAAACTGTTATCTCCTTCAAATATTTTTTTAGAGTTAAGATAAATCCTAATTTTATCACTATACCCAAAATTAAGTTTTTTATTCTGTTTTTTATTCGACTCTATAATAACTTTAGCTAATACAGTATTTGTTGTCTTAGTAACGTTGAAATGTCTGTTTAAATTTATTAAATGATTTTCCTCAGCACTTATAGAATGCCATTTATCCATTTTTTTATTTAAATATTCTATATCCTTTGTAAAGTTGTAGTTATTATAGGGATCTGAAACAAGCCAATTTGAAATATAAGATTTGTCTTCATTATTGGATTCTCTCAATTTTTCAGAATTAAAAGAAGTATGATATTTTATAAACTTAAGGTTTTTGAAAATCGCCGGATGATAACTATAAACCCCAACCGAACCAATTTTTGCATCATGCTTCAATTTTACCGCTAAAGTATGATTTTGACTATTATTTAAATAAACTTTTGCTGTGTCACCGATCACTTCAATTTTTACGTGAAACCATTGCTTTGTTGGAATATCAGCCACTGCTTGATATGATTTTCCATTATACAATTGCCAAGTTGCTGAACTGTTAAAAATCGGATCATATTGTACTGCATCCCATTGCCCACTTGTATGAGGTTGGAAATAAATACATTCAAAGTTGTTCAGTTTACTTATTCTAAATGCCAGTCCCAAAAAAGCTCTTTTAGTCGGTGAAAACAAATCACATTCAATTACGCCATTTTCAAATTCTAATCCCTCAAGATATGCAATACCAACTCCCTCAGAAATTGATGTTGTCGTGTTGGGACCATACCCAACAACTTTAGCAGAACCTAATGTTTTCCAGTTTTTTGATGAAAAATTGACATTTTCTATATTCAATTGTGCTAAACTTAAGCTTGTACTCAAAAATATAAATAATAGTACAAGATTTATTTTTTCTTTGAAGTATGACATAATTTCTCCAAACTAGTTTTATACATCAATAATTAAACTTACCACCATAAATAAGTCTATTAGATTTCACTTACAATTTTATTTTTTAAATACCTTTTTGAAGTGTAAAGGTTTGGTGTAAGGAATTGGAACTTTTACAGAATTTATTTTTCCGTTTTTATCTTTTTCTACCTCAAAGTTAAATTTATAATCCCCTTTATAATGATTTGTAAATGCTGTAAAACTCATATTTGAATTATATTTTGAAGTACCAATAAAATCGTAATACTTAAAGATTAATTCATTTGAATTTTCGAAATACAATCTAAGATTTCCGTATGCCGGATGATTATAAGTTCCTTCTATGTCATTAATTAATTCTTTGGTTTCAGACAGTATACTGTATCTTTTAATCTCTTTTGCAGCAGCTTCCGGATTTGCTCTTTTTTCTATTATTTTGTCGAGTTCAGGCATTCGATTAAAATCATCTTTAAGAAATATATTAATTGCATAAAGAACTAACAGAGTCTGTAAATCTGTTTCCTGATTTGTTAAGATCACTATACCAAATCCTTTTTCAGAATTAAATTGTATTCTTGAACTTTGTCCAGGATTTCTGCCATCATGATAAATAGTGCCATTTTCCAGATCAACCTCCCATCCAATTCCATAAAATACTTTTGATGAGGCATATCGAACAGTTAACGGACTAGTTAAATATTCAAATTCTTTTTTAGAAATAAATTCATTTTTGTTTATAGTTCCGGAATTCACCAGCATTTTTAGCCATTTGGCCATATCGTTTATTGAAGAAGTTATGCTGCCAGCTGGTGCATAAGTATCATTCCCTTTTTGTGGGATTCTTGTAACACCATTATTGCTATAACTTAATGTATATTCCTTGTTTTTCATAAATTCATCAAAGCGAGTGTAAGAATTATTCATTCCGATAGGTTCAAATATTTCAGTTCGTATTAACTCATTCCACGATTTTCCAGCCGCTTTTTCTTCAACCAGTCCGGCAACTGCGTA
The DNA here is from genome assembly GCA_041725955.1 of Bacteroidales bacterium. Taxonomy (GTDB): domain Bacteria; phylum Bacteroidota; class Bacteroidia; order Bacteroidales; family JBGRPZ01; genus JBGRPZ01. The sequence continues at coordinate 4,497 of JBGRQE010000103.1, forward strand.
CATAAAATTATTATACAGAAATTTTTCACGAAAACTACCGTCAAAGCTCAAATGTTTAACTCTTTCTAATAGTTCACTAATGTCAAAATCTGGTCCATATATCATATAATAATGTTGACCCACTCCTACCCGATGCGTAAGCAAATCTAAAAGGGTTGCATTTTGGGCGGCGTATTTATCCTTAAGAGTAAAATCGGGTAAATATTTTACTACTTTATCATTCCAGTTTAGTTTTTTTTGTTTAACTAATCTGGAAGCAATCATTCCTGTAAAGGCTTTAGTACAAGAAGCAATTTCGAAGAGAGTATTATTTGTAACTGGGAGCTTTTCTTCAACATTCCTGTATCCAAAACTATTTTTATAAATCAACTTGTTATTATAAATTATGGCGATTGCCATACCTGTATTATTACCTTTTTCACGTAAGCTATCAGTTAATTCTAAAAAATAAGCTAATTTTTCTTCATCTGAATATTTGAGATCGTCTTTTTTATCTGACTGGCATATTGCGAAAGTTGATGACAACAAAATCACAAAAAATAATTTATACTTCATTTAATATTCTCCGAGCTAGTTTAGCTAAAAGACGATACTTTTGTATTATTTGTTACAAATTTCCAGATGCATATTTACCGTAACAACGAAGTGCCGCACAAATGACAATAATTTTTAATCGAACTATCACCCCCAACACACGATACGGCGGTCGGTGTTGAACCGCTTGTTATATGCCATTTTAATGTACCAAAAAATACTATAAATCAATTAATCATTTCTTTCAAGATTATTTCTATACCTACTTCATCATCTCTTAAATTAACTATTAATCTTTTATAATAAATATCACTTAAAATAATATTTCCTTTTTCACTTTTTGAAAATGATTGAAGTCTTCCATATTCAGAATCTATTCTTTTCGATTTTACATTATGTTTTATTATGGGAGAAGAAATTTTAAAATACCTTGAATCGTTATCTACAAATACTGTAGCATCTTTCAATATTCTAATATTTCCGTTTACTGAATCATCTTCAGCAACCTCAAAGATTAAATCATAATCATTAAATATTTTTTTTACTTCTATATTATGATTTCTTAAAATTTGCCCCCATTTATGTGGTTTATATAACTTTATTGTATAGTCTAGTAATTCTACTCCCCCATATTTACCGTGACCTGGAACAACATACTTAGCTGATCCATATTCTTTTTTTACCTTCATTATTGTGTTTGACCATTCACTTATATTGGCATCAGCTATATTTCCAACCCAACCATTATAATTTCTAACTTCATTTCCACCAAATAATACTTTTTCTTTTGATACCCAAACGACAATTCCATCAGTTGTATGGGCTGCTCCTAAAAAATGACAAATAACATTTTCTCTCCCAACTTTGATTTCCAATTTTGGATCAAATCCAATTTCAGGAATCGGCAAATTCTTTAATTTTGCAATCTCTTGAGTTTTTACATATGAATATGTTTTTATACCAAATTCTTTTACCACATCTAAACCTTCCATTGCATCAGGATGCCATCTATCAATAACATATGCAACTATTCTAACATTTAACTCCTCTTTAACCCAGTTTAGTAATTCTTTTGTAACTTCATCGGATGGAGGCGTGGATACAATAATCGCTTCTCCGTTGTTTTTATATATTAGACCATTACTTCTTGAATGAGTATGAATGTAAGAGTTTTCTGTAATTTTTGTGATTGTTAATCTTTCTGAAATTTTTATGTTTTGTCCATAAAATATTTGAATGTTAAGTAATGACAATAGAATAAAAGACCAGTAGAATTTGTTCATAATTTTTACCTATAACTTCCTTTTTAAATACTAGCATATAACGGCTCCGCGGTTAACCCGCCGCTTAGTGATACAACGACAAACTAAATTTTATTTCCAATTTAATAGCTTCAGAATAGATTAAGATACCTATTTGCATAACTTCGGGTAATTGTGTATTTCAAATATAAAATCTTATTGCGTTATAAATATTTAAACTAAAAACGATGGTGACTAACTTGAAACTTAAATTAGTTATTAAATTAATGAGACGCTATAAATTATTGAAAATATACTGGGGGAATTGTTGATTTGATTAAAGTAAGTAAAAAACTCCCAGTTAGAGAGTTTTTTACTAGAAATTATAAAATTTTATATAATACTAACAGCGTTGGCCTGTGGACCTTTTGGCCCTTCTGTTATAGTAAATTCTACCTTGTCACCTTCTTCAAGTGATTTATAACCATCGCCCATAATTGCCTGATAATGAACGAATACATCACTCCCGTTTTCTTGTGTTATAAATCCAAATCCTTTTGTTCCATTAAACCATTTCACGGTTCCAACTTTGCGCTCTGTCATAATACAGATTCTCCTAATAATAATTGTAAAATTTGACAGGGTAAAAACATAAGGAAGGAAAAAACAACTTTTTACTACTTAAAATCTTTAAAACTGTCATTCGACTACTAAGATAAACATATTATGTATTAATACCTAATTATTTTTCAGGATTCAAGAAAATATTTGCTTGCCAATCATAAAAACATAACGGCTTCGCGGTTAACCCGCCGCTTAGAAATACAACAACGAACTAAACACGAATGCCTTAAATTTATTTACTGCAGCATTGAAACACTGCACAAATGACTACAATTTCTAATCGAACTACAAAACTTCTAAATTTCACAAAACCCAACACGTTACGGCGGTCGGTGTTGAACCGCTTGTTATAACGCATTAAACTCTATTTGGCGGTAAAAACTTGATAACCCAACTAGGTAAAATAGAATTTATGTACGCATCCACCTTTTCTTCATTCTTCTTGTATTTCACACCTAACCAAATTATAGCAACTCCAAAAAACGAAAGCGCAACCGGAAATAAAAGCGAATCTCTGAAAACTATATCAGATAAATGGAATAAATATCCATAAACTCCCAATGACCCAAACACTATAAAAGCTTTTCTGTTAAACAAAACAGAAATGACTATTAGTAATAGATTTATACAGCAATACAGAAATTTATTCAACTCAGAATCGGAATTCATTGTACTTAAACCTCCCCAAAAACATAATAATCCAAACAGGTACAACCAAAATGCGTAATCTTTTTCTGTTTTTCTATCAATAAAATATGTAAATATGAGAATTACCAGTCCAAACAAAAGTGATACAATTCTGCGTTGCTCCCAATAAGACCCTGTAGATCCAAAAATAATTGGAGTTATATCCATTGATAAAAGCCATAAAGAGAAAGCTATTGGGAATGTTAAAAACGGGAAGTCATATTTTTTAATAAAAAGCAATCCAACAATAATTGCTGTCACTTCCATAAAAAACCAACCGCTTTTAATCCAAATATAGTAATCTCGGTAATGACCGGGTGTTTCGAATCCCCACAGATCTAAATAATCCTGAATAGAAAAAACTATTAACGGAACCATAAAAACAGCTGATGTTAATAAAAGTCCGCCAGGAACTTGAGTTTGTTTAACTTTATACAATTTTCGACCATATAAGAATAGCATTATAAAATACAATACTCCAACAAAGAATAAACCTGCTGAATTATATTTTGCAAATGCTTCAGTGGCAAACCACGTCATTGCTGAAATAATTATTAATGCACCAAAATAATAAGCAACATTCAATCCTGTAAATGAAGGTTTTGAATCTGCTTTACTTAATAAAAAATCCCAAATGCTTTCAATTTGTTTTTCTTCTATGATTCCGTTCTTAAACAACTCATTTAAATCATTCTTTGATATTTGAATTTTCATACTTTCCTTATGCGTTATAACGGCCTCGCGGTTAACCCGCCGCTTAGAAATACAACAACGAACTAAGCACAAAAGCCTTAAATTTATTTATCGCAGCATCAAAGCACTGCACAAATAACTACAATATTAAACCGAACTCAAAACTCTTAAATTTCTCAAACCCAACACGAAACGGCGGTCGGTGTTGAACCGCTTGTTAGGTGGAAATTAAAATATTCAATTAATATTAATAAGTCCATTAACTTCTTTACTTTTCTTTTTTTGAATTGATTCACTAATAATTCTTAAAGCTTCTCTCACAAGAACTATTGATACCAATGATAGTAATATTGGGTAAATAAAGTCATCAAAATAGTAACAAGCAACTATTATTAAACCAAAGAGTATCCATTTTTCAATGTCAGAATCATTCAAGACATAATACTCTCTTTGTTTTATCTTCGGCAACTGAAATATAAAACGTAAAACCATAAATAAAATTTTAGGTACATAAACAAATATTAACTTCATATGAGTTTTAATTGCAAATTCAATTATTGTATCTTCAAACTCAACGGATAAATTTCTGTACCTTAAATATAATTCTATATATAAAATTGAAGCAATTGCTGTAATAAGAAGTGGAAAGATTTCATCCTGTATAGAAAACGGAAAGGTTAAAATAAAGAGAAAAGTTACAATTTGCATAAATTGTTCTTTCAAGCCTCTTATAAGCTTGAATTCATAACCTTTTAAGATATTGTTATTGTTTGATTTTAAATAATATCCCAGTTTTTTTTGTAAAGTTTGAATCTGATGATGAACTGTTATTTTTTCATAAACTGAAGCATACTTTTCATAATTAGATTTTTTATGCGTTTTAATTACTGCTTCAAATTTTATAAAATCTTGTTTTCTAAATAATTTATTAAACAAGAATATTAATTCAGATCCTTTAATATCTGTTGTAACTTCAACGTCTGATCCAGTATCAGTTATTAAAACACTTTCCCAATAGTAGTCCTTATTAATTTTTAGAGTTATTTCTTCACCTGCTTTAATAAAAGTTTTACCTCTATTAAGAAACACACTACTTATTACTATACCTTCATCAAGTTTCTTTCCATTATATAGTTTAACATTACCAGAAAAACTTTTAAACTTTTTTCCAATTTCATCTGAAATGAGAGATACTTTTAAACTAATAAAAACAAACTTTTCAAATGAAAACATATCTTTAATAATGTCAGGGAAAAGGCTAGCAATGGTAGGTGCAATTATTGTTAGTATAATCAATGATAACTCTATAATTTCCATAAAATACTACTCACAAAATTTATTAAGAATCACTAAATAGTTAATTAACTTTTACCACATTTAACTTCACTTTTTTATTGTATTACACTTCATGTTTATAATAATTTTTACTTTCAATATCTTTTCCCTTGAGTCTAAAATCATACTTAATAATGTGCTTTGATTGTAATTTTATTCTTTTTTTTAACTGATAGAAAGAACTTAAATTGTGTCTTAATAATACACCAATAAAAATAGCAAGAATTAAAGATATTATAAACTCACTTTGTAACCCTGTTACCAAATTTATTAATTGGGAAAAAAAATGTAAAATTATAGGGATAGAGATAAAATAGATGATAATTAACAAAATTTTATATTCCTTAATATTATCCTCGTTTTCAAGTGATTCTACGTGGTGTATTTTTTTTGTTATATTTTCATCCTCATAAATTGAAATATTTCTATAAATCTGATTTATATCAAATTCACCAATTTTTTCTTCATCAAACTCTTTTAATTCAATAAGTATCTCTAAATGTATATAATCTCCTTTTTTCATATCACTAATATTAATATTAATCTTTGATTCATTTAAGTTACAAATACAACTTAACTTGTCATTCTTTTTCTTAATTGAAACATCTTTCCATATGTCTTTATTATTAAGTTCAATTGTTATACTAAAATTAGATTTCGAATTTTTCTTATTAAATAGACAAGATTTAATTAAGATACTAGAATTTTCTATAAGAATATTATTAAAATATGATGCTTCCTCTATTATTTTGGGTAAATATTTCGATCTTGGATTAATTATGAAATATGAAAAAGTAATCCATAGTAGTTTAGATTTTGAAGTCCTTATATTATTATAAAATTTTTTCATCTCTTTACTAAACAAAACAAATATACTTGCAAGTAAAGCAATTAGTATTACTTTATTAGTAAAAATTTCCAATTAAAGACTCCATTTTTATTTCCACCTAACGGCTTCGCGGTTAACCCGCCGCCTAGAAATACAACAGCGAACTGAACACGAAAACCTTAAATTTATTTACTGCAGTATCGAAGCACTACACAAATGACTACAATTTCAAAACGAACTACAAAACAGCTAAATTTCTCAAAACCCAACACGCTACGGCGGTCGGTGTTGAACCGCTTGTTATACGTAAGCGAAAACTTTTCCGCAATCATAAATTTAATATTATAATTCTCTCCAATTCATTCTTCATCAGCTCTAAAATTTTCAAAAAGCTCAACTGCCATCTTTAATAAACCAATAAAACTAATTCCAACTACTATTATTCCAATTGAAACCTCTTTAATAACTGC
>JBGRQE010000104.1:0-10718 GCA_041725955.1 Bacteroidales bacterium
TAAAGATGGTGAAGTTAGAGATACTATTATCGGTGCGGTTGCAAAAGAATCTTTTGCAGAAAAAATTCAAGCTGTTTTGTAATTTGATAAAAAAGCTCTCGAAAGAGAGCTTTTTTAGTTAAATAAGTAAAAAATACCTTAATTAATTATAGTGCCTTCCCTTTTATATTGACGTTTATTAAATTATTAGATACATTTAGACATCTGAAATTGTTTAGATAGAGAAAAATTTCGCGGCGAATTTTTCTCAACTCTTCATTGAAAACTGAAAAATTCCCAAATTATCCTGAATTAGATCTTACATCAATAAATTAATACTCTCTAATTTGTTGTTAGTTGATAAAGCTATATATTTTGTATAGCGCCTGCCCGTTATTTGATTCGAGGCCAAATAACGGGTTTTTTTTATTTAAATCCCAAAACATCCCAAACTGCTATTATACTTGGCTATAGTTATTTTCTTCCTTATAAAAAAAAAAAATTTTTTGAGTTTCATTTAACAATTAAAATTATTAATTTGAATATAACATTTGGAGTGTGTAGATATAATACTGAATATTCATATATATAAATTCATACCTTTGACCTGTTTTGAACAGGTCGTATCTATTTTAAATGGTAAATTTTAAACGTTCTTTACAAATGAATTGTGCCCTATTTGGGGTAATAGTAAATATTTGAATAATTAAACTCAAGATTATGAAGATGTTCTTGGTTAGCCTCGAAAATTAACTTTGAACATTACTATAGATTTTAAATAGCTATTAAGCCCATAGCTTTATTTAATTAACTAATTAGGAGAGTAAAATGCCTCGAAAAATTATTTACTTTTTACTATTCCTGGCACTGTCATGCTTAACTATGGCAGGTACCAAGGGGCGAATTAAAGGTAAAGTAGTTGATGCCTCAACTGGCGAGCCTTTAATTGGCGCAAACGTAACGATCATCGGTGCTTCATTAGGTGCTGCTACTGATGTTGAAGGTGAATATGTTATTCTTAACATTGAAGCTGGTGTTTACGATTTAAAGGTATCCTATCTCGGATATCAAACTCAAACTCTTAAAGGAATCAGGGTAAATGCGGATTTAACGTCTTACCAAGATTTTTCTTTGTCGAGTGAAGATATTTCAACTGCTACAGTTGAAATTATTGCTAAAAAGCCTTTAATCAAGAAGGATGCTACGAATGCTGTTCGTATGGCAACAAGTGAAGATATTGAAGCACTTCCTGTAAGGGGTGTTAACAATGTAATCGCATTACAAGCTGGTGTTGTCAGAACAAATGGTGCTATTACTATTCGTGGTGGTAGAGCTGACGAAGTTGGCTATTATCTTGAAGGTGTTTCCATTAACAATCCAATGAATGGCGGTCGCGCTGTTACTATTTCTCAAGACGCTGTTGAAGAGGTTCAGGTTCAAACTGGTGGATATACAGCTGAATTTGGTAATGCAAATGCTGGTATCATTAGAACTCAGTTAAAATCTGGTACTTCTGAATTTAAAGCAAGTTTTGAGCATATCACAGATAACGTTACTTTTAAAAGTTCTGATGATATGTTTGATGGTGAAAAAAGATTAGGTGCTTACTGGTATGGTTACGACGAGACAAGTTTTTCTCTAAGTGGTCCTATCTGGGGCAACAAAATTAAATTTTTTGGTAATGTAAATTATCAATTTCGTCGCGATGCTGATCCTCATGCTTTTCCAGAAGTTAACATCGGTATGATTGGTGAAAAAACACCTGCCGAAGGTGGTACTGGTGACAGTGTTAACTTAGGAATAAATGCTGGCCCACAGCGTGGTGGAAGAGATCAACAATATACTTATACTGGAACTTTGACATTTGATTTTAATCCAATTTTAGTTCGTGTAACTGGTACTTATACTGATAGGGATGCTGATGTAATGAATAACCCTATTGCTGGTCTTGAAAATAATCGTAGATCGATTGATTATATGACTAATGGATCTTTCAACGTTAAAGTTACTCATGTTTTAAGTCCAACAATGTATTATGAATTATCTGGTGGATACTTCGAATCAACTTGGACTCGAGAAGATCAATATCTAAAAGATAATTATTGGGCTTATGGAGATAGTGTCGCTAATGCAGATGCTGGTGTAGTTTTTCACAGATCTGATATGGATAAAACAGTTGCTTCCAGACACGGAAGATATGCTACTCCTTATAACAAATCAATTATGGGATTCACTTTTGTTGGCCCAGGTTCAGTAGTTGCCAGTCATGGTAAAAATGAAAGAAGTAACATTACTTTTAAAGGTACATTTAATGTTGCTCTTGGTAAAATTCATTCTATAAGATTAGGTGCTGAGTATACTCAATATACAATGAGATCTTGGGCTATTGGTGGACAAACAGCATTAGCAGGTATTCTTGACACTCAAATAGGATTAGATGAAAATGCTGGTTTAACTGAAGAACAAATAAAACGAAATATACTTATCAACAGAGGAATTAATAACTATGGTTATGATGTTCTAGGTAATGAATATGATGGCGATGGTTTTATGGCTCCTCATAAACCTATTTTTGCAAGTGCATTTATCCAAGATAAGATTGAATATGAAGATATTATATTAAATCTTGGGTTACGTTATGACTATATTGATGTTGACAATAGACAGTTAATCGATCCAACTCGTCCTGAAACTGGTGTTGTTAAAAATACTGGTGAATTAATAGATGCTGGATGGACTGATTCTCCAACATTTAGTGAAGTAAGTCCTCGTATTGGTATCTCATTCCCAATTACTGACAGAACAGTTTTCCATGCACAGTTTGGTAAATTTGTTCAGCAATCAAGATTAAGAGATATCTATCAAGGTTATTATAGAACAAGTTATGAATTCAGACAAAGTTATGCTTTCTTGAATCCTGTTGGTAAAGATATTAAGCCTACAAAAACTACTCAGTATGAGTTAGGATTCTCTCAGCAGTTAACTGATTATATCTCTTTGGATATTTCTGGATATTACAAAGATATTAAAGACCAAACTATCTTTATGAAACAGAATGTTGCAGCAGATTCTCCATTTAGTGAGTATTATACTTTAACAAATGGTGATTATGCAACTACTAAAGGCCTTGAAATAGTTGTAAGAATGAGAAGAAACGCTGGTTTAGCTTTTAATGCTTCTATTTCTTTCCAAGATGCAAGAGGTACTGGTTCTAATCCAACGTCTAATGCTGGTATTATTGGTGCACCTATTGATCCTGATAATATATTTGTACCAAAATTCGTAGCTCCTTTAGATTTTAGTAATTCTGTAACAGCTAACTTTAATGTTGATTATCGCTTTGCTGAAGAAGAAGGTACTCCTGGATTTTTACAAAACTTAGGTATTTCTTTATTAGGAAGATTCAATAATGGCCATCCTTATACTAGAGGTAGAGGTGTTGCTAACCTTGAAGGTGATCAGAGAGGTAGAATTCCTGTAGAATCATTAAATGCTTCAGTTACACCTTCTGTATTTACAATTGATTTAAGAGTTGATAAAACATTCAAACTTTATGATAAATTATCAGCTAACGTATATGTTAGAGTAATAAACTTATTCGATACAAAAGTTGTTGAAAATGTATTCTTAAGAACAGGTGCAAGTGATGATAATGGTTACTTAACAGATCCTGATTTGGTTGCTAATAAAGTTGATCAGTATGGTGAAATATATAGTGATGTTTATCGTGCAATCAATTTAGATCGTTATCAAGAATATCGTAGTGCTACAGGTAATCATTTGTTTGGTACACCTCGTCAGATTATGCTCGGTGTTAGATTAGAATACTAAACTATTGAAAATAACTTTAGAAGGAATAAAATATGAAATTGAAAACATTTAAGTATATTATCCTTATGTTGTTATTACCAGGGATGTTGCTTAATGTTTTTGCCGAAGAAAATAAAAATAAAAAATCATTGGCAAAAACAAGCGCAAATCCAGGCAATTACAAGATAAATATCAATAATATCTCTACGATTTTCCATAGTGATGGACGTTCAGATATTGATGGTGAAGCTTCTTTTATTTTTCCAAAAGGAAGTAATAAAGCGTGCGTGTATGAATCCGGTTTTCTTTGGATCGGTAAAATAAATGGTAAAATTATGATGAACGGGTCTACGTTCCCATCAGGTTTAGTACCTGGTAAAATAGGAGAAAACCCTGAATCAGCTAGAATGTATAGAGTTCGCCCAGATTGGGAAAAAGGAAATATTGATTCTGAACTTGGAGATAAAGAAGGTACAGAACAAGAAATTAGAGCTCGTTACAAAGAAGATTGGGATAATTGGCCGGTAGCTGATGGAGCTCCTTATGATGATGTTAACAAAAATGGTGTTTATGATGAGGAAGACATCCCGGGTTATCCTGGTGCTGATCAGACAATCTATTTTATAGCTAACGCTACAGATGCTGATAAAGCTCAAGCATTTTATGGCTCTCCTCCAATGGATGTAGAGTTACATGTAACTGTTTGGGGATATAAATCAACTGGTCCTCTTGGAAATATGATTTTCAGAAGATATGAGTTGATCAATAAAGGAACCGATGATATAGAAGAATGTTACGTTTCTATGTGGTCAGATCCTGATGTTGGTAATGCAGGCGATGACTTTGTAGGTTGTGATACTACATTAAGTCTTGGATTTGCTTATAATGCTGTTGGTAATGATGCAACATATGAAAACATTCCTCCTGCAACTGGTTTTGACTTTTTCCAAGGTCCAATGGTGGCAGGTGAACCAACTGATACTGCAAAAAGTGGCGGTATTAAACATCCAGGAATGAAAAATCTTGGACTAACTGCATTTTATTATTTTGTAAATGAAAACAATACTCCTTATAGTGATCCAGATTTGGATAATTATAATACAGGTACACTTTATTGGTGGAATCTTGTTAGAGGTAGAGTACCTCAAACTGGTGCTTTTTTCCCTGTACCTGAAAGTGCGGGTGGCGGTTTTACAAAATATCCACTTTCTGGTGATCCGGTTACCGGAACAGGTTATCTTGATGGAACGATTAAAGAAGCCAAAGATAGACGTTATGGTCAGGCTTCCGGTCCTTTCTTATTGAAAGCTGGTGACAAGCAAGAAATAGTTGTTGCTCAGATAGCAGCTGGTGCCAAAGCAGGTATCGATAATATTCAGGCTGTTCAATTATTGAAATCTTATGACCAGGTTGCACAATTAGTTTATGATAATGATTTCCAAGTTGCGAAAGCTCCTACTGCTCCAAGTGTTGCTTATTCAGAGTTTGATGAAAAATTAGTTCTGAATTGGGGTAAAGACAGAGATTTAGTCGCTAAAATTGAAAGTCATAACCAACAAGAATATGCATTCCAAGGATATAATGTTTATCAATTACCGTCTTTATCAGCAACTAAAGATGAAGGTAAATTGATAGCTACTTGGGATAAAATTGATGGAATTAAAATAATTTTAGATAAAGAATTTAATCCAGATGCAGGTATGGATTTGGATGTAGCTGTTCAAAAAGGTAATGATAATGGTGTACAGACTCATATGGTAATTGAAAAAGATTATCTTACTAATCAAAAACTAAATAATGGGTCTAAATATTATTTTGCTGTTTCAGCTTACGCTTACAATCCTAATGACTGGGCGATTCCTAAAACATTAGAATCACCATTGATCAAAGTTACAGTTGTACCACAAACATCAAAATTAGGTGTTAGATATAATGCTGTTACTGGTGAAAAACTTAATGTTACTAAATCAGCCGGATTAAGTGATGGTTCTGTTGATGTAACTGTAATTGAACCTGAAAATACAAATGGTCATGAATATGAAGTTAATTTCACTGAAGATTCTGAAAAGAATATCAGTTGGAATGTAGTTGATAAAACTTTAAACCAAGTAGTTCATACAGGTACTAATCAAACTGGAAATAATGAATATGCTGTAGTAGATGGTCTTTTAGTTGTTGTTAAAGGCCCTGCTGATAAAGGTGTAAGAGATTGGGAACAATCAGCCGGAGAAAGAAAATTTACTTGGGCTGGTGGTGCTGATGGATTACATTTCGAAGGATTCAGTGGTGCAATTGGTTGGGATTCTCCAAATCATAGATGGGGTGGAGGCTCAATGGTTATTACAGCTGGGAAAATTAAGCATGTTTTATTAAAATTTGCCGCTGTAAACTTTACTGAAGATTTTAACCCTACTTTTGATCCAAATGATCCAAATGTATCTTATGGATACAGATATTTAAGAGGAGCTGGTGCTCCAGCTGATCCAAAATTTGCTCCATATATTACTAATCCATCTTCTGGATCTTATGGTTTCCAGGAATTTGCTAAAAATGTTCCTCTTTCAGCTTGGGATATCGATGATCCAGAAAACCCAAGAAGATTGGTAGTTGGATTTTTAGAAAACAATGCTTCTGGTGGCCTTGTTGACGGAAAATACTGGCCAGGTTATTATAATGATCATGATAATACAGATGGTGCTGGACCAAGAGAATGGTTATGGATATTTGATGCTGATTACAGTGAAACAGCTAATGCTGAATATCAAGGTAATGCTATAGATGATCCTTATCCAATAATGTATTGGTTAACAGTCGGAAGAAGAAATCGTGATGTTTGGGTTGGTGATGAAGAATTTAAAATTTTAGCAAATAAAATTAACACTATCGAAGATAAGTTTACTTTTACTGCTCCCGCTCCTTCCTTTGATACTGAATTAGCAAAAGAAGATGCCAAAGAAGTTAATGTATTTCCTAATCCATACTATGGAGCTAATCCACAGGAAGTTAACAAATATCAACGCTTCGTTACGTTTTCTCATTTGCCAAATAAAGCTACTATTAGAATATTCAACCTTGCTGGTCAATCTGTAAGAACTATGCATAAAAATGACAATAGTCAGTTTATGAAATGGAATCTTAAAAATAATGATGATCTACCAGTAGGAAGTGGTGTATATGTAGTTTATGTGGATATGCCAGATGTTGGAACTTCTAAAATACTTAAAGTGGCAATTATTCAAGAACAGCAAATACTGGACAGATTCTAGTAAAAAGTTAAGGAGAAAATAATATGAAAAAAATAAAATTAAGTTTAATCATATTTCTTACAGTCCTCCTTACAGCAGGCAGTATTTTTGCTGACGGAGGTAATAGAAATGGTACTGCAGGTGCATCTCAGCTTGAGATTCCTGTGGGTACACGTGGTATTGCAATGGGTGGTGCAACACTTGTTGGTGCTACTGGTGTTGAAGCGTTATTTTGGAATCCAGCAGATTTATCGAGAGGTAAATTTGGAACTGATGTAATGTTTTCTCATATGTCACACATCGCTGATATTGGAATTAGTTATGGTGCTATTGGTGTTAACTTAGGCGAATTTGGTAGTCTTGCATTTAGCATAAAATCTCTTGACATTGGTGATATAGAAAAAACAACTAACCAAAATCCTGATGGTACTGGCGCTACTTTTTCACCATCATTTATGACTATCGGTGCTACTTACTCAAAATTATTGAGTGACAGAATTGCTGTAGGTCTTACAATGAATATAATCAGTGAAAAAATAGATTTAGTTAGTGCTACTGGAGTAGCATTTAATATAGGTATTTCTTATCACGACCTAGCAAATGTTGAAGGATTAAATTTAGCATTTGTAATTAAGAATCTTGGTACTGATATGAAATATGAAGGTTCAGGCCTTAATGTCATTGCTAAACCTGATGATTATTTAAGACCACAACAATATTACAAAATAGAAGCAGCTGCTTATGAAATTCCATCAGCTTTGCAAATGGGGTTAGGTTACACTGTTAACTTTGATGAGCACAAACTTGATTTCGTTGCTTCTTTTGCTAGTAATAATTACTATTCTGATGAATATAATTTTGGTGTTGAGTACGGATTTAATAATTTAATCTTCCTTCGTGGTGGATATACCTACGCAGCTAATATCGATAAAGATGACAGACTTTATGATTTAACAGCTGGGTTTGGAATTAACTACGATTTAGGTGGCGTAAACTTTAAAGTTGATTACGCTTTTAGAAATACACAGTACTTTGATAATGGACATGTATTCTCAGTAGGAATAGGTTTATAAAATCAACACATTGAAATAAAAAAACCTAAGTCATTTATATGACTTAGGTTTTTTTTTATATTTATATTCAAATTAAAAATTAGTGAGATGTAATGAGAAAAATAATATTTTTATTTATGGTTTTACTTGCAAACCTGTCTGTAGCCCAAAATTTTGAATTCAACTTTAGTTATTCAAAGTTTCATTATGATTCTAGTTCTATATTTCTTGAAACGTATTATTCATTTGGACAGAGCACTCTGACATTAATTGAAGAAGATGGTATTAAGAAATATAAAGCTATACTCCATTTGAAAATTAAAGATGTTGCAAAAAATACAGTATTTCTGGATAAAGATTGGTTGATTGAATACCCTGTTGCAGATGTGCAAAATGGAGAGCAAGATATTTTGGGAACATTAGGAATAGTTTTACCAGAAGGACAATATACACTTGAAGCTACAGGAACTGATTTTCAAAATAAAGATTTAACAACAAATTATAGTTTTAAAGTTAAATCTAAAACCTTGGAATTAAATCAAGCAATAGTATTTAGTGATATTCAATTTGCATCGGATATTTCAAAGAGCCAAAACACAGAATCTCTATTTTACAAGAATACTTTTGAAGTAATTCCGAATCCATTGAACGTGTTTTCAGAGAAAAAACCGGTTTTATTCTACTATATGGAGATATATAATTTTGCCAAAGCTAATGATAGTAATAATTATAAACTAGAGAAAAAATTGTTTAACTCCAGAAATGAACTGGTAAAAAATGAAAATAAAACACTAAAAATTAACTCTTCTACTGTTGAAGTAGGTAGAATAAATCTTTCAACATTACCGAGTGGAAAATATACTTATAGTTTATCACTCGTTTCCGCTGAAAATAAAGAAATAACAAAATCAGAAAAAAAATTCTTTTTTGTCAACCCATCAGTTGTTGATAGTGCACAAGTATTAGTTTATAATACTTCGTTTTTAACAAGTGAATTTGGTATTATGGAAGAACAAGAAGTGTCCGATCATTTTGCCGAGATTAGACATATAGCAACTAATGAAGAAAGATCTCAATTTAAAAATATAGATTCATTAAACGCTAAAAGAAAATTTTTATTCGGTTTTTGGTTTAAAAGAGATAGCAATCCTGATACTCAGATAATTGAGGAATTGGAAGAATACAAAAAAAGAGTAAAATATGTGAATAAGAACTTCAAAACTTTAGGGAAAAAAGGAATTGATACTGATAGGGGAAGGGTTTATCTGCAATTTGGGAAACCAGATCAAATTGAGCGATTTACTTCAGAGTCCGAAATCAAACCTTATGTAATTTGGTATTATCATGGAATAGAAGGAGGAGTAACTTTTACTTTTGCTGATATAACCGGATATGGTAATTTTGAACTTATGACTTCAAACAAGCGCGGAGAAGTCATTGATGAGAATTGGGAAAATAGAATTAAAATTGCACATTAAAATGAAATATATTTTTAATTATTTATTGTTTCCTTTTTTTCTTTTTATAGTAAAAATCTCCAATAAACATGTTTTAATAAAACTGAGCAGTATATTGGGGATTTTAGCTTTTAAAGTATTAAAAGTAAGAAAAGAAACTGTATTACATAACTTGCAAGAAGCTTTTCCGGATTTTAGTGAAGAAAAGATATATGAGATTGCGTTAAAAAACTACAAAAGTTTTGCTTTAACTTTTTTCGAATTTGCTAAATTAAAGTATGCTACAAATGATTCAATTTTAAATGAAGTTGAATTTGTTAATAATAAAGTTTTAGAAAAAGCTTTGAGCAGGAAAGACTCCTTGATACTACTCACAGCTCATTTTGGTAATTGGGAGTACGGAGCTCTATGTATTGGCTTAAAATACAATTTTCCGATGCGCGTTCTTGCTAAAAAACAAAGTAACGAATTTGTTACAAAATTTATGTCGGAAGCCAGAGAAAAATTTGGTAACAAGGAAATTTTCACCGGTTCTTCAGTTAAAGAACTTTATAAAGCATTACTGAATAAACAAATTATTGGAGTGGTTGGCGATCAACGTGGTTCTGTTGAGGGCCCAAGAGTGAAGTTTTTTAATAAAGATACTGCAGTTTATACAGGTACAGCAGTTCTTTCACTTAAAACCAGCACTCCTATTTTAACAGTTTTTGTTGCCCGACAAAAAGACAACAAATATAAAATATTTATAGATGAACTCTCTTTTGATGATTTACCGGAAAACCAGGAAGAAAAAGTTCTTGAGATAAACCAAAGATATTTCGCAAAGCTGGAAAAAATGATTAAACAATATCCTGAACAATGGTTCTGGATGCACAAAATATGGAAATATTGATGGAAAAAATTTTAATAATCCAAACCGCATTTCCGGGAGATGCGATCCTTACATTACCACTTATTCAGAAAACAAAATATCTGTTTCCTGAATCACAGATCGAAATAATTGCAATACCTGCAACCAAAGGTATTTTCGAAGCTTCTCCTTTTGTTAAAAAGGTTATTGTTTTAGATAAAAGAAATGAACATAAATCTTTATTTTCTTTGATTAAATTTGGGATGAAACTGCGTAATTACTACGACAGGGTGATTTGTCCGCACAGATCATTAAGATAATCTCT
>JBGRQE010000105.1:0-10225 GCA_041725955.1 Bacteroidales bacterium
GCGCCAACATCGAACAGAACATTATCTGCTGAATAATCATCAAGCGTTTCTCTTACATATTTTATCTGCATACCAATTGAAAGCTTATCTGTAAATCTTCTGGCTAAACTTAATCCTATCTGTAAATCACCGGCGCTAATCATTCTGCCTGTACCATTAGGGTTCGCTACTGTGGTCTCTTCAAAATCATTTATTGCAAATGAAATTGCGTTAACACCTATTACAAAATCATTCCACGGAATTACAGCTGCTGCAGAACTTACTTTTGAATCAACAAGCCAATTATTGTATGAAAACGAAACCTCGGTTGATGTTGAATATGCAATACCTGCAACATTCCAATAAAGTGCATTTACACCTTTAACACTGCCTGTAACAGCCTCACCCATTGCTACTTCTCTGGCACTGACTCCAATCTTTAAGAACTGTAAACCGGAACTGCCAGCTTTAGAAAAATCAAATCCATAATCGTATTGTCCGTATACTGAGCTGCAGACAAATGCAAATACCATAATTACTTTTATATAAATCTTTTTCATATCAACATTCTTATTTAATTATCAAAAGAGTACCTTTTGCGTTGCCAACAGAGGATTCAACTGTCCAGAAATAAATTCCGGGAGCTGTTCTTTGGCGCGCATCTGTAAGTTGATTCCATATCTCTTCACCAGAAGCCTGATCATCATGTTCCATTGTTCTTATCAATTCTCCGCTGCTTGTATATATTCTTATTGTACATCTTGCCGGAAGATTGGACCAGACAATTGAATTCTCTTGTCCGTTTATTGGAAACCCTGAAACTTCACGAAACGGATTTGGAAATACATTAACATCCAGTGCATTAGCAGCCGGTGCTTTTACTGAAAAGAGCGGCTCAGTATTTCTATTTGTTAACCAGCTCTCTAAACCACTGTTCTCAACAGAGGTAACAGCATAATAATATCCGGCTCCAAGACTAATTGTTCTATCTTCATAAACCCATTTGTTTATATCACTATTCCAATATCTGGTTATATCATTTTTATTTTCGGGACGAATTTTTCTGATCATTTCATAAGGTCCGTTAAAGGATCTTTCACTTCTGTAAATTCTATACTCTTTCAAGTCATTATCCTTAGAGATTGGATCTTCATATGTATTCTCCAAAGGAGTAATAGAAATAGATATAGATTGATTTTCAGGGACTGCAATAACTTCCGTCTCCGGAGAAGGAATAGGAACATCAGCGAACTGGTAATTATTATCATAAAATTCTTTAGCTTTATCTATAGAATTAAAAAGCAGATCCTTCCCCTCCGGTAATCTGCTTTGCACTGATAAGCCTTTTACAGCATCATCAATACCTAAACCATTCACTGCCTCCACAACTACTATTTTTACTTTGCTCCCGGCACTAAGGTCATAAGGTCCGACAGACATAAGCATAAACGGAGATAAGTGATCATCATTTTCTGCCTGAAGCGATTTATCTTCTCCATTTAGAATTTTATATAAATTCTCTTTAGAATTACTTTGTATAGTTAAAAACTGCTGGTTGTTAAGTAACTGGGCAATTAAAACATTTGCAGGCTGAGTAGTTTGGTTTTTCGTAGGGTCATTATAAAGTAAAGAATAACCGGCATATCCGGTGGTTCTCATCTCATTTTCATCGTCCCAATAATTCCCTATATCAGCAGTAAAAGAATAATTAGGAGTATCATCGTAAGAGTATAATAATTTCCTTTGCTGATCGTAACGTACAAAGTCATCAGCTCTGTTAAAATCATCACCCCATCCGTTATGAACTACAAGATCCTGGTAACTCGGACGAATAAGATATGGGAACCCAAAGTATACATCGGTCATATTCTGACTTGAGTTATTTGTAAACTCATATTCAACAATAATAAAGTTATTATACTCTCTAAAGCTCCAGGCTTTACTTGTTCTTTTAACCGATATACCTTCTGTAGTTTGAAAGCTTGCTGTAATTTGTTCTTCCGGTTTACTTGGTTCATAACCCAGAGTCTCAATAAAATTCTCTTCAACAACCAGATCATCAAAACTTCCTTTATCAACAAATAAGAAAGGACCGTTTTCGGTAAAAAAGATTGATCCGTCACCTTTCAAACCACCTATCCAAAGACCTGCACCAGCTTGATAAGAACGCTGATCATCTTTACTCATTTTTAACGGACCACCCGGCCAGTCCATACTGGGATAGGTTTCAAATCTATTTGTCGGGTCGGGAGCTCCGATAGTACCATCATCTTTCATTGTCTCCCACAAATTCGCTCTCTTATGAATTTTAAAGTCTGCTTTTCTGGCTTGTGCAAAGAGAGATACAGCAAACAATAAAATTATAACCAATATTAGATTTAGTTTTTTTAACATCTTATAATCTAGTCCTTCTTAAAATTTATATTCAATTCCGAAGAATAATCTTCTTTTTTCGTAGTATGTCTGCCAGCCAATATCATATCCGGCAGCATCTACGGTAGAAACTGTACCATTTTCAACATAGTTTTTTGTAGCCTCAGCATCAAACAAGGCATCGCCGTAAGACCTTAGATTTTTAGTATTAAGCAGGTTAGTCACCTGGAAAAACAGAGTCATACTCTGGCCGTTAAACAATTCTATATTTTTCTCCAGCATTAAATCTACTGTGTGAATTGCAGGAAATCTCTGATTGTTGTATGTATCTGGCGGATCTTGCGGAGTTAAATATGTGAATGCCTGTCCGCTGACATATCTGAATAACAGACTCATACTACTTCCTTTTAAGAGATTCGAAATAAATGAAGGTGAATCTGATTCAGGATAAACAAAGAAGAGATTAGCTCTAAAAATATGAGGACGGGAAAAACTCTTATCAACCGGAATTCTTTTATTTACATCAACATCCCATTCTAACTCTTGATTTCCATCTTTATCTAATCTTACCACTCTTGGAGTTGCTCTGCCTTCACTTGCTTTTGAGAAACTATAATTTGCATTTATAGTAAATACTTCAGAGAATGTAGATTTAAACGAAACTTCAAATCCTCGCGAATCTCCATAATCACCGGATAAATTTGTTTGATAAG
The DNA here is from genome assembly GCA_041725955.1 of Bacteroidales bacterium. Taxonomy (GTDB): domain Bacteria; phylum Bacteroidota; class Bacteroidia; order Bacteroidales; family JBGRPZ01; genus JBGRPZ01. Next base: position 3,066 of record JBGRQE010000105.1, read on the forward strand.
CAATATTAGGTGTTGTTCTGCCTGTAATAGGATCGTATGCATAAACAAAATGATCAAACAGTCCTACTCTTTCGGCAGTCTGATCAAACACATCTTTATAGTAAGCAACAATTTCCAGAACACCAAAATCTTCAAAGTTATGCTTAACTCCAGCCTCGAATTGTATTGTTTTTTGAGGTTTAAGCGGTTTATTGGTGAATGCTACAGAACGTTCAGGATCTCCGTCATTAGAAGGAATGTTAGCCGGATTTTTACCTTCCTGTTCTGCCTTTACTTTGTTCTCAACTATATATACGGGTCTGAAATAAGCAAACTCAAACATCTGATCCAAAGGAGGCATTTGATAATAATGCCCATAGTTAAAATGTAAAAGTGTATTTTCTGATATAGGGAATGAAACACCGAATCTGGGACTAATCATATTATAAGCTTTAGCTGCAGATCTGGGTTGCTTCATTACATTATTAAATGAATACTTTATCCTTCCGTTGGAATCTATCTGATCTTTATCAGGATCTAATAAAGGATCATACAGAGGATCAACAGCCAGATTATAAATCGGAGTCTCTTTGAACCAGTCATAATTAGGATCAAATCTATCGAAGCGAACACCGATGTTAAGAATCATTGTTTCAAATTCCATTTTATTTTGAAGATAAACAGCAAACTGCAATGGATGATAAGTTTCCATCAGTCCTCTGTTTATCCAGTTACTCTTATCGGTAGTAAATGAAGGGAGTCTGTAATTCTCTCTTTCATCATAGGTGTTGTATCTAACTTCAAAACCGGCTTTTAACAGATTATTCTTATCAAACTGCCAGTTTATGTTACCGGTAAGAGAAACATCACCGGTTAAAATATCGTTATACAAGGCTGGTGTGTATGCATCGAAAGGCTCTCCTTCAAATCCATTGTAGCGTTGGAAACCAAACAAAGTTGGATTTTCACTCCTGCCCACTCTAAAGTCATCACCAGGCTTCTCTTTGAAGTTAGTCCAGTAAGTACTTAGTTTTAACTCATAGAAAAATTCTGTATTTATAACCTTTGTAAAGTTTAGCGCTAAATCGTAATTGTAGATATCAACTAATGATCCCCAGCCTCTGTAATATTTTGCCTGGTTTGTAAAATCACCATTTTCCTGAAGAGTAGTTCTGGCAATATGACTGTAGAATCCGCTTAGTTTCCATTTTGCGCCTTTAAGATTTTGCGAAAGATTAAAGAATATATTTTCGTTCTTTTTACTCTTTCTGGGACTTGGCAAATTATATGCTTCACTCTTAAATGTACCGGCTGTAAAGAATTTTACTCTTGAATCGCCTAGCGTAAAAAGCGGTCCGCTAAGATCGAAGTTTACTGTATAATCTGCTATATCTGTATAATCATAAATTTGAGATTTTCTCTCTTCAGTCCACCATTTAGGATCAAGAGAACCATCTGCTAATTTGTTATCTTTAAATTCTTTCTGTGTGTTTTCATCATATAAATAATTTCCAAAGTGACGCTGCCCCGGAAGGCCGTATATAAACTCAACTGAGGCATCCAGTTTATCTCCACCTTCTTTGGTAATTACATTAACAATTCCTGATTGAGCATTTCCATATTCGGCAGTAAAACCACCTGTCATCATCTGTACTTCCTGGATGATATTCATATTTATATTTGTAAAAGAACCGCCCCAGTCTGCTCTTCCTAAAAGAAGATTTGCAGTTCTTGCTCCGTCGAAATGCCAGACAACCTCATCCTGACTTCCTCCACGAACAGAGTATCTTGCTTCTCCCTTACCTGCAGAACCCAAGCCACCTGCAACAGGAATCGGATCAAAGAACACACCGGATTGTACCATCAAACTTTTTTTAGCATCTCTGGTAGGGAGTTTTGTTAACTGAGCAACATTTAAGTTTTGTATACTGGCTGTAACATCTTTTTGAATTACAGGTTTATCTGCTATTACAACTACTTCTTTATCTAAATGTAATGACTCCTCATAAATAACAGCATTAAGTGCCGTAGTTAAATCTGTCATTACTGTAACATCATTCACAATTAAATCTTTATAACCAATCATTGAGAATTTAACTGAATATTTACCGGGATTAATACCAATAATAATAAACTCCCCATTCTCATCCGTAGCTGCACCTATTTGAGTACCAACAAGCATTACATTCACTCCGGGTATTGACTGGTTTGTAGTACCATCCTTTACAATCCCTTTAACCTTGCCTGTTACACCTGCCTGAATGATTGTTGTAAAACAAAACAAACAAAGCAGCAAAATAAGTGACTTAGCTTTTATTCTTTGCAAAACTCCTCCGTATTTATCAGCTTATTCTTTAATTCCACTCATCATAAATCCACGTATAAAATATTTCTGGAAAAGGATAAACAGTATTACTATCGGAAGCATCATTACTACAGATGCAGCCATTAGCAATGCCCATTCAGGCTGCTGCTGTCCGGCAAACTGAGCCAGTCCCAATGCCAGAGTTCCTTTCGACTTATCAGATAAATATATAAGTGGACCTAAAAAATCATTCCATGTAAATAAAAATGTGAAGATTGCGACTGTTGCAACAGCAGGTTTGGTTAAAGGCATTACTATTGTTGCATAAATCCTAAACTCAGAGCATCCGTCTATTCTGGCTGCATCTATTAAACTTTTAGGAATTGATAAAAAGAACTGCCGCATCAAAAATATATTAAATGCTCCGCCACCAAAGAATGCTGGTATGGTTAAGGCTTTAAGACTGTTTAGCCATGCTAACTCCTTAAATATCACAAACACCGGAATCATTATTACCTGTGCCGGCAAAAGCATTGTTGCAAGTAAAACGAAGAATACCTTCTCTCTTCCCGGCCATTCTAAGAAGCTGAAAGAATAAGCCACAATAGAACTGGAGAAAACTACTCCAATAATATTAACTACTGTTATTATTATTGAATTTTGAAGATATGTTAAGAATGGCAATCTATCGAATATTTTTGTGTAATTATCCCATTGAAAATTTTCCGGTATCAGATTAAGTGAAAATACCTGAGCCTCGGGCTTTAGTGATGTTGCCAATATCCAGAGCATCGGCAATAAGAAAAAGAGCGCAATCACTGTCAGAAGTCCAAATGTAAATGTATTTTTCATATTTGATCTGTTATTCATCATCAATCTTTCTTCCCGGAATAGTGTACCCATTTATTACTGAATTTGAATTGTATATATGTTATGATTATTGCTATGATAAAGAGTATCCATGCCATTGCTGAAGCATAGCCCATATCAAAATCATCAAAAGCCTTATTGTATAAATACAGATTATAGAAAAGTGTTGAATTAAGAGGTCCGCCTTTGGTCATAACATAAGCTTCTACAAATACCTGCAGTGCAAATATCACTTCCATTATTACCCAAAGAAAAATAACCGGAGAAATTGAAGGCACTATTAAATGACGAAACTTATTCCACCATCCGCCGCCATCCAGTTCAATTGCTTCATAAAGATTCTTTGGTATACTCTGCAAAGCAGCTAAGAATACAAGCATTCTGCCGCCACCTATTGACCAGACACTCATAAGTATTATTGAGGGCTTTGACCAGTCAGGATCGAGTAACCATAAAGGTCCCTGAATACCGAAAAAATCTAGTGACAGATTTAGCAATCCATACTCAGGATTTAATATCCACATCCATAAAACAGAAAGAATAACACCACTTATTATTGACGGCACAAAATAAATTGTTCTAAATGCTTTAATGCCTTTAAAAGTGTTGTTAACCAATACAGCCAGCATTAATGAGCCGATAATAACTAATGGTGTTCTGACAATCAGATAGAACAGAGTATTCCAAATTGACTGCCAAAAATATTTATCTTGAAATAAAAGTTCTTCGTAATTTCTGAAACCTATAAACTGTGGGACTCTTAAAACATCGTACTGACAAAGACTGTAATACATCGACATAATTATAGGATAGATTCCAAAAATCAGAAATCCAATAACCCAGGGCGATAAGAACAGGTATCCCCAGAATTGCTGTTTATTTGTTATCTCTTTTAAACTTTTCATCTAGAACTGCTCAATTGGTAATTTCTTTTCAACATATCTATCATATTCTACAGCACGATCGAGATTAAATTGAATAGTCTTTTCAGCTTGTTTAAGGGCTTCTGCCGGACTTTCAATTTTATGTAAAGCTCTTTCGCGTGCAAATGAGAATTCTCTCCAGAACACATCGTGAATTAATGGGAACAACACCTTCGATTCGGTATTCTCCATCTGTTTATCAAATACCTTCATAGAAAAATGTTTGTTCATAAATAATGAATCTTTAGCGGCTAAACGATTTGCAGGAAACAGAGCCTGTTTGCTCTCTAATACTTCTCTAAGCTGTATTTTTCTATTGGTTGCGAATTTAATAAACTCCCAAGCATCTTTTTTATTATCTGCTCCTCTTGGAATTGCATACCACCAGGATCCTGTAGATGATTTTGTTTCCCTGCTTTCAAAGCTTGGAATTTCAGCTACACCATAATTTAGATCAGGATTATAAAGCTTAATCTGATCTATATAAGTATTATCCAAAATCATCATTGCAACTTTCTCAGAAATAAAACCGTGCTGCGATCCGTAACCAAAGCCTCCTATTAAAGTATTAATATCATCGAGCGAAGCAATATCGTAGAAACTGATCTCTTCATTTAATCCTTTTATCATTTCCTTATTTGCCAGGGTAACTTTATTCCCTTGCTTAAAAGTACTTCCAAGTTCCAGTGCCATAAGGAATGATGTTTCAAGAGTTCCATAATTAGGAATAAAACCGATCTCTTTAATTTTATTGTTTTGATCTCTTTTCAAAATTTGTTGTGAGTATGATTTTACCTGTTGCCAGGTTTTAGGAGGTTTAGCCGGATTTAATCCGTTTCTTTCGAACATTGATTTATTATAGAAAAGTGCGTAGGAAGCTGTATAGGCAGGAACTGCAAACAATTTATTACGATAATGCATCTCTTGCCATAGTGCGTTATAGAATTGTGTAGAATCAAACTCCGGATCATCTAAAGCATTTTCCAGACAAACCAAAGCTCTGCGCGCTGCCCATTTGGGAACTGTTGATACTAACATAACAACATCCGGCGGATCTTCACTTAAAACGGCTGTCAGCAGTTTCTTTTCATGTTCATTCCAGGGAATCGGCACACAATCTATATATATAGAATCTTGGATTTCATTAAAGAGCTTGGCAGCAAAAGGTATATCATCTTTCTTATCGGCAACATACCAATAGACAACTCTATTTTTTCGGTGCTCAACTTTTTTACCGATTGGAACAACAATTACAACTATGGCAAATATAATAAGTATTGTAACTATAATATTTTTAAGCTTATCAATCATTTTTAATGTCTGTTTATTTCGATTGAATAAGTGAAATTGCTTGCATCGTAGAATCCAAGATTATATTCGATTGGTCTTTTACCCGGATCAAAAACATATCTTATTCTGAGAAGAATTGGAGCACCTATTTTTACTTTAAGCTTTTTAGCCAATGTTTTATCAGCTAATACTGCTGTAATTTCCTCTTTAGAAGTTGTAGCAACTGTATTGTATTTCTCTTCTAATATTTGGTATAGCGGAACTGAAAAATCTTCATCAGGTTTTATATCAACTCTGGGATGAAAGTATGAAATGAAATTAACTATTGGTCCTTCCTCAGTACCTCTGAGTCGTTCCATTCTAATTAAATCACGATCTTCTTTTACTCCAAAAAACTCGGCTACTTCTTTTTCCGGTTTAGCATATCTGACATCCAGATCGAAATTTTTAACTTTAATTCCCTTCTCTTTCATTTCCTGAGTAAAACTAAGCCAGTTATCTAAACGTGAAGTCACTTTATGTTTATCTGCAACCTTGGTACCTACACCTTTTTTTCTGACTATAAGTCCTTCATTTACTAATTTATTTGTTGCCTGACGTACAGTATTTCTGGAGATTCCCAGACGTTTGGCAAAATCTACTTCATTAGGCAAAAATTTACCCTCTTGATATTCCTTCTCTGCAATAAGTTCTCTTAATATTGTTTCAACCTGTGCATGTAATGGAATAGCACTGTTATGATCTATTTTTGTATGCATAATATCCTCAGCTTTGTCCGTATGTTCATACATTCTTACATTTAAAATAGATATAATATTTTGATATGTCAAGAACCAAAAAAAGAAAGAAATACAAAAAATTACAGGACAACTAAAAGTTTAGAAAACAGCTCAAAAATGAAATAAATCAGAGTAAATATGTATGGAACATTGTAAGAAGAAAATTTTAGATTAAGAGTACCCTAACCAAAACTTTTTCCTTTTATAAATTACTAAACATCATTACGGAGAATTTATTCTTCTACACGAGCTTGGAATTATTAATAATTTCGAGCTGGAAAATTTTGACAGGATAAAATTGAGACTGATATATTTGCTTTTTTATAAAGCAAATATATTTAAAAATAACAAAACCCGAAAACAGTATATAATCACTATTATCGGGCTTTTAATTTTTCTTGCGGAGAGAGAGGGATTCTACGCATATTAAAATTTCTTTTGTTTTTGAGTCATTTTAACAACTTACAAAAAAGCTAAGCCAAGTTTAAGCCTTATAGAAATAGTTTTTCATTAAGCTATTTTGATCTTTCTTCTACTCAAAGGTTTTACCTTATCTATAAATGATTTTCTTTTTTGGTACACTTTATAAATATCGTACTGATTTTGTAAATTAAGCCATAATTCAACACTTGTTCCAAAAAACTTGGATAATTTTATAGCCATTTCTGGACTCACACTTCTCTTTTCATTTATGATTTCATTTATCGTTCGAAAAGTTGTTCCCAATTGCTTGGCTAATTCTGTCTGAGAAATCTGTAATTCTTCTAGAAATTCTTCTTTAAGTATATCCCCAGGATGACTTGGTTGTCTTTTTAATGCTAACATTTTTCTATCCTTAATGATAATCAATTATTTCTACATTATAGGCATTTGAGTTTTCAAACCTGAAAATGATTCTATATTGATCATTTATTCTAATGCTATATTTTCCTTTATATTCTCCTTTGAGCAACTCTAACCTGTTTCCAGGAGGAATTTTCAAATCATTTAAATCTTTTGCCGCATTTAAATAAT
>JBGRQE010000106.1:0-10149 GCA_041725955.1 Bacteroidales bacterium
GTGCAGTGTTTCAGTACTGCAGTAAATAAATTTAAGGCATTTGTGTTTAGTTCGTTGTTGTATTACTAAGCGGCGGGTTAACCGCGGAGCCGTTATGTGTATAATGTAAGTTAAAGAGAAGGAGATAATATTAGTATGAAATTAAATTTGATTATTGTATTAATAGTTTTCAGTATTCTTTCATTACAAAATATAATTATTGCACAAGAAAATAGTTATAAAATCGGAAAAGAGGTTGAAATAAAATCAAGAATATTAGGAGAAACAAGAAATGTAATTGTATCTCTACCTAGCAATTATAATGAAACAAAAAAGAATTATCCGGTATTGTATAGATTAGACGGAGAAAATAATAGTATAATTCTAGAAACAATATCAACAATTGAGCGTTTATCAAAAATTGAAGAAAAGATGCCGGAAGTTATAACAGTAGCTATAAAAAATATAAACAGAGCGAAAGATATGTGGCCTGTTTCGACTAAATATTTTACAGGAAAACCGGGCGCGGATAATTTCTTAAAATTTATTAATCAAGAATTGATACCATATATTGATGGAAATTATCGAACATCAAATGAAAGAATTATTTGCGGACAATCCTTGAGTGCAATATTTACAATGTATGTCTTTTTAACTGACCCAAAAATATTTGGTTCTTATTTAGTTTTTAGTTTAGCATTTCCAGATTGTGATGACTATTTTTCCGAATTGACTAAAGGGGCATTAAAGGATAAAGATAAATATGCAAGAAAGAATCTTTTTATAACTAATGGTCTTAAAGATCCGTTGGATCCAAAGGGAGAACATCATCATAGAATAAAAAAGTATTCAGAACTATTAAAGACAGAATTGGGAGAAAAAGTTAGAATAAGTTATCTGACATATGAAAAGGAAGGACACGTGCCATTTTTTAGTTTGTATGACGGGATAAAATATATTTATAAAAAAGAATCAAATAAACTTGTAGAATAATACAAAATATACACATAACAAGCGGTTCAACGCCGACCGCCGTAGCGTGTTGGGTTTTGAGAAATTTAGGAGTTTGTAGTTCGATTGGAAATTGTAGCCATTTGTGCAGTGTTTCAGTACTGCAGTAAATAAATTCAAGGCATTCGTGTTTAGTTCGTTTTTGTATTACTAAGCGGCGGGTTAACCGCGGAGCCGTTATATTGCTTATCAAAAAGGTTCATATGAGAAAATTGTTTAAATTATTTTATGTACTTATTTTTGTATCAATTACTTTTGCACAAGAGAATGAAAAAAGTGAAGCTACTTGGATAAATAAAAAGTTCCTCGAAAATGTAGTGAATTTGAAATCAGTTTATAATGCTTTGCAAAATATAGATATTGTAGAACTACAAATTCCTAAATCCAGAAATGGTGGTATGATAATGGGGGATTTTGATTATTTAGATTATGATTCACTTAAACAAATTGATAAGAATAAATATGTTTTTCATAATTATAATTCTGACACATTATTTTTTAATGGTAATTATGAATTGGTGTTATATAATAAATCATTAAATAGAAAATTATCTTTTGTGAAGATCAAAAATTTAGAGAAAAACTTGAGTAGTGAATTATTAGTGGGTGAATATTTAAATCAGGATAATGCAAAAGTAATATTTTCCGCAAATTATTTTACAATTAACGATGAAACAATCAAATATGAAATTTCAAAATATTTTAAGTTTATAGAATTTGATTTTATTCAACTTGAGGATGAAGAAAGGACTATCTATGCTTTTACAAAAAGTAAAGATGAACTGAAATTTTATAAAACATTCGAAACAGAAGAATATGTTCATTTATTTAAGGAAGAGAGACCATTTTTAATTCTCCGCAGAATATCTGAATAAGCAATATAACAAGCGGTTCAACACCGACCGCCGTTGCGTGTTGAGTTTTGTGAAATTTAAGAGTTTGTAGTTCGGTTTGAAATTGTAGTCATTTGTGCAGTGCTTCGATGCTGCAATAAATAAATTTAAGGCGTTCGTGTTCAGTTCGTCGTTGTATCTTTAAGCGGCGGGTTAACCGCGGAGCCGTTATACGCTGTAAAATAATATCAATAAAATTAAAGGAAATTATGAAAATTAAGACTTTATTATCTGTTAGTGTGTTTGTTTTAGTTCAATTAATATTTGGTAAGATTTTAGCACAATCTGAAATAAACAAGTGTAAAATTTATTTTTTAGGCACAATACATTCAAATCATTTGATTTCAGATTTAGGATATACATTAACCGATTTGACAAAGACAATAGAAATAATTAATCCAGATTTGATTTGTATTGAAATGACCGAAGGCGCTTTAGGGAAGGATTTAGAAGGGTATTTTCCTCCAGAAAACGCTGTTATCTTAGAGTATGCAAAAGAAAATGGAATAGATATTCAACCTATAGATTGGCGTTATGATTTAAATAAAGAGGCTAAAAAATATACATTAACAAGTGAACAACGGAATAAAATAAAGGAAACGCAGAAAAAGGTAGACCAAATTGTATTTAGTTATTTATCTGAAAATGATTGGCGAGGGTATTTTAGCTTTATTCAAAATGATAAAAATTTCCATAGCGCAATCAAGAATCAACACAACGTAAAAATCAAATTGTTGGGTGAAGAAAGTGATGGTTATTGGTTAACGAGAAATGAAAAAATAGTAGAAAGATTAAACGAGAAAATCAAAGAATCAAAACCTAAAGTCGTGTTAGTTACTTTTGGACTTCATCATAAGTACATTATAGAGGATTTATTAATGAATAAGTTCAAAGTAAAAACAGAGGAAGTCCCTAGGTTAATAAACTCTGAAAATTCAGCTAAAGGAAATTCTGTTATTGGTAGATGGACTAAAAATAAAGAAAAATTGGAAAAAATATTGAAGAATGATGAAATAAGTAATGAATTAAAAAATAAAATAATACAATCAGGTAGAGTTAAAAAACTGGAAGGTTTTATAAACTCTAAAGGTATGGCTAATAAAAAAATCAGACATTTATTTGAGAAGTGATTGAGAGATTAATGAAATATATTTTGGTGTAAACAAAGCGCATAACAAGCGGTTCAACGCCGACCGCCGTATCGTGTTGGGTTTTGTAAAATTTAAGAGTTTGTAGTTCGATTAGAAATTGTAGTCATTTGTGTAGCACTTCGGTACTGCTGTAAATAAATTTAAGGTATTTGTGTTTAGTTCGTCGTTGCATTTCTAAGCGGCGGGTTAACCGCGGAGCCGTTATGTGCCAAAAAATAAGGTCGTATTTATGATGAGAAAAATAATTGTTTTGATTGTATCACTTTTATTGTATTCTTGTGCTTCATATAAACCTGGCAGTATTGAGTATCGTTCAGCGCTAACTTCGCCTGAAAGCAAAAATATTGATAGTATTTATGTTTATGTTAAGCAATACAATTACCAAGAAGCAAAATTGATTTTTGATACAGATTTTAGAAATCATAATTTTGATCCAATCTATATAAGTGTTTTTAATAAATCGAATTCCAAAGTATTTGTTAATTATAAAAGTTTTCAAGATTTTATAGATGTGTTAGAAGTTTGCGAAAAAACAGAAAAGTCCTCATTTGGTTATCTTTTAGGTTGGTCAATGCCTTGGGGTGTTAATATTTTAGTAGGGTTACCATTTTACTATGGTGTAGCTTGGCCTGTAGTTGGGATTGCTGCTATGGCTAAAGCTGGTGGTGTGAATAGTAAAAGAAAAGCTTATTATAAGAGTGTTGCTCTTAAATCAGTTGCATTACAAAAAGGGCAAGAAATTTATGGGGTAGTTTTTATTAAGAGTGATTCTACAAAAACAATTAAGTTAGATTTACTAAAAGGGGATAATTCCAAAGTAATGTTTGAGTTTCCCAAACTAAATTATGAAGACCTTTAATGGCACATAACAAGCGGTTCAACACCGACCGCCGTTGCGTGCTGGGTTTTGTGAAATTTAAGAGTTTGTAGTTCGATTAAAAATCGTAGTCATTTGTGCAGTGCTTCGTTGCTGCAGTAAATAAATTTAAGGTATTCGTGTTCAGTTCGTCGTTGTATCTTTAAGCGGCGGGTTAACCGCGAGGCCGTTATAAGCTCAGTCTAATATAAATATAAGAGGTGAAATTTGAAACACTGGATTCATCCTGAGGGGATTTTCATAATGAATATTCCAATAGAATGGCAATATAAAATGACTTATCCTGAAAGTGGATTAGATGAACCTCCTTATAGTTTTGAATCGTATGAAGATGCTAACGGTAGTTTTCAAATAAGTAGTTACGCTCTAAATGAAAGAGGTATAAATGAAAACTTTCCTGTCCAAAGAAATAATTCAAAACTATCTTGGCTTCCACAAAGAATGGATGGCAATGGTTTTAATGTACATGTTTATTATGCGCAAGTGGATGATCAATTCTGTATGGCAAAATATATTTATTCGACTAGTGACCAATTCGATTATAAGATTAAAGTAGAATTAAATAAAGTTGAAGCAGTATTAAATTCATTTCGTTTAATTCCGAATAAAGATAGATTGTTAGCTGCAAATTATAGTAAGTATGATAATTTTTTAGGCTCTTTAGTTGCTTCTTATGACCTATGGGAGAAAGCGATAAAAAATGACTCTTACATTGAAGCATTAGTGTTATCTTCAAATCAAATTGATGCTTTTCTTCGTTTAAGTATTATTCTATCTAGGCAGAACGCAAATAAGACTAATGATATTGAAATCAAATATTTATTTCAGGCCGATGATGAAAAAGGAATGTTGGAAAAAAGAATATATGATACAGCATTGAGATTTGGAATTATTGATGAGGAGCTAAAAAATGAGTTATACGAATTATATAGTAAAAGAAATAGAGTTATACATAGATTTATAATTTCTCAATTAAAAACTAAAGATATTTTTAACTTTTCTTATGAGTACTATACTCTAAGTGAAAAAATAAGGAAAATACTTAGAGCATATGAAGATGACCAAATTGGAAAACCATACGGAATTTACGGAAATGGTTTTGAAAGAAAAATTGATGCGCAGGAGCGAAAAAGAGCAATGTCAATGTTGAATGATAAACATCTACTAAAAAGCCTTTATCGAAAAGTCTAAATATTTTTTGATGTGGTAGAGCTTATAACAAGCGGTTCAACGCCGACCGCCGTATCGTGCTGGGTTTTGTGAAATTTAGGAGTTTTGTAAGTTCGATTTGAAATTGTAGTCATTTGTGTAGTGCTTCGGTACTGCAGTAAATAAATTCAAGGCTTTTGTGTTTAGTTCGTTGTTGTATCTTTAAGCGGCGGGTTAACCGCGAGGCCGTTATGCTTCAACTCAATTAAGTGTTTGGGAGAAATTTATTATGAACAAATTTTACCAAGAAAAATTGTTAATAACTATAACGGTATTTATTTCTGTAATATTATTATTTGGTTGTAGGCAAAAAGAAACCGTTATCTCTGCAAATAAGGAATCTGTAATAAAAATTGATGATTCTTTGTTTAGTAAAGCAAAAGAGTATGCAAAGAATCAATTAGAAACGAATTTATCGAATTCTAAAATAGAACGAGATAATATTTTTATGTTATTAGCATATGCAGTTGTTTATGCGGATTGGCAAAATTCAGACAATAAACATAATAGAGGTTATAATATAGGCTCAGTATTAGTTAATAAAGAAAATGCGGTAGTTTCTTGGGCTAGAAATTCGGTCAATGTCAAAAAGAATATGACACAGCACGGTGAAGTTAGGTTGATAGAAAACTTTTTAAAAGAGGTAGCCCAAAAAGATCTGAAGGGATATACTATCTACACAACTTTGGAGCCCTGTGCAATGTGCTCAGGAATGATGTTTTTGACTAATATAGAACGAACGATTTATGGTCAAAAGGACCCTGCTTATGGTAATGCTATTGAAAGATTAGAGTTAAACTCAACTAGTTTGCCAAATGGATATCCACCGTATCCAAGAAAAGTTAAATCGGAGGGATCTACTTTACTTAATCGACACTTGTTGGATTATTATTACGATGTCTATATGTCAGAAAGAAAAGAGTCGCACATTACACAGTTTTTAACTACTCCAGAAGCCAAATATATTTTTAGTACAGCAATAAATGATTTGGTAAATTATACCATTAAATTTGAAGAAAATAAAAGAATCAAAAAGCAAGCGTTAGAGTTTTATGAAAAGCAAGTTTTGGGTAGTTAGGTTAAAGTTGAAATAGGAAGCATAACAAGCGGTTCAACGCCGACCGCCGTATCGTGCTGGGTTTTGTGAAATTTTAGGAGTTTGTAGTTCGATTAGAAATTGTAGTCATTTGTGCAGTGCTTCGATGCTGCAATAAATAAATTCAAGGCTTTCGTGTTTAGTTCGTTATTGTGTCTTTAGGCGGCGGGTTAACCGCGAGGCCGTTATACCTTATAAGGGAAATTATGTTTTTAATGAAATTGATGCCAAAAAAAGTTTTATCCCTTCAATCAAGAAAGCCTTCTGGATTTATCGGACGTTATATTATGACTAAGATATTTAGTCGCGGCAACGCAAATATGGATTCACTTGTTATTGGTTCGTTAGATTTAAGGGAAGACGATCAAGTTCTGGAAATAGGTTTTGGTACTGGTAATTTAGTAAAAAGAATAGCATCATTCATTAAGGGTGGTTGTATTGAAGGTGTCGATTTTTCTAAAGCAATGCTAGAACGGGCAAGGAAAAATAATAAAGAAAATATACTAATCGGAAAGGTGAAATTACATAATATGGATTGCAAGGAATTATCTTTTCCAAATGAAAGTTTCACTAAAATATGTTCGTCTAATACAATATATTTTTGGAATTCCCCGAAAGAGAACTTTAAAGAAATGCTTAGAGTATTGAAAGCTAAAGGTAAAATTGTAATAGGATTTCGCGATGAAATACAGATGAATAAATTAGATTTGGATAAAACAGTGTTTAATATATATACTAAAGCTGAGATAAAAGAAATGTTGCAAGAAGTTGGTTTTACCAAAGTAACAATTGAAAAAGAAGGTGAAGGTCTTCTTGCTGTATATTGCGCAATTGCTTATAAGGTATAACAAGCGGTTCAACACCGACCGCCGTATCGTGTTGGCTTTTTGTGAAATTTAGAAGTTTGTAGTTCGGTTTGAAATTGTAGTCATTTGTGCAGTGCTGCAGTACTGCAGTAAATAAATTTAAGGTATTCGTGTTTAGTTCGTTGTTGTATCACTAAGCGGCGGGTTAACCGCGGAGCCGTTATAAGGTTCAGGAAATTAATTGAGAAGATTTATGAAATATGTTCTATTAGCGGTGACACTCTTCTTATGTATTTCTTGTGAAAATGAATACGAGAGCTATATTAAGGAGGGTAATAAAAACTGCGCGAATGGACAGTTAAAAGAAGCTTTGTTTTGTTTCACTAAGGCAATTGAATTAGATAGTACTAATGGTAAAGCTTATTTATTAAGGGGGAAAATATTTAGAAAACTAAACGCTAATGAAATTGCTGTAGAAGATTTTAAGAAATCCCTTGATTTGCAAAATTATGATGCCTATGAATGGTTGGAAAGCACGCTCTTAGAAATAAATCCTCCAGAATTAAAAAAAGGAGATTTAGCACTTCTAAAAGAAACAGTGTACATTTTAAATAGACGACAAATTAAAAACTTTAAAAAAATCAGCTATAGAAAAAATAAGCAAATTAATGCTAATGGTAGAGTGTTGGTTTTGGGAAAAAACGGGAGTTTTGCCAAGGTTAGAACACTCACAAATTTCGTTGGCTATATTGAATTAGATAAATTACAAAGAATTGAAGCGCATAGAAGTGATATGGAATTGTTTTCAGAAACATATAGTGTTCGAAAAATAGAAACAATTGTAAACGGTTATGATATTTTAAAGGTGAATTTATGGAATGATGCATTTAATAGAAAAAAAGTAATGGCAAGAGTCGCCAGAAATGAATCTGTTGCTGTAATAAAAGTAAAAGAGTCCTATGTTCAGGTAGCAACAACTGAAGGAAAAATTGGTTGGTGTAGATATGAGTTTTTGAAATGAACCTTATAACAAGCGGTTCAACTCCGACCGCCGTTGCGTGTTGGGTTTTGAGAAATTTAAGAGTTTGTAGTTCGGTTTGAAATTGTAGTCATTTGTGCAGTATTTCAGTGCTGCGATAAATAAATTTAAGGCATTTGTGTTTAGTTTGTCGTTGTATCTTTAAGCGGCGGGTTAACCGCGAAGCCGTTAGCTGGATAAAAGTATTGTTATTTATGGAGGTAATATGAGAAACAGAATTGTTTTATTGTTTGTTATTCTAAGTGTTGTCTTTTTGGTATCTTGTAAAGATAAACTAAGCGTTGAATTGATTAATCAAGAAAGTTATAAGACAGCGAGTAATAAGATAATAAAGGTTAAATATTATGAGTTAGAAGATAAATCTTTAGGTTTTATCAAAATAAAAATACCAGAAGTTAAAGAATTAACTTTACCAAGGTTAATGTCAGCTTCAGGAGCAAAGTATACAGATGAATCAGCATTTATGTGGTGGATAAAAGGAGAAAATGGAACTTTGTATAGAATAAGTGATAATGGTGAATGGGATAAGCTTTATGAGGAATGTAGTTTAATGCAGGAGTAAAAATCCAGCTAACAAGCGGTTCAACGCCGACCGCCGTAGCGTGCTGGGTTTTGTAAAATTTAGAAGTTTGTAGTTCGATTAGAAATTGTAGTCATTTGTGCAGTGCTTCGGTACTGCAGTAAATAAATTTAAGGCTTTTGTGTTTAGTCCGTTGTTGTATCTCTAAGCGGCGGGTTAACCGCGAGGCCGTTATGTGGGTGAATTGGAGGAGGATTAAATGGTTTTAAGAAAATTAATAATAGTTATGCTAATATTCTTTTCTTGGACGATTGCTCAAGAAAAAATGGTTTCTTTTAAGAATGGAAATAAATGGTTTTACCATAGAAAATATACAGAGCGTATTGGGGTGGATGAAACTACAAAATGTGATTCTATAGTAAAAGAAATTGTTGGTGAAAAGGAGTTTTGGGGGAAAATATTCAAGAAAGTTAAAGTAATTCCGAGTGATACTGTCAAAAATAAAGTGACATATGAATATTGGTTGATTGATACAAATAAAGCTTATATTCAAAGATCTTTGTATGGGTATGATTACCAGTTTTCTAATGATAAACTAGTCTATGATGAGGACATAAAAAAGGATACATCTTGGAAGGCTGCTTTCCAATTTGATATAGGTAGTTTTGCTCTAAAACTTGGGAAATATGAAGTGTTTGATAAAACACATAATTCACAAACTGTGTCTGTGTCGTGGCATAATCCAGCAAGCCCGGTTTGGCCTTCTGAAAGCACAATATTTGTAAAGCATCTTGGAATTGTATATAGGAGTAATCGAAGGGCTGTTCATAGTGGAGTCGGTAAGAGTTATACATATACAAGTTTTTTGTATGGCGCTATACTTGACGGAGAGGTGTATGGTAGTACTTATTTCTCTTCGGTTGACGAAGGTGTTATAACAAAAGATGACGTTGTGGAGAAATTTTACTTAAACCAAAATTATCCTAATCCATTTAATCCATCAACCACAATAGCATTTAGCTTAAGAAAAGAAGGTGTTGTTTCATTAAAGGTTTATAACTTACTTGGTAAGTTAATAAAAACAGTATTCTCTAAAAAAGAGTTTGACCCAAGTAGTTATACTTGCAAAATCAATATGAGCGAATTCACAAGTGGAGTGTATATCTATAAGTTAACAGTTGATGGAAATTCGAAATCAAGAAAGATGTTGTATTTAAAATAAACCCACATAACAAGCGGTTCAACACCGACCGCCGTAACGTGTTGGGTTTTGTGAAATTTAAGAGTTTGTAAGTTCGTTTCGAAATTGTAGTCATTTGTGTAGTACTTCGGTACTGCAGTAAATAAATTTAAGGCATTCGTGTTTAGTCCGCTATTGTATCTCTAAGCGGCGGGTTAACCGCGAAGCCGTTATGTTGCTACATATAAGATTAAAAATTTATAACTGTAATTTATTTAATATTTCTTTTAAAAATATTAGAGGAGTTAAAATGCCAGTAGTTTTTAATCCAAGTAATTTGGAGTATAAAGAAGACGCAGAACGTATTGAATTATTTAATATATTAACG
>JBGRQE010000107.1:0-14374 GCA_041725955.1 Bacteroidales bacterium
CTAAATATTTGTCGATTTCGGACCGAAAATCGCGAAACATGACGTCACCAAAATCAATATATCTCAAAATTTTCTCGACAAAACTACTCCTTTTACAGTTTGATCTGGAATATAATTAGCAACTTTTCTCACACGCTCAGAACGAATGTCCGTCATCACTTGGTGATTTTCTGGCACATAAGATACTGTACCTGTGACATTCATCTTCTCTAAACCTCCAATACGATGTTCTAGACCTTTGGTTCCTGGAACAGCCCATTTTCTGGTTAATCTCTCTTCATCTCTTGCATATGGCTGATAATCGTCACCTTCTTTTGCAATTGGCACTGTAATTGGTGATAGATCTGCCATTTTAGGAATTCTCCATGGCTCAGCTCCATTAGCTAAGAATCCATCTGTTAATAAAATTACAGGAGTCATGTGCTCCAAAGCAATTTTACTTGCACGATATGCATATTCAAAACAGTTAGATGGTGTACTTGCTGCTATTACAGGCATAGGACACTCTCCACTTCGTCCGTGAATTGCTTGCATTAAATCTGACTGTTCTGTTTTGGTTGGCAAACCTGTTGATGGACCACCACGCTGTACATTCACAATCACCAATGGAAGCTCAGTCATAACAGCTAAACCAGCAGCCTCAGTTTTTAAAGCTAAACCAGGTCCTGATGTTGTTGTTACAGCAAAATCACCAGCAAAACTAGCTCCAATAGCTGTACAAATACCTGCAATTTCATCTTCTGCTTGGAATGTTTTAACACCTAAATCTTTACGAGCAGCTAATTCTTGTAAAATTTCAGTTGCTGGTGTAATAGGATATGAACCACAGAATAATTCTAATCCTGCCTTTTCTGCAGCAGCAATTAATCCCCAAGCAGTTGCTTTATTACCTGTAATATTTCGGTACGTTCCTTTTTTAATTTTTGCTGGAGCTACACTAAAATTGTAAGCTAACGCTTCAATTGTTTTTGCAAAGTTGAAACCCGCACGCAATACCTTTTTATTGGCATCAACTACAAGTGGTTTCTTCTTGAATTTATTTTCGATAAATTCTTCTGTATGAGCTAAAGGACGATCAAACATCCAATATACCATACCTAAAGCAAACATATTTTTACTACGTAGAATACTCTTTTGATCTAATTCCGAATCTTTTAAACACTCTTTCGTCAAAGATGTAATTCTCGCCTTAATTAAGTTATAATCTGCTAAATTATTATCCTCTAAAGGATCTGCATCATAACCTGCCTTCTCAAGGTTTCTTTCGGTAAAACTATCTACATTTACAATAATTGTACCACTTGCTTTTACCCACTTCAGATTCGCTTTCAAAGCAGCAGGGTTCATTGCTACCAATACATCAGCATAATCACCAGGGGTGTTCACTTCTTTATGCCCAAAGTGCAACTGGAAACCAGAAACACCTCCTACAGTTCCCTGTGGAGCGCGAATTTCGGCTGGATAATCAGGGAAAGTAGCTACATCATTTCCAAACAATGCGGAAGTATCTGAGAACTGTGTTCCTGTTAACTGCATTCCATCTCCAGAATCTCCTGAAAATCGAATAACAACCTCTTCCTTTTCAATGACTTTTGTCTTTTGACTCATGACTGTTTGATTTAATCTTAGATTAAATTCTTTTGTTATTAGTTTTATTGTTGTTGAATCTGTTCCATAACATGATCGCATACTACATGTTCTTGAACATGGTAAAGGTAGCGTTTCCCCAATATTAGACAAGAAAAAAAACAAAAAATAATGACTTTTTGCAAACGTTTGTATCCTAAAAAGTTACATTTAACTTATGTCTACAAAACACATTGCAAAAGAATTGATTAAGTCCAAATAAACCTTTCTGTAATTAATAAAAAGTCAATATTTTTATCCCTTTTGGTACAAACAACATGAATATGAAACAAGATCTGTTTCTAATGTACATGTATTACTATTAAAGAAGATTTTAAGTTAAAGATAGATTATATCTAAAATGAAATTTAACTTATAAAATAATTAATACTACTACATTTTTACACAAAAAGAGGCCTCCATAATGGAAGCCTCTAATGTAATATACTTCAGATTTCAGATTAGCTTTCGTAACCTGGGTTCTGTTTCATATTTTGATTTGCATCCAATTCAATTCTTGGAATTGGCTGAATAATCTTATGATCTGTCATTTGAATCGTCTTATAAGAATTACCCCAATAATCTGCTCCACGATTAATTGTAATGTTATTACGTACTAAATCATGGAATCTGTGACCTTCTGCAACTAATTCTAAACTTCTTTCCTCTAAAATTCTATTCAAAGAAATATTAGCAGCTGTTACATTTGGTACATCATCAGAATAATCAAACAATACAGTTGTTCCATCTTCAGCAAGAACATCTTCAGTTGGATAAGCTCTGTTAATAACCGCATTTAAATATTCTGCAGCTTTACTATTATTTGTTCCTAAAGCAGCCTCTGCAGCAATTAAATAAACTTCTGACAAACGAATAATTCTAATATTAGAAGTATTAGACGGACCTCCATTTCCAGGATATTTCATTACTCGTCCCATGCGAGGTTTTGTTTTTGTAGACAACTCATCTTTTGCCAACATTTTGCTACGAATATCATAAGGTGCAGCTGTTAGTTTAGCAATGAATGGATCTGTTGCAACAAACTGTCCATATCCATCAGGATCTGAAAGGTAACCAACAGATTCTAATCCTGGATTATCTTCTGAAGAGTTTACCAATTCAAATAATGCTTCAGACATTGAAGCCTTACCCCATTCAGCTACATAATCTTTACGAGGCATTAATGCTAAACCTGAATCATCAATAACTGTTTTTGCAAAAGCTAATGCATTAGCTTTGTCACCTTTATAAAGGTATACTTTTGCCAATAATGCTTGAGCTGCAGCTTTATTAATTCTTCCAACATTAGCATCCTTGCTTAATAAAGCAATTGCAGCTTTTAAATCGGTAATTACTTGCGTATAAACTTCTTCAACTGTATTACGAGCTGGTTTTTGATCAAAGTTAACCTTTGTTAAAACAATTGGTACACCTAAAGCTGTTGCTGCTCCTCCATGAGTATAAGGCTTACCAAAAGTTCTTACTAAATCAAAATGAATTAGTGCACGTAATGCCAAAGCTTGTCCTTTAATATTATCTCTCTTAGCTACAGCATCAGCTCCCTCTGCTTCAACTCCTTCGATAACATCTAAAAGAGAAACAACATTTTTCATTGCTCTATATGGACGAGTCCACATTGCAGCATCCGATGATTCTGTATAAAATGTGTAACGATAGTAATCATCTAAACGACCACTTTCACTGGCACGCATATCATCGGCCATTACATCAAAATTTGAAATATAGTTATTTCCCCAATATTCTTGATTTGACAATTGATCGTAAACACCATCAATTGCATATTGTGCCTGAATAACTGTTTTAATACTTCCCTCAACACCCAATTTGTTACTTGGGTTTTCATCAAGGTAAGAATCTGAACATGAAGCTCCTCCTAATAAAGAAAGCCCCAATAGTGTATATAATAATCCTTTTTTCATTTCTTCTCAATTAATTAAAATCCAACATTAAGACCAATCATGTAAGTTTTTACAGTTGGGATTTCCCAAGTAGATGAACCATGAACTGGTTGTTCTACATCAAATACATCTTGAGAACTCCAAGTTAAAAGGTTAGTTCCTGTGAAGTAAATCTTTGCATTTGAGATATGCATCTTCTCTACCCAAGCTGTTGGCAAGTTATATCCTAATGTTAATGACTTTAATCTTAAATAGTCATTATTCAATACACGACGTGAAGAGTTCCAGTTAGATCTTGTATCACTATCGTAGTAACGCTTAGGCATACTTGTTTTATCGCCTGCTTTCTGCCATCTCTTTAGCTGATCTTTTCCAATTGCATATGAATGTGCATTTCCATCAGACCATTGGCTATATGCAGCATGATTGTACACATCTCCACCTAATGAGAAGTTGAAAAGGAAACTCAAATTGAATCCTTTGTAGCTCAAGTTGTTGTTAATACCCCCTTGAAGATCAGGATCCGCTTTTCCTACGATAGCTTTCGCTGCTTTTCCAGGATTTTTTGTTTTGATATAGTTTCCATTATCATCTTTAGCACGTGCTCCATCTTTTTGAACATACCATTGTGCAGCACCATCAGTTGGATCTACTCCTGCCCAATCTCTTAAATAGAAAGTGTTATATGCTTCACCTTCTTTTCTGATATATGGGAAGCTGAAAATAGTTTCACCATTATTCAACTTTGTAATTTCATTTTTGTAATGAGATAAATTCAAAGATGCATTCCATTTCAATTCAGAATCTTTTAAGATATCTGCATTCAAAGTAAATTCCCAACCTTTGTTTTCCATCTCTCCAATATTCTGCCACATGCTATTGAAACCTGTAACTCTTGACAATGGTACTTCCATCAACATAGATTCCGTTTTCTTCACAAAATATTCGAAACTACCACTTACTCTGTCAAAAACTCTAAAATCAGTACCAATGTTTAAGTTTTTACTCTCTTCCCATGATAACTTAGCATTAGAAATTTGAGAATAATCTAACGAAGGTTCTCCATTATAAGCATTTACAGAATATAAAGCTTGATGAGCATACCAATCAGATGGCAAAGTACCATTAGTACCATAAGAAGCTCTCACTTTTAAATCATCTAACCAAGCAATATCGTTTAAAAATTCTTCCTGAGTCATTCTCCAAGATCCTGAAACAGACCAGAAGTTAGCCCATCTTTCATCTTTACCTAACTTTGAAGATCCATCGCGACGAATACTAGCCGAAACATAGTACTTGTTCATGAAATCATAATCAACTTTACCAATATATGAAAGAAGAGTACTCTTATCATCATATCCTCCTACAGCATTTGGCTTAGCTGCACCATCATTCACTTTAATACCTTGTGGTACATTATAACCTTCAGCAGTAGATGATTTTCTTCTATTTTGCTCAACCTCATAACCTAAAAGAACATTAAAATGATGTTGTTCATTAATTGTTTTGTCATAAGTTAAGATATTAGAAGTAGTTAGTACCATATTCTTGTTATTTCTTCTGTACACTTCACCTTTGTTTGCACGGCCTGCACGTGAAAGTGGAGAAGAATAAATCAAGTTATCAGTATTCAACCAATCGTAAGAGAAAGTAGATTTGAATGATAACCCTTTCAAAATATCATACTTCAATGAAGAATTAATAGTATTTCTCCAAGTATCAGAAGAACGCTCATTTAAGCTATATTCTCTAACCATGTTATAAAATCCAAAACGAGATCTTTCAGTAAGTGATCCATCTGCATTTCTAACCATATCTGTTGGTAATAAGAACAATCTTGCAGAAGCAAAAGGGTTAGCATAGTATGATCCACCCAATGCAATATTTTGCTTTACAGAACCTAAAGACAAGTTTGTTGTTAAGGTTAACTTATCTGTAGCTTTGTGTGTTAAGTTCAAACGACCAGTTACTCTCTTCATATCTGAATTCTTAGCAACACCATCAGTTTGATTAATACTTACAGATGCAAAGAAAGTTGTCTTTTCGTTACCACCTGAAACAGACATTTCATAATTATGAACTTCACCCTTTCTTAACAATTCATCATCCCAATCTGTAAATTTACCATTTGCAGGAGTTGGGAAATACTTAGCCATCTCTCCATCAACGTAATCTTCAGCTGCTTTTCCTGATAAACCTTTTTTATCAACAGCTGTATTCATCATCCCTTCTCTCTGTAATTTAATGAAATCTTCACCACTTACAGTTTCAAAGTTATTCATTGCTAAATCAGTAATACCGTGAGAAGTTGAAAAATTAAATTTGGTTTTTCCTGATTTACCTGTTTTAGTAGTAATTACAATTACACCATTTGCAGCACGAGAACCATACAATGATGCAGCAGCAGCATCTTTCAATACTGTTACCGACTCAATATCTGCTGGATTAATTGTTGATAAAGGAGTTGTAGTAGATCCTTCCTCTCCACTATAACTAACACCTGTTGAAGTAGTAGTCACAGGTACTCCATCAATTACATACAATGGATTCTGATCGGCCGAGAATGAACCAATACCACGAATACGAATCTCTGTAGCAGCACCAGGCTGTCCAGATGCACTTGACACTTGAAGTCCAGGAACATTTCCTGAAAGAGCTTTTTCAAATGAAGTTACAGGAGTATCTTTTAATGCATCAGCATCTACAGTAGCAGCTGATCCTGTAAAGCTAGATTTTTTAGCTACACCATAAGCAACAACCATTACCTCATCAACACCAATCGATTCTGACTCCATTACAACCTTAAGATCATCAGCTACTGCTACTTCTTTAGTTTTCATTCCAACAAAAGAGAAAACTAAAACATTACCATCTTGAGGAACATTCAATGTGTATTTACCATCGAAATCAGTAGTGGTACCAATGGTAGTACCTTTTACAATTACAGAAACTCCAGGGATCGACAGCCCATCATCGGCTGAGGTAACCACCCCTGAAACTTCTCGACTTTGAGCCAATATGCTCTGCAAACCTACAAAAAGTAGAATAAGCATCGAAAATAAACTTTTTTTCATAAATTTTTAGTTAGTGGTTAATTAACAGTTATTTCACTTGTTTTTATATTTTCCCATTTCTCTTTAGAAATAGAATAGTAAAATTCACCCTTTAGAATTAAGTTCGGCAAGTTGTTTTATACCCCTATAAACACATACTTATCACTCATTGTTTGTAATTCTATGGTGTCAAAAGTGTGAAAAAAAGTTAAAAGAAAAAAAAGCAATCGTTCGTAACATACTGAGCAGTAGGTTATTTGTCTATTTTTTAAATTACATAACAAATAAACATTCTATATAACATTTTAATTTATATTAAACTTTTAAAGGTTTAATTATCAGATGTTTGATTCTATTTATTTGTAACATATTATTAGTGGAAATTATGAACATTTTACTTTATGTATGTGTTAAATAAGTAGTTAGCTATTTTAATTCTTTCTAAATAATAATTTAGCAATATAGATATGTTTATCAATTATCATTGAATATCAAAGAGACGAAATTAATGTAGATGTGATTTAGATTCATCTGCTCTTTATGTAGACATACCTTTGTAATAAGAGAACAACAGAAAAGCAATATTTCTAGAAGTAAATACATTCAAGTTATAAAATCAAGTTTACAAATAGGTACAAAAAAAGGGTTGCCTCAAATGAGGCAACCCTTCAACCAGTTCTATATCTAAACTACAAGTTTGCAGTTGGATTAGGTTTCATATTGGTATTTGCATTCATTTCCTCTTGAGGAATCTGATACAACCAATTAACATTTACAGATGGTTTTGCTTGTTTAAATCCTTTTTGATAAAGAGTTGAACTTGCTCCTGAACCTTCTAAGTTCAATTCAAGATCTAAACGTAACATATCTAACCAACGGTGTCCTTCACCCCAAAGTTCAATTCTTCTTTGAGTTAAGATATCTTTAACAAGTTGATCACCTGAAGTAGTAATCTTTGCAGGAGTTGCACCATTACGTGTACGTGCTGTAATTAACTCGTTAATAACAGTTTTAGCTTCTGTTTCTTTACCTGTCTGCATTGCTAAAGCTTCCGCTTCAATCAGATACATTTCAGAAACTCTCATGTAAGTTACATCATCAGGGTTAATTGTTCCTCCATCTTGGTTTAAGAACTTAACGCCCATATATGGGTATGTATAGAATGAACTTGTCATGTTGTAATCAGCTACAATCTTCTTAAATGCAGCATCAAAATCAGCTTTAGTAGCATAGTTTGGATCTTTTTTCCAACCAACAAAATCATTTGGAGCTTTTTCTAACCACATATCTTGACGATAGTCAGTATCTGCAATTTTAGCATATAATTTGTGATTAATAAACTTAGGATTACTTCTATTTTGAGATCCATTAAAGTTTGTTCCAATATAATAGAACCATGCATAATAGTAGTTAGTTTGAGAATCAACTACTTTAGCTCCCCACATAACCTCAGGTAAAGTAACTGAGTTAAATCCTGACTTATATTGTGCCTCATTCATAAGAACAAAGTTCTTACGTGCTTCCTTAGCATATGTCGCAGCTGCAGGATAATCTCCTTTTGTTAATGCAATTCTTGCAGCAATACCTCTAGCAGCTGATTCAGAAATATAAGATTTATCATTAGATTTCTTAGCTGTTTTATAGTGTTCAAAAGCCTTAGCTAAATCACTCTCGATTTGCTCATAAACTTTAGCTACAGTTGCTCTTGGCTGTCCTTCTAATTTAGAAGGATCAGTTTTTAGCATAATTGGTACACCCAAATCTGTTGATGGGTTACCGTGAATGTAGTTTTTAGCAAATAAACAAACTAAACGGTGGTGTGCCCAAGCTCTATAAGTATATGCTTGAGATAATACTTGAGATAACACAGGACTTGGAGTCATTTTTTTATCAATAGCTGAATTGATCACATTATTCACACTACCAATAATATGATAGTAATGATACCACGTCCAAGATAAATCTCCACTATTTGGATTTGTGTGTCTTAACCATTTAATATTACTTCTAAACCATCCGTTACCAGAAGATGCATGAAGAATATCACCCGCTGGAAAATCTAACATAGGCATAATATAAGATTCACCTGCATAATTATACCCTTCCAAGTCTGATTGACTATACATAGTTCTATGAACACCGTTCATAGCTGCAACCATATCTGCAGGAGTTCCAAGAGCATTCTCTGGAGCTACAGAATCCGTAGGCTTATTATCTAGGAAGTCATCAGAGCAAGCTGCTACTGATACCACCAAGATTAACAACATTATTTTACTGAAATATCTTTTCATAATTTTCTCCAATTTTAGTTCTTTTTTATTAGAACGATACGTTTACACCAAATGAAACAACACGAGATGGTTGATAAACATTACTTGTTGTACCACTAAATGCTTGCTGAGGGTTCATACCTTTTCTTTCTGTAAGCATAAACAAGTTCTCACCTGAAGCAAATACCTTCAAACTATTAATACCAAACTCTTTGATTTTCTTCTGCTTAAATGTATAACTTAAGTTTACATTCTTTAATGAAAGATAAGAAGCATCAGTTAACCAACGATCTGAAGTTGGAGCAAGGTGGCTATTTCCATTTTCTAATCTAGGAATGTTAGTAATATCACCTTTCTTTTTCCATCCTTTTTTATGGTCAACGTGTAAAGCACGTCCATACTCACCTTCATTCATCAAAGAAGCATAGTTATAATCTAAGATCTTACCCCCGATTGAATAAGTAAACATGAAAGATAATTGGAAATCTTTATATCTAAGTGAGTTTGAGATAGAACCAAATAAATCTGGAATTGAAGAGTCACCAGTGTATCCTTTTCCTGCAGAAATTTCGTTAGATGTTAAAACAGGAGATCCATCTGCATTGTATTTACGAACTTGGTTACCTTTAGCATCAGTTTCCCAAACGTGATACATTGCAGCACCAGTATTAGGATCTACACTATGGAAATCATATAAATAATAATCGTAGATAGAGTGACCTTTTGCCCATCTCTTCGATCCATTAATAAATGGTGAAGGAATTTTAGTAATCTCATTCTTAATTGTTGAAGCTTGAACATCGATATCCCATGAGAAATCATCTTTATCAATAATAGTAGCTCCTAAACCAATTTCAAAACCTTGATTATACAATGATGCAATGTTTCTTGGCTGAGAATTTAAACCTAATGATGGTGATAATGGTTGATAATACAATAAATCTTCAGATATTTTCTTATAGAATTCAACCGAACCTCTTACTTTGTTATTTAATACAGTAAATTCAATAGCTGCATTATAACTGTTATTTGACTCCCATGTTAAATTTGGATTACCAATTTTAGACCAAGTTAAACCAGTATTTCCTGCATTTGGATTGTATGAATAAAGAGCTCTACTTGCATAGTAATCTCCCATATTATCATTACCTACCTCACCATAAGAAGCTCTAACTTTTAACTGATCAATCCATTCAATTCTTTGAATAAATTCTTCTTGATCCATTCTCCAAGTTGCACCAACTGAGAAAAATCCACCCCAACGTTCATCTTTAGAAAAAACAGAAGAGCCATCACGACGATACGAACCTTCTACATAATACTTATTTCTAAAGTTATATTTCAAACGTCCAAAATAACCTTCAGTAGTTTTATCAGAAGAATAACCACCTAATGAAGTAGGTGTTACAAAGTTATCAAACTCATTAATTCCTTTTACAGTCATTTGAGTTTTCATACCAGAAACACTTGAGTAGTTACGATCGAAAGATTCGTGTCCTAATAAGATTTCCAAGTTATGATCGTCAGCAATTGTTGTAGAATAGTTAATTAACTGGTTCCAGTTTACAACAGTTCTAGTATAACGTGTTTCGCTATATCTTCCTTGTGGAGCACCATCACCTACGATTTCATTTTCAAATTTCTTAGATCTATAATTTTGAATATCTAAACCAATATTTGAAGAAACCTTTAAACCATCCATAATAGTAAATTCTGCGTAAGAACGATTCGAAATACCATTAGTTTTAGTTTTTCTGTAGTTATAATCTAACTCAGCGATTACGTGTCTTCCGTTATTAGCTGCTGAAGGACGAGAATTAATACCTAGTGAAGAATAACCTCCTCCTAAGTCGTATTGTTTTTTTCCGTTAGCATCTAAGATATACTCACCTGTAGTAGGATTCAACTGATATACAGGATAAATTGGACCCATATATCTTGCAAAGTTAAATGGATTTGAATAATTATTATTATCTGTTCCATCACCTGCTGTAACAGATCCTTGTTCAGCTAATGATACAGATAAATTTGTACCAAGTTTTACCCAATCCTTAGGAGTTGCATTAAAGTTCAAACGAGAATTTAAACGCTCATAATTTGACTTTACTACATATCCTTTTTCTTTCAAATAACCAAGAGAAACATAAAAATCATGTTTTTCACCACCACCTGAAGCAGATAAATTATAGTTTTGTCTAGAACCTGTTTGCTCTAAAGGCTTATACCAATCTAAATCTCTAGCAATAACTTCTGCTTGTGGATTGATTTTACCATCAACACCTACAATCTTATCATTTGCAACATTAAATGGGTTATATCTCAACTTACTATAAATCCCAGTAGCTGCTGTTTGTGCTGCTACTCCAGCATCTAATTTCTTTTTACCATAAATTAATGAGTTCTTATACGATTGATACATCAATTCATAATAATCTTTTGCTCCAACAGTCTCATAGTTAGGAATTGCTTGAGAAACAATACCATTTACAACTTTCAAGTTAATTTTAACTTTACCTTGGTTCTTTTTACCACGCTTTGTTGTAATCATAACCACACCATTCGCAGCACGAGAACCGTAAAGAGCTGTAGATGAAGCATCCTTAAGAATAGTCATCGATTGAATATCATCTGGACTGATATCAGACATGCTTCCTTCATACTGAGCACCATCTACGATGTACAATGGATCTGACTTACCATTTAAAGAACCAAATCCACGAATACGAATTGCAGGAGCAGCACCCGGTTGACCTGAAGAAGCAGCAACTTGAACACCTGTAGTAGATCCTTCTAATGCTTGAGTTACTGAAGAAAGAGTTCTTTCTTCTAATTTCTCAGCTCCTACCATACCAGCTGAACCTGTAAAAGATTCTTTTTTAGCAGTACCAAAGGCAACAACCATTACTTCTTCAACACCAATTGACTCTGACTGCATCACAACCTTCATTGGAGCATCAGTAATTGGTAATGACTGAGTTTGCATACCTACAAAAGAAAACTCAACCATAGTTGCATCAGCAGGAACGCTCAATGCAAATTTACCATCGAAATCTGTAGTGGTACCGATAGTTGTACCTTTTACGATAACAGAAACTCCAGGTATCGACAATCCATCATCAGCGGATGTCACCACACCTGAAACTTCTCGATTTTGAGCATATATGCTCTGCAACCCTACAAAAAGTAGGATTAACATCGAAAATAAACTTCTTTTCATAAATTTTTAGTTAGTGGTTAATTAACAATTAATACACATTTATTATAATTTCTTTTTATACCCCTATAAAAAGAAAATCATATGCTTACTTAACTTTATTGAATAATTATTTTATTCTCATATTCATTCGGAACATAACCTTCTCTAAATTCCGAGACATCAAAAGTGTAAAAAAAAGTTAAAAATTCAAATATTCGATTTGAATTAATTTATTATAACTTATCTATTTACTAAAGAATATAATCATAATAAAAAAAACACAAAGCTTAAAACATAAAACATAAAACATTATAAACCTGCATTATACACTCCTATTTGCGATTTATACAACAATTCAATCACTCCATTTAGAATTATTATAAATTGTTTTATCTTTCACACTAATACTCTATTCTATAAATTGACCGATTATTAATTAGGTTGTTTTTCATATACCGCACAAAAAAGCCTGTTCAACTGATGCTGAACAGGCTTATAAAATTATTGATTTAAATAAATTATCTTATAAATAATTTAATTAATATGAGGATTATTCAATACCTCTCTTTGAGGAATTTGGAATGTAATATCATCAGAATCGTAAGGAATTTTTTCATTTGGACGATGCGCATGATTCGACCCTCTCTCACTTGGGTACTTAAATCTTTTCAAAACACCATATGCCTTACCTTCACCCCAACATTCAATTCTCCACTGTAAATTTACAGCTTTCTTAACATCACTCATATCGTAGGTTGGAACTTCCGTTGATTTCGTAACTGGTTTATTTGTTACAGATGAAGTTACATCTTTAGCATGTCTTTTAGCAATTAAATGCTCCAACACTTTCTTTGCTTCAGTATTTTCTCCTAAAAATGCTTTCGCTTCTGCATTAATCAAATACATTTCTGCAACACGCATATATTCATAATCCCCTTCCCAGTCTTTATCTCCATCAACTACTCTAGCTTTATGCCAAAATTTATAGTAAGGAATACAATCTACTGACTTACCTGGAGCATCTAAAAACTGAAAACGGCGGATGTCATCTTTGTGTATTTTTGCAAATAATGATCTATCAATTCGTTTTCTATCTGGCGTTGATGCATATCCATAGGTGAAAATATCAAGCATCGCAAAATATGATCCAATCTGAGTTGTATTCTCTTTATTAATTTCAGATCCCCACATAAATCCATTGATTGTGATATCTCTCCAACCACTATTATACACTTCGCTTGCCGACATAAGGTTACTTCCTAAAGCATCGATAACTAATTGTGAATTATTTTTTGCTCCTTCGTAATCTTCCATATACAAACAGATATAACTTAAAATACCTCTAGCAATATTAATATCAATATTCGCTTTTGTTTCTTGCTTATAACCTTTCAATGCTTTAACAGCTTGCTCTGCATCTTTTTTACATTGAGTTAACAGCTGTTCAATACTCATTGGAGGTCTTGCTCCATCTTCTGTTTGATCTGACAAATAAACAGGTAAAAGTTTATCTCCTTTATGAGCCCATCCTTTTCCATAAATTACGGCTAACTTATAGTACATATAAGCTCTCATTGCTTTACCTTGTCCCCATGAATATTCAGATCCTTCAGTTGCTTTCTCTTCTCCTCCTGAAGATTTAATGATATTATTGGCAATCAAAATAATTTTATACAAAACTGTCCAAGTTCTATATGTTTGGCTACTTGTTGTTTTCACCGCAGTTAACAACTCTGAATCCCAAAATTTATTATATGCATCTCCCGTTTGTGCCATATCTCCTGAGACCATATCTGTACTAATTTCGAATGCCTTGATAGAAAAATCAACTTGAGCATCTTGCGCTATTTGACCTTTACACATTAAAGCATACATACCTCTTAAAATTCCTTTTGCTACATCAGGATTTTCTTTAATAATACCAGGCAATTTATCTTTTGGAACATCACTAGTCGGAGACTTGTCCAAATAATCTTTTCCACAGGATGTAAAAATGAATAAAGTCAGGATTATATATAATATTTTATTTTTCATATTTCTTTTTTTTAGAATTTAACTCTTACTCCCATTGTTACAGTACTTAATGGTGCATACTTATAACCTTTTGTTCTACCAGTAATTGATGTTGTAGGATTAAAACCTGTCCTCTTTGATTTCATCCATAAATTATCACCTGAAATCCAAACAGAAGCTTCTGAAAGACCTAAAGACTCTAACATTTTCTTAGAAAAGTCATATCCAATTTTAATATTATTAAGTGCAATATAATCACTCTTTATTAAAATTGGATATGACTTTTCTAAGAAAATG
>JBGRQE010000108.1:0-13302 GCA_041725955.1 Bacteroidales bacterium
TGGCTTTTTTGCCACTTTTTTTTAAAAATTATGCAGACAGTCTAAACTTGAAACCAATATTATAGAATCCCTCTTCTATGACATCTCTGACAGCCTGTTCATCTCGCTCTCGACATAAAAAACAATCATGCTTAGTTAACACCTTAATATGGTTGGCTTGTAACCGAGGTAATAAATAATCAATGAAAAGATAACTCTCCAGCTGTTGCAACATCACAGGGAATGTATTTTTTTTATTCAACTCCTTAAAAGCATCAATCCATCGAACAACAGAAGGGAATAGCGTTTTTAAAATTTTTTTATTCGTACTATTATATTTTTCAGAAGAGAATAGTATTTCAAAAATCGATAATTTAGCCACCTCTCTACTAATTTCCAATTCTCTAGCTATAAGCTCATATAGTTTGCCAGATTCAGTATATTCAGTAAATTTATCTAAATCATCATCAGGCATGAAAAAAGGGAATTTTATATTAGAATTATCGATTAATGATATAGCAAATTCCTTGTGATGTAATAGGTAGTTCAGGATACATGGTTGACTATTTCGCAAATCCACTTCCCTTAAGTTTTCATCATCCCATCTAATTAAGTCCTCTTCAAAAAATACTTTACTTAGATTAGTCAAATTTGAATCAAGTCTATTGTTGCGGTTGTTCCTCCGAGCATAGAATTGGTTATTATACAACTTACTCAGACTATAACAATAGCTAGTCTTCAACTCGACTGTTTTGTTGTGAATAAATTCCTCAATATCGGCAATGAAATATTCATTCTTATATTGAAAGAATTGTCGATTACCGCTTAATAATTCATCAATATCTTGGACGTTAATAAAATATTTGCTTCCATTGGGAAAAGTTACTCTAACCGCCTTTAAATTACTCCTATTAGGAATAGAGATGTAATCTTCGACATTGATATTCTCTATTATTTTTTTCATTCCACAGAAATCAAAAACTAATTGCTCCATATTGGAAGTATGATAAGTAATATTTTCCGATTTATCAACCTCTATAGGCTTATTTAGCTGCACAAATTCCAATTGTGTAAAATCAAGATAATCAGGTTCAATTCTATAAAAGTGAGGCTTGTCTTGCTTAGGAATAATAGTCCCTTTATATTTATAGGCACACCTTTTAGTATAGAAAGGAGTTCTAGTAATAAAATTCTGATTCAACATTTCTTCAACAAATAGTTTAAAATAATTTGATGTAAAATGCTTTCTCATCTCTATTGAGGTAATTTTCACATACCCATTTTTTTTATTCTTGATATCATTCTCGCAGACTAATTTTGTGATATATAGAAAATAAAATCTATAAGCATGTCTTCGACCAGCTTTTGTAATATTCAAATTTTCAATTTCATCTTTAATTGTTTTTGGTATTAAAATATCCATTTAGTTTTCATTATTTTTTTTCTATAAAAACAATAACCTTTACTAAAAGAATCATTGTTTTAATCTTATATATTATAAAAAAATGAAAATGTTTATTTTATTTTTAATACAATGTTGAAAATGTACTCAAGACAAATATTATGATTCAATAAATTCAATATTTATAAGAAAAAATCTGCTTTTGAGGCAGATTTTTCTCCATTGAGATAATATTATTATTTTCCTTATATATTACTTAGCTACAAAAGAGGCTAAAATACTGTTTTTCTGCGGATAATGTGGTTTGATTTTG
Organism: Bacteroidales bacterium; assembly: GCA_041725955.1. Taxonomy (GTDB): domain Bacteria; phylum Bacteroidota; class Bacteroidia; order Bacteroidales; family JBGRPZ01; genus JBGRPZ01. Next base: position 1,695 of record JBGRQE010000108.1, read on the forward strand.
AACTTTTAAATAGTGTGTAGTAAAATGCATAAATCGTTTTATTAATTGTTAATTTAAAAGATAAACCAACACTGGAGGAAAGTTTGATTCTCTTTTTACTAACAATATAATTACTTTCCCATTTGCAAGTTTTTTCCGATTTTAAAATATTACTTTTTAACAGAGAAAATGTTTTTTACTAATAATTTAATCAATCCTTACACAAGTCACTCATATTATTTACTTTAACTTTTGTCAGAAGTTAAACTTATATTAAACTGATAGCTTTGGTAATAAGATACAGGAAGGATAATATATTTAACTATTAAAACAATTTAGCTGAAAGTTAAATAAAACAACATTAAGAATTTTGAAGATATTCTTTTTTAATTCTTATCACAGTACTTTTACTCACACCCGTAGCAACTACAATTTGGTTGAGTGACATATTATTCTTTAGGCAAGTAATTACATTTGGATATTTCTTAATTAGAGAAATTGAGTCCTTATTTTTTGAACCGACAACTCTTCCCTTATAGACCCCAAGGTTCTTTGCATTCTGGATACCTTCGAGCTGTCTTTCCTTTGTTCGTTCTTTTTCTTGCTGGGAAAGTGTAGCCATAATATTTGTAATAAGCTCAAAAGTTGGATTTGATTGTCCATTAATTAGATTTTCAATACCATACCTATGCACTCTAACTATTACATTTTTATCTTTAAAAAACTTCAGAGTCTGAAGAGCATCCAGACAGTCTCTGCCTAAACGGTCGATATCTAAAACAACAATTTTTTTTACTAGTCCTTTTTCCACATCCTGAATAATCTTTGAACCATTTTCTCTTTCTGAAAATGGTATTGCACCAGAACATTTGTCAACTAGGAATACTCCTCCATACTCTTGCAATGCAATTCTCTGTCGGGCTTCATTTTGGTCAATCGAACTAATTCTTAAATACAAGTAAATCATGTCAAAACTAGTGTTAAATTTAGGATAGTGTCAAATATGCAAAATATTGATAAAAAAAACCAGGAATTTCATTAAAATTCTGGTTTTACATTTGAGCATACCTCAAAATTGACTTTCAAGTGCAATAGTTATAGATATAAAAGAATAATCAAGACCATATTTGAATATAATCTAGAGTAATTTTCTATTTCTCACTGATAATAATTATTAAATTTAACTTCTAATAATTTATCAATATTATCTCAATGATTTTTAGTAATTCCTACCCTACATCAGAAGAAGAGAGAGTGTTATTTTTCCGTTCTGAAATGAATTATAAGCATTTTTCAGCTCTTTCGTACAAGCTTGAAAATTCAGATATCGAAAATGAGATTCTAAATAACGAATATTACCAAAATCGAATATCTCGGTCTATGAACTACTCGAACATTGAAGTTTCTCAGTGGCTTAAAAATTCATGGAATACGGAACATGTTCTATATCAGAATCTAAATATCATTCAAAATACGAACCAATCATTTAGTATGCAATGGGCTTTTCCTCAAGCTTATTATGCCGTGTTTGGAAATATCATGGCTATGTATAAAACAATTGGTTATACAGAAACTAGTCACGCTGCTGTGTTAAAGAAATATAGCAGCCTAATGGCAGAAAATAAGTTACCAGAATCAATATCAATATGCTGTGGTGGAATTGAAGGAGATTTTTCGTTTCATAATATTGAACCACCTGTAAATATCCTAAATCACCTTGAGCTAGATTTTGAGAATCCTTCTACAATAGATAATTTAATTTGTCAGTTTTTGAAGTCAACACGAGTACTCAGACTCAAAGAAAAAGCTCCAAAAATGAACTTCCGCACTCAAAATGGTGGAAGAAGGAAAAGATTAAATCAAGAACATTGGGAAAGAGTTTCCAATTCAATAGGGGCAACAAGTATTATTGACTTTTTATATCGCAAAAGGATTAAGGGCAATTATCAGGATATTGAAATTTACAATACTCCTTATTTTAAAGGTGAAGCTGTCATTAATTGTTTGCTACATATTGTTGACCGCATAAACCTTGTAAACGAATCGTATATAGCTAAATCTATCGGATTGGATGAATTTAGGCTTATGGTAGAACATCACTTAAGTAGAGTGAACAATGAGGCATTATCACTAAGATTTGAAATTGTAAGAATGTTATACGAGGTAAATTCATAAGATTATTTCATTGAAAACTGGTTTATAATAACCTCAAAAAAACTTTTTACTTAAAATTTAAACCTAAACGTATCACATAGCTTTGACCGTCTTGTCAATTCTGTTCAATATAATCTATTATTTCAGAACAGTTAGTAGTATATTCACAGACTTTTTTATTTATATAGGTTAATTTAAGAACAAATGACATACATCGTTGGTTTCATAGAAAATGAGGATATTATACTTATCTCAGATACGGCAATAACAACGGAAAATGATATTAAAATTGCACCACATACTTCTTTTGAAGAAAAACCAGTAAAATTAAATGGAAAATTAATCTATCAATCAGAGATTAAATTATTCAATATATCCAATGATATATTAATAGGTGGAGCTGGTGAATCACACCCAATAGACAATTTTGTTGACAACCTCAATACCTATCGAAATCTGTATAAATTATCCTTAACAAAATCAATTGAAGCAGCTTTAGATGCAATAGATAATAATGAATTTGAATTATTGATTGCCTACCTTGATGCAGATAATAAACCATTGTTAAAGATTAAGGACTCTCATTCCAAAAAGTTGATGAATTGCGAAGCTTTTGGCAGTATTGGATGTGAAAAAACACATCACAAAAATTTCTGGAAAGATTATCAGGAACTAAGAAATAATCCAACTTATAAAAACTGTACTTTATCAAAAAAAATGATAACATGCACTTCAATACTTCAAGGCTACAGTCTTTTTGATGATATATTATCTGAAGGTGTTGGCGGAATATTTACATCTATTTCTTTAAGTCAAAAGAAGATTCAATGGCAACCAAGTGTTGGTTTTATTACATTTTCTACTAAACAAGAACTACATTCAAATTTAGAATGTATCTCTAAAATTAATTTGGGTGCTATATACGAAGATTCAAAGTATATATTTATAGCCGAGAAAAACAATGCATTCTATATTGCTTCTCCAAAACCAGCATTTACAGGAGCATTATTCAACAATTTAAACTATAAATGTCAAGACGATAAAATAAAGTGGTACGAAGATAATATTGATATAATTTTCGAAAACTACACCAATTTAAATGTAAATTTCTTTGTTCTAGTTAGTCGTAATAATCGAGTTATATCAATCTTTGAAAAAAAAGAATTACAAAATCGCTTAATTGAGCTTCAATTTGGAGAAAAAATAAAATTTAAAGCAAATGCCACTACTGAAGATGATATAAATTTTCTATTCAAATTGATTAATTCTTTTGGTAAATCCTTAGATTCCCATCTTACACTATATTTATAAAGTATGCCTACCAGTCGCTATTTATTAAAGTCCTATTTAAATATGTGCAGTCCTAGTTGGAACCAAAAATTTCATTCCGCCTTATATTTTTTAAGAAAAACGAATAATTTTATTTTCCATCGATATTGGAGATTGCTAATAACGTCTCTAATTTCACTTGAAATAATTCTTCTCGTTTTCATTAAGCTACATTTCTATACATCAACAGAACTTAATACAAATAAAAGTCTTGAACTGATTTTAACTGTTAATGGATTATTCTGTGCAATACTTGTTACATATTTACTTAATCAAGTCTCAAAAATTATTGAAGGCAAAGAAAAACTTAGTGAACAAGCTGTATTCTTCTCGCAGAAAATAACGGATTTTAGGAGAATACTTAAACGATTAACTGATTATTATGGAGTCTGGGAAAATGATAGAGGCACAAAGTCACTTTTCCTTCAACAAAAATATCGTCACATAGATTTTTACGATTTCAAATTAATGTCAATAAGTGAATACTCTCCAAAAGATGCTGCTATAATAAAGGAATTAGAAGAAGAAGAAAATTACCTAGGAGGTCAATCTGATTTGTATCTAGGAATGATAAGTCTTGTTAATAATCGAAAAAATACTAGATTTTTAGCAAACGGTGAACTTTATAAGCATTTCCAGACTTCTGGTATATATACCTATAAATTTGTTGAAAGATGTATGGAAATTGATTACTTAAGTAGACTAGGATATCACTTTCAAGAAGGTTTTAGATATATTAATTACGGAAACTTAGGTCAGGAACACCTAGATTACATTAAAGAATGTTATACAAGAATAGACAAAAAGTACTCCAATAAGCCATTGAATAATGCATTAATGGCTGACCTATGTGATGACATGCATGAATATTACTTTAAAGAGCTATACCTACTATTAATAGAACTAAGAAAAGGTTTTAGTTCTTTAAATATTTTAACCTATTTGATATTATTCTGTAGTTTGTTTTTTGGGATATTACTTCCTTTTTTAATTTATTTCATTCTAGAAATAAGCTGTTTAAAAATCTTTATGACAGAAGTTTTAATAGGTATTAATCTTGGATTATTATTCTTTTTTGTTGTTAATCTGTACTATTTTTTGAAGAAAGAAATTATTTGGGCATAATGTAAATAGATAAAACATTTCTCATTTGATTACAAAATATTAACATCCATAACTCTTTGTGTATATGCATAATCAAAACATTTTATATATTTCTTCTTAAAATCGTAAAGTGACTTTGTTTCACTCCCTCCTAAAAATACCTTCTTTAATTTATATCTGTTTGAATATGATAGTATATCTAACAATAATAAATCCGAAAAGAGTGAAGAGTGTCTATTACTTAAAAATATAATTATAAATAGGCAATCGTTTTGAACTGTTCCAATCCAAAAACCTTTATTTTTACCAAATGATACAGCATTAGATACAAAGCGAATTCTATTATTATGCCTGTTATAAAACGACCAAAATTGTTCTATTGGATTAAACCAAAAACGAGTAAAATTATTTTCAGACAAAAAACTATACTTATTTTCTATTTCTGACTCACGATTATTGAAAAAATTACTCTTCCAGGACTCTAAAGTTTCATAGTAAAATTGTTTGTTTAATTTTTCAATTACAACTGATGGATATTTCTTTATTAATCTATTAATAGTATACCGATATTCAGAAAACTTCTTCCCTTCATAAAGTGGAATTTCTACTTCTCCAATTTTTATTGTTTTAACGCATAAATACTCATTCTTAGTAAAAGAATATACAACATGAGGAAATTCATTCTCTGAAGGATAAACTTGAAAAGAAAATAATGGATTTCTAAAGTTGAATGTTTTAAAACTTTTATTAATCTGATTAATATTCCTTAATGGTATATTACGTATAATTATATTCTTTGAATATGTTTTTATTTCATCTAATCTTGAAAACATATCTTTTAATTCAAACAAACCAATTGAATCAAGATAAAAAAAATCTAAAGCAGCGAAATTATCTCCAAAATAATCAGGAAGTATCGAAGCAATAAGTTTATTATTAAAATACACTAGCTTCCCTTTTGATTTTTCAAGATTATATAAATTAATTACAAGCGAACTATGAAAGGAATCAAAATATGGCTGATATCCATCTATAAGTAAATTTAAATCGAAATCTTTTATTTCAAAATGCATATTTGTTCTTTGGGAATTAAATTACTACAAGCATTTTTGGCAACATTTGAAAGAATTAACTTCTTATCTTCAGTTAGAACTTTATATAGCCCACTATGAAATGGGTATGAAAACGTTACACTATAACTTTGAGTAAAAGTTGGATTTGCAGTAAATTCATGAATCGAGTGTCCAAAAAAGGATGATAAATATTCACTTTTATTCATAATTTTCTCCCATTCGACTTCAATATTCATTTTATTAAAACTTCCAATAGAAAATACGGACTTTACTGCACCACTATTTTCCCTTATCTCTAGGAATCTTATTGTTTTACCTGTTTCTAAAAACACTTCAAATATAGCTTCAATTAAATTAAACTCATGAGTTATAAAAAACATTGGAACTTTTAACATCGATAAAACCTTAAGGAAATCATTTTTTAGAATTTGGAAATTATTGTTACAAAGTTGCTTACTTGGCTCATCTAGAACAATGCCATCGATATTTCGCTCCTTTTGTCGTTTCTTATGTATCAAAATCGTTCTCAACATAATTATCAATTGCTTTTCACCTCCACTTAAATCACTTGTATTATAATTTTTATGCTCTACATAAAATTCGTTTAACTTATCACCTAATGTTTTGATATCAGATTCAAAATCATATCCCTTCAAAAAAATATCATAATCTTCATAAACAGTACCAGGTAATAAAATTAAATCCTGGGGGTGAAATAGAAACTTTTTTGAAAAATCAATACCATTAATGTTATAATCTATGAACTTTGTGAGAATCTTGGCAAGTGTTGATTTACCAATTCCATTTGGTCCTATAAATAGATAGATATCATTCTCTGAATATGAAAAATCATCTTCAAACCTAATTTCTATTTTTCCATTGTAAGCAGATACAACATCTCCTTTTGCGAAAATTTCATTCATTATTATTTTATTTTTTGAAAATCAGAAAATCGTATTGGTAACAAACCAACAGTCTCCATAATTCTATTATAAAAGGGAGAAAAAACAATTAATAAGAAATTTGCTATTATTAGTAGTATTGGTAAAAAGTTATCAAACGCTACAGGATTTCGAATTAAACTAGAAATTTTAAAAGCAATACTTCTATTCTCCATATCAGATACATCTATACTTGATGTAATAATACTATCATTACAAATTAGAATAGCGAAAAAAAGAAGGCTTAAAATTATCCCTTTGTAGTTTACTTTTAATAAGAGATTAATTTGTTTAAGTATACTAAGTTTATAGTTTTGCCCAACCCTTAAAGTATCTTCACTTTCCAATAAACTCAGATTAATAAAAAAGAAAGGAAAAATCCCGTAAAATAAAATAAATCCAATGATTGATTGAATTTCTACTAATGGAACAAGTTTTATATTCCATTCATTTGTTAAACCAATTAAATTAACAAAAGCACCAATTATTTCTCCAGGTAATAATGCAAAAATGAACAAAACATAAGAGATGACAAGTCTTGTTTTCTTTCTTTTATTCAAAATAAAACAGACTCCTAAAAAAATATAAACAGTGATAATGGAAATAAAACTGCAACTTAAGAATGTTTTAAATAAAAAAACCCAATCTATTTTACTTAAATCAATAAAAAATAAAGTAAATGTTATATACAGCAGTATGGGTATTCCTCCTAATACGTATCCATTCTCAAATTGATTACGAATTAATTTTCTTTTGCTTCCTTTATTTTTTCGCTTAGGAAAGTAAAAAGTTGGTATAAATACTGATAAATTAGAGATGTCTGAACTAAACTGTATATTACTTTTTATGAATAAAGAAACAATAAAAGAAGGGATTAATAATAATACTATTGGAATTATTTTAATTAAATCAATTATTACAGGACTTAATTCCAAAATATATGAAGCCGTTACATTGTGCAGTTCTTGAAATGAAAATAAACTACTATTTACTAAATCTTTAGAGTTATCAAAGAGTATAAATATGGTGGCAAAATTCCAAAAAATCAATAATGAACGCATCATTTTCTTTCTAAAATGCTGAAACAAATACCAGTATTTTACCTTTTGACATTTTGCATAACTAAAAAAATTAGTATCAATAAAAGAAAAAGAAAATAGATATATTAAAGTATATAATGGTAATAAATGAATTACATATACACCTGCTGTTAATACTATATTATTAGTAAAAATCTTTTTTAAGACTAATACCTTTAATACAGGGGATAGTGAGAACAATAAAAATAAACCAACAGCAAAAACAAAAATAAAAGATTTGCTTCTTGAAATTTGTTTTATAAATAATAATGAAAATGAATATGATATGACATTTATCATTCCTCCTAATACTATACTAATAGCTAACATATTTAGAAAAGAGGAGGACATAAAGATTTCCAAAAGTGGTTCAAACATATGAATTAATTATTTTTAAATTGAGACCAATAACTAATCCATTGAGAAGCATTCACTTCAGGGACTTTTCTAAAATATAATCCATCTAAGGTAGATTCGATATTACGGTACTGTAAAATCTGCTGCTTTTCCTCACTCATTAAACTATAAGCCTTTTTATTAGGCACATGAGATGTATACGCTTGCCTCCAAGCTAACTTTGATTGAAGTTCTGAAGTAGAAAAAAGTTTAATTATTTCATGAATACGTTTCAACTTTCCTTCATCTGTAATATGCTGAGGAATTGCTAATGCTTCAATCCAAATAATCCCTCCTTGTTCAGGGATAAACCAGTTTCTTGTCTTATCCCCATTAAGCATATTGTTACCAATTGCCCACTCTCCAATCCCAGGAATCATTTTAGTATTATCATCATATGCACTTTGAATTACCAAACCCAAATCTGCATAAAAATTCTTAACATTAGGTCTAATAGGCTCCATAATTGAAGCATACATTTCTGAAAGTTCAGAAGTTGTTAACTCATAAGGATTTTTATCTATTCCCTTTTCATTTAAATACATTAATGAAAAAATCCCCATATTCGGCAAGTACCAATCAAAAATTGTAATTTTGTTTTTATAATTCTTATTTAACAAAACATTATATCCTTCAGTCTGAAAATCATTCACTAATGATTCTTTCCCGACAATTCCTAATGTACCCCACCTTGTAATTATGCAATAATTTTCATCCTTTGAAATATAACCTGGAGTATTTTTTGAATACTTAAATTTTTCAAAATAATCGTTTTTAATTGTTTCTTTTACTTCTGGAATTTCGTTAAGATTAATTGTTTTTAATTCTTTTTTATCATACAAAATCTTACCATATTCTGCATCTACAACTAATAAATCAAATTTTGTTTTATTATTTAGATACTTTCGCAACATATCTTCACCACCAGTGTATGTAATAAATTTTAAGTTTGTATTTGGAACTTTAGATTCTATATAATCCTTAAAATCCGTTTCATTATATCCAGACCAACATAATATGGTAATATCCTCTTCACTTTTATCGCAACTCATTAAAAAACCAGATAATACTGCAATAATTAAAAAGATTTTCTTCATAATTTAGATTTTTGATTTATAAAATAACTTAAATACATCTTTACAGACAGCTTATTATTTCATTATTTTGATGGTAAACATGACCAATCATCAAGATAAATAACTATTTAATTACTTATAAAAATACAATTATAAAATTCTTAACATCTTATTATATTAAATTTTACACAAAAAATAAGTGTATATAGATTTAATCCAAATAGACATTAAGTACTTTTATTTCCTATTCTCTAAACTATCTCTTCATTTGAAGCAGTATAACTTAAAATTTAAAAACACAGGTAGATTATTTTAATTTCCTAGCATATCATATATGCATCACATAGAACTTTCTGTGAAGAATAGTTTAAAAAATAAAAAACGTTATTCTTACTTGGATTAATTATTTTTTATTGTTTTTTTTGATTTGTTTTTTGTTTTCATACTATTACTTTTATTTATCATTATCGTGTTTCCGAATTGAATCTTCACTCCTTAACACTCTGATACACCGTGCCTATTACTTTCTGTATCGGAAAATAACCAATCTCTCTATACCTTTTCTTTTTTGTTACAAACTATCTACGGGCTAAATATCATCTACAAGAATCTTATAAATTAAGAGATAAACCTAAAGTTATAAGAAAGTTTATATACAAAATAAGGTTGTATAATTTCCTCTTTATAAGTTAAATTATACAACCTCTTCATTTTAATATAAAACCGATATAATTTCTCTAATAAGCACTAATCTTGAGGTATAGGTTGCGGTGGAAATGGATTTGGGTTTGGATTTGGATTTGATCCTCCTCCTTTTTCTTCACGTCCTTTTTCATACGCTCTATCATAATATCGAAACAAGAAAAAATCTAACTTGCATGAATATTCATTAAATTTGCGAACTCCAGTACGTCCATGTTCATAACCTACTCTTTTAACTTCTTCAATTTTTTGGCTTGAATGATCATCTTCAATAACCGAATTATCAAAACCAATAGTAGCCTTTACTGTTCCCGCAACTGCAAATAAGCAGAATAAGGCAATCACAATTTTTTTCATGTCTTTACATTTTTAAAAATTTAACATATCTAATGTATACATTAAGTATAAAAAATACAATATTATATTCAGTTATTATTAGTATAAAATCACATGAAGTTATTATTCAACTGAAACATCGGAAGGTACATACTAATTAATATCAAAGCAATTAAACCTCCAATAACCAATATAAGTGTAGGTTCTAGAACATTATTAATTGAATTGATTTTATATTGAAATTCATCAGCGTATTGTTCACTTAACTTCTCATAAATCCCTGCCAATTGATTAATTTCCTCTCCTACTTTTGTTAAGGAAATCATCTTTAAATCAAAAAAACTAAACTTTGCCATACTTGCACTTAGTAAGGCTCCTTTTTCAACATCCTTACTGATTTCCTCTAGTGCTTTCTGGAGTGGATAAAAAGTTGTCATTTTAGAACACAATTCAATAGCAGTTAAAATTGGAACTTGATGACTAATCATCTTAGACATTGAATGACAATAACGAGATATTCTTGCACTTAAAACAAGGTCTTTCACTAAAGGAATTTTTAAAATAAAATGAGAAGAATATTTACGGTACCATTCCTTTTTTTTGTTGAAGGAATAAAATGCAAAGATTGCTGCAAAAGCTAAAAAAATATACAAATAATTGTTTTGCATCCATTCTGAAAAGGCAAGTACAAGCTTAGTTATTCCTGGCAGTTCAGCACTAAAACGCTTGAATACATCCTGAAACAAAGGAACAATAAAATTTACCATAAATAGAATTACTAGCATGGCAGTTACAATTACCATAATAGGATAAGAAAGCGCTCCAATAATTTGTTTACGCCACTTTATTTTTTGGCTGTAATACTTAGCCACATCGTTCAAAACCTCTGAAATTCGCCCTGTCTCTTCTCCGATCTTAATACTATAATATTCCATTGAAGAAATCTTGCCTGTACTATTCATTGCCTCAGACAATGACATCCCCCCCATCAAACGATCATTTACAGTTTCATAAAACTCTTGTATCTTCTTAGCTTTTTTTTCCTTGGTAAGAATACTAAAACTGGTTCGGATATCTAAACCAGCCTGCAAAAGCATTCCCAATTCATCGTAAAATTCCTGCTTCTTAGAATCCTCTAATTCTTTACTGCCTAGCTCCAATTCTAAAATCTTCGACAAATCAAATTCCTTTTTTTTGCCGACTTTCTTCTTTTTTACTCGAGACAGATCGATATCCATAGTTAAAATATTGTGTATTGATAGCTATGGAAATATACGAAGACCTACCTTTTATGTTACGAGTAAAATCCTTATCGATTGTTATAAAAAACAAAAAGCTTGCTATTACACAAGCTTTATATAATGAAGTCATCTCGACTTTTAAGATTTGGAAAAAAGAAGAGGTTGTAGAACTTTGTTTCACCACAAATCAAACTCTAC
>JBGRQE010000109.1:0-12471 GCA_041725955.1 Bacteroidales bacterium
TGCAATAGTTAGTCAGGGATACATGTTTTTTGGGTCATGGTTGAGATACTTTCCTTTTGTATCAGGAATTATTTTGGCTTTAGTTCAGTTTGTTCCCGAATTTCAACAGAAACGTCTTAAAATTAGTCTGCATTTACCTATGAAAGTTAATGATATTTTTAGGTCAATGTTGTTCTATGGTAATCTGAGTTTATTTGCAGTATTTATTCTCCCATTGAGTTTATTGTCGTTGATAACATTGATGTATTTTCCTTTAGAAATACTTTATGCCACTCTATTAACTGTAATCCCATGGTTTTTTGGTGGTTTTGTTACCTATTCATATTTGTCAATGGTGATTGTTGAGCCTTCCTGGAAGTTTAAGATTATATATCTTATATTGATGCTTGGAGTGGTTTATTTCTTTCAATTTTATAGTGCATATGGCATTTATAAGGATTCGATTTGGTCTTTAATTGGTCTAATGATTTTGCTTTCATGTTCAATACTATATTCTGGTAATAGATTTAAAAGGGGAGAGATGTAGAATGGAAAAGGTACAACGCTATATTTTGATTTTTGTTAGTATTATTATAGGTTTTGTATTTATACCTGAATTTTATACAAAGTTGACAGAAAAGGATTTCCGAACACCATTTATTACATATAGTTCGGTTTTAGATGATTTTATATTGTTTCGACGCTTAGATGATAATTTTAAAAGAATAGATACTAAGGGGAATGAATATTCAATAGATGAATATGAGGAAAAGACACCTTTGATGAATTATCGGCAATTGCTTGCAGATAAAAAATTTCCTGATTCTATTTTGGGAATCCCAATGGATGTCAAAGAGGTTCAAAAACACAATTTGTTTTTAAGTCTCAAACCAGCATATTTTGACCAATATACAATCGGACTTTATCCTCTTTTTGAGGCTTCTTCAGGAAGGGTACGGTTATCCTTACCGAAGGATTTGTTTCGTTTTACAAATAATGGAATTGAATTTTTTGATGCTAAGACAAATGTTCTAATTAAATATAAGTCGGACATTTTTACTGAAAAATTTAATTCTTTAAATTTTGAATTTCCTGCGCAATGGATCTATGGAAATCCATCACCCAAAAAACCTTATGATCTAGGATATTTTGTCAAGGATGCTAAAGGTGAAATTTTTCATTTACAAATGAAAAACTCTAAACCCTCAATATATAAGACGAATATTCCAAAAGAAGCTAATATCTTTTATATTTCTACATACGAAACAGCAACCAAGAAGTTCTATGGATTTGCTTTAGGAGAAGATGGAGGGTTTTATGAAATAAGTACTGATAGCTATAAACTAAATAAGTTTCCCATTCCTCGTTATGATTATAAAAAACAGAGATTACGGATTTTTGGAAATATTCTGTTTAAGAATGTAATATTGAGTGATAATTCAGGAATACAAGCTTTTGCTGTAGATCAATCTTTTTTTCTTAAAAACAAATATTCTGAAAAACAAACTATTCATAGTGAGGATTTTTATATGTCTTTAGGTGAATATTTATTTCCATTTGTTATACATTTTAAGTCAAAGAAACATTTTAACTTAAAATTAAATATAGATACTTCATTAAAGGGACTGTTTTTGAATCTTTTATTTGTGTTGATTTTTATACTATACCTTAAATTTAATAACTTAAAATTTAGTAACTATTGGGGTGAAATAATTTTTGTTTTGACTTTCGGATGGATGGCTTGGTTTGCTATAATAGCTTTTCCAAGTGAATTTAGTAAAAAGAAAAAGGGAAAACTTTTGTGTTAAAGGAATGAAATGTAGAATGATATTTGAATATATACTTCTTTTCCCTATGATTTAGAATTGAAAGGCTGTCATTTTATTGATAGTCTTTCTTTCGTTATTGAAATAGCAAAATTTAATTGTTTCTTAAAAAGTGTATTGACAGGAGGATGTTGCAACAGTGAAAGAATGTTATGTTAATTACTTTGCAACAGCTCCTTGGTTAGTAGTTTATTAAATGTCTTTTGTGTTGTCTGGGGATTTGAGAAAATATTTACTAATAAGTGCGAATATTAATATAGCACCAATTGCTCCAACTATTGTGTGGTATAAAGAACAATAAATTGTAGCGGGTTCGTAAAAGACATAAACATTGAGCACACGAATAATGACTGCTGCAATGATTACTATTAGTATTAGTGGTAAGACTTTTTTTAACATTACGATAATTTTTGGTTTAGTGGATTGTGGTTTATCAATAAAATAAAAAATGAAAAATGGAAAACAATCTAGAGTTTTAAAAATATTGTACTATGCTTAAACTTACAGGTCCTTTTATGCGAATTTAAGGATTTTATTTATTTCTACAAAAAATAAAAGATTCTTTAATTGTGTAAATTTATTATTGAATTGATTATAAAATGCCATAACTTATTATGTGTTAATTGATTTGCTGTAAGTCTTATGTGCCGAGCATAATTTTATATTCATTTTTATTCTATTGCTTAAACTTTTTAATTTTGTTTCCTTTCTAAAATACAGATTCAAATAATATAAAATATATGTCAAAAGAATTGGAAGTTTGCCTTTCTCCGAAGTTATTCGATGAGGTAAAACTTGATAGTCCTTACACAACAGTAATTATAGACATTTTTAGAGCGACTACTTCAATTGTAGCTGCTTTAGGAGCGGGGGTTAAAGAAATAATCCCTGTTCTTGGATTGGAAGAGGCCCGTAAGTATAAAGATAAAGGATATGTAGTAGCAGCTGAAAGGGAAGGAATTGTTCCTGATTTTGCTGATATAGGCAATTCTGCATTTGATTTTTTTACACCTAAGGTTAAAGGATCTTCTGTAGCGTATAGCACTACAAATGGTACTAAGATTGTACATATGGCTTCTGATAAATCAGATGATATTGTAATTGCTTCATTTTTGAATTTGAAAGCCGTAGCGAAATATTTGGCTAAACAAAATCAAAATATATTGCTTTTTTGTGCTGGGTATAAGAATTCAGTAAATCTTGAAGATACTTTATTTGCTGGAGCATTGGTTGAAGAGTTATTGCGATATGATTTTTCTATTCACTGTGATTCTGCATGGGCTTCTCATGATTTGTGGCAATTTGCAAAGAGTGATTTACTTGCTTATATAGATAAATCTTCTCATCGCTATCGTTTAAGGCATTTAGTTAGTCAAGAACTTGTTGAGTATACTTTTAAACTAAATGAGTTAGATATTGTTCCTGTTTTAAATGGAAACAGAATAGTTCTAGTGTAAATTTAGCAGAAAATAATCTTTTTTGAATTATGACAGATAAAAATAAATCCGAAAATAAATTTGAGTTCTTTTCCGAACAGTTTGCTGATCTTAAGATCATTCGTTATCAGGTTCCTGGTTTTGATAAGATGAGTTTAAAACAAAAGAAACTGTTGTATTACCTATATCAAGCGTCTATCTCTGGAAGAGATATTCTTTGGGATCAAAATTATAAGCATAATATTCTTATAAGAAAGGTTTTAGAGAATATTATGGAAAATTATCCAGGAGAAAGGAAAAGTGAAAATTGGAAAAAATGGGAAGTGTACACAAAGCGTGTATGGTTTTCAAATGGTATTCATCATCACTATTCAATGAAGAAGATAGTGCCAGATTGTTCTAAAGATTTTTTCTGTAATCTAGTACTTGCTACTGAAGGATTTGAATTGAATAAAAACTTTAAGTCTAATAAGGACTTATGTGATTTTTTGCTACCTATAATTTTTGATCCTAAAGTTGATGGTAAACGTGTTTGTCTCGATCATGGAGTTGATCTTGTAGAATCTTCTGCATGTAACTTTTATGATGGAGTTAGTGAAAGTGAAGCAACTGAATTTTATTCAAAAATGGGAGATTCTTCAGATAAAGAGCCTATTTCTTATGGATTAAATTCGAAGTTAGTCAAAGAGAAGGGGGAGGTCTTTGAGAAAGTTTGGAAAGTTGATGGATTATATTCTCCTGCAATTGAAAAAATGGTTTATTGGTTTGAGAAAGCCGTTGAGGTTGCTGAGAATGAAAATCAAGCAAAAGCTTTTAGAAAATTAATGGAGTTCTATATCACTGGAGATCTTAAAACTTTTGATGAATATAATAAGATTTGGTTGCAAGATACAGAGTCGGTTGTTGATGTGATTAATGGTTTTATTGAAGTGTACGGTGATCCTTTAGGGAAAAAAGCAACATTTGAATCGTTGGTTAGTATTCGTGATGAGGAAGCGACAAAGCGAGCTCAAACAATTAGCGATAATGCTCACTGGTTTGAGTGGAATTCACCTACTCATAAGGAATATAAAAAAGAAGAAATTAAGGGAGTAACTGCAAAAGCCATTGATGTTGTGATTGAATCTGGCGACTGTTCTCCATCTACACCTATTGGAATTAATTTGCCAAACGCCGACTGGATGCGTGCCGAGTATGGAAGTAAATCGGTTACTATAAGTAATATAGTTTCTGCTTACGATGAAGTTTCTAAGAATAGTGGAGCTTTACAAGAGTTTGCATGGGATGAAAGTGAAGTCGCTTTAAGTAAAAAGTATGCAACTTTGGTAAGTAATTTACATGTTGATTTACATGAAATTGTTGGTCATGGATCTGGTAAATTGAAGGAGGGTGTTGCTGATCCAAGTAATACTTTGAAAAATTATGCTTCTACACTTGAAGAGGCCAGAGCTGACTTGGTTGCTTTATATTATGCCATTGATCCAAAACTTGTTGATTTGGGCTTAATGCCTGATATTGAAGCAGGAAAAGCGGAGATGAATGCATATTTTAGAGGAGGCCTAATTACTCAGCTAGTGAGAGTAGAGTTAGGTCATAATATTGAAGAATCGCATATGCGTAATCGTCAATTGATTGCCAAATGGGTATTCGAAAAAGGAGCTTCTCAGAAAATAATTGAGCGACAGCAAAAGGATGAGAAAACCTATTTTGTAGTCAACGATTATTTGAAATTAAGAAATTTATTTGGAGAATTATTGGCTGAAGTACAGCGTATAAAATCGGAAGGAGATTTTGAAGCAGGAAAAGCAATGGTAGAAAACTACGGAGTAAAAGTAGATGAGGAAATTCATAAAGAGGTTCTTGTTCGTTTTCAAAAATTAAATTTAGCAGCTTATGCAGGTTTTATCAATCCTGATTATGAACCTGTTTTTAAAGATGGAAAAATTGTGGATGTGGAGATTACTTATCCAATGGATTTTGCCGAGCAAATGTTATTGTACAGCGAGAAATATTCTTTCTTGCCGAATATGAATTAGAAAAATAGATAGAAAAGAGGTGTTTATCACCTCTTTTTCTAATTTTGAGAGACACAACTTTAAAACTTAAAATAAACATGAACAAATTATTTATTCTAATCCTAGCTATTTTGTTTACAGGAAGCTTACACGCTCAGGATATGGATTATACCAAGAAATTGGTTAATGATTTAAGCTCACCTGCTTTTTGTGGAAGAGGTTATGTGAAAAGCGGAGATAGCATTGCAGCAGTTTATCTTTCAAAGGAAATGAAGAAGCTGAAACTAAAATCTTTCTCGAAAAATTATTATCAAGATTATCATTTTTCGGTGAATACTTTTCCTACCAATCCGATTTTAAAATTGGATGGAATAGAATTAAAGGCAGCAAAGGATTTTATTGTATTTAAAAGTTGTCCAAAGGTTGAAGGAGAAGCTGATATTCGATGGATCAATAAAGATTTATTGACAAATAGTCGTGCATTGCGAAAGTTTTTGAAAGAGGATCATAGTAATGAATTTTTGGCAATTGATTCAACGGGCTTAAAGAATCCTGAATTGTATCGTTTTGCTCAAATTATGATGAAAGAAAATGTGTTTAAGGCTAAAGGAGTAATTGTTTTAGAGGATAAATTAAAATTTTCGGCAGGAACCAAAATCGCAGAACACCCTACTTTTGTAATCAAGCCAGAATTCATTTCTACAAGCAGTAAGAAGATTTCTTATCGTGTAGATTCTAAGTTAATACCGAATTACAAAACACAAAATTTAATTGGATATATTAAGGGGAAAACGGATACTTGCATTGTAATGTCGGCTCATTACGATCATTTGGGTTTTTTAGGAGATAATATGTATCCTGGAGCCAATGATAATGCTAGTGGTGTTGCAATGGTAATGAATTTAGCAAAACAGTTGAAAGCTCAAAAAAAGAAACCACATTATACTTTAGTTTTTGCTTTTTTTAGTGGCGAAGAAGCAGGATTGTTAGGGTCTACTCATTATTCAGAACATCCATTTATTCCTTTAGCAAAGACCAAAATGGTAATCAATTTTGATATGCTTGGAACAGGATCTAAAGGGATATTTATGATTAATGGAAAAGAAGTTCCTGATCTGATAAATCAGTTGAATGAAATTAATAAAAAGGAGAAATACGTATTTAAAATGTTTCCAACAGGAGCGTCATCTTCTTCTGATCATGCACCGTTTCACAAAAAGGGAGTAAAAGCCTTGTTTGTATACACGCATGGTGACAATGCAGATTATCATGAAATAACAGATACAGCAGAAAAGTTGCCTTATACGCAATTTGAAGGAATTTTTAAAATAATGAGAGATTTTGTGATGCAGCAGTAGTTTAATAAATATTATTTCTTACAAAACAAAAAAGGTTGTAATTCTTAAAACGAATACAACCTTTTTTATTTAACTGAAATAATAAGTCTTACCGAAATATTAAACTTCGTTCAGAGTTTGTTTTTTTACTTTTTTTAGCTGGTTTTAAAGCCATTTGCAGTAGTCGATTTAGTTTGTTTAAAGCTGAAGTTTTGTTTTCTTCAACTGTTTGTTCATAAAAAGATTGAATAGTTAAAATTCCTTTGCTATTGATGTGATGATATAATTTAATAAAAATTATTTCTTTTTCATCTTGGTTCAGAATAGATGAATCGAAGATTGGCAAATGAAGTGTCACTGCATTTTGCTTTTCTTTCAATTCAATAAACTCAATCTCTTTGCTTAAGTCAGTTGCAAAGTTTTGTTTTTTTTTCATGGATTTTGTGTTTACTGATTTGTGCCTGTTTTCAGTATTGTTACTTTTTAATATTTAAATAAATTTTAAGTTAATAAGGCTAGTTTGCCTTTAATTGTAATAAGCCTATTTCTATTAAAGATGATAAAAAAAGAGAAAGGTTGTGACTATTTAATATCTATTTTTTATGAGAGGAGGTGAAATGGTGACAAAAGAAGGTTAAATATAATTAAACAGAGGTTAGAGTAATTATATGACCTTTCAAAAAAATAGATGTTATTCTAAGAAATTAGAATATTTATGTATAATCAAGAAGTAGTGATTATAAGAGTTAAAAAATAATTTAAAATTAAGGGATGTTTAGTGCGGAAAGAGTTCTTTTTTATTGAAAATTAGTATTGTTTGATTTTAAGAATGGGCTAAAATAGGTTTAAGAAAATTTGAATATTTTTTGCAAAATGTTATTTTTGATATTCAATTATAACTAACCCAATAATTATGATTAAAATGAAAGATTACGGATTAAAGTTCTATTTATTATTGTTGTTTTCATCAATAATACTGTTTTCATGTGATGATGACAACGATGATGATCCTAAGCCAAGTCCAGCTCCAACCCCATCAAAGACAGAGTTAACAAAAACACAGAAAGTAAATAACTTCATAAAGACAGCAATGGAAGATGTGTATTTATGGAGTGAGGAATTACCTAAAATTGATCCATTAAAGGAAAGTAATTCATTTGATTATTTTAAGAAATTAACATATAAAGATGATAGATGGTCATGGGTGACGGATGATGTTAAAGCTTTGGAAGCTAGTTTTCAAGGAACAGAGACAACCTTTGGTTACTCTTTATCATTTGTTCGTTTTTCAAATTCAGATAATGTTTTCGCACAAGTACAATTTGTGTATCCAAATTCTCCAGCATCAGAGGCTAATTTGAAAAGAGGAGATATCATTTTGAAGTATGATGGAAAGCAATTGGATATTAACAATTATAGAAAGTTAATTCAAGCTGATAAACTAACAGTTTCTTTAGCTAAATTACAAGGAAATACAATTGTTTTAACAGGTGTAACTAAAACAATGACTGCAAGAGAAATGAGTTTAGACCCTGCGAAAGTTATTGAATCAAAAATAATTACAAAAGGAAATAGGAAGATTGCGTATTTGTTTTATGCTCAATATATTGGTAATTTTAATTCTAGTCTTGATGAGAAATTTGCAGATTTCATATCCAAAGGAGCAACAGATTTGGTATTAGATTTAAGGTATAATCCAGGAGGAGGTGTAGATGCAGCTCAACATTTATGTAGTATGATTGCACCTTTAGATGCTGTAGATAATGAGAAAGTTTTAGTTAGCTATAAGTGGAATAAAAAATATCAGGATTTGTGGACAAAAGAAGGGCAAAAGTCTCAGTTGGGAATCAATTTTGATAAAACTGTGGCATCAAAAATGAACTTAAATAAAGTATATATTTTAACAGGAAGAGGGTCAGCTTCAGCATCAGAGCTGACAATTACTGGATTAAGAGCTTATATGAATGTTACAACAATTGGAGCTACAACTCATGGTAAGTATACAGCTTCAAGAACAATAAAACCTAAGCATATTTATAAGAACCAATCAGATATTACGCCTATTGAAAATTGGGCAATTCAACCAATTATTTTAAAATATGCTAATGCAGAAGGAGTTTCAGATTTTAAAGATGGTTTTATGCCAGATCATAGTGTTAAGGATGATATTTTTTCAAAAATTCCTTTAGGAGATGAGAATGAACCACTATTTGCTAAGGCAATTTCATTAATTACAGGAACTCCAACTGCAATTGCAAGAACTAAAACATCTGACAATTTTACTGTTTTTGATAGAGGATTTTCAAGATTTGATGAACAGAAAAATGTTTTAAATATTGATCTAGAAAAGAAGTAAAAAAAGATTGTAATTACAAAGGAGACTCTCAATTATATTGAGGGTCTTTTTTATTTTAAAGGAATTGAAGTTTTATTGGAGTGTATTGTTAAATGTTGATTTAAAATGAAATAAATGAGGTTAACTTAAAAATATTTTATAAATTTAATAGAGAATGAATGATTGTTTAATTTTATGAATACATAAAAATACTACTACAGCCATGGATTATAAATTTTACAAGCTCTTTCAGTTTTTATTAATAATATATCTATTAATAAGTGTAGTTAATGTTCGAGCTGACTATTCAGGTGCAGCTTTACCTAGTAATTCAATTACATTATCGATACCTTCTAATCAAGTTTGTAATGGACAGCAGATTAAAATTACTCTTTCCACAAGTGAGCTAGGAGTAAGCTATCAACTTTATTCGGGAATTACTTCCTTAGGCAACCCTAAGCAAGGAACAGGAAATTCTATTTTTTTCTTGATCTCTCCAACCTCAACAGCTACCTATTCGGTTCGAGCAACAAACTCAGAAGGAACTGTAAATTTAGCAAATACAGTGACAGTAACGGTAAATACAGCACCTAATTTGGCTTATACCTTGTCAAAAAATAGAGCAAATCCTATCTGTGAGAGTTTGGGAGCACAGGTTACATTGAGTTTGTCAGGTTCTGAAACAGGAGTAACATATAAGGTAATTGATAATGCGAATGCAATAAATTCGATAAGTTTTGCAGGTACTGGATCTGCAATTACTGTAGGTGTATATTCTCCAACTCAGAATAGAACATATAAAGTGTTTGCAGAAAAATCAGGATGTTATTTGCAAGACACACTTTTTGTCAACGATAATGAAACAATTAGTGTAATTCCTTTGCCTGATACAACATTTGATTTGCAAGTTACAAATAATGAGATTTGTGTTACTGAAAGTACTCAAGTATCTTTAGTAAATACTGAATCAGGAACAGATTATACGTTAAAATATGGAGCTTCAGTTGTAGAAAAGAAGAGAGGAACAGGAGGAGCAATGTCTTTTGCTGTAACAAGTCCGGTAATTTCTCAGGTATATAGTGTTGTTGCAAATAATCCAACTTGTAATGTGGATAGAACCATGAATGAGAAGATCAACATGAAAGTTGGAGTATTGCCAAATAGAGACTTATTTCCTTCTCTTAGTAAAGATGTGATTTGTAGAGGAATAGAAATAACACCTTTTTTAGAGACAACAAACTCTATGGTTAAATATCAGTTGTATATAGGTAATACAGCTGTTGGAAATCAGGTTCAAGGAAATGAAGGTAAAATATCATTTCCAATACAAACGCCTACTGCAAATACAATTTATCGTTTTAAAGCTAAAGGTAGATACTGTATTAATGCAATTGATATTCCTAGAACAGTAGCTATAACAGTTCATCAACCACCTCAAACCAATCGAGTATTATCTTCAAACAAAGATACAATTTGTAAGGGTGAAGAGGTTAAATTGAAAATTAATGGTAGTGAAAGTGGTATCTACTATCAATTACATGATGGAAATTCGTTAATTGGTACAGACATTATAGGTACAGGAGGAACAATTTATTTTCCAAATCAAAAACTAAATGCAAATAAAACTTATTCTTTAAGAGCTCATGAAGCAATTTGCACAACTAAGATAGCTTTACCAACAACTAAAGCAATTCATGTATTGAATTTTGATTCTGCTCCCATAGAAACAATTTCAACTCCAGATGAAATTTGTATGGGTAGTAAAATTGCGATTGAAATACCAACAACAACAGCTGGAGTTGAATATGTATTGGAAAATAATGGGGTAGAATTAAATCGCATAAAAAGTAAGGGGAGTGCTGTAGTTTTTAAAGAATTGAGTCCAAACGAACAAACAAACTATAAAGTTACAATAGGGAATTGTGTTGAAAAACTTGTCGTTGCAACTCCTCGTTATACTTTACATACAAATACCTAATGGCTTTTGAGGGAAAAAGATGTTACTACGGGGTATAATGGAAGCGTTTCTGTTGCAATTAGTGAAGGTACGCCTCCTTTTACTTATTTTTTTAATCCTTTAGGAAGTTCTACTAGCAATAGCAGGGTTAAAGAGTACACTAATTTGAAAGAGGGAGATTATACTGTTTTGGTTGTAGATACAGAGGCTTGTCGATCATCACAAAATGGAGAAAAAGTAACAATAGGGTTGGATAAAAACAAACAAGTACTTGTTAATAATGTAATGACACCTAATGGGGATGGAGTTAATGATACTTGGAAAATTCATTATCAGTCGGCACTTGGTAATCCTGAGGTATATGTATTTAACATTTATGGGCAGGAGGTTTATCATTCAAAGTCATATCAGAATGATTGGAATGGGAAATTCAAAGGAAATATATTACCAAATGGAGCTTATTATTATTTAATAGAGTTTCCTAAGGGAGATGTTGGAGCGATAAAAGGGAGTTTATCAATTTTAGGTAACAATTAAAACCATTGAGAAAATGATGAAAAAAATAAAATATCAGCAATTATTCTATCGATTGGTATTGTTAATTTTAGGATTTAATTTTCAAAATTCATTTGCACAACAAGTTCCTCTGATCGATCAGTATTACATAAATCCAACTTTTTATAATCCTGCAAATGTAGGATATAAAGGATTGTTTAATTCTTATCTATTGAGAAATCAGAAATTTAAAGATTTTGATGGAGGGCAAGTGACACATCTTTTTACTGCAGATTTATCCTTGTTTAATAATCAACAAGGAGTAGGATTTAATTTAACTTCTGATGATGTGGGCTTATTTTCAAACACACAATTGTTGGCAAGTTATTCGTATCGAGTTCAATTAAATAAAGTTAGTTCTATTCGTTTTGGTCTTTCTGCAGGTTTATCTGATTTTAGGGTTAATTCAAATGAAATACATGCTGATCCAAATGATACATATCTTACCAATTCAGAAATTAAAAATACGGAATTTATGGCTAATCTAGGTGCTTTTTATACCTATAATGATTTGTTTGTAAGTTTAACAGTACCACAATTACTTAATAATTCGATAAAAGATAAAGAAGGTAATAAAGAAACAACTTATAAATTGGTTCGACACATGTTACTTGGTGCTGGATATAAAATAAATTTAGAGAAATATAATGCCGAACGATTTAAGAACATTACAATAACTCCTTCTGTATTGTTGAGATATGCTAAAAGTACTCCTGTTCAGTATGATATTAATGTGTTGGCAGAAATGAAGGATAAGGTTTGGTTTGCTGTATCATATCGTGATGAATTTTCCATAGGATTAAATGTAGGGATTCATTTTTTAGAAAAATTTAGTTTCGGATACTCTTATGATATTGGAATCAAGAAAGTAGGTCAATATGCTTCTAATAATCATGAATTTATGTTAGCATATAAAATTAAAACAAGAAAAAGTAGTGTTGAACAAAATAAAATCAACAGTGAAATTTCTACTTTTTATTGTTTTAATTTTATATGCTAACATAAATTCATGATTATTAGAAGAGATCGGA
>JBGRQE010000110.1:0-12254 GCA_041725955.1 Bacteroidales bacterium
AATGTCATACTTTTCGTTGTTTTCTTTTTTTATTGCAGTTTCCTTTTCAGCTTTGCTTAAAAAGAAGAAGCCTCCTGAATCTTTTTTTACCTCTAGGTAACGCCATGTGTCATGGTTTTTCTTTTTATACTCAAGGTCATAATGCTTACTATCTCTTTTCTGCGCTATATTTCTTACATCATATCCTTGATTAGTTAGAGCCTTGAAAACTCGTTTTTCAATACGTTTTCCTGCTATTGTCTTTTTTCTATCTCCTTTTGAATTGTGAGAGTGCGAGCTAGAAGATTTTTGATTACCCGTATTCTTTGGTGTTGCTTTGGTTAATGCGCTATGAACAATAATCAATTCATCTATTTTATCCAATTCTTCGTCTTCTATTAAGATTTTATTCTGTAATTCTAGTTCATCTAGAGTTTGCTTGATAGTTTCAGTGTAGCCTTCAAAAAAGATTAGGCTATGAATTAATGGCTTTTCAGATTTAAGTATGTTTTCCATATCTTCAACACTATGTCCAAAGCGATATTTTTTAAAAATTTCGATATAGTTATTTGAAATATCAGTAAAACTCTCAGTTGTACCATTTAGTGATACATTAAATTCACCCTTTGCGAAATCTTGAACAGCAAGTTGATAATCTGGTGATAAATTATATTGGTTTTCAATTAAAAAGTGACTAAACTTCTCTAGGTTAACAGCTTCTTCAAAAACAATACTTTGATTAAAAAATTCCTCTTTAAGCTTGAGATTATTGGAGTTGTTTGCTTGTTTCCAGAGGCTATATTCAAATACTTTAGAATAATCTCTAAGATGATTTTTTAAGTTTTCTTTATGCCATATTGATAAAGTATTTTCACAAATTAAAGTATGTAAATCAGGATTTACTTGAATAGAAAGCCATTTTAAAAACTCGATTCCATAATGGTTTCCAAGATTTGAAAAATCTATTTTAGAATAATATTCAGGTAAAGTTGTATTTAAAATTAATTGAACATTTTTTCTGAATTTATTTTCTTCTGAGATTTCAGTATTTAGCACATTAGGAAATATTTTTTTCCAAAATTGTTGTTCCTCAATAGAAACCCCCAATAACTTTTTGGCTTCCATTAAATATTCATCAAGCTCATCAGTTTTTATAAGGTGAGCGGCTTCTTTTATACCATCTTTGAAAATGCGTCTAAAAGTATTTTTTAAGTCTTGAACCTTAAATATAATACAACACATTTCTGCAATAGCATCGCAGAATAAAGCATCTTGCTGTAAACTTTCAATGGAAGTCTCTTCTCCATACTTTAAAATAAATGTGTTTCCTTCTGGTAAAAAATCATAGTTTTCTAACTCGATAGGAGTTTTTTTATCAAACTCGATTGTAGCTTTAGTAACTAATTTAATAGCGATGGGCTTTATTAGATTAGCTTCATTTTTTTTATTTTGATTTTGCTTTAATGATTGAAGTCGATAACAAAGTAAGTATGGCTTGAGGCTATTAAGATAGTTGCCAAAATCAGTATTTAGCTTACTTGTTTTAGATATATTTACTTTGGTATCACTTATTACATCTTTAATAAGTTTAATACCGAAAAATCTTCTTATTTGATTTTCTCCGATACGCTTAGGAAGGTTGATGAACCAATATTTATCAAGTATTGTTTGTGGTAATAGCTTGTTGTCAGAATAGTAAACGTTTTCTGCATCAATAGCTTTTAATGTTCTACCTATACCGCCTAAACGTGAAAAATATTTTATACCTGCTGTATCTAGCTTCCAATCCCTAAGTCTTTCTTCATTTGCTTTAAAGTATTCATTTAATAGTTTGTAAAATTCCTGGCTATTAGATGCATTTTCATCCAGTTCACCAAATAAACTGATAGCATTAATTATTGTATCGATTGATAGTTTGTTGAATGATGTTTTGACACCAAGCTTTTTTGCGAGAAGCATCTGCTTGTGTTCGATATCATTGTTCAAGGTGTCATCAAGTTCAATTTGCAATAAACCAAGATTTTTTGGTAAATTTTCATTAATGATGTAGTTATTAAAATTGAAGCTAGAAGCCAATTGAAATACAATATAGTTGGGTGCATTGTAGGCAGGCTTTTTATATTCATTACCATACTTGGTATAAAAGTCGGCATTCCCAAGAATGAGTTCGAAAAGTTGATGGTTTTTAACTAATAATCTGAATAGTTTATAAATATCTAGCTTTTGAATATCTTCAATATTAGAGAGTTTGAAAAAATTCTCACAAGAGTAATAAGTTACTTTTTCAGGTAAAATTGTATGCTCTCTCACAAAATTGGCATAATCCCAAGAACGCCACTTTTCTTCTCTTTTTACTCGTTCTAATATTATATCTTCATTAACCCCTAGCCAGAGAAAGAAACTTTCAAAAAACTCGCTATTTTCCAAATCTAAACCTAAAATATCCGCTCCAGCTATATATTTCCCATCATCATAAACTCCTTCAAAAATAAACTCTGTTTCTTTGCCTGAATTATATTCTTTTCCAAAAAATAATTCATTTGCGAATTTGACCGTTAAATTGCGAGTTATAATAGGGATAGCTTTTATGGAAGTCAATTTTCCACGTCTGTCAGGATTACTGAGAAAAATTGAAAATAAAGTTAGAAGCATCTCATTCACAGTGTCCAATTTATTTTCAGTTACTTCAAGTTTTTGATTAGTTTGTTTTACAATTAAATCAATTACATCAATGATATCATCAGAACCAATATTGACCACCTTACTTAATAGTCTTTTTATTGCACGTGAAGGTCCTGTTTCTGTATCTAGCTTTGCTTTTTCAATTTCATTTGATAGCTTTTGTTTTATTTCATTATATAAAGTGGTTGAAATAAATGCGATATCATCAATGTAGCTTGGTAGTTTATATGAGATATCCTCAGTATCTTTTGTGAAGACCTGCATGGATGCTTTTACAACTTTACCATTTTCATCATTATCCAGAAGGAGAGGAAGTTTGCGTTCACTTTCATGTATCTCTTTAAAAAAATCATTTGAATTACTTCCTTTTATTAAAAGTCCTATTAACTCAGTTCTTAATTCAATACTTAGATGTTGATTAATTTCTTCGATAATATTCTCCCATTCTTCAAATCTATATCTACCTTCAACATCGACATTAATATTGTTTTTAGGTTTTAGCAATCTCGGGAAGAAGCTTCCAAGATTATTATCTAAAACCCATTTCGAGAATTCATCACCATGAAATACTGCATTATCAATATTAACGTAGGTATTATTTACGCATGGATAAATCGCTTCCGTTTCACTATATTCTTGAAGCAGATTATAAAATTCATCTAATAATTCATTTGTATTTTGATTTATTGGTAAAAGGAAAATATAAGCTTGCCAATTTACAGGATTTATACAAAGTTGTAATAAGGCAGTTTCTTTCATTAAAAGAGCGATATTCCTCAATATTGTTTGATTCTCTCCATTATTAGATGTGTTCAAATAATTACGAGTAGGGTCGAGGTCGAAGGTAGCATGTATAAGAAATGGCAGATTTGTTGGGACTGCTGTAGGGAAATAGGTGTAGAACCTTGATTTTTCATCCGATAAATCATCTTTCCAAGCCAATTTTATTCTGTAATATCTCTCATTATCTTCAATTTTATCGAAATAGATATCACCGCTATCTTTATAATTCCAGCTACCATTATTTGTAACTATTTTTGTATCGGTACTTTGTTCTTCATTAATTCTAATTTCATGAAACTTATTTTCAACCACATATTCAACTTTAATATTTCTTATATGGTTTAAAAAGAGAAGAAGCTTGGTATTCAATTTTTCCAATTGCAATTTAATATCTTCTTCTTTTTCTTTTAAATAATGAAGTTCTACTGTTGTTGAATATCGCTCTCTTTCGATATTCTCTTCTATCACAGGCATTGATAGAACGGCAATTGGAACTTCTCCATTTTCTAAATGCTCCCTATTGTCTTTTATTAAAGCTTGTTGGTCATTGGTTGATACCAGTTCTCTAAAGGACTTTTCAGCAATGTGTTTTGAAAAGGAAATAACACAACCTTGTGTATAGAGTTTTATTTCATTTACCCAGTTTAATACTGAACGAAAACCTAATCCCTTATTGCCAATAAATTCACGCCCCTTATTTGAAGTATTTGCTATTAGTAAAGAACCGATGCCATCTACGTTAAATGGTGTTCCATAATTGGATACCCGTAAAATGTTATTATTTGAATCTAATTGGATATTTATTTCACAATCACCATTCTCATAACCTAATAGAGCATCATCACAATTTTGTAATAATTCTAGTATCTGTCTGCCATTATAAGATTTTGTGGTAGCTTTTTCCATCCTATAATCGGCAGTGATGCGCTTAGGTTGTTTGTATGTGTCAATATTTGACTGTTTTAGGGCAATGACCTCTCGAATGAAATCACATTTTGATGTTAACTTCTCCATATCTATTCTTTGTGAAACACTTTTTCAAAATGTTTCCAAGCTATCTTATAATCTTCAATTCTATCACACCTATCAAATGGGGCATAGTAAGTGACTTTTTTGCCATGATACAATTCACTTTTTTCAATTGTATGTTCGTAAGTTTCTCCAGCTTTTAGTTTTCGTATACTTTCCCACACTGGACGGTCCACACCTACACCTGTTAAACCTTTTGAGCATGTAAATACAATATTTCCATTGGTATCGTACCAGGTATCATCTTCGTTTTGTTGAAGAACAGGAAACTGCACATTATAAATCAGAATTAATTCCTCTAAAGTCAAACCTAAAGCCATGGCAGTTATTACATCTATCTCCACTAGTGCCTGTCTGCGTTCATAAAAGTTTCGTAATGGTGTTTCCCACTTCCATTCTTTAGTAAGTTTGTTAAATGGTTTTAATCGATTATCCAGTTTGCTCCAATTATCTTGTTTGTATTCATCTTGCCAGTTGCGTTCCCAAAATGGGGCGTAGTATTTATTTAAACAGTTAAGCTGAAGGGTACGAACAAAAAGTTGTATTATGTATTTCTGTTCTATTCCAAGAGGAATAGTCTTTAATGTAACTTCGTATAAATTGGAAATCCCCAATGTTTTTAGATAGAAATCGAGAACGGTTGATGAACAAATAGCGGATAGCTCAATTAATAACAACTCACTTTCTATCATTAGTGATGTAACTCCATTAATATGTGAAACTTTGGGTGGAATTATTGCTGGTTGTAAAGTCCTCTCCATATGAGGATTTAACATTTTACTAAAGCCTATCCTAAAACTATCTAACCAGTTTTCACCACCAACACCTTTAATTCTTTGTTTAAAAGTTATTAAATCTTCATTGGGGATATAGTTTGTTCTTGGTGAATATGAATCATCCATAAAAAGTGGAACCAGTGTGTCAAAATGGGCTTTTTCTTTACAAACTTCTCTTGGTGTTTTTGATATAGGATTAGCTACATAAAAGTGAGGTCCGCTATAAATCAATTCATATTCGTTTATTTCAGGTTCTTTAGTTTCTCGTTTAATAACACCATTGTTTACATCGTTTGTTTCATGCCAACATTCTTCAATTTTAACATTATAATCTTTAATGGAACGGGGGAATTCGCTTAGTTTCTTTATAACAGTTAAGATTTCTCTTGAATAGATACTAATTAACTTTGTTCCATCCCATTTTTCCTCATTTTTAAAGATGTCACTAAGTACCATTAATTCGTAAGGTGAGAACAAATTCAATCTTTCAGAATTGGGGCTTAAGTTCCATTTATATTCACCGTCATTATCTTTTATCCTAAGTCCTAAAACTTGTTTATTACTATTTTCTATAAAACAACCATCAATAGTTGACGGATGTAGGAGACTGTTGATAATATAAAAAAGAGGTTCAGATTTCTTGCCAGAATATATGTTTACACTATACGTTTTTTTATGTCCAACTTCAGAAAATAGTAGTAGAGAATTTTGAAATTGAAAATAATATCTCAATTTAGTATACAGTTCTTGTCTCAGTTTATAGCCATTACTTTCATAGTAAATATCATCAGGTTGTACTAATCCTAAAAAGCCAAATTCCGAAATCCAATTTAAACCATTTTCTAAGATACATTTATATAAATTGTTTTGTTGCCCTACTAATAATGGATAATTTTGAGCTGCATTCATAAATTTTGATGAAGCTTCTGTTTCAATATATTCAGCAAAGTAGGCTTCCTTTTGCTCAATATTCGATAAAAACATCTCTTGTAATTTTCTTACTTGTGGAGCTGTGGTTTTTCTAATTTCTAATTCAGGAAACCGTTCACTCATTAATCCCTTTTCTTCAAAAGTTATTTTTAACCATGGTGGGTTACCCACTGCGACATCAAAACCACCTCTCTCTTTAAATACTTCAATAAATTCTAATTGGTAATGAAAAAACTTATAAGTATTAGCATATTTTAATATTAGCTTACTGCGTTCATTGGCAAATAAGGAAGGTTTTTTCTGTTGTACCGCAGTAACTAATTTGTTTTGGAATTGTTGACTGTCTTTTTTATAGTTTTTTAGTGTTAATTTACTTGCTTTATTAAATAAGTTTCCTTGCTCAATTTTATCATCGACCAATGGAGTACCTTGTTCATCTTCTTTGTTGTATTCTTCTTTTAATTCTATTAGGTCAATGTTCAGTATGTTGGCAATATCAGTGTACCAATCGGTTCGGCTTGGCAATTCTTCTGAATCACGCACATCCCAGAACCACAAGCTACACCAGTAATCCATTATAAACTTTAACTTGTAATAAGGTGCATTTGTATTTAGTCGACTGGCAGCCAGTTTTTCTTTTTCATCGTAGCTCTTGGCTCTAAAACTGGTTTGTCCTGACTCATCGTATGCGCCAAAAAAGTTTTCTTTTATACGAGTTTCCGAATTTACTTGTCGTTGGAACTTATAATGTTCTTCCAGCAATGCGTCAATTGCAGTTGATAAGACTTGCAAAGTGTTGTATTCATCAGAATTTATAGGTTCACAAAAAGATTTTCTCCAATCATTAACAGCTTTTGCCGCCTTGGGGTGTTCCTTACTTAATAACTTAATTTTTGAAGATGGAACCATTCCCATATCGGGTAGTAGAAAATGGTAGATTTCATCTTCTTTTCTTTTTAGTTGAGTGTTTTTATATTTTATATGTTTGGGTGCAACTTTCCACCATTCTTTTTTTATAGGTTTTCTTCGCTGAGTAGCTGTACCTGTCGTAGGGTATTCAATGATAAAATCTTTTCGCTTAAATACTTTTAGCCATGCACCTACTACAGCATTACCAGTACCCAAACGGTAACCAAAGAATGGTGTCTGCATGTCTTTATGTATCACATTTAACCACAACGATAGCTTACCCAATTCAATTGCTGTTGGATTTAAATCGACACCATAAACATTATTTAGAGCAATATATGTTTTAACCTTTTGGGTTTCAAAACCACATCGTTGTGGTGCGACTTTTTGTTTTAATTCTATTTGTCGGTACTGTAAGTATGCTTCAGCAAGTTGATTAATTACTTCGTTATGAAATGCAGCTGCACCCATTGCTGGCTCTAGTAATTTTAATTCCAATAAATCAAGTGCTTTCAATTTGCCCTTATCCAGTTTTTCCAGAATAGGTTTAAGTGTATATTTTACTGTGCATTGGGTAAGTACTTCTGGTGTATAATAAGAAGCAGATTTTTGTCTGTCACGCCCGCTTAATCGATAGATAAATGTTCCTTTCGGAATGATGCGCATTTCATCATTGTCTTCATGATAGACTTCATCCATGGAAAATGGTGCTTCACCTTTTTCATTTTCTTCCGATAAACGGCTTCGAGGTACGAGATATGAACCATCAGCATTAACCACTTGTTTAGATGTTTCCTTCACTTTCCTTTTACGGTGAACTTCAATATAATCTGATTCGGCAAAGAATCCACGAAATGCGAGTAAACTCTCATAAACACTACCTAGTTGGTTTATTCCAAGGTTTGCATATGAAATTCTTCCTCGTGTTTTACCTCTTACTTTGCGTGATAGTGATAATTGACAAATAACATCTTGCCAGATAATATTTCGAAGTTTTACCTTAGGTAATATTTCAAGGTTCTCGTCATTAAATAAAGGTGAATCAAGGTGACGAACCTTAAAACTTCTGTTTAAATTATCGTTTTCACGGTACCCATGACTGAGTAAGGAAAACAAACGGTTTAACGATTCATGAAAGAAAAAACCATTTTGGCTACTTGGAGTATTTAATGGTGTTTGTTCCAAATCACGCAACATTTCCAAAGAATAACCGTGTTGATACACTGAATCGTTGGCTGGTAAAATATCTAAATCGTCACGAGACTCTGCATAAAACAAGAATAATAAACGATAGACATAATTTAAACACTCGTTTTTAAGTATGTCAGCATTTATTTCAGATAAATCGCTGCCGTTTTGTTTCAGACAATAAACGGCTTCATTAGCGATATCTTCAACTGCATGAATAACACCCTCTTTTAAGTCTTGTGTTACTTCATATGCACTCTTATGGCTATCTTCATCCAATTGCTCCATTAGGACAATTTCTGATTTTGGTGCCAGAGTTTCTTTTGCCAGTAAGAAATAGAATAAACTGTAATATTCTTTTTTAATAGTGGCTTCATCGAATAAACTTTCAATATCGAACATCAGATAACTACCTCTGAACCATTTTTCCTGTTCGAGCAAATAATAAATATTACCTGCACACAAAAGAATATATTTGGGTCTTCGATGTGAATCAAGTAAAAATAGTTGTGAAACCGCTTTGTTAATAACCATTGGAGATATACGAACATCACCATCCACTTTGAATACATTTTCCCATTGTGAACGATGGTATTTTTGTGGTGGATGTTGAACTTCATCATCTTCCACACTATATTGTTGTTCGAATAATCCATCTGGTTCATCATCACCTTCTCTCACTAATGGTTGCATTTCCATTATCATCAGGTGTGGTTGTTTGCCTCGTTTTAATAAATGTCGTACAGGTAAAACACATTTTTCATCAACAGGATATAGGTCTTGGTATTCAGGATGGTCACCATTGTAACCTAATGCGTTTAATACCAATGAATGAAAATGATGGGTTTCTGTAATTTTATCCTTTATTCGAAGCTTACCTTCAAGTATGGTTTGTTTGTATCTAAAGTATTTGTCTTTTAAACCACTAATTTTCTTCTGAAAGTGTTTTATGTCATCTGTTGCATAGCCTGTTTTATCAATTACTTTTTTCAGAAAATTTTCATCGAAATAATTGGATGAAAAATAGTCGCCCTCGTTGTGTATAAACTTAATCATTTCGTTTAGTATTTAGTGATTGTAAAAAACTGAGATTACCCTTAAATAGGCATCTTTGTTTAATGAGGTTAAGTCTTTGTAATATTGGCTGGATTTTTCCAGAATGGTTTTTATCTCCAACTCTCGGTCTTCAAACTTTCTTTTTACAAAACCAGTCATTGCTCTTTCTGCAAAATCAACTGCCAACTGGTTAGTTGCCTCATTTTCCCAATTTTTTAATTTTTGATTATACACTGCTAGTTGTTTCTCCATTTCTACTTGCATCAGTTGTTGCTTTTGGTACATGTGCATTTGTAACCCAAAATCAATTACTTCAGGTATAAGGTTATTTAGGTTTTCAATATCGGAGTCGGGTATGTTCATGGTAACCAAATCACGTGAAATATTAAACTTATCTAGGAAATCTTTAAGTAGAAGAGGTTTCGAGTTAAGCCCACCCGATAGGTTCATTGGTACCACAAAAAATTCAGATATTACAGATTGTCCTATATTGTTAGCTACTTGTCCGTGAATAACATACCAAACTGTATCTAAAGGAATATTCTTTAACTTGGCAACCAATGCAACATCCTTATCAACGCTCGCTTCCAATTTTGTCATCATATATTTTATCACAGGATGCAAATCATACAACATCTGAAACTTTGCCCACTCACCCTTCTTTTTACGGGCATCAGCAATGGCATTTTGGACCGTGTTCTTGTCCAACGATAATCGATATGGTTCGTTTAATGATGGTTTGGCTTGTTTCGGCAGGTCGAAAAGTACTCGGTTAAGTTCCTTGTTGTTTTTTATTTCCAAATAGGTGTTATCAACGAATTCAGCTTCATCTTGAAGCAATAAGTTTTCTGCTTTTAGCTGTTCGATTAGGTCGTTGAAATAATAATAATCTGATTTATATAGGGTGCTTTCTTCTAGTATAGGATTTTCTTCTATAAATGATTCGGTTACATCTGATTCACCATCACCAAATAACATATCAAGGTCGAAATCTCCTTCTATTTCTTCTTTTCCTTCAGCAATGTTATTGGCTATTTTATTTTCTTCGGCTTTAACATCGTATAACTTCATTACAGAACCAGCATCACCCAACGTCTTATAAACTTCTTGCTCCTTTTGGGTGAGATTTTCAATAATATGGAGGTCAGTTTTTAAACCATTCATTTCAGATTTAGAAACCAGATAGTAGATGAAAGGTGTTTTTGCTTGACCATACCTGTCGATTCTACCATTTCGCTGCTCCAAAGTGATTAACGACCATGGGATATCATAGTTGAACATGATATTGCAATAATAATGCAGGTTAACACCTTGCGAACCAGCATCAGATGTAATCAATATTCGTATTTCGGAATCCTTTTTTCCAAAGTCTTCTACTAATGCTTGTTGTTCTATATCGGTTAAACCTCCATGGAACGTTTCAATTGCACCATTGTTAATGTTAAAATCTTTGGTTAGCTTATCTTTTAGATAACTTATTGTATCTATTCTTTCTGCAAAAACAACAATACGGTCATCCTTTTTTCTGCCAGCCCATCCTAGCTCAATCAACTTATCTCTAAAGGCACAGTATTTTGCATCATTGCCATTATTAATGATGGTTTCCAGTCGATGGCTTAAATCTTTTAGCAATTCAATATTATCTTCAACCGCCTCGGACTTATCGGTTCTTTTTTCGAGTTTTTCTATACGTCTAAGTAAACTTTTATAGGCAGCATTTGGAGATGACATATACGCTTTAAATAAGCCAATAGAAAAAAGAAAATCTCTTCGTTCTTTGGTGGCTTTCTCACCAAATAGGTTTATAGTATCCGATACTTCTTTTGCCTGAAGTGCATTAAACTTTATTTTTTGTTGCACTTCCAAAAAATCTTCTTCCGATTCGCTTAGTTCTGCATGAATGGGAATGATTTCACGGTCTTGGAAGTTAGCCCGAACTTTTTCATCAACGATGTTATTTTTAAATCTACGCACATAATATGGTTCAACATCATCTTTTACATACTCACCGTTTTTCGATATGGCAGTAGGTTCAATCATATTAATAAGGTTGGCAAAAGTCTCCTTTTTACCGTTATGTGGTGTAGCCGAGGTTAGTACCAAAGATTCACAGCGGGTTGCTAAAAACTGGGCTAAATTACCACGCTGACTTGAAGCATTGGCAACAGTATGGCATTCATCTATAACAATCACATCCCACGTTGACTTTTCAATGTAGTGTCTGAACTTGGCATTGTTCTTTAAAGTATCAATTGATATGATAGTTTTGTCATAGTATTCAAATGGATTTTTATTGGCAGGTAATTCTGTTTTTATTTGTGCTATTCCATGGGAATCTAATCTTACTAGAGGTATAGAAAAACGGTTCCAAATTTCTTGTTGAAACTGCCCTAAAATAGATTTTAACGCAAGAACCATTATTCGTTTACCCTTGCCTCGTTTAATCATTTCTGAAAGAAATATTCCTACTTCAACAGTTTTACCTAAACCAACACCATCTGCAATTAATACTCTTGGGCGTGGCAATTTTAAAGCCTTTAAGGTAGGGTCAAATTGATAGTCAGAAATATCAAATGCACCTTTATGCGCAATGGTTATTTTATTAGAATAGTTGGAGGAATGGCGTAATTGAGTTTCAAGAAATAATTTAGTTCTTCGATAGCCATAATCGGTATCTGGAATCAAACGGGTATTCGTAGGGTCTACCACTTGTATATCCGTATCAATTCGTGTATCAAATTTAAAAGATTTTCCCTTTACTAATTCACTGATACCTTCTGCATCAATTAGAAAAGTGCCATCGTAATTCTCTTTAATATCGGTAATCAAGAAATTTTCACCTCGTGTGTCAATTCTTGCGCCAGTTACTAATTGGGATTGAATCATTATTAAATATTTTCTTCAACAATTTTAATTGCATCC
>JBGRQE010000111.1:0-42884 GCA_041725955.1 Bacteroidales bacterium
CCAATTCCACTTCTTCTGATTTGGCTTTCACGTTTATTTCCAATTCCTGATTTTTTCTACGCTTCCCTGTCCATCTACTGTTCATCTCCCCCTTGAAGGTGTGACGCTTCCTAAAATAACTTGACAGATTATTAGGTGACGAAGGATGTATAAGCCTTGGTATATCTCTGCAAAAGCCAACCCGAATCTTAAATCGGGAGAGGGAAGCAGGTAAAAGCATTCCTATACTGCGATTGTTATCAGAAAAGCAGTATTGTACTGTTTCGCAAGCTCCGAAAGCAAGAGCTTATGTAATATTTATTAAAACTGAGGCTGAAATAATTTTGTGGAATGGGCTTCTGGGGACAATAGGTAGAAAAGCCTGGGATAGAGGAGTTATTTCCCTCTGAAAGTAAACGTTGACTGTTATATTATATTTACTGAGACCCGCCATGGAAAGCTTTTTTTTATTACATTTATAAAACGAATTACAAAGGACTTATTCTAACACAAACTGTAAGATAGTAAGCCCAATCGGGTGGGGACTTGATGGATTGTGTCAGATATAAGTAAGTTGTGCTTCATGCGCAAAACCTAGTAGATATTAGAATAATTATAAGTAATGAATTACAACCTAACAAAAGAAGAACAAAGAGAAGTATTTAATAATTCAGAAGAAGCTTTACTTAGAGGAAACAAAGTAAAATTTGATTTTAATCGTAATTGGTCTTCAAATTTTCCAAATCGTTCAGGTGTTTATGCAGTTTATGAGATAAATGAATTGTTATATATTGGAGAAACTGCAAATCTAAAAGAGCGTATGAAAGAAATTAAAAGGACATATAATCACGCCTTTCGAAAAAAACTTGGTGAAATAAGATTTAATGGGATAATTGAAAAGCAAGGAAAATATTCTGAAAAAATTGAATCTCAAATGAATGAGTTTTATAGAGAGAAATTATATATAAGTTTTATAGAGGTGAATTTTGGTCGTATTGAAATTGAAAGCCATTTAATTGAAAAATATCAAGATAGAATATTGAACTCTGAGTCAAAAAGAACTAAGACTACTAAATAGTACTACATATAAAATAGTATTTACTTATGGGAAAAGAAATTAGAAAATTAAACAGATTTACCTCACTACCTATTTTAATAGATTTACTTGAACGTAAGAAGATTATTTTAATAGAACCAACTAATTGGGATGATAGAAATGATACGCTTATAATTGAAGCTTATAAGAAAAAGGCAAGTGTTAAAAAATTATTTGCCCTTTGCTTTACCCATGAAAATGAAACCATTCATCATTGGAAAACATTTGCTGATGGGAATAGTGGCTGTTGTATTCAATTCAATGGGGAAAAACTGATTGAAATACTAGATAGTATTGCTGAAATTAGCCATGGTATCGTTCAATATAAAAACA
Source organism: Bacteroidales bacterium (assembly GCA_041725955.1). Lineage (GTDB taxonomy): Bacteria > Bacteroidota > Bacteroidia > Bacteroidales > JBGRPZ01 > JBGRPZ01. The sequence goes on from JBGRQE010000111.1 coordinate 1,409, forward strand.
TTACTGAAATTGATATTTCAAGAACTGAAATAAAAGATATTCCATTCTTAAAGAGAGAGCCCTATAAATTAGAAAGTGAATATAGAGTAATTTGGGAAGGAAATGGAGATATGCCTGTATTCGAAATACCTATTACCTTGGATATAATTGAAAAAATTACATTTGGACAACAAATGCCAGAGCCCGTTTTTCAATCTATAAAGAAAATGATTGAGACAACTTATCCAGAAATTAATTCAAAGATTAATAGATCTACTGTATATGAGAATGAAAAATGGATTGAAAAATTTGAAAAGATAGAAAGCACGAAAGCACAACAATATATATAGCAAATAAGGCAGGCAGTGGGCTGTTAAACGGCAGTTCTCCGATGAAACACCGCCGAAGCTTTTGCTTCGGCTACAATAAAAATGTTTCAGCGGTGCCAAAACAAAAGCTTCGGTTCAGTGCAACCCTGACAGATTTGTTCTCCGAAATGCCTTACTTGCCATATACGCACCGTTATGCTTTATAAAATAATCCGAAATAATGAATAGCTTACCAAAATGAAAAACTTATTGAAAATTTTAGCCACATTCTTTTCAGTTATAGCATTCTGTGCTACACTATTGTCTGTATTACCATTATTTGGGATTCAATCAGACACATTAGATCCAAATACAATTATAATCAGTTTTAGTCTTATTTCGCTCATTTTTACAATCGTTATTGGTTTAGCAATGGGATATATATCTTTTAGTTTTCGAGATACTGCTATTGTTCATGGTGAAAAAAGTATTGAGAGATTAAACAAGAATATTATTGATAGCGCAAATCAATACTTATTTTGTATAGGGTCTAGATCAAGAGATGGAAATTATCTTAAACGAATTGAGGCAAATTTTTCTGATAAAAAAGATTTAATTCATTATCGCGTTCTATGGGGCTATCCACACAGAGAAGTATTAACTGACCATTTAAAGTCCTTAACTAAAATATCTTCTCCACAAAAAAGACCACAAAGATTGCATATAGGAATTTTTTCGGATTACTATAAGGAAGCGGAACGATGTATTTGCGTAAATGAAAGCGAAGCGGTTATCATTTTACCTTCCTTGACAGAAGTTGGAAAATATGATACTGCTCTGCATATTACAAAAAAGAAAACAGTGAAATCTATCATTGAATATTGCAGAGAATTATATCACAGTGGTGACGAATTAACTTCAATCGTGGACATAGATAAGCTCAAGGTTCTACGTCGTGAGCACAAAAGAATTTTACTAACAAAATTATTGGTTAAAGAAGATGCGTAAAATAGAAAAATCAATTGTTAACTTTTTGAGAGTTTTAGTTTCTACAAGAAGCCAAATAGAAGTAGATAATACCGATGTAATTCTCGAAAAAATAACGGATTGGTATAAATCTAGAGGCTTAAATGGTAAATATATATTCAATGATAAAAATGAAAAAGTAGCTTTCTTATATGAGATAATTAGAGATCCTTCGAAACCTAAGATATGCTTAAATGCATGTGCAGATACTGCACCTGTGGGAGATGTAAATGAATGGAAAATTAATCCATTTGGAGGGGAAATTATTGATGGAAAAATGTTTGGTAGAGGTGTAGCGGATTCAAAGGCTTCAATTTCAATATTTTCACACCTAGCTAATTATTTTAATGATTCGGAACATATGGTTAATATTTCATTTTTATTTGATGTAGATGAACATTCAGGTCAATTTAATGGAATAAAAGCATATCTCAATTCTAATAATGACATAAGTGCTTTTGCTTTAGGATACCCTGGTTCAGAGAGATTAATAATAGGAAGTCGAGGATTTTATCGGTGCTCTATTATTTTTTATGGAATATCTCAACATAGTGGCTCTTCAAAGAAAGTAGAAGCAAATGCAATAAATAAGGCAACAGAATTTATTGATTATGTATCTAAAATAAATCTTGAAACACAAGTATCTAAAGATTTTAATATACCTCCAAGAATATCTATAACTGAAATTAATGGAGGAATTGGTTTTAGTCAAATTCCAAACATTTGTACAATCAAACTTGATTTTAGATTAAATTCAATTGTAGATATCAATAAAGCTAGAGAAATTATTGTAGATGCAGTTAATAATTGCGATCAAAATTATCCTAATTCAAAAAAATCTGACATAGTTGAGATGGAAAGTTGGGATTATTTTAAAACAAAAGAAGATTCTTTCTTTGTGGACTGCCTGCATAAATCAGCTGAGCAAGTATTAAATAAAAAGATCGAGAAAACAGTTTGTGGTCCATCTAATATTGGGAATTATATTGCCGAAAAAGATATTGATGTTACAGTTGGTTTTGGTGTTGAATATGAAAATGTTCATGCAGCTAATGAATGTGTTGAAGTATCATCAATCATTCAAATATATGAAATTTATAAATCAACTTTGATAAAATATTTCTTAAACAAAGCATAACAAATTGTAAACTTAATGCTGGGGAAAGTGAGTAATTTAAACAGTAGTGAAACAAATAAATAATTTAGCAACTTGAAAGGAAAGTGCCGTGAAACTCACACTGCGCTTACAAGTAGCCGTTAGGCACAAACAGATTTATGTGAAATGAAAGATTCAGAATATAAAGGAACAATATTAGAATATCCAATAAAAAATGGATTGGAATATGAAACTTATGAGGATTCAAATAGATTCTTAATGACGCCAACTGATCCATATTTGAAGACTAGATACTATACATTTAAACAGAACTCGATTGTTTTTATAGCATATGAATCATTTGCTAAAGAATATGTATCCAAGATGTTTACGGGGATTTATAAACCATTGTCTTTTGCAGAAAATAAAGATTTATCAATTTATAAAAAGGACTGGATTGATATAATATTTAGAACAAAAAAGATAAAAGCCGGAATAAGAGAAATAGATAAATACTTGACTTTCACATCAGAAAATAAGGAGTTTAAGAATTTGAGACTATCAAAAGAATTTATAAACTCATTTATTCAACTAAACGATTACATCGGTTCAGTGAAGATAGTTGTCAAGAATGAATATTTAGAAAATTTTAGAGATTTCAAAGGGAAAACAACTATTGGAATAGAAACGAATAAATGGATTTATAAATATGAAGATATTTCTAAATTGTTTGAATTAGGAGAAAAATTATTAAGTGAAATTGAAAATGTCTGTGCCTAACAGCGGGTCATAGCGCATGCCGCGGTACGGCTCGGCTGGATGCAGAAGTGAGAATTTGAACGATAGAACTCTAAATAACAGACCTGTCCCTATGCATCGGGAGTACGTTGCCATTCCCGCAAAACGTTGTGGGGAATTAAAGCTAGCAACAACCCAAGAATTGAAAATAAATCGTTAAAAACTTAAATATGGAAGTATTAATAATTATAGTCGGTATTTTTCTGATAATTTCTTTGGTACAAAAATCAAAGTTAAAGAAAGACTTGAATGAGAAAAACAGAGAGCTAAAAACCATTAAGAGTGATTTTGAATCTTTTAAGACAGAAAGTGAAAAATACAAGCAAGATACTGAGTTTTTAAGGAAATACGAAGCAATTAGAGATATTGAATTAGAACTTCAAAGAATTTCAAAACTGATACAAGAAAATCAAGACATAGCTCGCAAAGAAGTTGAAGAATTAAAAGAGAGAGCTGAAAATGAAGCTACTTCTGTAAAAAAAGATGCAAGAATTGCTGCTAAGGAAATAAGAGAGAAGGCAGAAATCGTATTAGAACAAGCTCATAATCTGGCAACGAAAATCGAAATTGAAGCAAATAAGAAGGCTGAAGAAACTGCTGGAGAAGCTTGGGAAGCTAAACAAAATGCTGACCAATATTCTCAGACTGTTAAAGCAATGAAAAATATTATCAAAGGTTATGGTGACGAGTATTTGATACCTAACAGAAGTTTATTAGATGATTTAGCAGAAGAATATACCCATAAGGAAGCTGGTCAGGAATTAACTCAAGTTAGAGCGTTGATAAAATCAATGGTTAAAAATAGAGAGGTTGGAAACTGTGATTACGTAGAAACTCATCGAAAGGAAACTGCAATAGAGTTTGTCGTTGATGCATTTAATGGGAAAGTTGACACAATAATGTCAAAAGTTAAATATGATAATTTTGGCAAGCTTGAACAAGAGTTGAAAGATGCATTTAGAATAGTAAATCACAATGGAAAACCATTTAGAAATGCTCGAATAAATGAGAGATATTTTGATATTGTAATGCAACAATTGAAACTAGCTGTAACTGTTCAAGAACTTAAGAGAAGAGACCACGAAGAGCAGAAAGCTATTCGCGAAGCTATGCGTGAAGAAGAAAAAGTTAGAAGAGAAGTAGAAAAAGCCCTAAAGGCAGCAGAAAAAGAAGAAAAATTATTAGCTAAAGCGATGAAAGAGGCAGAAGCTAAACTGTCTCAAGCAGCAGCGGAAGAGAGAGCTAGATTTGAAGAAGAATTAGCACTAATAAAACAAAAACTATCGGATGCAGAAGAACGAGGTCAACGAGCTTTGTCTCTGGCACAACAGACAAAACGTGGTCACGTTTATATTATATCTAACATTGGTTCGTTTGGAGAAGATGTTGTGAAAATTGGGTTAACCCGAAGATTAGAGCCGCTGGATAGAGTAAAAGAACTTGGAGATGCATCAGTTCCTTTTTCTTTTGACGTTCATGCTATGATACATTCAGAAGATGCTCCGAAATTAGAAAAGGAATTACACGAAGTATTTGAGAATAGTCGTGTAAATAAAGTGAATTATAGGAAAGAGTTCTTTACTGTCCCAATAACAACAATAAAAGAAAAGATTGACAGTCTAAATTTAGAGACTCAATGGACAATGAAAGCAGAGGCTAAAGAATATAGAGAAAGTGTTGAATTAAGACGTAGAGAGCAAGTAGAGGTTGGAATAAACTAATAACTTCCCACAACAATGTATATACAAAATAGGCGAAATAGTAGTGAGTTCAGCGTTTGTAGTCCGTTTCAAAATCGTAACAGTTTGATAGGTTTGAAGCCCGCAATCGCCTACTTTGCATGTCCTAACCGTTAGTGGTAATTAAACCGAAACGAAGAATTCACTAGCAAAGTGAAACAAACACAATTATATAATCTAAATTTTAAACAGAATGAGGGTTGCAATAGTACAAACAGAGTCAATAAAAGGAAATATTGAGAAAAATTTAGAAAATCATTTAAAGTGGATAAAACAAGCAATTAAGAGTAAAGTGGACATGATCGTTTTTCCGGAACTGTCATTAACTGGATATGAACCTGATTTAGCTGAGGACCTTGCTACTAGTCAGGATGACAAGAGGTTGGACGAAATACAGATCCTAAGCGACAAGAATAGAATCACAATTGGAGTCGGATTGCCAACAAAAAAAGAAAGTAATTTATTCGTTAGTATGATTATTTTTCAACCACACAAGGTGCGAATAACCTATTCAAAACAGTATTTATATCCGACAGAAACATCAATTTTCACACCAGGTAAAAATCCATTGGTCCTTAATTTAGGAACGGAAGTTGTTTCCCCTGCAATTTGCTATGAATTATCAAATAAGGAACATTATGAATATGCGAATTTAAATAATGCGACAATTTATATAGCGAGTGTTTTGAATTCAGTAGGAGGAGTTGATGCGGACATAAAAAAATTATCTGACATAGCTAAGAATAACAATATGATAACATTCATGGCAAATTATGTTGGAAAATCTGGAGGATATGAATGTGCAGGAAAATCATCGGTTTGGAATGAAAAAGGAGAATTAATTGAACAACTTGGGGATAAAGCTGAAGGGATGATAATTTTTGATACAACAACAAAGGAAATAATAACTGCCACTAACAGCGGATCATAGCGCATGCCACGTCCCGATAGCTATCGGGATGGCTCGGCTGGATTTCGAAGTTCACGGTTGAACGAAAGAACTATAAACAACAGGCCTGACCCGATGCATCAAGATCACGACGCCATACTTGCGGAACAATGGCAATAAGCTAAAGAAAGAGTAATATAATAAATATACATTAGTTGTTAAAAATGAATTTTGAATATCAGAAAAAAGAAATTTTAATAGGTATTATTATCCTATTCAATTCTTTTGTGGCTTATTCCCAGAGCATAAAAGAATATCATGGGGATATAAATATTGATATAAATAAACGAGAAGTTCAGGCAACTTTTGAAATTAGATTTAATGCTTTACCACGAATTGATACCATAAAACTATTCATACATCAATCAGCAAATATTTCCGGAATTTACTCACATTCCAATTCAATACAGTATAAGGAGTTAAAAGAACAATTTATTGGAGAGGATAAAGCAATTGTAATTAACCGCGAAGAAATTCAGAATGAGAAGCTAGCAATACAATACACGTATAGCTTAGACAGTATTCGTGATGAAAGTTTTCAATTTAATAAAAGTTGGCTTGAACTTAACCTATACACTGCGTGGTTTCCTCTCAATATGGATTATGGGCTCTTCGAATACAAAATCAATGTTCAAATTCCTCCGGAATACAAACTGATAAGTTCAGGAGTTGTATCGGAAAATGGAACTTTTTGGCAAGTCAATCAAAAAATGCCATCATTTGATATACCGATAATTATTTCTCCTCAATTTAAATGTATATCAGTTGCAGAAGAGACCATTAAAGTTTATTATTTGGATTTAAACTCAGAAAATGAAAAGATCATTAAAAATGTTGCAAATTCAGATTATGACTTTTTAAACAAAATCTTAGGCGAGTCAACTACTGCCAGCCTGATACTGGCTATAAACCAGTTTAACCGTCCAATTTCATACACTCGCAAAGGTTTCATTTCTCTTACAGTTGAAAATTCATTTAGCCTTCAGGACGAAAAAACGCTTGCCCACGAAATTGGTCATTTATGGTGGAATAAAGCACCTGTTAGTGATTGGGAAGATTGGTTAAATGAAGGATTTGCTGAATATTCTTCTATCTTAATCTTAAGAAATAAATATGGGGAAAAGTATTTTGAAAAAGCTATAAAAGAACTGAAAAATACTATTAGCGATTTACCATCTATTTATCAGTTAAGAAAAGAAAACACAATAAACCAAAATGTTATTACGTACAAAGGGGCCTATTTGCTTTATAAACTGGAAAACAGAATAGGGCGTAAAGATTTTTCCAACTTTTTAAGAACTGTACATCAAAAAAATATAAAGCAAACCTCTGATTTCCTCCAATTGGCAAAGGATGAACTAGGAACAGAGGTAGAAAGTTACTTAGAATCAGAACTAAAAAAATAGCCAATTGCAAACATTTTGTATAAGTTATGGCAGGTGATGAGGTTAATATCAAGATTTGTTTCCCGCTCAACCGGAGCGCAGCGGAGCTCATGAGCGATAGCGAATAATCTGCTACTACTCATACAATTTACCGTTATGCAACAAGGCTAAGAAACATCGTGCTAAAAATTAGAGTGACAAAAACATTGTAAATTGTTTTAGCAGAGCTGTCAAATGATTCAGTTTCCGGAATTGCACGGCGAAATCATAAGTGGCAGTTTAAGTGTAGATTATTAAACTGGCTTCGGGATTGAATGTGTAGACTTAAAATTTGAATTATGCTAAACTTTAAACAAACCTTAAGAATAATCTTCAAGAATAAAAGAACAACACTTTTATTACTATTATCCCTGTCAATTGGATTGTTTGCCTTCACCTTGATTACTGCTAAAGTCACATACAACAGAACTTTTGATACCAACCTGGATAATCATAAAAATATCTATCGCATTATTTCGTCGACTTACACGAATAAGGTACTAACAATCAGCGAGCCTCGAACACAACATGTACTGGGGCAGCATCTTAAGGAAAATTATCCTGAGGTTAAGGAGTCTGGGTTTTTGTGTAAACCAGAGGAGAGCAATTACAAGATAGGGGATAATTTGTTTATCAATGAAAATAGCTTTCACTGTTCAAAAGGAATGGTTGATATTTTTAAATTGGAAATTGTACAAGGACAATCAGTTGCAATCCTGACAAAGCCAAATAAAGTAATTGTTTCGGAAAGTTTTGCAAATAAATATTTTAAAGATGAAAACCCTGTAGGAAAGGTGATTCAACAATTTCCAGCACAAAACTTTGAAATTGAAGCGGTTTATAAAGATTTTCCTAGAAACTCACATATTGCGCCTGACTTTTTAATCTCATTTCATAACAATATGTTTTTTCCTCCTCCCTTAAAGGAAGACTGGGGCTGGGTTCGATTCTATACCTATTTAGAACTTGGAGATAATGCGGATATAAAAAAACTTGAAGACAATATTACCGAGTTATGTTATGAGAATAATAGAGGGCATATGGGAAATTCAGAATCTGAATTCAAGTTACAACCCATACGAACCATTCATACAAAATCAAATTATAAAAATGATATTGCTAAAACTGTAAATGGGCAATACCTGTCTATTTTGCAGGCAATAAGCATTTTGATTCTAATTATCTCCGGATTTAATTATATCTATTTCTCCTATTCCCGTATTTCGGTTAGTTCCACTCAGTTTGGAGTTAGAAAGGTGCTGGGGGCAAGTAATGCTTCATTATTTTCACAGTTTCTGTTTGAATCATTATTAGTCCATATTTTTGCCCTTATTGTTACTGTTTTGGCAATAGTTTTTTCACAGGGTATTACCGGCTTTTTGATAGGTGATGTTAATTTTAATAGCCTAAATGGAATTTTTTGGATAGATCTTATTTTAGTAATTGTAGTTAGCACTATTGCCAATCCTTTAATGCTCATCTTTTTAGTAAAAAAGAAAAGTTCATTGGAATTTCTTTCTAAAAAGATAAGTAATATTCGAAAACTATTTTCTTTCCAACAAATTTTTACAGTTGCACAGTTTGCTGTAATTGTATTTTTAATTTCATCAATTCTAGGAATTAACAAGCAAGTAAATTTTCTCAAGAACAAAGATAAAGGGTTGGAGATAGCCGATAAGCTCGTCATTAAAACTCCCGGCAACTGGAGGCGCGAATCGGATATTGGTAGAAATCTTGATTTTTTCGAACAAGAAATAGCTAAAATAGCAGGGATTAAAAATATATCGACTTCTGATAAAGTTCCCGGAGATATTCCCACATTCAGTTTTAGTGTATCTGAACAAAAAGGAGAAATTGGTATCAAAACAGCCTGTTTTATCGCTGGGAATGAGTTTCTAGAATCATATAATATCTCCACAATTGATGGAGGAGGATTCGAATCACAAAGCAGAAATGCTTGCATTATAAATAGTAGCTGCATGAAGCAATTAGGGTATGGTGAACCGGCTGAGATTGTTGGCAAAACCATTTTCCTTCAGGATGAAAGTATGATGCAAACCGTAGAAGCATCCATTAGCGGAGTATGTAAGGATTATAACTTCATGAATGCTAAAGAAATGCCTGGACCAATACTATTCGTTGATTGGACAAAAGAGGTTATGTTAGGGAATTATACTCTATCTGTCAATTCCCGAATAAACAAAGGTGAACTAATAGCTCGAACGGAAAGCCTGTTTAAGAAAGCCTTTCCAAATTATCCATTTAATTATTTTTGGGTTGAAGACTACTACAACAAACAATTTGAAGATGAAATCTCAATTGTCAGGAGCCTGAAAATATTTGCAGTAATTGCAATACTGTTAGGTGTATTAAGTTTGTTGTCAATGGTTACCCAGATTTGTTTGACTAAAACAAAAGAAGTTGGAATAAGAAAAGTAAATGGTGCAAAGCAATCTGATATTCTAATTCTTTTGAACTTCCAGTTTGTCCGGTGGATTGGACTTGCATGCATTATCGCTATTCCTTTGTCGTGGCTTTTCATAAGATATTGGCAAGAATCATTTGCCTATAAAGCAAATATTGACATTGGGATATTTCTTATTTCTGCTGGTTTAGCAATTATTATTTGTGTTTTAACTGTAACAGTTCAATCTTTGAAAACTGCAAATATGAATCCGGTGGAGTCTATTAAATATGAGTAGTAAAGCCCAGCTGCTAAAACGCAATATAGGTAAGCAAGTAGAAGAAATAATCTGAAAATGAATAAACCGATTGTAAAATATCAGTGCTTTCTGATTCGATAGGACATGTAACGATGTATCAGGACAATCATACCGAAAATTGGCAATGGATGATTTGACGGAGTCAAGTTCAATGGTTTTTTATAAATATGAATAATTCCTTGTTAATCCAGCGATTTTAAAGATTGCAAAATGACGAGACGATATTGATTGTGGAAGACTTGTCTTTGGTATTGTTCGATGTGAAAATTTCTATCAAATGAATCATCCCTTAGCCAAGGGATACATTTCGGTTGGAATTAGTAGGTTGGGTAATACATTTGGTCAGGAAAATGATATCAATAGAGTTTAAATTTATAAAACAAACAAAATAACGATGAGACAAATCACTCTAATCCTTTTATTGGTTTTGACAGGTTGTGCTGTTTGTGCACAAACTGACCAGGATTCAAGACCTACTATAAAGGAGTACATTAACAAGGAAATACGCATTGTAGATAGATTCGCAGGACAGAGTATCACTTTAGTAAAAGAGAACAAAGATTATTATATCGTACGAAAATTTTTTGGCTCCGGAGTTCCGGTTGTAGCGGATGCAAAGTATAAAGTAGCGTTTAATAGTGATTATCAGATAACTTTTTCGGAATTAGAGGGTCGTACCGAAACGGAAAAAATGAATCAAAAGCCTAAAGAGGAGTTTATTTTAACTGTTGGAAATAATGGACTTGACTTGTATTTGAATGGATTAAAGATATTGACAAAGTAAAATCGCCAACTGTTAGCCATTGGTCTTTCTGGACCAGGTTTTATTGGGGCTTAATTTAGCCCCTGTATCAAGTTGCACTGCTGTTGATTCGTAGCACGATTTTTTTTTTTTAGAGAGGGGAAAACGAAAACGATCCTGAAAGGAGGAGGGTAGGTGTGGTGGCTTTGGAAACACATTGGCAAGTTTGGGATTGAGTGAGGCTTGTGCAACAGACCAAGGTGCTTCCAAATGGGAGGTATTTAGTTCATTGTAGAATTTTTAATGTACTCTTTAGGGCTAACACCTGTTTTCTTTTTAAATAAGCGAGAGAAATACTGCGGATATTCAAAGCCCAATTTGTAGGCTGTTTCCGAAATGGAAACATTGGGAGCGAGCAATAAGTTTTTGGCTTCCTCAACCAGGTAAAGGTTAATCTGATCCACTGCCGTTTTACCTGTTTCAGCTTTAATGGTGTCGCTCATGTATCGATGGCTGACACCCAATTGACTTGCAAGCCATTCTACTGATGGAATTCCATCTTCTTCCAATCTATTTGATTCAAAGTAATCGTTTAAGATCTCCTTGAATCGTGTAAACAAGGCCTTATTGATGGTCTGTCGGTTTAAAAACTGCCGCTTGTAAAAGCGATCGGCATATTTTAATAAGGTTTCCAAATGTGAGATGATGATTTCCTTGCTAAATTCATCCTGGTTATTATGATACTCTGTATAAAGATTTTCAAATACAGATCTCATCACCTTTTCTTCTTTGGGAGACAGATGCAAAGCCTCATTTACATTGTAATTGAAGAAATTGTATTTTTTTATCCTGTCGAAAAGATCGTATCCAATCAAATAGTCCTTGTGAAAAGCAATGTGCCACGACTCCTTACTGATCACGATATTCTTCATGATCATACTTTGATTCGGAGCTACAAATAACATTGATCCCTTATCACAATCGTACTTGGTGCGACCATACAAAATCTCTCCTTGAATGATGTTCTTAAAACTGATGGAATAGAATTGATTGCAGATTTTAATTGGTTCAGGAGTATCTTCGCATGTTACAGCATCTTCGTCAGAAGTTAGCGTATGCAGTATACTAAACAAAGGATTCTCAGGTTCAGACTCCCCAAAGTATTCGTGCATTTGCCCAATGGATTTAAAATTCAATTCCTTCATTCCCATAGCATTTTATTTAGTGTATCCTACCGGTTGTATAAGATACGAATTTCTACTCTCATCAAACATTAGTTTCTCATCCACAAATTCTCTTTTAAATCCTCCAATAACAACGGTATTCATATTATTGCTACAGGCATATAAATACACATTTTGTGTTGAATAGGCGGTTTGATTTCCATAATAAAAATCCATTCCGTGTGCTTTTTTCATGGCTTTACGCATAAAGGGAGAAAAAGAGTTATCGTCAATGGCATAAATAAAAACAAGAGGAGCTTGCTTTACAGTGTTTTGCTCTGAAATCTGATGACGAATATCTTCGGAAAGGATTCTTTTTAATTCGTGATTTTTAGGCTGATATAAATAAACGCCAGATTGCATTGCTACATAAATACCAATATCTCCAAGCAGTGGAACAGTTCTGCCACCATTGTTTCTGTTGATACCACCAGCAGCCCAAAGCAAATTGCTTAGATCTTGTTTGTTGATTGCTTGATCCGCAAAGCTACGGGTTGATCTTCTTTGTTTTAGAGCATCCATTAGGGTAACCTTTTTAGCAAAATCAGGCTCATCCAATTTAATTATATCGCTAACTTTTTTAGTTGCTTCACTTGTTGTATCCTTGCGATTACCATGAGCATTTGCGTAAGCGGTACATAGTGTCATTGTTATAAAGATTGCTATTAGTTGTTTCATTTTGTTTTTATAGCTTCCATTTACAATTTGTTTCCTTTTCTGATAATTTCCAGAGTTTATCAGCGACCTTTCTATCCAACACATGTGGCTCCAACTGGCATTCTCCAATGGGGCCAACCATGTCCATTCGTTTTGTGGGACCGTAGTAAGCTTGTTGCTTCAAAATGTCTTCTGTAGCGCACATCACTTCTGGCCACGAACCTTTTTCTGCCGATTGCGCCATAGGTGTTAACGATATTATTTTAAAGATAATCTTCGTAGTTAAGTTCGCTTCTTCTTTTCCAAGAGATGTTTTTGATGCTCCGGGATGGCATACAAACACATCTACTTTTCTATTTGCCTCCTTTATTCTGTGTTGTAATTCGTATGCAAAAATCATTTGGGCCAGTTTGCTATGTGAATAGGCATTCATGGGATTGTAATTATTATTGAAGTTCATGTCTTCAAACTGAATCTTCTTCAAACCCATTTTGTAGCCGTTACTTCCAACAACCACAATTCGTTTTCCGGTTTCTTCTATTTTATCAAACAAGAGATTGATAAGTAGGAAATGTCCATAGTGATTAATTCCAAGTTGACATTCAAAACCTTCAGAAGTCAACGTCTGTTTTGCCACTTGAGCGATGGCTGCATTACATATTAGGGCCTCAATTTGGGGAACGGTCTCAATTACCTTCTCTGCTGCACTACGAACGGATGAAAGTTCTTCTAAATCCATTTTAATGAATGAAACTTTGGCTTTCTCTCCAAACTGTTTCTTTAAATCCCTGATGGCTGCTTTTGATTTTTCCACGCTACGGTTCAGCATTACAACCTCAGCACCTTTGCTTAAAAAGACTTTTGTAGCTTCGAAGCCAGCTCCCGTATTTGCTCCGGTAATAACGTATGTTTTTCCTTTTAGGTTTCCAATTCTGTCAGGAGTCCAACCTTGCTTTCCAAATATATTGTCGCTCATAAGTTGTTGTTTTTAAATGGAGGTGTTCAATCTTTCTTTTTTAAATCTTTGGAATAAGTTCCAATGTCGATGCTTCGTGTTTTTTCCTATCATAGGTCAATCGCATTAACCAGTAAAGAATATTTATCTTTTTAAAATAGGCCTTATTAACTTTTGGATTAACATCATCCAAATCTTTTGGTACTACGCCATCAATTGGAATTATGGTATCATTAATCTTAATTGCTCCAGCAGAATCTTTTAGAAAAGCATCGTACCAACTTTTCTTTCCGAATCTATATTGGCGAACAAAGAAGCGTCCCTCTGTTTCTACAATGGTAATGTCTACAAATCGATGTTTTTCACCTGCTCTTATTTGATGCACCCATTTTGAATTTATGAGCTTTGTAAGTTCTTGAATGGTCATATCCTTTTATTGTAAGAATTTCACTACTACAAAGATGGTTTAAGATGAGGGCAGACTGCTTAAACAATTTTGTAGATTACTTATACATTTTAGTGGAAGAGAATGAAAGCTTAATTGATTTTTTCCTAAATTCTTTGAACGATACGATTTTAATAAAGAGTCCGCATAATTCGTTTACGGACTCTTCTTTTTATCACATTTAAATTTAACCTCTGCCTGAATAATATTTACTTGCTATATTTCTTAAAAAACTCAACCATTTTATCTACAGCTTTGTCAACATCCTTATCGATGTCGTATAAGCTAACATGGGTAGCTTCCGGAACTTCGTAAAGTTCTTTTGGTTCGCTGGCTGCATTGTAAAAATCTATGGTTAAAGAACCTGTGTGAAGTGGGGTAGGTGCTTCACCATCTTTTGCAACCGTTTTTTCTCCGTAAATTCCCAAATAAGGTGTATATAGATAGGGAGCATATAATGTGGCACTGGTAAGTGGAGCATTCTCCATCAAAATCCTGGGAGCGAGGTGGCTGTAATTTGGATACGTTTCTTTTCCTGCTCTGGCAGTCATATAATAGTCGTATCCTTCATTTGAAGGGTCAGTATTTGCCATATTCAATGCATCGTAATACTCTACTTCACCTGTTTCATACTGTTTTTGACGAGCAGCGTTTGCCATTTCAAATATTGGCATTAGCTGTTCTTTGGTCATTGTACCAAAATAACTTGCCTGATTATCCATCATGCCACTTACGGTAGCTATTGCTGCCATCCGCTTATCTGTAACAGCTACAAGAGGCATATATCCACCACTTGCACAGGCTCCAAGTCCGTAGAGTTTTGTGTTATCAACAAATGGTAAAGTTCCGAGGTAGCTAATAGCATCCCTAATGCTTTCCATTTTAATAAAGGAATTTTCGTTGTCTCTGATTTGTCCTTCACTATCGCCATATCCTAAATGGTCGAATGATAAAAATACATATCCTTTATCTGCAAATTTTTTACCATAAACTGTACCCATTTGTTCTTTTATTTGATTGAAAGGACCGGAGAATACCACCGTTGGATATTTTTTAGATTGGTCAAACTTTTCTGGAGTAAATAGCAGTCCTGCTAATTTCACACCTTGGCTTTTAAATGTCACTTCGTTTGTCCCTGCTTTAAAATTTTTCATCGTATTACCTTTTAATTTATTTTTGTTTTGAGCTGAACTGTTTATTGTGGCCGCAATCAGTAACAGACCGAACATTGTTCTTGCTATTGTTTTCATATCAACAGGTTTTTGAATTATTAGCTGATACAAAGTTCGGCCAAACAGGGTGCTTGTGGCTTAAACATTTTGGTAGATGATGTATACATTTTCGTTTGAGTAAACTTTTTATCGGAAAATCAGGAGGGGAGACATGGAATCATCTCTTCTGAGAATTTTGGTGGTTTGTTGATCTGGGGGGGGGTAGCAAAATTGCTCTTTGTGCGGTGGCTGTTTCAAATTTGTACTAATATTTCAAGAAGTGAGGTGTGGGAAGCAACAAAATAAATTGTCTTACGGTCGCACGGATTTTCTTCGGAGAGCTTAGATGGTTTTTTTCTGCTTTGGGGCTGGCGTTTCACGGGGCTGGTGTCGTGCTTCTGATGTATCGTGACGCGGCATGTGATATGAACCGCTGTTTGGTTTGAGTTTGCAACCAGAATCGCACTTCAGCTCCGGCGGGTCGGGCTTAAGGCCCTCAAGGTTGCCGGCCTGCAGTAAAGGTTCGGCAAGCGATTTTTTTTTAGCCATACAAGTAAGCCTGAAGAGCGGGCGGGGAGTGGGGTAAGACCTCCAATTTCATTCGGCATTCTAGCTTCCCACAAATTAAAGTAAACGTTTAGTGTATGGTGCGTAAGGTGTTGCGGGGTTCAAATATATCAAGTTACCACACAAAACTGATGCGGTCGATAAAGCTCGAAAACCTCTGAACCCCTTATGCCCTTTGCACATTGTTACCTGCTGAGGTTGTTATTAGATTTTATTGTTTTGCATATTTCTAATTTTGAAAGATGACGATTAAGACAAAAAAATGATATCCATGGAAGTTTCTTAAGAAATTCTTTTAAGGGTATTTTCTTCAGTAAACTCCAAATGTTTTACAAACACATAATGATGCATCAAAAATAGTAATATCATAATAAATGCTATTGCTCCATGAGCCTTAAGATGCATGATATTCTCACTGTATGTAATTGGTATAAAGTTATCGGATTGAGTAGCTTTTATGTAACCGCTGAAAACCATTGCAGCTCTACCCGAAAATACAATGGCAAACAATAATTAGTAAAAAATATTGTAAACCCCAATCGTTAATTTGTCATTAAATTGAGAGCCAGTTTTTGAATTGTCTTTCTTTCTTGAAAAACAACCAATTTCTATAGTCAATATTGAAACAATTATTCCAAGGATTGTATGAATTAAAACAAATCCTTTTTTTTCTTCTGTGTGAAGTTATTCCATGTATTTTCTCATTGGAATCAAAATGCTGTTATCCAATGAATCACATTTATTCCTTAATGATGACTTTATCTTAAATTATTATTAATCGTGCTATTTATAATACTTGTTTTAGGGATTCTTCTTTTGTGATTTTTTAGGCTTAAATACTGATATAAAAACAGCTATTATTAATGTCCCTGTCATACAAACCCCCATAATAACATGGCTATTGACATAGCTCTGGTAGTTGGAGTTGTGTATTGCATCCAAGCCAAGTTCTCCTGAGATTTTTACGGTTTCTGCAATCCATGGTTCAGAAAATACAGTCCCGAGAACTATAATAAGAACGGTAATTATCCACTTAAATATTAACCAACCATGCTTAAAGTATCCCCATTTGGTTAGTTGAGAATACATCCAACCAGTTAAAAGACATAGTATTGCCGATGGAACGAGAATTCTCATATCTATAAAGTAAATAATTTTATTCAGTAGATGAAGTTGAGCGCCAGATGCCAGGTCATTGCTCATAAAATGAATAAAGTACATTATCAATCCTGTTGTTATCCATACTCCTGCGGCAATTATATGAATGGATTTTAACCACTTTTTTTGCCTGGTTGTTAGTTGCTTCATTTCTTTATTTTAAGTAGTTATCAGTATTTCTGAGTATATGTTTAAGGTTTTTTAATATAATCTCTCTGGTTGGTGCATCAATTCCTTCCATAGCGATATTTGTCGATTCAAAAGCACACAAATGAAGTTTTTTTGTTATTTCTTCTCCGGCATCGGTTATGAATAATTTGAATGCTCTTTTGTCAGCTGAATCTCTTACTTTTTCTATTAATCCAGCTACTTCAAGCTTTTGTGTTATTCTACTAACATTTGCAAAATCTTTAAAAGTCAATTCGCGCAGTTCACCTACTGTTAAACCTCCAGATTCTGAAAGATAGTACAATACATTCCACTGTTCCGGGGTAATGTCTAATTGGTTTTCACTTAAAATTTTATAGAAGACTCGTTTTATCATGATTGCACTTAATGCAATATGGTGATTCACTGATGTTTCTAGGTTTACTTTGTTCATATGCCATGTATTTGTCATGACAAATATATAAAAATTATTTGTCATGACAAGTGTAGTGTCTCTTCTAACTTAGCGAGTAACGTTTCGCGGGTATAGTGTGTTGTGGTGTGGTGCTCCCGTCCCGAATTGTTGGGATCAGGACACGGTATGCGCTATGATCCGCTGTTGGCAATTAGTTTGGAAAACTGAATACATTCATAAGCTGATAAGAAATAGGGGATTCTAGTTTTAAGACCAATTGCATGCAATGTCGTTTCGAGAAGCCGAGTTTTTTCAAGCAAGTTGGCCATGCAAGCGGGAGAGGAGAGTTCCTGTTGAGGATGTAATTTGAGTGGGATTTCGGCCTTGACCAAATTAAAGCCAACGTTCCTCGGGTATGGCGTCGTGCTCTCGATGTATCGGGACGGCATGCATTATGAGCCGCTGTTATGCATAGTTATTTTTTCAATTTAAATTCCATATATTTTGTAGAATCAGACATGTGTAGAGTAATATACAACTGATTGTAATGTTCATTGATTTCCATAATTGTTGAAGCAAACGTGTTTCGATTATATATTGGTTCTTTAGAAAGTATGTGTTTAATCATTTCTGCATTAATAGTCTCATTTTTTGTCAAATATCGTTTTACAGAATCTATTTTTCTGTCAGAAATTGAGATTCTTTCAGGAATTGATCCATATAGATTTTTAAGATGGTTATTATAAAATGGATGGTATGAATTGTTCGTCAGTGGATTATTTCCATGAAACGTGAAATGTTTTGAAGAATCGGGCCAATATTCGGTTATTAGGTCTGTTGCACATTCCAATGAAATAATATTGGTTCTTGACACAATTATGTAATTTTGACCAGAAGCGTGCTTTATGGTCTTTATAAAAGATACTGCATCATCAAATGTTTTTCTTTCCAAAATACCCCTTGAAACAAATGCAACAGGAAGTCCATTTAAAGCACTTTTAAGGTTTGTCAAACTGTTTTCAGTAACGCTAATATTTTCGTTTAATCCGTTTATTCCGATGTATCCTGCAAATGTGGTTACTAATTTCCTTGAATTTGAGTTTTCATCTTTAATATCTAATAATATTGGGAATTTGTGATAGTAAGATGGTATGTCAATAGTTTGGGCATTCCAATTAGTTCCACCATCTTTTAGAAAATTGTTTACTCCAAGGGAAGTGCAATGATGTGGTGTTCCAATTAATCGCGCATTTGTCCAAATTTCATCTATTAATTGAAACGTAAATAGGGTATTAAAATCAATTCCTGAGCCTTTACTAATTCCTTGTACTTCTTTGAGAAGTTCAGGTGTCCAATTTTTGATGGAAGGAAGATAATTTGTAGAGTCAAGAAACACATTTATGAAAGTATCGGCCGGCATTTGATATTTTGCTTCAAGGTCTTGTTTCCATAAACCAATGAGTTCATTAATCTCTTTTCTTAGAAGTTTTCCATGTTGAACCCCGTTTTCATAAGCTGTTCCGTTTAAATGCAAGATTGGTAAAGCGGGGTTGATTGTGTCAAGAACAATATGGGTTGAGGGGTTTGATTTTGGTCCATAAGAAGTTGACACAAAAGTCATCAAAGCTATTATAAATAATCTAATTATTGCTTTCATCTATTCTGTATAGGGGCTTGTTTTAATTTTGCATAACGGATGGCGCTATGTATCATAGGCGCCTTAGTTGATTTATGGTTTAAATTTTAGAAAAAGGCAAGGTAGCTATTTTAGAATTACATTTAACTATAACTATTCTAAAATGGCTACTTTGCCGTTGCTCATTAAAACACAAAACCTTCGAAAACCCATTACCCGCCTATGGTATATAGCGTGTTTTATGGCACGTTGTATTTCTGACAATATCTAACTAGTAATAATCTTAATTGAGCTCTCTTTAAATTTGTTGATATACCATATTATAAAAAGTAAGCCAAAAATTATCCCTGCCAGTCCCTCACCATTAATATAAATCATATTTCCCTCTATAATTCCTGGCTGATTCTGATAGATATTACCAAGTATCATTGGGTTATAAAAGTTCCAGACAAAATGAAATATCATAGGAGGTGATATATTGTTGGTTAAAAAATACGAATATGCAAATGGTAATGAAAAAACAAAGACTGCACCCATCTGTATAGCTGAAAATAAAAGAGGGTTTTCCATATTTGTATGATTAGCTAATCCAAATACAGTTGGTCCATGCCATAACGCCCAAACCATACCTACAACTATTGCACTATATATCTTCCCTTTGGCTGAAGCTAATTCTTTCAATAAAAAACCTCTCCAGCCATATTCTTCACCAAACATTAAGAAAAATCCAATTATTATCATCTCAATTGAAGGGAAATTACTTAATTCGGATAATTTGTATGAATTAAATTTACCGATACCTGTTAAAGAAACTACGATAGCCACAAGTCCAATAAATAATAATGGGTAAATGAGTGAAAATAGAATTGATTTAAGATTTATCCTAGTAGTTATAGGTCTAAAAACTAATTTGAACGACTTATAGCGTATCGAATTTATAGTAATGCCCACAATTGCAGGAATAAACATGGCTAATGGAAATAATTGAACTGTTTCCGGTTTTGAAAAGAATAACAAAGTGAGACTCCAACTAACAGTGAGTACAATCACAATAAAAAATACCGAATATTTAATTTCTTTCTTCATCTGTTTGATAGTTTAAATTTTTTAACAAAATATGCCATAACGGTTGGTCGCATGGCGTTGTAGCAGATTTGCGTTGAGATTGTCCGTCCGAGAGGACGAGACTATCGAGGCGGGAATCTGCCCGCCCAAAGCCAGCCAGCCCTGCTATGCGCTATAGCTACGTGTTGTAAGGCGTTATTTTTCAAGCCATCTAACCCATTCGTTCAGAATCGTTCTGTCTGACAATAATTTCTTTGTTTCATAATCATAAAATGGTTCAAATTGCCAATCTTCAGTTCCAACACAGCCAAGTTGAGTCCATTTGTCAATGAAGTCAATAAAATTATCACCTAAAATTTGTCCGTGAAAGTCGTCTCCTTCATGACTTAAATATACAACTTGGTTTCCTTTTAATGTCTTGTCTCCAAATGCAATCACGTCACCGTTGGGAACATCTAAGAATGGAACTTTATTATACCAAATTTTGTCATATTCATCTTCTGGATTTGAAAAACATTCTTTAATCCACCCTTGAATATTCTTGTAATCATCTCGCAACGACTCAAAGTCCCAGAGATACCCACGTCCTGCTCCGCAAAATATTTCACTAAATTGTCCTTTAGGTTCTTCCCCTTCAATTTGCCAGTCCATTATTAATCCTGATGAATATTTTGTCAGTATTTCTTTAAAATCAGCAGGGTACTCAATATTTAAGTCTTTTTCTAGTGTCTGGAAGGCTTTTTCTGAAACTGGTTTCTTGATTGTCAACTCGGTGTAATCCCAATTTCTTTCTTTAGCAATATTAAGAATCCATTCAATTCGTTTAATCCAATTATCCCAAGTCTCTTTGTTCATTGCGTCTTTTTTAATGCTTTACTACGGTTTGTATTTGTGGAGTGCGGGAATAAAAGCACGAAACTTTCAAATACGCACGGAGCCAATTCGTTTATTCAATATTTCAAATTTTCCGTCAATCGTGAAAGACGAATTGGCGGTGTTGCAACAACGAGCCGCAGTACAAAAAACTGCTGAAACCCGCATTACATATGATACTTTGTTGTAAACAGTGTTTTTTGTATTCAGTTCATTCTTAATTATCCAAATTATTCGGTTAAAATTCACCAAACATGTACACTAAAAATAACAATGTTCCATAAAATATTAATAGATTTATCGTAACAAAAAGAAAACGTTTGGGTTTAGTCAATTCGAAAGCTTTCGAGTTCCAAATAATAATCAATATATGATATGGGATGTAAAAGTATTTTTCAATGGTAGTATTATTTACTGTTAAGCTCAAAATTACTGATATTGGAAAGAAAATAATTATCCATAAGCTTACATTGTAAATATTTAAAATTAGATGTTCAAAGAAATTTTTCTTGAATTGTATATATAGTAAAAAACTTGAAAAAGTTAATAAGAGAATATTCGTTAATAAAATTACAAATTGTGAAGAAATATTACCCGTTACTACAATACCCAGAAAATCATTTGCAATTGAATAGTGTAATACAAGAAATAAAGATGCTATTGTGAAGAATTTTCCAGGACTGTAATAAAATTTCCGAAATCCATTCCAATAGTTTAAAACTAATGTTTTGGGTTGGCTTAATCCGATTCGAATATTTCGGAAAAAAGATTTTTCTAATGAAAAAACACTATCAAATAATTCTCCTAAAAATGTTATGGAATTAATTCTTCCACCTTTATAATATTGTCCACACTTTGAGCAATATTTCTCATTTATTTCACTTGAACATACAGAACATTTCATATTTTCTGTGGTTTTATTTGTGGTGTGTGTTTAACATTGTTTACAACGTTTCGCGGGTATGGTGTCGTGCCGCCATTCCCGTAGTTGGTTTGTTAAGGAATTAAAGTTAACGAATATTAATCTTTTGTCAAATAGAGAAGGAGCAATGCATGCACTATGCCCCGCTGTTAGCTAGGGTTTTTATTCTTCAATTTTTGCTCTCAAATCGTGCGCAACTAAGGAGGATCTAAACAGTCTGGATAAAAGCCCCTTTCTTTTGTCCAAAATTGGTTTAACCTTTATAATGTCCTTTCTTTTTACCTGGAACTTTTTAGTAAAGTAATCTTGATCGAAGATGGAATAATCGTAAAGTCGATCTCGCGCAATATATCCCTCATTAACAAACCTCTCAAGGCAGCATAAATATTTTCCTTTGTACAAGAAAACGTTTTTAATTTTCTTCTCTTTTAGTAGAACATCAACCAGTTCCCAATCACTGATATTGTCAAAGGAAGAGATAAGACCATTTTTCTTATTTATTTTCTCCTCGAAACTTTGTTTTTTACATTCTTCATTGTCAGTAAAGAAATAGGTCAAAATCCAGTTATTTCGTTTGTCTAATAGGTCCATTTCCTTTTTTTAATCAGTCGGGTTATCCGATTCTTATCCTTCCAAGTTTAGGTATTGCACCATTCCTTTGTAAATGCAAGCTAATGGTTTGCCAATATGAGGAGGCTGGGATTTCCGTGCCACCTACCTATCAGCCCGTTACAATTTTGATTAAATGTGCAAAAGTTTCGTAAAACACTGTTCCCCAGTTTACTTATATTGGCTGTTGGCGGTATGTACTTTGTTCAAATATCTTATTAATCTGACTCTCAGGATTTGCTAGAAACTCCTTTATATTACAAAGTTCTTTAAACCCCTCATGCTCATAATCTGCAAATGCAATGCACTTCTTTTTCGGAAACCATACTAAAAAACCATCATTCCAATAATTATCGACTTCACTCAATAAGTCTACAAATTTTCGTTTGTTCCAATTAACTTCTTTTAGTTCCAATAATGAGTTAAAAACAATATACTTTACATTATCGTTCTCTGGAAACTCGAATCGGCGATTTTCGCTCCTTATAATAGCCAATAGTTTTGCAGGTATTTTATACTTTTTTAAATCTGCTAATTTTTGTTCTTCATTATGCCACTGTTCTGGCTCCAATGATTTAATATAAATCATCATTTCTTCATTTTTATTCTTCACAGCACAATTATATGGTCTTTCCCCATAACTATCTTTAACTGTAACATCCGCTCCGTTCTCAACAAGAAGTTTTACGATGTCAAGGTCATTCTTGTCTGCCGCAATGTGGACAGGGGTTGAATTATAAGGATATACCATATCTGGTTTGCAGAAATTTACATCAACTCCATTCTTTATAAAAATTTCGATAGCAAGCATTTGCTGTGATGATACAGCTTGTCTCAAGGATTGACCATCTTTACTCATGTCATAACCGCTTTCAAGAAGTAAGGATACATTTTCGTAATTTCCCCCATAAAGAGCATCTGACATTGCAGTCTTGCCAATACGGTGTTTTGCATTTACATCAGCTCCCTTGTCAATTAAAAATTTTACTATTTCGGGACTACAATTAGAACATGCCATTAAGATGGAAGGATTATCCTTATCATTAAGTTCTACGTTATTTGAGAGCAACCAATCTAAAACTTTATATTTATTTTCACATAAAGCAAGAACTATTGGAGTTTCTTTTACATATTCTGTTATTTCGATTTTCTCATTTATATCCAATCCTTGCGTTATGAGCTTTTCTAAGGCATCAATATCCTCTGCCATGATCAATTTTGCTATATCAGATAAATCTGCTGTAGGTCCAAATAATTTCATTTGTTCGATATTATTATTTAAAGGTTGTATCTCTGTTCGCATTACCGCCAACGTTCCGCAGGTATGGTGGCGTGCCGCCTTTACCCGTAACTATATGTTAAGGAAATAAATGTAACGGTTATTAGGCTTTTGTTAAATAGAGGAGGAGCAAGGCATGCTGTATGACCCGCTGTTGTGCTTTCGTACTTTTTTCAATTTGTTGGAATAGGTAAATTATGTTGTTTCAAAAAAGTTAATTTATCCCAATATCCCCGCTGAAATTTTATTTTACCATCAATTATGAGAAAAAATCCACAACCTCTTAATCCTAAAGGGTCTTTCCATTCCAAAATTGCCCATTCTCCATCTTCAAAAATATTCTCAACGATGCAAACCATTTTAGCTTGTGAAAATTCCATTGCAAACATTTCTCTTATTGCAATTTTTCCAATTACAGGCTCATTGGCTACTTGATGATTTGTTGCATCGTTGTGATATAATTCTGCAATCTTATCTGAATCACCTTCGTTAAAATACTCAACAAATTTTTCTATTAGTTCTTTAGGTTTCATGTTTTCATTTTTTTTATACGGCAGCTCCAGGCAGCATGAAGCACAACGTTCCGCGGGTATGGCATGTGCCGCCTTTCTCGCAGTTTTGTTGTTTAGTGTTCTATCGTTAATAACTCACTTCTGTATCCAGCCGAGCCTTACCGCGGCATGCGCTATGACCCGCTGTTAGCTTTCGTTTTTTAATTCAATACTCTTAATTTTACTAATACAATACTTAAACATGTTTAAAGTGTATTCAATCGCTAATTTATCCAGTTCATTTATTGAACAATAGATTGTCAGGGCGTTTTTTGATTTTGGCGAGTTGTAATCAAAATATGCGATTTTTATCTTTTTCAACCAATCAATAATCCTTATATCAAGAAATTCTTTCAAAAATTCAGGTTTATTTGTCTCTAAAAAGAAACTTGAATCAAATTCTTTATCATTTATCTCTACTTCATTTTGACCAAAATATTTTGATATTTTATCCATGAAATCTTCATCTCGGATCGAGAAGTAGAATTGTTTTGAATTATTGTATTTGAAGCTCAATATTGGAGTTTTTACCTCACTTGAGGATATTTTAATTTTAAGACGTTCATGAGGAATGTTAATATCGAAAAATAGAAGGCTGTTATGGATAGCGTATTTCCGTTTATAATTAACCATTTGTTCAAGTATACCTTTTTCAGTGAAAATTCTTTTTCTTAGCTCCATTTTTCCACCGTTTTCAGTTGCTATTTCTTCCCAGTTATCTAAAACTCTTTTTAATTGAGCAAATGTAAATCTACTTCCTTCTCTTGCCATTTTAATAAATTTATCTGTAAAATCTAGCCATGAAAATTGAATAGCCTTGTTTTAATGAAAGTTAACGTTCCGCGGGTATGGCGTCGTGCCGCCTTCGCCGCAGAGGTGTTGTTTATAGTTCTGTCGTTAAAATCTCACTTCAGTATCCAGCTGAGCTGAACCGCGGCATGCGCTATGACCCGCTGTTGTGCACAGTATTTATTCTTTAATCATTTTAAGAACAATCCATATCAATATCCAAAACACAAATGCTCCTATCAGTAATTGATTAATGATAATATCATATCTTCTTTTTGGAATAGTATGAGCCGGATACTTTAAATCCCATTTCCCTATTTTAATAAAGTTCAATAACAATCTAGGAGTCACAGGGATTCTTTTTACCCTTTTATTCGGTGGAGCAAAAAATATCCCCCCAATACTATTCCAAGCACCTTCTTCATCAGTATGGAAGTACCACAAATATTCAGTCATATCAACTTTATATTTTTCGGAATATTCTTCTATGAATTCATCAAAATCGTCACCAACTAAACCTATATCGCCAAATATGTCTGAATCCTCTGATATATCAGGAACTCCAGACAAATCTTCCGTCAGTTTAATAATTTCGTCAATATTGGGCATTTTGCTTTTTATTCTGACTAACGTCAAAAATCACAACTCAAATTCAATGGGTTACGAAATCCGACGTCTTCTGGTTTTATGTCAAATTTAACAATGTTTTTCTTCATTTTGTTTACCAATCTCAATTTTCTTTTCTGATCCAGAAATAGATAATCTGTAGGTGGCTGGTAGGGGACTCTCTTGGTGACCATCGTCCATATTATTACCGCCAGCTTTCTTGCTGTTGCACTTACGGCGGCTTGACGTCCTTTTCGATAGGCGATTCTTTTAAAGAAATCAGAAAGATGGGTATCCTTTAGGTTCCCAATGGCATTGGCAGCTTGTCGAAGTGCTATTTTGAGCCGGTTGCTTCCCTTGGGGATGCGGTTACTCAGTACTTTTCCCCCTGAGATTTTATTGTTCGGAGCAAGTCGTAACCAGGATGTAAATTCTTTGGATGTTTTGAACTTTTGAAATCCATCCGGTCCGATTTCGCTCATGATCGACAGAACTGTGGCATGGCTCAAACCTTCGATGGCAAAGAGGTCGACTCCTCCGAAGTATTGATATGCCAATTGATTCAGGTTTTTGATCTTGGGAGCATTCTTATTGATGCGCTTGTAGGGCTTTTCCGTAGTCTTCAGTTTCAATTTCTCCGGCGTCTTTTTCAGCTCCTGTTTGATGAACCGATCCATCATTTTGTCGCAGGCATTGATTTTTTTCTGATAGAAAAGATAGCATTCGTATTCTTGTTGTAAGGCAAACAGGTAGTCAGCTCGGTTGTTGCCGTGCAGCGCTTTGGCGATCTCCTCTTTGGGCTTGCGGCAATTGTAGTGCCTGTGCTCGGCCAGGGATTCCGGATCAAGATTCCCTTTGCAGATATCTTCAATGATGGCCAATCCAGTTAAACCGCAAACGTCTTTAACAACTACATCCAATCGGAAGTTTAAAAGCTTGAGGTATTTCTGCATTTTTTTGGAAGCTTGGGCGGCCAAGTCAATGAAATTGCTCCTTTGCCTGGAGTAGGTTCGAAGGATTTCAGTCGTCTCATCAGGAAGAAAACTACTGGTTGATAAACCTAGAGAATGAAGTTTTTGAATCCATCGACTGTCCTTCACATCCGTCTTTTTGCCCTTGGCATGCTTGGTGAACTTTCCATTGCACAGGATTACCTCGAAGCCATGTCGAATTAATTCAGCGTACAGATTTTGCCAATAGTCCCCAGTGGATTCCATAGCCACAGATGTAATTCCGTAGGACAATAACCATTTACAGAGTTGGATGAGATCCTCTGCATAGACGCCAAATTCTTTTACATCTTCCAGTGATTGCCCCACAGCAACAAAGTGGGACCGACTCCCCACCTCTATGCCTGCTGCATTGGGGTTGATGATTTCCATTTCTATCTTTTTTCTTCGAGCCATAAATAAAACTTAAGATGAGTAAAAATGACTCTAAGGAAATGTATCTTTGCTATGAGAATTATTCTGAACGGGGTTCCGCCAAAGCGGACCACCACTGAAATTATCAACAAGCCTCTGAACCGCTAATTCAGGGGCTTTTACATTTCAACCAGAATTGCGCACGGACTATTACGTACCACTTTAAAAAACGGCCTTGCATAGAGTCCCGATAAATATAATTTGAATTAGACAAAGGCGTATCGCTCTCGTTAGCAATAGAAATTAATTTCGATTTCGTGATGTGGGGAATTATACCCAACGGTTTGAATATGGTGCGTTTGGCATATAAAAGCTCCAAACTATCAAACCGCTACATTTTTTATTATGTGTTACTGTCCTCAAGATTAGCACTATTCGCCAAATGCACTATATTTTTTGTTAGGCCACGTATCTATTTCATTTTTATATTTTTCAAATTGGTCCTTGATTATTTTATTATTATCATCCTTTATCCTATCGTAATCAACCCCCTGTGGACTTAGACTTAAAATTCCGAATAGAATAGTAAAGAATGTTCCTGCAATTGCTAAAGGAACTGACCATTTATTCAATCTATTCGTCTTCTCATAAACCTTGTTTCTAGTTGATAAAACAGAGTTTAACTCATTGACATTAAATTCTATTGCTTGATTATCATTATTTGATAAAGCATCTTTTATACTAATAAGAAGTCTTCGTTCCTCATCGGGAACTTCAGAAAAAGGTTTGTTTTTGTTTTCATCCTTGATAATATCTTTGATTAATTTATATCTTCTTTTTAATTCTTCAGTCTCAATTTTGTCCGACTTACTAAGCCTTTTAGTGAAATAATCTTCTAATACAGGTGTAATTGAATAAAATTCATCTTCTGTTCGTGAAAATGAATTAATTATTAATTGAATATCTTCTTTATCATTAATTAAACCTGATTCAAGTTTTTGGTCAAGAGTATTGTAAATAGAATCTTTACTACTTTTCCGAACCTTTTTCAACTCGAACAATTTTATTGATGCTAAGAGTGCTCCAGTTGTAGCAAGAATAAGAGGAGCTAAATTAATTAATGCATTCATAAATATTTCAATATCCATATGTCGTTTTCTATATGTTGCCTAACGGTAAATTGTATGAGTAGTGGCAGGTTGCGTGGTAGCTTCCTGTCAAACCGCTATGCAGTTTGACAGGAAGCTACAAACCTTGATATTTAGCACTTTGCCTGCCATTACTTATACAAAGTGTTATGTCCAGTTATTAATTCATTATCTCTTTTAGTTGATTATCAATTTGTTTTAATAAATCTTTTATCTGTTTGTTATTTATTCCAGGGCTGTAATAACTCGCATTAATTGTCAAAATGTTATTGTAGGTCATAATTCCAATCATGAAAG
Organism: Bacteroidales bacterium; assembly: GCA_041725955.1. Classification (GTDB taxonomy): domain Bacteria; phylum Bacteroidota; class Bacteroidia; order Bacteroidales; family JBGRPZ01; genus JBGRPZ01. Next base: position 30,110 of record JBGRQE010000111.1, read on the forward strand.
CTGGAGCAAAAAAAGCCGGGGAAATTAATCCTATCTCTTTTATCTCGGCATCTCCAAATCTGATAATTTCAAGGCTTAATATTCCAAGATTAGAAATCATAGGTGTGCAATTTCCAGTTTTTTGAATATTTTCCCATTCTGCTTTTACAAAATCTTTTATTGCTCCAAATCCTGCATCTTCGGCTAAATCTCCTGCGATTGTCCCGTGTATAAAATTGTCAGTGTCTGTAATTTTCTTAATTGCAAAATCTGTTTGCTTAACCAACTCTATAAAATCAGTTGTTTGAGTTGGCAAATTAGCGTTTAAAATGGCAGAAAGGTTACATATGTTTTGAGTCGTATTTGATGGTAAATATTTTCGAAGGTCAAGCATAAACTGCACTTCTTTTGTGCTTTCAGAAGGCTTTAAATATTTTTTCAAAGCATCGAAATATGCAGCCATAAACAATGTGTTCAAGGTTATTTCTTGCTTTTTTGCGAATTGCTTTAATTCTTGAAAGTCATTGTCTTTGTAGTTTAACTGCTGATAAGAAAATGTTTGTTTTTTTAATGATTTTTGTCCTATTGGAAAACCCCAAGTTGAAGCTAATTTAGCTTTTTTAGGCACAAAGTAACTTGTCTTATCTTTAATTTTCAAAGCATCGTAGAAATTTTGAGTATCTCTAACGGGAATGTTTTTTTCGGGAACAAATGAACTATCTTTTTCTAATCGGCTATAAATGTCTGCAAGTTGTTTTATGAGATATTTTGAACCTGAACCATCACAAACAGAATGACTTACTTTTACTACGATTGCGTTTATCTTTTGGTCGTCCAATAAACATACTTTTATCGATAATTCTTTTGATGGATTAATTCCTGTTTCAAGTACAGACCTAATTTCATTTTCAAGGTTTTTAGTTTCTATTTGGCAACAAATATTGTCTATGTTTATTTGTGTTTGTTTCCATTCTGGCATTTTTCCATTTTCGACAAATAGGCAACCCAAAATCGGTTCAGTTTGTATTAAAAGCAATAATGATTTTTTGAGTAATTGATAATCAATTTTAGAATCCGTTTTCAGAACGTATTGAATCAATGCGTTTGAAGTTAAATTCTGTGCGATATGATTAAACCAATCTTGTGATGTTGTTTTGTATTTAGTCATTTGTTTTCTTTATCAGTAGGTTATCTCGTGTCGTTAAATTGGGCATAACGTTCAGTATAAGAATAGTAGCCGAATGCGTAGCACTTTCCTGTCAAGTTACAAGAAAGTTGATGTGGGCTAAAACCCCTTGAATTTACTGCTATCCCGGTTATTATATTTTATACATTGTTAGCAATAGCTATTCTTTTTCTTTTAAATATTTAATCAGTTTTTCTAATCTTCCTTGTGAGTTTGCTGCCTCAATTTCTATATCTGGAGTAGTCTTTTCTTCTGAGTTTAAACTACCGTTGTGATTAAGTCCTACCAAAGAAGGGAAGCCCATCAATATTCCACTTTCAGGTAATATTATTAACGCAGGATCACTTCCAATTCCATCTCCTCCAGTTCGTTCACCTGCAACAACCGCCCACTCTGTGGTTTTGCAGAATTGAGCAAATCCTTCAGATGATGAAAAAACTTTTTCATTTACAAGTAAAAATATTTGACCTTTAAAATTGATTGGATTATTTGGTACAATAGTATCTCTTTCTGTTTTAATATAAAACTTTTTATTAATGAGTTCATCTGGAATTCTTTCTAAATATTCTGTTTTCTTTAATAATCTTGCTTCATCAAAGAATTCACCATAAAAGTGTCTATTGACTGGTCCATCTTTAATTATAGGATAGCTTGTATAAACAATTGTATCTGAAATTAGTCTTTCTACAATATTTTTTTTCCAATAGTTTGTTGCTCCTCCGCTGTTATCTTGGATGTTAATAATTAAATATTTACAATTTTCTTAAGGAAACTATCAATAGCAACCTTTTCTTTGACTATTAAATGAGTATTGAATGATAAAATTTTCATTATCCCAATTTCTCCATTATTTATTAGGGTATCCGAATAATTTGGAGGTGATTTTCGAATCTCTTTTTTATCTGTCTTGACTGTATTGGTAGTTATTTCGGATTTCTTTAAAATATTAGACCAGTAATCTATCCGAGATTTTGGATTTTCAAACATTGCTACCCATTTATTATAATGAGGATAGTTAATAGCTGCATTTTTATATGCTTTATAAAAACCTTCATCCCCAAATCGTGTAGTATTAAAATTGACGTGTCCATCATTTAAATCCCCAAATATTTTTTTTAATATTGATATATATGCACTATCATTTTTAGTTTCTCCAATCTTTGAAATATATTCTTCCTTTTTAGCAAGCCAGTCTATTCCATATTCTCTTTTGCATACTCCAAAAAATGGATAGTTATTTTCAAAAATGTCATATGCATAAATAAAATCTCTTACCTTTTGTTCTTTCGTGAGTTGCTCAATTTGACCAAAGGAATTGCTTCCTATAAATAAAATGATAAATAATATTAGTCCGATTCTTTTTCTCATTCTAATGTTTCTTTTTAATTATTGCTAACGGTACAGTATATGAAAAGTAGCGGACTTATATGCCATGCTCTTTCAAGTTACTGTAAAATTACAAAAAAGTGCAAACCTTTCTGGCTTGCACTACCTCTGCTATTTTTTATATACAATGTTGTATGCCGTTTTTTATTGAAGTCTTGTTTATCTAAATGCAAATTCTTCATCATAGATATTGGCCATTATAACACCTTTTTCGCTGAGTTGTTTCATCAGGCTTTTTTTCAAAGGTTCGGGTCCACAAATGAAAAATGATTTCTTTTCTATGTCATCAATATTTAACTTATCAATTGTCAGGAATCCATTTTCATCTGAATGCCATACTGAAAACTCAAAGTTTGGATTATCTTTAGCAATCTCGTATAATTCATCTTTATAAACAGCTTCTGTTTCATTGTTTACACTCCAATACAGTTTTACAGGATGTGTATAAATATCCTTTGCCAACGATAGGAAAGGAGTAATCCCTATGCCACCTGCAATCCATACTTGTTCTTTGGCATATTTGCTTGAAAACATTCCATATGGCCCTTCAATAATGGCTTTGTCGCCAACTGACAAGTTGTTTAACTTGGCTGTGTAGTCTCCAAGATTCTTGACAGTTATTCTAAGATTCTCGTTTAAAGGATGGCTACTTATAGTGAAAGGGTGTTGTTCTCTTTTACTTATTTTTGGAAAAGTAAAAAATGCAAACTGACCTGCCGTATATAGCAATGCTTTATCCTTTGGATGTATTAAAAGCTCTGTTATTCCGGCACCTAAAGACTTTATAGAAACAATACTATAGAATAGCCTTTTATTAAATAAGCCAAACAAAAACGCTTTGTAAAACCATGCTCCAACTCCAATAAATGACATTCCAAAAACATATATCCTTGTAATTGGAAGTTCTTTGATAAGGCTGTTTACCATTATTCCATGAATTACTGCAAGTACATAAAAAATTCCCATTAACTTATGAAAGTTTAACCACTTGTGATAGGGGATTTTCTTCTTAAAAAATGGGACAGCTGAAACAATGACACCAATTAAAATTAATATCATAGCATAAAATCCCATCGGTTTGCCAGGAGTAAATTCGATGAGGTCTCGTGGCACAAAAATAAAATGTGCTAAAATTAAAACTGTCGCAATTATTGCGGCTCGTCTATGAATCAGGTACATTTTATCTAATCCTCCAAATATTTTTTCAACCCAACGAGACCTCGTTGCCATTAGGAAGTTTGCTGCAAAAACAGTTACGACCCACGATGACAAAACTTCTCCAAATATTCTTGAAAAATTAAACCAACTCTCATTGGTCATTTCACCCAACAACAAATTGTCTGATGATACTTCGGTAAAACTGCCTTTATAGAAATACAAATCGATGGTCCAAAAAATCAGATGTATTCCAATAATAATTGGAAAATATATTTCCTGTTTTAATCTTCTCATGATGTTTATTGTTACTGATTATCTTGATACTTACCAAACCAAAATACACCAACCTCAAAAACTTTGAAAGTAGCCAGCTCATTTTTATAAAATGGAAGTGATTCACACAATGTGTTTACCTCTTCTATGGAGTCTGCATGAGCGAAAAATACAAAATCTGTTTTTTCATTATCGTTCTGTGTACCTTCAATATCGAAATAAATATTTTCAATATCTCCGTTATTCCAGAGTTCCATTATTCTGTTTGTCTGATCAATTAGAATTTCAGATTTAGGATTTTTTGAATTGGTTTCCCAAACCGTTACAAACGACCTTTTGTTTTTAGATTTTGCAACAGTCTTGTCATTTCTGCTTTGCCACAGCATTCCAACTGGGAAAATTTTATAGGAAGCGATACCTTGTTTAAAGATTGTCAAATCATTCAATATTGCGGTCGCATCAGTTATAGATTTTGCTTTTAGAAAGAAAGCAATATTTGGAAATGACTTTGGATTTTCCTGATTTCCATAAATTCGTGAATTCTGTGGTAATGATTTCATTATAACCACGCATCAATTCGACATTTGGTGTTGACCATATTACCGCAAAATTGTTAAAACCAATCGTTTGTGATTTTTCGACCTGCTTATTGTCTTCATCTGTTTTATTATTATTGGTATTATTGCAGGAAATCAATACCAAACAGATACAAAAAAGTGTAATTAGATTTTTCATTTGAAATAGTTTTAAAATTTGTCTGCAAAACTATTTCCTCTGAATATTCTTTAATTGTATAAATCGGTCGTTTTTATTTTTGTGTAATTCGCTTGGAGTTTTTCCGGTATATTTTTTTATTTCACGAATAAAGTGTGATTGGTCAAAGTATTCATTTTCGGGGTAGAGTTTGCCGTCACGAATATGAAAATATGAAGAATAGCATTTTTGAATATTTAGATATGTCTTTAAGGATACGCCAAGGTATTTGTTTAAGTACCTGTTGATTTGTCTGGTGCTCCAATTTATTTGGTTTGAAACTTCCTCAACTATAATGTTGCCACCTACAGAATACAATAGTTGGGAGAGTTGAAGTTTATTAGATTTTATTTTCTTAGTAGTATGTTCCAGTTTTTCTTTAAACAATTGGTCCATTTGTTCACCGAAGCTGTCGAGACCTTGAAACTTTAATTTATCAATATTTAAAAAGTCAGGTGATAAATCTTTGTGAGATGAAAAGATTGAAGCAATTTCATCCTGTAAAATAAATTCAGGCGACAAAATTTTAAACTTTATTCCATATACAATCGAATCGGGTGGATGAAAAAATTCGAATTCGTTTGTCCATAAACCAGTCATGAAAAAAGCAATTAATTTTTCTTTCTTATAAAGCAAAATCAATTTAAAAAAACTGTCTGGAAATATTGTGAGGTTTTGTACTTTGTCTGTTAGGTTTTTATGTTCCCAATATATATGTATGAAATCATCTAATTGTTTTGATGGTTTCTTATAGTTGAATACTCTATCTTCATTATTACTACTCATCTCTTTAAAATGGCATACAACGTTTCGCGGGTATGGCGTCGTGCCGCCGATTCCGTAGGTCTGTTGTTTATAGTTTAGTCGTTCAAATTCTCATTTCAGCATCTAGCCGAGCCGAACCGCGGCATGCGCTATGACCCGCTGTTGGCGGTATGTGCTTTATAATTCACTTTTTCATAATTACCTAATTCTTAGAATATCACTTGTCCTAAAAACTGCAAATTTTCCATTAGTTTCGTTTCTTTTTCTGACTGACCTGTTAAAACCATAGGTGTTTGGTCAAAAATAATTGGTTTGGCAGTAAAAGAGGACACAAACTCCTCAATTGTAAAAAACTCCTCAGGTGGATGAGAGTGTCCCATCAATGAATCAACAAATTCACGTTGTTTTAACACTTCTTCTTCTGTCACTCCAAACTTATAATTGGGGAATCCAATTGATAGTAAAGCATCAAGTTTGGAATTAGTCTTTATGAAATCTTTGATGTTTTGAAAGAAAATTTCTTTATTCTCCTTTGTTGTCTTACTATTTGATAATGTAATCTCGTGAGCAGCACTAATCATTAAAAACATATCTGCTTTCCATGGAAATTGATGGATTAAAGCTTCTTTAAATGATAATTGCAATGTGGAATACTCTACTAAATTTAAATCAGGAATTTTATCAATATTATTTGAAGGTTCTACATTTACCATTTTGGCACTTTTCCCTAATCTATCTATGATTATTGCTCCAATTCCAGGACCACCTCCAATATCAATAACGTTTATAGAATTGTTAGGAATTATTTCATCTAAATTCTTTGCTACTAATTGATGCATTGAATTAATTTTTACAGCGAAATTATTAACGTAATCAATTCCTTCAAATTTCTGAAAACTTTCCATGTATAATTTATTGTGATTCAATCCTTATGCCATTGTAGTTTGTTCTCTTCTGCATTACCGCCAACGTTTCGCGGGTATGGCGTCGTGCCGCTGTTCCCGCAGGTCTGTTTCCAGTTGTTATATCGTTAAAATTCTTACTTCTGCATCCAGCCGAGCCAAACCGCGGCATGCGCTATGACCCGCTGTTAGCAAACGTTTTAACCATGGTTGTTGTTGGACTTGTTTTTTTGGTGTTCTCTGAAAAGCTTTTCTTCTATCTCTTTTTTTATTTTTTCAGAAAATTGAATGTTTAAATATAATATTCCAACAACATTGATATGATTTTCTTTGAATTTCCTTTTTAATTTTTCCAAAATCAGTGATTCGATTTCATCCCTTTTAAAAGAATATATTTCTCCTATACTATACTGTCCAAATATTCCATTCATAATATCTGAATGGGCAAAGTCATGGGTATCGTTTGGCGTCTGTAATGAAGCTACGTAATTATTTTCTGGTGTATACCATATTTTAAAATTATAAGAAAAATCTACACCTCCCTTAGATATAGAGCGAAGTGAATCATAGGTTACTTTCTGGTGAGGGACGTTAATTTCAATATAATTAGGCTCTCTGATTAAATTTCCATTGTTAGGTGTGATAATATCGTTCAATAATATGATGGAGGAATTAGAAAAAATTTTTGTGCCGTTATTTCGAATAGTCAAATTATTGCTCTGAGACTGAATGGAGATAAGCAATAAAATAGCAATTAAGTAATTCTTTTTCATGTAAGTTGTTTGTTGTCTTTAAATGTTTGCTAACGTTTCGCGGGTATGGTGTCGTGCCGCCTTTCCCCGCAAAAGTATGTTAAAGAAATAAATGTAACGATTATTAATATTCTGTCAAATAGAGAAGGAGTAAGGCATGCACTATGACCCGCTGTTGGTAGCCGTTTTTTATTATGTGTTTTCGATGAAGTAGCATACTGTTTTTGTTTCTGGTTCCATGAAAACAAATAAGCTTCCATCTCCCCAAAAGCACATATGTTCAAAATCTGAATACTCTGATTCAAAATTTTTCATTTTTACCGGAATTTCGCCAAATGTCATTATTTGGCAAACAAATTTCATTCTTTTCTTACTTATTGGGCAAATTGGTGTCTCAATTCCATTAAGACAGGCAGGATTACCAGTTATTCCCAAACACTCCATTTCATCAATTTGATTTACTTTTTCTACCTTGAATCTAGTTGCTTCAAATTGGATAAGTGAATCGATTGTTAACTCATCATATTCCGAATCTATTTTGGCCGTATCTTTCGGCGAAATCAACTTTGGAATTTGAGGGTTATTATAATTCAAAAAAACCTTTTCAATATTTAGATAAACTGGGCAGATTAAATGCAAGTTAAAAGGTATCCAATTAAATACCTCATCTGTTCTATTAATTAGGCCTATATATTGAAAGTTTGACAAAAATTCATTCTTTGGATAAACAAGATCATTCGGCTTTATTCCTCCAAGTTGATGTATTCCTTTATTGTCTTTTTTAAATTCGTACATTTTAATAAATATTTAATAATCTTGCAGCTCTCCATTCAATGTACCACTGCACCTAAATGGCTACTAACGTTTTGCGGGTATGGCGTCGTGCCGCTATTTCCGCAGGTTTGTTGTTTATTGTTCTGTTGTTCAAATTTTCACTTCCGTATCCAGCCGAGCCAGGCTGCGGCATGCGCTATGACCCGCTGTTGTAGCCAGTTATTTGTCTTTAATTAATTTTCCATCAATTACTTTATACACAAGGTTCTCTGTGCTGTGAACCTTTCCTGATTTATATTCAGATCTTTGAAGTTTTATTGTATTAGCCTCAATTTTAAGTTCTGACATTCTTCTTTCTTTATTGTTAAAATCAGACATGCTGTAAAATAATTCTATACTATCTATGAGGTCTGAATTTTTCAATGAATAGAAAAGGAGCTTTTGTGTTTCAATTTCAGGTTGACCTCCACAAGGATCGTAATGCTCTTTGATTGATGCTGTAAGAAAATCAGTTTTGGCAACATTTATAATTGATAAGCTGTCTAAATCATAATTTGGCACGCCACATTCAGGAATTTTCAATTCCTTTTCAATTTGTCTGAAATCCACTTCATATAAAAATTTACCTGTGTTGCTTACTATCACAAATTTTTCAGCGTAAGACCAATCTGGGCTACCTTCTGCTGCTATTTTAAACCCCCAATACTCAATGCCTTTATAATTTAAGTGTTTTGTGTCGAGGATTTTAAATTTTAATTCTCCAATTCTATTCCTTACAAATTCAAATAACTTAAAGTAATCCTTTTCCAACTTCGCTTTTTCCAGCTTTAAAATTTGAGCTGGATTGGAATACTTGATTATTAATTTTTCTTCCTGTTCTGTCTTTTCTGGTTTCTTAGAGTTAGTACAGCCTAAAGTAAAAATCAAAATCAGTATGTAAATAATTGCTCTCATGCTCATTATAATTGGCTACAACGTTTCGCGGGTATGGTGTCGTGGCGCCCTTTCCGCAGTTAGTTTGTTCAGGAATTAAAGGAAACGAATAATAATCTTTTGTCAAATAGTACGGACCGCGCCATGCACTATGACCCGCTGTTGGCTTTGAGTTTGCAACCAGAATCCCCACCTCAGTTCCGGCGGGTCGGGTTTCAGGCCCTCAAGGCCGCCGGCCTGCATTGGAGTTTCGTCGAGCGCATTTTTTTTGCCTTACAAGTTGGCCTGGTCAGCGGGCGGGGAGGTGCGATAGATCTCCAATTTCATTCGTCATTTCGGCTTCCCACAAATTAAAGGCAACGTTTCGCGGGTATGGCGTCGTGCCGCCGATTCCGCAGGTTTGTATCTAGTTGTTTTGTCGTTCAAATTCTCACTGCCGTATCTAGCCGAGCCAAACCGCGGCATGCGCTATGACCCGCTGTTGGGCACTGCCATTTAATTATTTAAATGTTTTTTACCAAAATCTTTGAACTTATTTCTTAATTCAATGGCTGGATTAAAGTACTCTTTACTCTTGGAAAAGTATTCTTTAATTATGGCATCTTTTTCACCCTCTCTCTTTTTAGCTTGTTCTTGATAAAAAATTTTCAACTCAGATGAGAGTTCATTGAAGTTAAAATCTTCAGAGGTAAACTTGTCTACAAAAATTTTCTCCCATGATAGATTATTTTGGAGTCGCTGAATCATAGTTTCTTTAAAATGATGAAGTTCAAGTACCTTCATGTTGGTTTCATGTCCAAGTTGAATGAGCTCTTCATCCTTCACGAGCAATTGTACTTTGGCAAATGTTATGTACGTCTTGTTGTAGTCATCTCTCATTTTAATTAGACGGTCAGATAACTCTTGGTAATTAGCATGGTTATATTCATTAATTCGAATATTTAATCCATCCCAAATCCACTTATTTAATTGTCCAAAATATTGAATTATAGCTTCCTTTTCTTCAGTGAATAAAATATTCTTTTTTGAAGTCAACAAGTTGAGATTTGCACGGAGTAATTCATTTTCTTCAGTGTACTTCTGTTTTACCTCTTCTACAGTTTTTGTTATTTTCTTTAAATCTTCCTTGTCTGCTTGGTTTTTACCTTTCTGTCTAGCATAATAAATTAAATATGCACTAATAAGCCCAACAATAATTTCTAGAAATATTATTATAAAATCTACCATGTTACCGTTTTTTTTTGGTTGTGCCCAACGTTATGGCGGTATGAAACGTTGCGCATTTCAAAGCGATGGCCTGGCAGATCGCTGCTGGTTAAACCTGAAGCGATACTGTCAGAGCTACCGCTGCCTGCGCTATGTTTTATGACCGCCTGTTATGGTGCGTCTGTAATCTGTCCTGCTCATCGTATATCCTTGTCTCGAGACTTGAATATTACATATGATCTTCGATATGTGTAGTCTTCAACGAGACTGGATTAGATTTCACTCTGCCGTTGCAGGTGATGGTTGAGCTTTCTTTTCTTTTTTTTTTTATCGATTCGACAATTATTTCACTCAAATGAAACTTCTTAAAAATGAAATCCGTACCAAGTTATAAGTTGGCTAACTTATCAGGAGCCAACACTGAACCGTTTCGGTCAGGCTCTTGAAAACGAGCTTTCATCTCCTTACTCGGAAAGGTTTCAGTTTACGAACTCCGTTCCTTAAATAACTTGGTACTCCCTTCATTCTCCTTCCGTTTCATTTTCCTTTTTTTTATAGTCGAATCGCTAAAAAACCTCAGCCGCTCAGTTGCTTACGGCAGCACAGCTTTCATATGCACCATAACGTTTCGCGGGTATGGCGTCGTGCCGGCTATCCGCAGGTTTGTTGCTTGTTGTTCTGTCGTTTAAAATCTCACTTCTGCATCCAGCCGAGCCAAGCCGCGGCATGCGCTATGACCCGCTGTTAGAAACAGTAGTTTGTTTTTAGTTGTGTTTTTTTCGTATTCTTTTTAATAACTTGTATTGATTGATATTTGCGCCCAACTCTTCTGCCTTATCGATCATTTTGCACGCTTCATCGTATTCCATAGTTGAATTAAATACTAATGCTAAATTACAAAAAAAGGAATACTGTGTTGAATCAATTTCTATTGCTTTCTTGAAATCAAGTATTGCATTACTATTTTCGTTTAACTTATAATAGAGTAAGCCTCTATTGTTATAAAAAAATGGATTATTATCATCAAGATGAATTGCAGTGTCTAGCTCATTTTTAGCTAATTCGAGATCATTTGTGCACGCATAGCATTCTGAGATTCCAAAGTGTAGTCTTGGGTTATCTGGTTCAATTTTTATAGCCTGTTTATAAAGGGAAATTGATAGAATAAACTCTTTTTGTTTTTGGGCTTCGAATGCTTTTATACTTAAGGATTCTGTCTTATGAAATTTGAAATTGTATGGTAATTTAACTTCTATAGCTCTTTCAACATTATATCTATTATACCACATCAGGGGAATATAGTTTCTTGGATCCTTATTGAAGTCAATGTTGAATAAGGGGATAATGAGAAGACAAATCAATATTGAGGTTGAAGTTACTTTTATATTTTTTTTTAACTCTGAGATTAGATAAATTATAGTAGAAATAAGGAAAATTGGGATAATAACTAATCCAAGATAATCACCAAAGTTATAATACAGGTATTTAGCGAAAATGATCGGAATTATAACAACAATCAGTGATTTTAAAACTATTCCGATTTTATTATTATCCTTTTTTAGAATTCCTCTTATTATACTAGCTGCAAAATATGTCAATAAACCAAGTAATCCAAGAGTAAACAATATATTGCCCCCAAAGATGTCACTGATTCTTAAGACTATTCCAATAGGTGTAATTCCCAATGAAATATAAAACAATGTATCTGCCGTTCTCGTTCTCATTCTATTGTTTCTAACGTTTCGCGGGTATGGCGTCGTGCCGCTTTCACCGCAGGTTTGTTGTTTATAGTTCTGTCGTTCAAATCTCACTTCTGCATCCAGCCGAGCCAGACCGCGGCATGCGCTATGACCCGCTGTTAGCCATAGTATTTATTCTTCAATATATTCTTTTATTCTTATCTGTTTTTCTTCTTGAGTGCTACTTTGGTTATTTGCTATTTCAAAAATTTCATTTAAGAAAGGATTCCATTGCTGGTGGTGTGAGGCGACTCCCATATTTGCATTAATCCAGCATTCACCTCTCACGGTTATGATAAAATTAATTATCTCATCTATTGTAAAGTAAGTTACCCCTTTTCCTGAATAATGGCTATTAATGTTTTCTGAAACAATTATATATCGTATCGAATAATTATCCCAAGTACATGTGTAATTACTTATGAGCTGATTTGCAATTTCTTCAATAATATTTTCATCTCCTGTAATACCAAAGAAACGCAACATGTATTTAATATTATCAGTCTTTGAAGGATTTTTCCATGTTTTATTTGGTTTATTTTCCTTTCCAGTCTTAGACTCAACAATTACTAAATCAATTAAATCATTATCTAGTACAAGGCTTCCATAGTTGGCAATATCAAGTTTGCCTGTAAATTCCTTTTGAAATGGCATTCTGATGCCTAATAAATCTGTTTCAGTAGATTGAGGGATAATTTTATCTCTTGAATTTGACAAATCAGCAGCGCCGTTGTGGATGATAAAGTTGTCAACGATAAAATAACCATTTAGTCGTAAAAATGCTTTAACTAATTCTTCACTCTTATTCATTTTATATTTTTGTTGCATGAAGTACTTTTTCAGCTGTTTAAATAACTTTCTCACTAAACTCATAGCGCTCTAATATTATGGCTAACGTTTTGCGGGTATGGCATGTGCCGCACTATCCGCGCAGGTGTTCGTTTATGGAACTAAAGGTAACGAATAATA
>JBGRQE010000112.1:0-27425 GCA_041725955.1 Bacteroidales bacterium
GGAGCACCTGTGTTCAGCCCACAATCACTACCTGGACCGTAGCCCTGAGTACTATCTTCAAAAAGCACAGGCTGGCAGTCCTGAGCTTCATGAGTTAATCACCATGGTTTTTAAACAAAACAAACATCCGGAACAGCTTTACAGAACCTGTGATGGGCTCTTGAACTTACATAGAAAAACTAATCAGGAAAATTTCAGGAAGGCCTGCAGAGTGGCCTTAAAATACGAAATCTATTCATATGGATTCCTGCTTAATGTAATCAAAAATAAAACCTCTGATACGATAGAAGAAATTAATAAACCGGCTTTACCTGAACATCAGAATATAAGAGGAAAAGCCTATTATTCACAAACCATACTAAAGTTTAATGACTATGATGCAAATTGAAAATCAGTTCAAACAGTTGCGACTACATGGAATGAATCGAACATGGATGGCTTTACAGGAAACCAGAAGACATCACGAACTCTCATTTAGTGAGGGACTTGAAATACTTCTTCAGGCTGAACAACAAGACAGAGAGCAAAGACGCTTTGAACGATTACAAAAAAATGCCCGTTTTCGTTATCAGGCATCCATTGAGGAACTAAAACTGGAAGCCACCAGAGGCTTAGATAAAGAGTTGATCACAAGCCTGGCCACAGGTGGTTATCTCTCGCGTGGAGAATCTGTACTAATTTCAGGTGCGACAGGTTGTGGTAAAAGCTTTTTAGCTTCGGCACTCGGCCATCAGGCATGTGTACAAGGTTTTAAAGTAGCTTACTTTAACCTGCAAAAACTGTTACAGAAAACTAAAGTGGCACGTATTGAAGGAACCATCTATAAATTTTTTGAAAAACTGGCAAAAACAGATCTGCTAATACTTGATGATTTTGGACTTACCCATTTGGAGCAACAACAGCAGTTGGATCTAATGGAAATAATTGAAGATCGACATGGGAAGGCATCTACAATAATTGCAAGTCAACTGCCTGTGGCTAGCTGGTTCGATATAATTGGGGAAGAAACCATAGCAGATGCAATATTGGATCGTCTGGTACATACTTCATACAGAATAGAATTAAAAGGAGAAAGTTTAAGAAAAAAACGGTAATATTGTCAGACCATCAAGTTCTTTAAACCTCAATTCTGTGAGGGGTCAGTATAAATCGGACAAGGGGTCAGCATCACCGGAATATGCAATTCTGAAAAAAATGTGATATGTGTAAAGTGAATAATACAATTTAAGGTCACAAAAAATGATCTAATATATTTTGCGAGAAATTTTATAAGTTGAGTTTTTAAATCAATTAATTTGATCGGTTATATAAGAATATTCTTATGAGGAGAAATATTTAAACTTATTTTGTAAATATTCTTCTATTATAGGAATTAAATCTGTTTTATAGCTAGAACATGTGTCAGATAGTTTGGTAATTTAATCTATATTTTTAGTTTTTAAATAAGAGTCAATACCCATTTTTATAGCCTCGGATTTGAAAGCTTTGGGAGAAACTCCAAATTCCTTTTTAAAACTCTTAGAAAAATATACCGGATCATTATAACCAACCATAAATGCTGTTTCAGTGATTGAATAGTTTTGTTTTGTAATTATATAAGCTGCTTTTTTTAATCTCATTTGACGAAAAAAGTTTACTAATGTTTTTCCAGTAATTAAATGATGTTTTCTATAGATAACGGAATAGCTCATATTTAATTTTTCAGAAAGTTCTTCAAGGTTAAAGTTTGAATTATCAATTTCCTGACTTAAAATTTTGACAAGTTCATCTATGAAAATTTCATCCTTAGAAAGAGGTGTTTTAGTATCTGGGTTATTAAGGCTATTTTTTTTGTATTTAGATATAGCTTTTTCTTGAGTATTGATAAGATTGTTAATTTTGGATAGTAACTCTTTAGTGTAGAATGGTTTATTAAGATATTCTACTGCACCAGCCTCTAATCCTAAGAGTTTCATGTTTGATGTGTTACTTGCGGTTAATAAAATAATAGGGATATGTGATAGGCTATTATCTCCACTAATTTCTTGACACATTTTGATACCATCCATTTCTGGCATTATAATATCACTTAGAATTAAATTAGGGTTGACTTTTTTTGCTTTTTGAATTCCTTCCTTTCCATTTGAAGCTGTGATAATTTTATAGTATGGCTCTAATAATCTTGATAGCATAATAATAAGTTCATAATCATCTTCTACTATAAGTATAGTTTTTGTTTGCGAATTTTGAGAAATGATTGTTTCTATATGTGAGTCCTCCTTGTTTAAGGAATCTATTAGCACTGTTTGCACTATTTCGTTATCGTGATATATGTTTTTATCTGTTGGTATTTCAACAGTAAAAGTTGTTCCTGTTTCATTGGTCTTGACATACATAGATCCATGATGTAATTCTATTAATTCTTTCGTGAATGTCAGACCGATTCCACTTCCTTTCTTTTTTTTTCCCTTTGTAGATTGAAAGTATAATTTAAAGATATTATCTATGTCAGTTTTTGGGATCCCCCCTCCAGAATCTTCAATACTAAACTTGATTTTTTTATTAATTGCATCATGATTTAAATCAAACTTAATAAACCCATTAGGAGGAGTAAATTTAAAAGCATTTGACAGTAAATTATAAATTATATATTCGAGCTTTTCTTTGTCATACCAAATTGTAAGTTCATCATCTTCATATTGCTGACTGAAATTTATTTTTTTTATTCTTGCTAACTCATTAAAACTAGAAAGTGTTTCTTTAAAGTCACTAATGATATTATGGCGCTCGATATTTAATTGTATTTTTTTAAATTCACTATTCGCAATTTCAGTTAGTTTGTACGTAATTTGAGATAGGCGTTTGGAGTTGCTATAAATGTTTGATAAACGTCTTTTTAAATCTTGACTGTTAATAGGGGTATTGCTTGAAATTAATTCCTCCAGTGGACACATAATCAGAGTTAAAGGAGTTTGGATTTCATGAGAAATTCTTGTGAGAAAATTCATCTTAAAATCGAATAGCTTCTTATTCTGTTGATTCACTCTATCTTTTATAGCAAGTCGGTTTTTTATTTGAAAGTATGAAAATGTACTATAGATTATAGTGATGATTAATATTAAATATACTAGAAATGCAATTTTACTTTGCCACCATGGTGTTAAAATATTTATATCTATAGTTCTAATTTGAGGCTCCAATTTCGCATAAACTGATTCTGCTTTCACTTCAAATTTATAGTTCCCTGTAGGAATATTTGTGTAAGTTGCAATGAGATTATTTTTAGCGGGCACCCACTCATCATAAATACCGGATAGTCTGTAGCTATATAAGTAATTGTCGCTAATGGGTGGATCAACTACTGAAAATTTAAAGGAAAAACTAGATTGATGGTGTTTTAGTTTAATGGATTTTATATTTTCAATAGGTTTATTAATTTGATTAGGAATTACCTTAATGGCATCTTGATTTAGTATTTCAATTTGATTAATATGAAGTTCTGGGGTGATTGTACGCTTTTTTAATTCATTAGGTTTAAAAAAAACCGAACCAATAATACTACTAAAATACATATAGCCATCCTTGCTTTTGAAAGCACTTCGTCCATGATAATGATTTGTTGGCAAACCATCATTAATGGTGAAATTTACAAAGCTGGAATCTTGTACGGAATAATTCCAAATACCTTTATCTGAGCTAAGCCATATATTATCTGCATTTTCAACTACAACATTTTTAAAAGATATTTTAAATGTGCTACTTCTAGGATATATTACTTTGTGTTTGCCATTTTTAATAATATACTGAATTAAATTTCCAGATCTGTTTATAATCCAAAGTGCCCCTTCTGAATCATTTTTCAATGAACGGATACTGTTAGCTAATTCACTTTTATATTTTTTAGAGATAAACTGATGGTTTGAAAAATATGAGCCTGTGATATTTCTCTTATTTTCATGAAATTTAAAAAGTCCTCCTTGTTGGTATCCTAACCAAATAGTTTTGTTGTGATCTTCAGTAATACAATCACAAATGATACCATTTAATCCATTTGAATTGTTAGCAAATGATGTGATCAGATTGAAGTTTTCTGTGTATATATGGACTCCAATGTTTGTAGCGATCCAAATTCTCTGCTGAGAATCTTTAAAAATACATCTAACTTCAGTAGCTAATTGTAACAAGTTATTTTTCACCTCGAATTTTGAGATATTATTAATGTCTGGATTATATTTCCATAACCCATTTTTATATGTTCCAAACCATATATTCCCTTTTTTATCTTCAAACATTGAGAATATATAAAAACGCTTACTAAACTCTTGTTTTTTTAATGATGAAGTTTGATTATTAATATGTAAAGAGATCTTTTTTGCCCCATCGCCAGCGGATCCAAGCCAAATATCATTCTGCGACGTTTTTAATATTGAAAGAATTTTTGAGGGCTTATCTTTATTGAAAGTGGAACTGTAAATTGAGTCATTTTTATGAAATATTACATTTATCCCTTCGTGATTGTTTGTGAGCCAGATGTTTTTCTTTGAATCTTCGTAAATATTAACTATTGTATTACCACTAATAGTACGATTGTTGTTCATATCGTTTTTCAACAAAAGCATATTATTAGATTTGAAATTGATTTTTATCAGTCCATTACCATCTGTTCCAATCCAAATGTTATTGTGTGAATCAACTAATATTGATGCGAATTTTTTATTCCTTAATAGTTTTTCCTTTGCATGTAGGAGAGAATGCTTAATAAATTCTCTTGAATTTAGATTAAAGCAAAAAAGGCCATGGTATTCAGAAGTAATCCATAATTTATTTTTTTCTGAAATAGCAATTTTAAGAGAGCCATTTGCTTCATTATATTTTCCCCTTATTTCAAGTAATTCATTATCCTTTGTTGAATATTCATATAAGTGTCCATGATTGGTAGTTACTAATAAACTTTTTTGAGCGTTTATTAACATGTCTTCAATGGTGATGTTATTTGATTCAATTCCCGGAATCATTGTAATACTGTCTATTTTGTGACTTGTATTTGAAACTGAAAAAATCAAACCTTTTCTTGTTGCAAGCCATATTTTATCTCGGTTGTAAGTGAAATCTTGTATTTTATTTTGGTTGGGTATTTTTAATGTTGCGAAATGACCAACTTTATTTCTATAATATATTTCCCCATTTTCAGATAAAATCCAAATTGTTCCTTTCTTATTTATGTCAATTTTTTTTATTCTGTCATCATTCTCTTGAAATATATCTGCGCTTGAAATACTCTCATAATTTTTCCCATTGTATTTTAATAAACCATTTTCATGAGCTATCCATATATAACCGACACTGTCCTGAATAACATTTTTAAATGAAACATTATTGTTATTTAAATTAGTGTGAAGTCTATGAATATTCTCTTGAGCCAATGTATGATTTTGGTTGTTCCCCAATACGGTTATTAGCACACAGATTACCATCTTCATAAAATAGATTCCAGTTTTCCTTTTTAAGATTTTAATAATTAAATGCATTGGGTCAAGTATATTGATTTGTGTGTCTAGTGTAAAATGAAACGTAAAAGTTATTGGTTAATTAGTGCTTGTATGAGTTTTTTAGAAGCTAGAATTTGTGTTAACAAGTTTGTTTTAAATGAATGCACTAGGTAAGATTTAGGCAAAAAATAGGTAAAAAAAAGGCAAAAACCAAGAGGATGGGTGAGGTAAATGCCAAGAAAAGAGAATGTAATGGAAATGTGCCTAAAAATAGCAGAATTATACACAATCTAATCTGAATTACTTTCCTCAGATTTATAATAACAAACCATCCATAAAATATCCACGCAATTTATTAGTCAACCTATTATCAAAGGGAGTTGATATTCAAGATTATATATATCAATGTGAGAGAATTTTGCACAAGACTCTTCTTTCTTAAGTGTTTTGAATAGAATAGTTAAGTTAATTAATGGGGTTTGGATAAGGTAATGATTCCGATTGTATAATTGAATATTATATAGTTGAACAAGAAATTGTTGAAAATTATGAACTGTTTAGAAAAAGTGAGTGATAAAAGTATTAGTAGTGATTTTTATGTGTTTAGAGAGTTGTATGTGGTTTTGTTTTCCAGATTAACAAAGTATGCATATAAAATTGTTCATGATAATGAAATGAGTCATGATATAGTGCAAAACGTGTTCTTGAATTATTGGAATAATAGATCAAAATTAACAATTCATTCAGATCAAAGATCTTATTTGTATGGAATGGTGAAAAATGAAGCTATTAATCAGATGAGAAAGAGAAAAATGGAGAAGGATAAAATAGTGGATTATTGGTTGCGTGAAAAAGAGATACAGTCAGAATTCAACAGTGTGAAAGATGAAGTGTTTGTAGACCTATACAAAGCGATCGATAAGCTGCCAGAAAAATGTAGGTACGTATTATTCATGACATTAAAAGAACATTCTATTGCCTCTATCGAAGAATCTTTGAATATATCTCAAAATACAGTTAAGACTCACAGAAGGAGAGCCTATGCTTTTTTACGTAAGGCTTTAGTACGTTGTTAGAATATTTTTTCTCTCACTTCTTCTTTTAATAATCCCCCCCCCCTCAAAAAAAAATATATTTCAAAAAATAAACTTTGGATTCATTCTCGTTTTAAATGAGACCTGTCATATAAACAACTTTTAGAAGCACATTTATTCCTCTAATTTATTGTCACTAATTATCTGTGTTTATGGAAGTGTCAATAAGTACATTATGGAGAGAGTGTGCTTGAATGATTATTATAATATATGAATTACACGCCTTTATTTTTAAATAAAATTAAGCGGAGAGATGAATATGCTTTTCAGCAATTATATGAAGAGATGTACACTTCATTGGTTCTTTTTGCTCAAAAATATTTGAAGGATAAAAGTCTAAGTCAAGATTTAGTGCAAGAGGTGTTTGCAAAACTTTGGACAGATGCTCAAAAAATAAATATAAGTGATTCTATAAAATCATATTTATATACAACAACAAGAAATATGGCTATCAATGCTATTGAGAAGCGAGAAACAGAGAAGAAATATCTTGATATTTTTATGCATAGACAGGAATGTTCTGTAGATGAGTACAATATGATGGCTCAAGATGCATATGGATATATTTATAAAGCAATTAATGATTTACCAAAAAAACCAAGGGATGTAATTATGATGTCACTGAAGGATCTCAGTTGTTTAGAAATTCAGGAAGAACTGTGTGTTTCGAAAAATACTGTTAAAACTCATAAGGCTAGAGCTTATAAAAGTTTGAGGGCAAAATTAAAGGGGCAGTTTTAGGTCTTAAGTTGCTGATTTTTTTACTTTAGAAATGTTAAAGATGAAACTCGACGAAAATGTTTCAAAAATAATCGCTAATGATGTTATTGGTTCTATAACCAAACCTGAACGTGAAATCCTTAATTACTGGTTAGCTGATCCGTACTGTAAACTAATTTATGATAAAATAACACGAGAGGATGTTTTGGCCAAGGAAGTTCTCGCATATGAAAATGTAGATTCGAGAGTGGCTTTTAAAAAGTTTAAGCGTGAGGTAATTAATAAACCGAAGAAGCATCTTTGGATGAAATATGCTGCGATTATTTTTTTACCAATTTTAATTGGGGGCGTGTTATTTCAAATGTTAGAATCTAGTTTTCATGTTAAAAAGAAAGTTTTAATTCCTGATTTTGACAAAAGTAAACTTGCAATTGTATCTGATCAAGGAGACTTGCATTACCTGACTGGCAAAGATACCTGTTTTGCTGTAGGCGTATCTACACTTGTATTAAAATCTAATCAAATAGAATGTGATAATAGAAATGAGGTGCTATCAAGTGATTTGATTTATAATACCATTAATGTTCCTAGAGGTAAAACATTAAAAATGTTATTGGCAGATAGTTCGGTTGTTCATCTCAATTCTCAATCGGTATTTAAGTACCCACTCAAATTTACAGGACAAGTAAGGCAAGTAGAATTATTGTCTGGAGAAGCTTATTTTGAAATATTCAAAGATCAATCGCGGCCATTTACGGTAAACTTTGGTGGCTCACAAGTCAAGGTCTTGGGAACAAAGTTTAATATTCGTCACTACCAATATGAACCAAAGAAAGTGACTTTAGCTAGTGGGAGTCTTGAAATCAACAGTATGGGTAATAAGTTTTTAATTAAACCCAATGAGCAAGCTATTATTTCAAGAGATTCTTATACCATTAAAAGTATTGATGCAAGGGTTTTTACAGATTGGACTGATTATGTGTTTAGATATAAAAGAGAAGCCTTTGGTGTGATAATGGAAGACTTAGCTCGTCATTATGGACTTAAAGTATTTTATTTAAACCCTTCGTGTAAGCAGATGAAGTACAGTTTGCGTATTAGTAAGAAAAAGAATATTGAAGAAGTATTACAGCTGATTGAAGATGCTGAAGGTGTAGAATTCCAAATTAACCAAAATAATATAATCGTAAGTAAAAAGATGTAAGGTGCTGTAACACCTTACATTAAATTCTAACCTGGTCAATAGACCAAATCAAAACAAAAATCTATGCAAAGAAAGTTTAATTTACTTTTCCGTGCAAGTGGAAAAGTAAAAAAGGGAGTAAAAACAATCTGTTTTTATTTGCTTATGACAATGTTATCCAGCCATACCTATGCCTCGGTATGGATTGAAGGTATCACCTTAATTATAAGGGAAGAAAGTATAAGTTTAATAGAATTAATTGAAGAGCTCGACAAGCGAAGTGAATTAGAGTTTGTTTATAATGCTGCATATTTAGAGAAATATCAGGATTTAAAAATAAATCAAGAAGGAAGTGTTAAAGAAGTTCTGCAGTCAGTTTTGAAAAATACTGATTTAGAATTAACGGTTAGTGGCGATGTCTACATTGTGTCACCGATAAAACAAATAAAAGGGAAAGGAGTGCAAAAAAAGACTGTAAAAGGAATAGTAACCGATAAGTCAAATTTGCCTTTACCTGGTGTAAATGTAATTGTAAAAGGTACTTTGATAGGTACAGTCACAGATCTTGAAGGACGATATTCTATAGATTTAGCTTCAGATAAAAATCAGACTTTGGTATTTTCTTTTATGGGGATGAAACCCAGAGAAGTACAGTATGATGGGCAGTCAGTAATTGATGTTGTTTTAGAAGATCAGGAGAATAAGTTAGGTGAAGTAGTTGTGACTGGATATCAAACAATTTCTAAAGAACGATCGACAGGTAGTTATGAAATTATTGATAAGGAAATTTTGGAAGAATCGATTCATTCAAATGTTGCATCTAAATTAGAAGGTGTTGTTGCTGGATTGAAAGTTTCACCTGATGGAGAGATTAATATTCGTGGAATTTCAACCTTTAATGGAGATCGTGATGTTCTTTTGGTCGTGGACGGCTTTCCCACTGAAAAAATGCCTGAATCTAATGATATTGAAAGTGTAACTGTTTTGAAAGATGCCGCTGCAGCTTCTATCTGGGGAGCACGAGCATCTAATGGAGTCATGGTAATCACTACGAAACGAGGAACTTCCAAAGAGAAAATAAATGTGAATGCTTCTGTTGAATATTATCACGAAACAAAGGAGGATGAGAGTGATTACAGAAATGCATCACCATCGGATTTGGTTGACTTGGAACTTGATATTTTTAAGGCTGGCTGGATAAAGGCATATCCTAAAAAATACCCAAAGGTTTATACTCCTGTTTGGGATGTTCTACTAAAATCAACTCATCTAAAAAAGGGGGTGGATCCGCGAGAGTGGATGTCACCTGAGGAAAAATCAGTGATTAATTCATACAGAAATAAGGATGTCCAGAAAGAGTACTATGAAAAAATGAGAAGGGCTAGAACCTGGTCTAAATACTCGGTAAGTTTGGATGGTCATATTGATAATATTAATTACTATACTTCATTGAACTATACTAATACCAAAAGCTCTTTTGTAGGGAATGAGGAAAGAAAAATTAATGCCAATATGCGAATGGATATGATGGTATTTGACGATTTGAAATTAGTAGTTGGATGTGCTTTTGAAAACTCAGATTCAGATAGAGAGTCGTTTGAAGCATTCAATTATGGGTATGGATCATTAAAAGACAACGAGGGAAATTACAATTCATTTTATAATGCCTTGTCTCAATCATATAAGGATGAGTATAGTGTTAAACCTGGATATGTTGATTGGAATTATAATCCGTTACAACAGTTAGATGAAACAGGTGGAACTGTTGATTACAATCATTACAGAGCATATTTGGATGCTGGTTATGCACTGACAGATGCATTAAGTATTAATTATAAATTTCAACTTGAAAAAAGTTCCACTGACAATGAATTTGTGTATGGGAAAAATAGTTTTGAAGCAAGAAACTTAAGTAATACTTATACTTATGAAGAAGATGGACAGATAAAACATGACATGCCACATTCGGCAATTTTAACGCAGGAGAAAAGATTTGGGAGTAATTTGTCTTCAAGAATTCAATTAAATTATAGAAAAGAGTTTGGAAAACATACCCTTACTTGTCTTGGTGGATATGAGTACCGTAAGGAATTTTCACGACGAAGTAACTATGTGCATTTTGGATATGGAGAACAATCTCTGGCTATATCTCCAATCAATTTAAAAGGGTATGTGGAAAGAACCTTAAATACTTGGAATAACAGTAAGTATAATCGCACATTTTACAACAAGGGACCTAGAATGAATGAATCTGATTTTAGGTATGTTAGTTACTTTGCCAATTTGGGTTACACTTTTGATGAAAAATATGATTTCACGGCTAGTGCGAGAATAGATGATTCTAATCTTTTTGGAGCATCAAAAAAGTACAGAAGACTACCGCTTTGGTCTGTTGGTGCAGGTTGGACACTATCTAATGAAAAGTTCTTTAGTTCTGAGGTTGTGAATTATCTAAAATTCAGAGGTAGTTATGGGTTTAATGGTAATATTGACAGAAGTACAATTCCTCAAATGAAACTGAAATTAGGCTTGAATATGTTAGGGGGTAAGGAAGGTGCGTATATATATAATCCGGAAAACCCAAAATTAAGATGGGAAAAAACAAGAATTTCTAATCTTGCAATTGAATTTGGATTATTTGATAATAAAATGAGGGGAAGTGTAGAATACTATAACAAGAAAAGTGAAGACTTGTTAGGAAATCAAAACTTGCATCCAGCCACCGGATATGAAAGTATCAGAACGAATGTGGCTAAAGTATCAAATAAAGGTGTTGAAGTAGAATTAAATTCATTGCTTTTCAAATCGAAAGATTTTGAGATTAATGCAGGAATCAACTTATCTTATAACAAAAATGAAGTGTTGGAGAATTTTGTTTCGGTATCACGACTTTATCAGGTTTTAGGGTCTGGTTACTACGTGAATGGAGCCGCAATGGATGCCAGATATGTATATCGTAATGCAGGTTTGAATGAAAATGGAGAACCTTTAATTTATGATGTTGAAAATAATATTCAAACGGAGATATCTGATGATCCAACAAGTGAAGTTCATCTAAAGTTGATAAAAAACACCAATGCTCCTTATTATGGAGGTCTTAACTTAAACATTCAGTATAAAAATTTCTCACTAAGAACGAAGTTTACAGGAGAGTTTGGTCATTATTTTAAAATGCCTGAAATTAAATATTACAGTACATCTAATTTATCAGTTAGTGGAAATACTGCTGATAAGGATGTAGTTAATAGATGGAGAAAATCTGGAGATGAGAAATTCACAAATATCCCTAAGATAGGAGCTAAAACTTATAGTATAGAAATGGATTATTATAACGATAGTGATGTGTTGATACGAAAGGCCGATTATGTTGCATTTAGGGAACTTGGATTATCATATAGATTGAAGAGTCAAATTGCATCAAAATTGAAACTTCAGAACTTGAAGTTATCATTTCAAGTTAGAAATTTGGGAATCTGGACTAGAAATAAGGAAAATCTAGATCCAAGAAGATTTAAGAGCTTTACTAATTCGAGTCTTTACAACCCATATAAAACAAATTACAGTTTGGGTATTACAGCTAAATTTTAAACTATGAAAAAGATATTATATTTTTTACCATTTCTTCTTATTCTTTTCTCTTGCGAAGAAGAATTAGAAGTTAAACCCAAAGGAGTTACCACACTAAGTTCTGCAAAAGATTTGAGACTTCTACTTGATAATATAAATGTGTATGCTTCGAATCCCAGATCTATTACTTATGGTTATGATCTAATAAGGTATGCTTCTGATGACGTCTTTGTTAAAAGTACGGACCTTTCAGACTTTCAGAATTCTATGGCTAATGCAT
The DNA here is from genome assembly GCA_041725955.1 of Bacteroidales bacterium. Classification (GTDB taxonomy): domain Bacteria; phylum Bacteroidota; class Bacteroidia; order Bacteroidales; family JBGRPZ01; genus JBGRPZ01. The sequence continues at coordinate 12,313 of JBGRQE010000112.1, forward strand.
TTGCCTTTTACAGTAGAGATACAGAACTAATTGAGAAATACAATTATGGTGATGCCGATATATTGTATCAAGTAATTAGTTTAGCCAATGTTGTTGTCAATAAAATTGGGAGTTTTAATGATATGACGGAAAATGATAGAAAACAAATTGAAGGTGAAGGTAGAGTTCACAGGGCATTTTCTTATCTGATTTTGGCAAATATATATGGAAAGCATTACAATAATGAAACCAGTGGACAGGATAAATGTGTCCCATTAATAAAAACTGACAATGTAAATATTGAAGTGCCTGAAAGAGCATCTGTAAAAGAAGCTTATGACTTTATCCTAGAAGATCTTTTAAGTTCTATAGATCTTTTGGGAAAACCAGATGAATTCAAGTATACACCATCTATTGCGACAGCTTATGCATTATTATCTCGTGTTTATTTATATATGTATGATTATGAGAATGCAGAAAAATATGCCACCAAAGCTTTGGAAAAAAACTCATATTTGGAAAATTATGAGGATAAAATAGATGTTCTGGATGAGATAAAAGCTTATGATGGAAAAGCTCTTTTACTGTATAAAAATTCATATTGGAAATATGTTACTAGCTCAAAAGGATTGAAAGTCAATCCGGAACTTTATTCATCATATGAGGACGGTGATTTGCGAAAATTAAAGTTCGATGATGAAGATATGCGTTATTCTCAATATCCTACATCATTTACTGGTATTACTGTAGCTGAGATGTATCTAACACGGGCGGAATGTAAGGCAAGGGCAAATAAACTAGGTGATGCTTTAGATGATTTAAACACAATTAGGCAGAATAGATACACTTCGGAAAGTTATATTGATTTAGATGAAAATAATCAACAAATGGTAATTGATTTAGTGAAATTAGAGCGTCGAAAGGAGCTTTGTTTTACAGGTCTGCGCTGGTTTGATATGAAGCGATTTAATGAGCCATTTATAAGAATGGTAGGAGATAAAACATTGAATTATGAAGTTGGTTCAGATCTGTGGGTATTTCCACTTCCTGGAGATTATTATTAGTTGAGTGATAAAAATAGCCCCCAGTTTTGGGGGCTTTTAAAATTTATATAATGAGAACTTTTACTGTTGTTATTGTTGTTTTAATGTATTTGTGTGGGAACGTAAATGTGGCCTGCAGTCAAGGAATTAATTTTCTTAATAAAGATTTTTCAATTGTTTTTGAAAAAGCCAAAAGAGAAAAGAAAATTGTCTTCATAGATGTTTATACATCATGGTGTGGCCCCTGTAAATCCCTATCAAAAAATGTATTTACCAATGATAGTGTAGGAGCATACTTTAATAAGAATTTTATCTGTTATAAGCTCATGCAGAATAAGGACGAAAGTTCAAAAGAGCTGGCAAGTAAATATAATATTAAAGCGTTCCCTACATTGCTATGGATAGGTTTTGATGGAAATGAACTTCATAGAGTTACTGGCTATGTAAATGCAAATGATTTATTAAATGAAGCAAAAAAAATAGGTACAAACCAAAGTACTAGTAGAATTAATCAAAAGTGGAAGAATGGCGAGAAAACTATAGAGAATGCTCAAGTTTATTTTTCAATGAATAGGGATAGAAATGAGTTCGTCGATTACTTCAAAAGTTTATCGGAAGAGGAAAAACAAGATAAGCGAGTACTAAAATTGATTATTAGAAAATTCAATTTTCAAAGTAAAACAGCTTGTTTTGAATATGTGTTAAATAATATAGACTTGAGTGAAAGATTGCTAGGTAAATTTATTGTTGGAAGATATATTCAGAAAAATATAGAACAAGATTTGTCAAAAGTTGATTCAACTGATTTTAATGTTGTAATAGATTATTATAAGAATTTAAAATGTAGGAATGTAGATTTTTATTATAGTACATATTTGTTACAATATTATCTAGGTAGGAATGAGTTGAATATGTTTTTTAAAACAACAGAGCATATTTTAAAGATATATCCTGATTTTTCTAATATTTCAATTTATAATTTTTTAAAGTTTCTGGATCACCAAGATAAATCAGAACTAAAGGGGTTTGATAGGTATATAAGAGCATGGATAGGAAGAGTGTCAAAAAGTAAGAATAGTCAAGCTAAATATAGCAAGTTAATGCAATGTTTTTCATTGTTAGATGATTCTAATAATATGAAAATTAATTTTGAAAAGTTAGTTTCTATTACAGATACTTCCAATTATTATGAAAGGAAAATTTTAGAAGTTATGAAGCAAAAATTTCAATAAAATCTTTGTTCGTTTCTTCTGTTGAATAATTCTATATTCTTTTTTAGAAGATTATATAGATTGAGTGTAAAGCCTTGATTAAGTGATCGGATAGATTAGGGATTGATAGAAAATCACGAATATATGTAAGGGTGGAAAGGTTTCTTTTCACCCTTTTTTCGTTTGAGATTTGTCTTAATGATAATTAGAGATGTCTAGGAAATAAAATAGAAATTCTCTCGAAATTTGCGCCAAAATATTCAAATACACAATAACTTGTGTGTGTGCTCTTCACTGATGGCTACTTGAATGGTATGAGGGAAAATTGATACAAGTATATGAATTAGAGTCATTTTTGTTAAGCTACAAAGTCTCTTGTCAATGGGTTATAAAACAACATCTAATCTGCTTTTTATAAATTGAAAAGTGATGTGAGTGTTTAATGTAAGCCTTCGGCGTAGCACATCTTGATTACTTTTTTAGTGCAGTATAGATTTGCACAAAAAAGAAATGAGAAAAATGAATCCACATGCTTTTGAGAAGCTTCATAAAGAGTATAAAGAATCAGGACTAAGTGTACATGATTTTTGTTCTAACCAGGATATTGTAGTTTCATCTTTTTATTATTGGCAAAGGAAGTTCAAGAAAAACAGTGAAGTTTCCAGGGAGTTTATTCCTTTGGTTATTGAAGAATCGCCTAAATGCATTACACCAGTTGCTGCCAAAGAAGTTTCCAAGGCAAATCATCTGGAGTTTATTTTTCCCAATGGCACCAAACTGGTGCTTAAGGAAAACATTGACCTAAACCTGTTGAAAACCATTGTTCACCTTTACGACTAAAGCGCATGTTTCATTTGCATGGTAATTTAAAATACTTTCTCTATCCGGCTCCTGTTGATATGCGGAAAAGCTTTTACACACTTAGTGGCATTGTTACTTCAGCAATGAAGCGTAATGTACAGGATGGAGAAGTTTTCATTTTTGTCAACCGAAACTTAACCATCATGAAGATCTTACATATGGAACACGGTGGCTTGGTCATCTACCACAAAAAACTGGAGAGTGGTGTTTTCAAACTGCCTGTTTTTGATGAAACAGTAAACTCTCAGTCCATCAGTTGGCATGAGTTGATGATGATTGTAAGCGATGTAAGCCCCTCCCAAAGAAAATTGAAAAAACGCTAATAAACCTACCCCCACCTTACTGATTTTACTATATTCGCACCCATTCAATTTTAAGCAGTTTTAAATGAGCGAGAGTGCAGACAAAGATTTATTAATTCAGAAGCTCCTTCAGGAAAGGGATGAGCTTTACGGTGAACTGTCTCGTCTGCGCAAAGCTGATAATGGAGCCTTTGAGGCGAGTGAAAAAGAAAATAAAAGACTGCTTGAAGTTGTAGAAAAGAAGGATGAAAAAATCGATAAACTGACAGATCAGTTAGCCTGGTACAAGCGCAAGCTATGGGGACGTAGCGGCGATAGTTTCATTCCGGAAAATCCGAATCAATTCAAAATAGATTTTGAAGGCCTGGGGCTTCTGCCAGAGGAGGAAGAAAGAGCCAAAGAGGCAGAACAGGAACTTCAGATTTATCAGCGTCGAAAACCTGCAAAAAAGAAAGAGAAACCGGTACGATTACCACTGCCGGATGATCTTCGAAGAGAAGAAGAGATTATTGAACCCAAAGATATAGATGAAAATTGGGTACGCATTGGTGAAGAAGTAACCGAGATATTGGAACACAAGCCGGGAGAACTTTATGTGCGAAGAATTGTACGTCCTAAATACGCTAAAAAACAATCTCAGCAATCTGAAGAAGAAAACAATATCCGCACAGCTTCTCTTCCACTTTTGCCTTTGCCTCGCAGCAATGCTGGAGCTTCGCTTTTGGCAGAGCTGTTGATTAATAAGTATCAGCATCATCTGCCATTTCATCGTCAGATAGCAATGTTCAAACAAACAGGAGTTTCATTGTCGGCCTCTACTATTAATGGATGGTTTCAAGGTAGCAGCGATCTGTTGCGTGCTTTATATGATAGACTCAAAGAGATTGTTCTGGATTCAGACTATATCCAGGTAGATGAAAGTACAATCCCGGTCGTGAATAATGAGAAACACAAGGCTGTAAAGGCTTACCTGTGGATGGTGCGATCGGTAATGCAGAACATGGTATTTTTTCATTACGACAAAGGATCCAGGGCACAAAAAGTAGTGATTGATCTTCTTCAAAATTACCAGGGGGCTGTGCAGACTGACGGATATGAGGCTTATTCCATCTATGAGAAAAAGCAAGGAGTATTGCTTCTGGGCTGTTGGGCTCATGCACGCCGTAAATTCCATGAAAGTCTGAAGGAAGACAAAGAAGGAGCTGAATATGCATTGGCACAGATTCGCAATATCTACAAGGTAGAAGCAATGGCTGATGATCAGAATCTGGATCATTCACAAAGGGCTGAGCTAAGGAAAAGACTAGCTCATCCAATCCTTCGTGCTTTTGAAAAGTGGATTGTCAACTATTATCCAAAGGTATTACCCAAAAGTAGGATGGGTACAGCACTCTCTTATACCTACTCCCTTTTTCGTAGACTGTCACGCTATCAACTTGACGGACGTTACCTGCCAGACAACAATCTTGCAGAAAACGCTATCAGGCCAATGGCTGTAGGAAGAAAGAACTACCTGTTTTGTGGAAATCATGATGCGGCAGAAAATGCTGCTATCATCTATTCATTGCTGGGATGCTGCAAAGCCTGTGGAGTAAACTCAAGGGAATGGTTAACTGATGTGCTGACGCGAATACCTGCTTATAATGGCGATTATTCCAAGGATCTTGCTGATTTGCTGCCATACAATTGGAAAAAATCTGTAAAAGCTTAGAATATTATAGCAAATTCCAATCTTTTTTAGAAAACACTGTAAAATTATAAATCCTGACTAATTTCATTGCTTGAAATGAATCTAGTCAGGATTTGCAATATGGGGTTGGCCGTAGGCTTACTTTAAAACCGACTCAATACTATTTAACTCATCTTTCAACAAAACAACAGTATCAACACCATCTCGTTCTAAATCGTTAAAATGAGTATATGCCCCTGCTGTTGTATAACCCCTTTCTTGAAAATCAAGAAATACGACTATTTCCTTCACTTGAATTTGAACTTCATTGTACTTTTTTTGAACTGAACAACCCAAAAACATTAATTGAATAATTAAATATATTTTATAAATCATCATTTCTAATATTGATATGTATTAAGAATATATGATCTATTCATAATAGAACGTAAGCATCCCGGCTAGCTCAAATAAGGATTATTCGAAAGTTCCTCCCAGCCAATTTATTTGCACTATCCCCCTATTATTTAAACTCACATAATAAATATCTGAACCTTCATTTATACACACTTCAACAATAGCAGTATTATTTTTAAAATAAATTGGGACACTAATTACCGGAAGGATATCTTTTAAAGTAGCTGTATCATATATGCAGCTATAAAACTTACGTCTTAAAATATCTGAAGAGAACACCTCCTCCAAACTTTCATATTGAGTCACAAACCCCACTGTATATTCAGTATTACCTATTCCAAAAGAATACTCTTTATACAATTCTTCTAATTCTGAATCAAATTCAAAAAAATGACGTTTATACTTAGAATCCAACAACAAAATAAATAGCAAATCAAATCTTTGACTTAACTCCTCTAGATTCGCAGTTTTGCTATACGCCAACTCAAAATCCTCATATCTAACGAGTTTTTCTTGTGCGATCCCTCTATGATAACAAATCATCATAGTAAGAATTAATACCATTATAAACAGTTTTACTTTTTCCATATCTAAACTATTTTATTTACCAACCTAAAGGAATAGGAATCTGATATAAAGCTGGAGCTGATCCCCAATATCCAAGGGACATAGCCGTCCAATAAATATCACTTGCCTTCTTAAATTGACCTGCACTCATATAAGTATTATAGGTGTATCTATAAGCAACTCTCTCAGAAAGCACTCGCTTAAAACTAGGTATCATAAAGTGATGATATCCATGAATCAATTCATGACCCGCAATGGCTTTAAAAGCTACATCATCTCCTAAAGCGTAGTATGGAGATACATGAAGGTGAGAATGACCTGCGCTAGAACTTTTCAAATAGCCACCAACCATGTCTCCAGTTTTCATTTTAACATATTTACCTGTATTATTCATACCATACCCCTTACTTGTTTTTGTGGTAATCTTAGTAATATTATAATCTCCCTGAGAAACTCCATACTCACCCTCCAACCTTGCTTTCAATATGTCATCATTTACTTGTGCTGTTGGACTTGTATTATAATTCTTCGCAATTTTTCCATAAGAACTCCCTTGAACTACAAACTCTTCAGTTTTACTTCCATCCCAAAAATTGTATCCATTTTTAGCATCAGTAATCCCACGAATCAATCCTCCACTTATTGTCCCAACAGCACTTCCTTGTAATCCTTGATACATACCAGATTTTATACCTGATGATAAACTAGCTCCCGATAACCAAGAATTACCTGCTCCAGAAACAAAGCTGCTAGCGAATCCTGATGCCCCACCAATAATTGAACCTGCAGCAGTTCCACCAAAAGTCAGTCCTGATGATACAACTGTACCTATCCCATATCCTGCAGCTCCTGCCGCTGCACCAACTCCAAAATATCCTAACCCATCCCAGAAATTGTCTATTTTGTTCGCATTCAACATTACATTCAGCAAGCCACCAACAACCATCGCTTCAATAAAGAATTCCCCATTCTCATCCACCATCATCATAGGATTATTCCCCATGGCCATATATGGTGAAGAAGCCTGCAAAGCGGGATCTATGGCCCACCAACGCCCCACTTCAGCATCGTAATAACGGGCATGATGATCGTACCAGTTCAGGCCAAAATCATCCACTAATTCTTTTCCCGTATAAAGATAATTATATTTCGTTTTGCTACTCAAGCCTTCTATTACCCCACCGTAAGGGTAATAGGCTGTTTCCTGCAATACATTTTCTTCTTCGTCAACAACAACTCGGGTGTGTCCAAGGTGGTCCTGCAAAGTATAGAAATAGGTCCCAAAGTCACTCTTCTTGGTTTTTGTTGCCTCTCTTGGTTCATAGTATCCTTCTTCGGTAAACACCTTGGCCAGTTTTCCGTTTACAAACAGGAACTCGCCCTGGTAATCGATGCGCTTTATTTCATTCTCGTCTTCATCGAAAATACTGCGGCGAAGCAGTGTTCCATCTGCCAAATACTGGTTTACAATCATTCCCTTGTCTGCTCTAATGGTATCGGGCAGATTAAAAATGTTGTAGCTAATGCGCAGCCTTTTGTACTCGTCATACACCATATTGCCGTTAAGGTCATACTCGTAAGCAAAAGGTTTTGTAGGCTTTGGATCTTCCAGCTTGTGGGTTTTCAGTATGTTCTGCCTAATGGCAATGGTGTCCAGTTCGTTCACCAATCCATCTCCATTGGCATCGGAAAATACAAGTTCATCACCCTTGCGTTGTACGGCTTTGTGTGCTTCCCACTTGTAACCCTTTTTATCGCGGGTTCTTGGCTTCAACAAATAATTATAACCAACTCCGTGCTGATCGTCCACATCAACCTTTCCGTCGTTATTGGTATCGCCGGGCCATACTGCAACTGTTTCGGTATTCTTGCGCCACAGCTTATGAATCTGGTTGCTGTAGTTGTAGTCATACTCAAAATGCTGGTACACATCTGCATCTTCCACACACAAGCTGTCGCGGCGCTTTAGCATGCTCAGGTTACCATTGCGGTCATACATGTAGCTGGTGGTGTAAGGATGATCTTTAGAATCTGCCTCCGACAGGTTCTTCCAGTTGTCGTAGCTAAAGCTGTAGGTATGGCGCTTTTTGCTGTAGCTTTTCCAGGCCACGGCACTCAAATTGCCATCGTAGCGGGGCTTGTTGTCGGTACCCCTCAGTGCTTTGTCATAGGCCAACTCCAGCTCAAACAACTTGTTGCTCTTGCTTTTTATGAACCTGTCCAGTTCATCGTAGGTGTAATCTGTTTTTATCTTGCCATTGTGAACCTTCTTTTCTGCCAATGAGCCATCGTTGTTGTAGGCAAAACTGGAAAGTACTACGGTACTGGCACCATTCACTCCATGGTGCACGTTCAGCAGCTCTCCCGTTTGTCCATAGTCGTACTGGCGTAAACTGGAGTAATCCTTGCCATTAAAGGTCTTGTTCACCCTGGTTTCGGTCACCTTTCCGGTAAAGTCAAAGGTCGTATTCACCTTGTCAATGCCACCTGAATTGTTTTGCGACACCACTTCAACCACCTGGCCTTCTTCATCGTAATAACTCACTGTTTTAATGAAGATATCACTGCCCAATATCCTGGTTTCACTACCTGTAATTCGCCCTATATTACTGCTTGCATGCTCCACAGAACAAGGATTCCCCTTGGCAAAATCAAAATCGTAATCATCATAGAATGTCCTGCTTAAAGTTACCTCTTTGCCCTCTGAAAGCTGACCGCTGACCGCTGATTTCTGGTCATAATACCCCGTCTCAATCGGTCGATTCAACTCATCATACTTAATGTAAGTGGTCACTCCTTTGGCATCCGTTTCATGTATCAATCTGTCCAGATCGTCATACTCCATTGTGATGCTTCCAGCCCCGGGGATTTCCTTTTTCACCAGGCGATTGCGCTTGTCGTAAAGAAACTTGTACACGTAATTGCTTTTGCTGATGTCTCCCTTTGCCTGAGGCGGAACAATGGCCCTAAGGTTTCCGTAATCGTCATACACATAGTCGGTAATCAATGAGGAAGCTTGAGTCGGATCTCCAGTGCTGTATGACGATACCGCAGCCTTTCTCACCACCTGTCCGGCCATGTTTTTATAGACTATATTGGTAATGCCTTCGTAGTAAACAGCTGTTTTAAACAGTGTGCCTTTCTCGTATGTTTTTTTGATGAAGTTTTCAGAGTTTAGATCTACTTCCCAGGATGATATGCTTCTTTCATTCATCTTATAATGGCTGCGGGTTGGACGCTTTTTCAGGGAATAATCTTCTCCGAATTTTCCCTGTTTGTCTACCCTGTTAAAGGCATCGAAGCTGCTCTCTGCCTTGTAGGCATTGCCATACTTCTCCTTCAGCAATTCCTCCCAATTCTTCTTGTATTTGGAATCGCTCAATAGGGGCAAACTTCTGTATTGAACTGGTTGTCGACCCAGGCTATCGTACTGGAAAGATTGCAGCAAGCTGTATTGCTGCGGCAAAACATTTAAGGCCAGTTGCTGCACTCTTCTGCCCAGGGCATCCTGGTATTCTATGCTGGCTGATGCAATCTCAGGATTGTTTTTGTCGCTCAAACGTGCTCCTTCCTTTTTGAATCCATAGCTGGCAATGAAGTTTTTCCCTGCCGATGACAGTCCTTCGGTTTTGGAAGCGGTATAGCCACCCACCACAAAGGTTTCACCAATCACCATTTGTCCAATGCCAAGCCTTTCGGAACTGGTGGTTTCCTGCCCCACTTTTCCATACTGGTACTCGTAGGCTTTCACCAGGTTTTTATCATGATCGCGCAGCATGTGCAGTCGCCCAAAGCTGTCATATTCAAAATGTGCCTTGTAGCCATTGGCATCGGTTTGATCGGTTATGAATCCCTGGGGCGAATAATTGGCCGATGAAATCACCGACTTGTTCAGCTTCTCTCTCAAATCATCGGGTTTGCCATTTCGAATATCATCATATGTGGCATTTTGTACACTTAGCTCCAAAAAGCCATCCTTGTAACGATAGGCTGTTGGTATGCCATCTCTGCCATGTGCCTGCAGAATCCTCCCCTTGCTATCAAACTTGTCGTAGGTAAGCATGGTTTCATATTCATTATTGATCCAGCTCTTCAACTCCTTTGGCAAACGGGTATTTTCATCGAAGATCACCTGGCTGCCCGATAACTGTTTGCCATTTTTAAACACCTCCTGCTTCTGTGTGCTGTACCATGGATATGTATCATAGACAGGATAGCTTCCTCCCGTTTGTCCCCCTGTATCATCCTTGTCATCTTCAATGATTTCATCTTTGGCTGTGCTTTTTGTGCCTCCTGATTTTCGCCCCCGAAATACCAGGTAGGAAGCTTCGGTTTTCCAAACTTCCCCGGTATTTAGATTCTTTTCCCAGCTTACTTCCGGCAAGAGCATATGAATGTTAGAATAGCGTTCTATCCCCGACTCTTTCTCCACCTTGTCCTTTTCGGTAACATAGCTGGTGCTTTTTACCTTGTTCAAACGCAAAGTCTGATAGTCTATGCGGTAAGGAACTATGTACTTGGCATCGTCGGCTTCAACATATGATTCCGACACAACCAAAGGCTGCTTTTTGGCATTATAGCTTTCAAGTTCAACAATCGAATATTTATATTCCTCAAGAACAGACAGTTTTCCTTTTAAGTTGTAGCTTTCCTTGCGAAGGATTCTTCCTCTTAGCTGATCTCTTTCTGTGGGTTTGCCAACATTAGCTTGAAACTGAGTCACCAATTTCTCCTTATAGTTGATCTTACAATTGAAGAAACCTTTAGGACGTACTTGATTGATATGGTGCAAATAAAATTTTAGAAATTCCAGGGAACTTGTTTCTTCAGGATCTCCTCCTGTATCAACCCAATACTCCAGGACTCCTTCATATATGACCGGATATGTCTTTTGGATAACATGAAGAAAATACCCGATATCTTTATAGTTATTTTGAATACGTTTATTTTGATCAGGATCGTTCCAATCTATAAATACACTTTCAAACTCTTCTTTTAGAAAAGTGGCACCTTGCAGTTTGTTGTTGTAATGCCGGGCACTTGTAAAATACATACTGGTCTTCGTGCCTGCGTTTTCTACTATTGCATTATTGTAACCAAATGTTGCCCCTTGTGTAAAAAGCTGTTCTGTTCTTCCCCAGGGACTCAATCCAAATTTGAATTCTCCTATTGGATAGATATTGGCAGTATTCCCGTAAGGCGCTGTTTTGCCTTTGTAGCTATAGTTTACCTGGTTGATTCTCTTTTTTCCATCCTTCACAATGGAACGTTTCAAAATTGCCCCTTCATATGTGGCATCGTAAACAAAACGGGTATGTGCACCTGTGGCATTTTGCATGCCAACTAAAATTCCGTTGGTTATGGTAGTGTCGCGAAGGGCATGTTCATCCTGATATCCTGCTGAATTTCCTCTGTTACTTCTTCTTTCTTTTTCAATTGCTAAAAGCGAATAATAATTGGGCTGATCTCCAATAGCGAAAAAGGACTGAAAGCTTGAATAATTGATATAGTATCCCAGGTGATTCTGCATTTGGGAATTGATCTCAGGCAAGAATTCCGGTTTGTGATATTCAAAGGAAAACAAGCTTAGGGTATCCGTAGCAAACCTGTCCAATTCTTTAATATTGCATAAGAAATACCTCGTTCTTACATCAACATGAACATCTTCTGCATTCTCATTGGAGTTGTTGTCAGAACTTTCTATGGGCTTCATAGAGGTACTTCTTCTGTACACAGGGCGATCGTCAAGAAGTACATTCGACGGTGATGTTATTTTAGATTTACTGGCATTGTATTCTAAATCGAATTTCTTCAATATGGATTTCCTGTCCTTGCCGTACAGTAGCAATTCTGTAATTCGCTTGTTGGATTCTTCTGGTGAATATTCAAAAACTGCTTTCCCTGAACTACAAGCAATTGCTGTTAACCGTTTAGGTTCAAATATTTTTACCGTGGTTTGCTTCGATGTAAAAACTTGCAACAAATGATCCATGTCCTCTGGAACCCTGCTTACGGATATATTTTTTCCTCCATCAACAAACTCATAATAGTTTAGTGCGTTATCCAAAACAACATCCATTGTTCTTGCCTGTGTATCCACTCTGTCATTGTCTGTCTCATATGAGTATGTCACAACATCGGCATTAAATGGCAATATGATTCTTTTCAGGTACCAGGTAGATGTAAAGGCATCATCTTCCTCCATCCAGCTATCCATATAAACATGAGGTTCATACTTCCAGTCTGCACTGTAAATCAAATCTTTTACCCGCTTGTTTCGTGCCTCGGAAATGGTGCTTTCTGTGCTGAAGATCTGCTTCTCCAAATACTGGTCGTACATACCAAACTCATAACATGCACCTGAAGAGGTGGTAATTACAAAGCCTTTCAATTGTCCCTTGGTGATATAGGTTTGGATGTCAATATCTGCATCGCAATGCACAATGGGTTTGCCGGCTCTATCGGGCAGGTAAAAACTTCCCGACAGGCCTGGCGCACTAAAAAGGTACTTGTCGGGTTCAGTATCCCAAACTTCGTCACCTTTGCCATTTACCTTTTTCAAGATCTTCTCAAAGCTTTTTTGGTTCTCATTGTAATCCGTTGGGAGATTGTTGTGCCAAAAGCCAAAAACATCAATATCATCTTTTTGCTTCCTGGTATGTTTCGAGGTCCATATTCTTCTTTTCAGTTCCCCTTTAAACTCATCAGGATACCCCCGAACAATACGTGCAACAGCACCTCCACCCTGCAAATTCCAGCTCATGCCAAGGGGACCGTTTTTCTCGTTCACTTTCACCCCATTGCTCTGGTACACCAGCCCAATGGGAATGCTCATGCCCTGTGCAGGCAGTGTGTACAAGGGTATGCTCACATTCACAGCACCGGTATAGAGGTTGGGGCTTGCAGTAGCATTGCGCACCAGCGAGGCCGCCGTTGGCGATGGCATTATGGGCATGGAGACCGGGGCCAAACCTGAACTGCCCTGCGTACCACTTCCTCCCGAGGCTGATTTGGTAGTGCTTAATGCGGATTTCTTCTTTTTTAGCAAGCTGTCTTGCCTTGTCTGTAGCTGCTGTGCCTGTGCAAAAATGGTGCAGAGGCATAGGCAGATGGTGAGGGGAATGGTTAGTAATTGTTTGTTCATTTTGATCTTCCATTTAATATTGGAGAGTGTCATTGCCTTTGTTTTCCTGTAAAGGATTTTACTCATCAATTTGTCTAAATCGTGCTTATGAGTCTGATAAGTTTCTTGAAGGTTTCATCCGAGACCGGATGGAGCTTTAAAGCTTCCAGAAACCTTCATCCGAGACCGGATGGAGCTTTAAAGCTTCCAGAAACCTCCATCCGAAACCGGATGGAGCTTCAAAGCTTCCAAAAACCTTCATCCGAAGCCGGATGGAGCTTCAAAGCTTCCAGAAACCTCCATCCGAAGCCGGATGGAGCTTTCAAGCTTCCAAAAACCTTCATCCGAAGCCGGATGGAGCTTATTTGCTTGCTTTGGTTACAGAATCAATAACACTGTTAAGAGATGTTGCCAATTCCTTCAGTTCCGAACTTGGATTCAGCAATAGGTTGGCATTTAATTTCTCAATTATATCCTCTAAGGATTCCAATAAATTTTTCGCAGCAACAGTAGTACTTAATGTATCAGCCTTATCCTTTTCAATCACATTTTTCTCTACATAAAGCTTTTCAAAGGCGTTTTTGCTGTCAATCATGTATTGAATTTCATAAGTAATATTCAGGGTTTGAGCAGCAGTTTTGTATTTCTCTTCCTGCAGCTCTGTTCCAAGAGCAGTAATTTTTGCCATTTCATTCACATACCCCAAATTGTTAATGTCTGGAATGTGTTGCTTGATGACTTTGTATAGAAGCATTCCTGCATCTTGCTTTTCAGGTGCAGGATGATAGGAAAAACATTTGGAATAATTCGTTAAGAACCGGACAATATTATCGCATTTGTCATCAGCCGCTTTTAGCCGCTGTGTATAATCACTTGACGGACTTCTGGAAAGGCTGTCGTCCAGTATCCTGATATCCGTTTCAACTTTACCCTTTTCCACTCCCAAATTGTAGGTTTCTACTATAGGTTCTACAATTAAACCATTTACTCTTGTGCCAAGGGTTAAACTTTGTGTTGTTGTGAATACTGACTTTTTGATCTCTTTAATCATACTGAGTTTGTTTTGTGCCCAATGGGCTGTTAAAAAATATCTTATCTTAAAATTTCTCTTACTATTACAACAGAATTGCTTGAGGGAATTACAAGAACGATCAACTATTTTTCATTTTTTTTTCAAGAGTAAGAGATTTATTCGGTAGAATACACCTGTTAAAACCCCATATACCTCTCTATTATTGATACTTATAAACCTCTTCAGCTTTCACATAGAATCTTTTCAAATAGCTATATTTCTGCCAGCATTAGAGCTTTTGAAATGTATTTTGTCCATTTCTAAAAATTGTGTTTGCTAGATATAACAACAGGGTGCCGTTTTAGGGTGTCGCATTTTTGGACTTTTTTTGTTTTTTTTCCCGGAGCCCCATAAAGCTATATTTCTGACAGCAACAGTTTTTTAAAATTTGTTTTGTCTACCTCTATGACATCGGATTTTGAGATACGGGTAATTTTTTTTGGAATTTTTTTTTTGGAGTCCACGAATTAACACGAAGGATTTGCAGAACACGAAGACACGAAGGCACAAAGTAAAGTTTATTCCTTGTGTGTTTGCTTTTCTTAGTAAGGTGCAGCGCACCGCGGTCTTATTTGCAAATACATCTAAGCTGAATAACGAGGTGGCGACAATTTGCTGACACTTGTTAAACACCCTTTCACATTGCAACTCCGTAACCGCTACGCGGTACTTATTAGTCCTGGAATCATTTTTCTACAATGCCACAATCGCTACGCGATAAACCTAAAAGCCATTTCCTGCTTATAATTATACACCGTAGGTGTTTCGGCATTGGTGTGTCGGGCATGTACTTGTGCAAGGGAGTGTAAATCTCCTGTACGCCTATGTGGAAGGAAGTACTAGTGATGGGCAAGGGTGTCGCGGGTGAC
>JBGRQE010000113.1:0-10140 GCA_041725955.1 Bacteroidales bacterium
TTCATCAACAACGGGCGTTGCCCGTTGCTATTGCTTACGGCCTTTCAGGCCTTTAAAATTAGCAAGATCATTATGGGTGCTGCTATATGAATTGGTCCTTCTGCAATCTATCGACGCTGTCGCTTAGCTCACTATTATTAGTGTGTATTTGTGTTATATTTGTGATTAACGAGAATTAAAATTCATAGCAGTTTCGATTCTAACTACAAATCACAATATCTTAGAATGCAAAAGGTCTATTCACCTTGAATCAACTTATTTATAAACCTATACTAAAACAGAACAAATGATACTTACATCTGTATATGATTTTCTTTTAGAACTAAGAGAAAACAATAACAAAGAGTGGTTTCAGGCCAACAAGAATAAATATCAGCAGGCAAAAAAGGACTTTGAGCTTTTTGTTGAAGTTTGCATTGAGCAGATCAAGCAAATTGATCCAGACATTAGCGGACTGCAGGCAAAAGATTGCATATTCAGAATTTTTAGAGATGTGAGATTCTCGCAGGACAAAAGACCATACAAAACCAACTTTGGTGCTTTCCTGGCCAAGAGTGGCAGAAAAAGCAGGTTTGGTGGCTACTACATTCACATTGAACCTGAGCAATGCTTTTTAGGAGGTGGTTGCTACATGCCTGAATCTAATGTTTTGAAAGCCATTCGACAAGAAATATTTGAACACCCTGATGATTTTATAAAAATTATTGAAGCCCCCGTATTTAAGGCTCATTATACCGAGCTGTTTGGAGAAAAACTAAAAACGGCACCAAGGGGATTTCCGAAAGATTTCGAATACATTCACCTTTTGAATCACAAACACTATGCAGTAAGCAAAACTGTAGATGATGATACGGTATTATCCGATAAATTTTCAAAAGAAATTGAGGAATCTTTTACCGCACTTCGTCCTCTAAACCAATTCTTAAACGATATCCTTACAGATGTGAAATAAGAATCAATATTAAATAAGCATAACAATTCAGAAAAAATACCGTTTCAATAGGGAATGGTGTTTTTTTTTTGGACTTGTTCAATTAACAAAGAATAACATCTTTTACAAATATTGAATTTTTGCTTTCAAGTATACTTGCTTTCTTTGCAGTATTAAGAATTTAAATGTTTACAAGAGAAAATTACATATCAAGAGTTGAAGAGTTCGTTAGTGAATTGCTTTGTGAGTTGCCCGATGAATTGTGCTATCACAATTTGAAACATACTCGTGAGGTTGTAGATGCCTGTAAGCTATTAGCTCAAAAAACAGGTTTAAACTCAGCCGATACCGAAGTTGTAATTATATCTGCCTGGTTTCATGATGCCGGACATATATCCACCTACTTTGGACACGAACAGGTAAGTGCCGATATTGCAAAGAACTTCCTGAATGATTTACAGTACCCGGCCAAACAGATTGCCAAAGTGCAAGACTGTATTTTAGCCACGAAATACCCTCAAAAACCAAAAAACGAACTTCAAAGAATCTTGTGCGATGCTGATATGTTTCACCTCACATTTGAAGATTATGAAAAGAGAAGTTTCAACCTGAAAGAGGAATTGGAAACAATAACTGATAAGGAAATTCCACATATTGAATGGTGCTTTCAAAACTTCGATTTTCTGAAAGAGCATTGCTATTTTACAAGATATGGAAAGAACATTCTTAACTATCTTAAAGAGCAAAACATGAAGAAATATTTCAAATGTCACTGCCAGCTTGAAGAAAAAAAATAGCTCTTACTCCATCATATTTCATGTTAATTAGATAAAATACAGACATTAGAGATAGAATTACGACACATTTTAGCTTATCAATATAGAATCATTCTTGTTATATGATTTCCTATCTTATGTCATTATTCTAAATCTACATGAACTATGAAACTACCTACGTTTAAATCAGCAATTTTGTTGATTTTTTTAGCAACATGCACAATTAGCAACGCATTTGCTATCAAAGACCCTATTAAGTTTGGAAAGGTTAGCCTGGAAGAACTTAAAATGACTTCTTATGATCAAGACACAACTGCCGCAGCAGTCTACTTGTGTGATTTTGGTCGATACGACATTCCATTTGACAAAGTAGAAGGGAATTTTAAATTCGTTTTCACCCGTATTGTAAGAATCAAAATCCTAAAAGATGAAGGCCTGGATTACTCTACACTTGAGTTTGGATATAATAAAACAAGACAAAATGTATCCATGGTAAAGGCCTGTACTTACAACCTTGAAAATGGTAAAATTGTAAAAACCAAGCTGAGCTCTAAAGATCGAATTCTTGAAAAGACCGCCGATAATTATTTCACCTATAAACTTACCCTGCCTAAAGTAAAACCAGGATCTGTAGTAGAATTCACCTATGAAATCAGTACCGATTTTGCCTGGAACTTAAGACCATGGTATTTCCAAAAAGATATTCCTGTAGTATGGAGTGAATATCGCATCAACCTACCTGAATACTTTGACTATAAGAAGCAGGCAAAAGGATATCTGCCTTTCCATGCGGCAGAACAAAATTTTGCAACTGGAAGTATTGGATCAGATATTAGTTATTCCATTAGCAAATACAGATGGGTAGTAAAAGATGCACCATCATTTAAGAAAGAGCCATTTACAACAACAAGCAAAAATTACAAATCGGCCATAGAGTTTGAATTGGCCGGTGTAAAAGGACTTAATGGTGTATATCATGATAAAACAGGTACCTGGGATAAGATTAACAAATCCTTACTTAAAAATGAGTACTTTGGCACTCAGCTTAAAGGTGGAGCTTACCTGAAAGATATAGTAGAAGAAATTAATGCCAAAGCCAGCACCGATCAGGAGAAAATGATGGCGGCATTCGACTTCATTAAAAAGCACATGAAATGGGATGAATACAATAGCAAATTCACTACAAATACCTTGAGAAGTGCTTTTAAAGATAAAAAAGGAAACGCTGCAGATATCAACCTAATGCTGGTTGTATTGCTTAGAAAACTTGGCTTGAAAGCAGATCCTGTTATTCTTAGTACCCGAAACAATGGTGTATTGAATCTTGTTTCACCAAGTCTGAGTAAGTTCAACTATGTAATTACACGTTGTGAACTGGACAGAGCACCCATTTTAATGGATGCCACCAATCCAAACTGCCCTTGTAACCTGTTGCCACTACGTTGTATCAACGATAGAGGTCGTGTGATTAGCGAGTCCGGATCTTACTTTATAGATATTGAGGCGAAAAATATCTCCAAATCTATTGCCATTGCCAAAATGAACCTATCTGAAGACGGAGTCATTTCAGGTAATATGAAACTGGCTTTCAACGGATCTGCTGCATTAAATTTTAGAAATAAAATGGAGGGGCTTTCTGAAGATGAAATCATTAAAAATTTAAGCGATGATTACGAAAGCGTGAACATTGAAAGTGTAGATATTCAAAATCTAAAAGAAACTGAAAAATCAATTACCACTTCTCTTGATATTGAAATGGAAGAAGAGACAGATATGGGAAACGACCTGATCTATCTGAATCCAATTTTGTTTGACAGAACAGAATCTAACCCATTTACCCTGGAGGAGAGAAAATATCCTGTTGACTACGGGTATCCGATTGACAGAACCTACATGCTGGAATTAAATCTGCCGGAAGGCTATACGCTTGAAAGCATTCCTAAACCAGCTAAGATAGCTCTTCCTGAGAACTCGGCTTCTTTCATGTACACAGTAAATCAACTGGGATCGAAAGTAACGATCATGTGCAGAATGAAAATCAACAAAAGACAATTCCAATATAATGAGTACCCATTCTTAAAGGAATTTTACAATCTGATTGTAGCCAAGAACGGTGAAATGCTGGTTCTAAAAAAATCATAACACTTAAAAGCACAGCCCTTGATATCATTGGCTGTGCTTTTCCTTATCATTCCAAATAAATACCATATCATGCTAAAACACACCCTACTGCTAATATTAATATTGGTATCGGTCAATTCCTTTGCCAAAAAGGATCCGGTTTATCCGCTTACTGATGTTCCCATAGAGTTGTTGAAGAATGCAAATGCAATTGTTCGTTACGATAATGAGATCCTGAAAATTAAATCTTCATCGGATCTTAAAATAGAAAAAAAGTGCGCCATTACAATTATGAATTCAAAAGGAGATGGATATGCCAATGTTACACTAGGCTACGATAAGCACTCCTCTATTAGCGATTTGAAAATTGCCATTTATGATGCCACCGGTAAATTAATTGAAAGAGTAAAATCTTCTGATATTGAAGACTACAGTGCATCGGGAGGTAACCTTTACTCCGACGATCGTGTGAAACATTACAAGCCAGTGCAGAAAAACTACCCTTATACCATTGTATATTCATATAAAAAGAACAGAAACAGTTATATACACCCTGGTGGCTGGAGTCCGTACAAAGGATACAAACTTGCCATTCAGGAAAGTAATTTTAAAGTGTATGCATCGAAAAACATAGACATGGTTTATAAGGCATACAATTTTAAGGGGGAGCCTCAAATTACAGATCAGGACAATGAAACTTGCTATGTGTGGCAGGAGAAGAACCTGAAGGCTATCATTAAAGAACCATTCGCACCTCACTTCTCAAAAGTATTTCCAAGGGTTCGACTGGTTTCCAAACGATTCAGAATGGACAATTCGGACGGAAGCATGGCCAGCTGGCAAGATTTCGGTAATTGGATGGTTGCTTTAAACAAGGACAGAGATATTTTGGATGAAAGCAGTTTGGCTGAAATAAAGGATATGGTAAAAGATTGCAAGACTGACTATGAGAAAGTAAAAACACTGTATGAATATCTTCAGAACAAAACAAGATATGTTAGTATTCAGGTAGGAATTGGTGGTTTTCAACCTTTTAAAGCACAGTTTGTACACGACAAAGGCTATGGTGACTGTAAGGCTCTTGCCAACTACATGAACGCAATACTAAAGGTTGTTGATATTCCTTCCTACTATTCAATTGTGAATGCGGGTTCGAATGTAGCTACAACCGACACCACCTTTGTTCACGATTTTGCAAACCATATCATTCTAATGGTACCCCTTCAGCAAGATACAGTTTGGTTGGAGTGTACCAGCAAATTCAAGCCTTGTGGTTTCCTTGGTTCTTTTACCGACAACAGAAAGGTACTGGCAATTACAGAAAAGGGCGGAAAACTTTTCCAAACCCCATCCTACTCCATTGATGACAACACACAGTTGAGAACTGCTAAGGTTACCGTTACCACCGATGGCAACGCCGAGGCTGATGTTAGCACCACCTACAAAGGCCTGCAACAGGAAACAGTAGCCGGTCTGTTCAGAATTAACCAGGAAGATCAGAAGAAAGAGCTATATGA
Source organism: Bacteroidales bacterium (assembly GCA_041725955.1). Classification (GTDB taxonomy): domain Bacteria; phylum Bacteroidota; class Bacteroidia; order Bacteroidales; family JBGRPZ01; genus JBGRPZ01. Next base: position 5,346 of record JBGRQE010000113.1, read on the forward strand.
TGATATTAACCTGCCTGATTTCAAAATCAATGAAATAGCACTAAGCGAAAACAAGAGCCGAATTCCAACAGCCGAGCTTAAACTAAAGCTTGCCGTTAGAAACTACGCTTCCAAATCGGGCGATCGCTTGTTCATTCCTCTTAATTTAATGAATAAGGATTCCTATATCCCTAAAAAAACGAAAGAACGCAAAGCCAATATCTGTAAAAAGAGAGAATATTACGATTGCGACAGCATTCAATTTACCATTCCTGATGGATACTCCATTGAGAGCCTGCCTCAGAACAAAACTCTGGAATCGGACTTTGGAAAATATGAGAGCAAAGTGATTAAAGATGGTAAGTTGATTACCTATGTGAGAAAGATTGAGTACCGCCAGTTTAACTATCCTGCCGAGAGATTTGAGGATTTAAGAAAATACCTTAAGTCCGTAGTTAGAGCTGATAAGGCGAAGATGGTACTGAAAAAAGAAGAGATTACGAGTAAATAGCATCGCTAATAAATATATTAATGGACCCCGGGCGTGTGAATGTCTGGGGTCTGTTGTTTAATAGAACGCGGATTTAACGAATGCAACGAATTCACGCGGACTTTCAAGAGTTGCCCCCGAATTCGGGGTCGCGATGGAGTGCATCGGAAGTGGCGATCTGTTCGAATACTTACCGTTGTTGAAAAGTGCTTCAAATAATTGATACCCTCACTTGGAGTGAGAGCATCAGATCAACCGCTGCTAAGCTGAGGGTATCACTTTAAGTGATCCCGAGTTATTCGGGACTAAGTCAATTATATCTACCTCATCCACTTACTTCCAGTAAGTACCTTCTCCTCAAGGAGAAGGATCGCCACAATTTTGCAAAAGTGACAAACCAATCAAAACCACCATTCTTTTAATTGTAGCACAATTCCCTCTCCTGAAGGATAGTTCCGATGGGTCGGAAAAGGGTGAGGTAGTACGCTATGGCGGTCAAAGACAGCGGGTGCGACGGTATGGTGTTTTGAATAAGCTTGCGGCTGAATGCTGAATGCCGACCGCTGATCGCTAACCGCATTTTTCATCCGTGATAATTCGTTGCATTCGTGTCATCCGTGTTCTATTTAACTATCTTTGCCCGGAAAATATCATTTTATATAATATACCATTAACTTTGGCGTTATTATAAACTGGTTCTACACCCCACATTATATTAAAATAATATTATAAAACTTAAACAATGAAATTAAAAAGCTTACTACTGATCCTATTGATAAGCTGTGTTGGCTTGGCCAATGGACAAAAGAAAGTGAAGTACGAGGTTGGTTTGTCTACCTCTGTTGGAACTGAAAGTGAAGTTCCGTTTTGGTTGCAATCCAACAAGCGTGGTTTGGTGCCTAACAAATCATATGTGATGGGTGATTTTTCCCTGGGCATGGATTTCAATAAGGAAAAAACACAAGGCATTGACTTTATGTGGGAAGCCAGTGCTGCGGCCTATACAGGCGATGATACAAAATTCATTATCGACAACCTGTACACTGGCTTTAAATGGAAAATGTTCCGTTTCTACCTGGGGCAAAAGGCCGATGCCATTGCCTTTGATGGTTTGTCATCAACCAATGGCAATATACTCTATGCCAACAATGCACGCTCCTACCCTAAATATGAGATTTCTGTACCCAACTGGACCGATGTTCCTTTCCTTGAAGGCATTGTTTCCTTTAAAGGGATGTTATCAGATGGAATCACCATGGACAACCGATACATCGACAATGCACTCATTCACCGCAAGAACCTGTTCGTGCGACTTTTTAAAGATGCTAAGTTCAGTGTAAGTGGTGGTCTTGAGCACGTAGCCATGTGGTCGGGCGATCATCCTGAGCATGGTAAAATTTCCATGTCATTAAACAAATACTGGAAAGTATTTACCGGTGCCGGCGATAAAGAAGGTGCATTTGGCAACGACTCCTACCGCCTGGGCAACCACATTGGTAGCTATTACCTAGATGCTTACTACAATACCGACGATTTCAGCCTGCAAGCCTATTTCCGTTCTGTGTTTGATGACGGATCAGGAAGAAAATCAGAAAACAGACCCGATGGTTTGTATGGCCTGTATTACAAAAACAAGAAGAATGAGAATGCTTTGATTCAATCAGCTTTAGTGGAGTTTTATCATACTACGGATCAATCAGGTAATGCGCATGGAATGGTTGATGGCGTGAAAAACCGAGGTTTAGATAATTACTTTAACCATGGTGAGTATAAATCAGGTTGGACCCATTACGGAAGAACATTCGGTTCACCTCTTTTCATTACTGGTAAGATAGATGGACAGACAGTAGTTCTTAACAATCGTTTCAAAGCTGTACACATAGGGGTGAGAGGGATGATTGCAGGTATTCCTTACAAAACCTATTTTACCTATAGTAAAAACTATGGAACTTATGCCATTCCATTGGTAAGCGAGAACTCAGGTTTAAACCAGGTATCAGCTTTGGCAGAAGTTACCCTTCCAACCAAAAAACTTCCATTCCGTATTGATGTGGCTTGCGCTGTTGATAAGGGCGAGTTGTTAAAGGATAATGTGGGGATGTATGTTCGTGTATATAGACGATTTTAGATAGGTTTGTGAATTGTCGGAGCTTGGAGCGTTGATTAAAAAGCTATCAGCTGTCAGCAGTCAGCAATCAGATGATAAAAATGAGCCCTGGGTGTTTGCCTGGGGTTTATTGTTTAATAGAACGCGGATGATCCCTGCGGGATGGAAATTAGACACTGATTTTTATGATACTTATGATTAACGCTGTTTAAAAGTCTGTCTGCTTATCTACCTCATCCCCTTCCTTAAAGGAAGTACCTTCTCCTCAAGGAAAAGGATCGCCACTATTTTGCAAAAGAGACAAACCATTCGACACCTCCATTCTTTTAATCGCAGCGCAATTCCCTCTCCTAGAGGATTAATAGAACGCGGATTTAACGAATGCAACGAATTCTCACGGGCTCTCAATCAAAACTGTCATCGCGATGAAGCGCAGCGGAAGTGGCGATCTGTTCGAATACTCACCGTCGTTGAATGGTGTTTTTTTAATACCCTACCCCTTCCTCCGGGATTACAGACCTTTCTAATGAGCTACGGTAGGTAACTAGACAGATCGCCGCGTTCACTATCGTTCTCTCGCGAAGACAGCTTTTGTGAAAGTATGGCGATCAAAGCGAGATAATTCATGAATTATCTCTACAACGTCTGCGATGGTCTGGTGTTTTGAGCGGCTTGCGGCTTGCGGCTTGCGGCTTGCGGCTTGCGGCTTCATCCGTGTTCCATTCCTCCATTCCTCCTTCTCGTAATTCACCATTCACAATTATCCCTTAACATATTACCCTTCACTATTTTTAACATACAAGTCTAAAAATGTTCTTGGAATTATCAGCTATTATACTTATCCTTGAACTGTCTTTAAATTAAACAGGCTTCGGCCGGATATTTGCCCCAATAATGGGGAGTGATTCATGTCCTTGAATCGCAACAATCAACAAACTTTTTATAACACTCAGTTTGCTTGGAACTCCTGTATACTTACGCGAGGAATAAGAGCAAACTACTGACATGGCCCATGCTATGGGTATGTCTGCATGCGGTAATTTTTTTTAACTGACTAAAAAAGAAAATTAGTGAAAAACATCTCAGTATGAGATGAAAGGAAGTTCCGGGAGTGCCTTTAAGTAAATTAAAGTTTGTTGTATATCAACATGTTTAATTTGAAGACAATTTGAAAGCCTCCCGGACATTTTCTCAAAGCATTAAAAGAACAAATTATTTACATGAAAGTCAAACCTAATAGATAGGGAGAGGATGATGAAAAAACCACTTAGCCAAAAATCAAAGAGAACATTCAAAAAACAGAACAGAGAGCTACCGGAAACGAAAGAGAGCAATCAAAAAACGGAAGAGAGAGCTCCGGGAATGAAAGAGAGCAGTCAAAAAACGAAAGAGAGAGCTCCAGGAATCAAAGAGAGCAATCAAAAAACGGAAGAGAGAGCTCCGGGAATGAAAGAGAGCAATCAAAAAATGGAAGAGAGAACTCCGGGAATGAAAGAGAGCAGTCAAAAAACGGAAGAGAGAGCTCCGGGAATGAAAGAGAGCAATCAAAAAACGGAAGAGAGAGCTCCGGGAATGAAAGAGAGCAATCAAAAAATGGAAGAGAGAGCTCCGGGAATCAAAGAGAGCAATCAAAAAATGGAAGAGAGAGCTCCGGGAATGAAAGAGAGCAATCCAAAAATCAAATAGAACGAACAAAAAAACAGCAGTATTAGAACTGATAATGAAGCAGTTCATTCAATAAAGCAAAATATCAGGCTGGTGAATCACTCAGATTCTCAGCTTACAAACAACAATAAACAATAACATGAATGTCAGGATTAACAAAGAAAGACATTCGCAAAACATTTTTGTATGAGACGTATTTATATCAATCATCGCGAAATGATTAGGAGATTAGAGGATTTTTATCTTGCAAACAAAGATAAAATAGATGCAATTCCAGTCTTAAAAGCTGCTTTTGAGGCATTATTGGAACAGATCAACAAATTTGTGAAAGCCTGGGAAATCATTGATCAGGATTATTCGGGTTCCACCTTGAGTAAACGGAACATTAAAGCTCAGGCAGCGAAACAACTTGACAAATGCCACCTGCTACTCGGCAACTATTGCATAGTGAAAAAGAATACGGATGACCTTCCAAACGTAAGCCTTCGGCGTAGCACATCTTGATTACTTTTTTAGTGCAGTATAGATTTGCACAAAAAAGAAATGAGAAAAAT